>JBHJHA010000012.1:0-66692 GCA_050331235.1 Leptolyngbyaceae cyanobacterium
TCGATAGCGGCTGTTATCACAGCGCTCAAGTTAACTGGAGCGTAGCCCAGTTCTAGCTTCCCCCGGAGAATCTTCGCCACATCTAGCAAATCATCTACTAGCTGGGTCTGCAGCTTGGCATTGCGCTCAATGATTTCTAATGCCTGCAAAGTCTTATCGCGGTCGTACTCCTTTGACTGCAGCAGTTGTGACCAGCCCAAAATAGGGTTGAGCGGCGATCGCAACTCATGGGACAAAATGGCCAGAAACTCATCTTTTACCCGATTGGCCTGCTCTGCCGATTCTCGAGCGGCTTTTTCTTGATCGAACAGTCGTTCTCTTTCGGCTTCGATGGTCTTGCGTGCGTGGATGTTGGTAGCCGTGCCAAACCAGTTGAGCACCTGATCATTGTCATCAAATAGCGGCTCAACCCGGACTAGATGCCAGTAGTAGGTGTCATCGTAGCGCTTGATCCGAGCTTCAATTTCGTAGCTTGTTTTGGCTGCGATCGCCTCTGACCGCACCGCATAAGTCCTTTCAATATCCTCCGGGTGAATCACCTCAGGCCAAGGTCCCACGCCTGTCTCTAAGGTTTCGACGCCGGTGTAATCAACCCACTGCTGATTAAAGAACTCAATATTACCCGCCGCATCATTAATCCACATCAGTTGAGAAACTGCATTAGCCAGCGTGCGGTACCGGGCTTCGCTCAGTTGCAGGCGCTTTTCGGCCTGTTTGCGATCGCTAATGTCGAGGTGAATGCCCGCCATCTTGGTTGGTTTGCCAGACTCATCGCGGTCAACCACCTGGCCATAGTTAGCAATCCATTTCCAGGCGCCAGCCTTGGTCATCAGCCGATATTCAAATTCATAAGGCTTCGTTTCATCCTGCAAGTGGGCATAGAGCAGTTCCATCACCATCGCCTTATCCTCAGGATGAATCAGCTTCTCCCAGGAGCTATATTTATGGGGCAATTCACCCTCTGCAAAGCCCAGCATGCCCAGCCATTCTGGGCTGAGATAGTCTTCATTGGTCAAGATGTTCCAGTGCCACAGGCCGCCGCCTGATCCTTTCACCGCCATCTGTAGCCGCTCTTGACTTTCCCGTAGAACGAGCTCGATTTGCTTCCGCTCAGTGATATCCAGCACTGTTCCGACAAACCGTTTAGGCCGCCCGTTCGGTTCAAAATAAACCTGCCCCTTGGCCAATACCCAGCGTTCGATGCCATCTTCAATGCCGATGGTGCGATATTCCACCTCATATCGTCCTCCAAGAGCCGGATTCATACAGTCATCGATGCATTGCTGCAGTCGCTCATGGTCGTCGGGGTGCAGCCCTTGGAAAAACACATCTAGGGAAATCGGCACATCTGCAGATACCCCAAACATGGCTCGGCAATTGGCATCCCAGGTCAACTGATCTTTTGTCAGGTTCCAGTCCCAGGTGCCCAGTTGGGCTGACTCCATCGCCATGCGCAAGCGGTCTTCACTTCGCCGCAAGGCCCGCTCCGTTTTTTTCCGCGCTTTACGATCCAGCACAAAGACAACTGATTCTTCGCGGCGATCGCCCAATAACGTAAAACCAATCAACACCGGAGTTCGTTTACCATCCTTCCGGATATATTCCTTTTCATAGGGCGTGCAGGCCCCCCGAGACTGAGCCTCCGCAATACGTTTTTCATCCAGCGGCAAATATTCGGGCGGGGTCATCTCAATCCACTGCAGACGCCCGGCTTCTAAGTCTGCACGGGTATAACCCACAATGCGCAAAAATTCATCATTGGCGGTAAAGATCCCGCCGTGAATATCGCCGAAAATAATACCCACAACATTCGACTCGACGAAACTTTGTAGCTTGGCCTCATTTGCGGCTAGCGCCGATTCGGCTTGCCGGCGCTCGGTGATATCTTGCGCAATCCCCACCGTGCGCAGCGGATTGCCCGCTTCGTCTCGGACCGCAAACCCGCGATCGCGAATCCATCGAATTGAGCCATCGGGCCGAATGATGCGGTATTCCTGCTCGAGCATTTCTTGATCCAGCTGCTGCGCCGCCGTCTCGATGACTCTTTGGCGATCTTCGGGATGGATGGTTTCTGCCCAGAGCTGATAGTTTTGATACACTTCGTCGGGCGATCGTCCCCAAGTCTCGGTATAAGCTGGGCTGATGTAGAGAATCTTGGGAATGCGAAAATCAGCCACCCAAAAGACGTCTCGGATGGTTTCCGCTATGAGGCGAAATCGTTCCTCATGCTCTTTTGCCGTGAGTTCCGATTGTTTCTGCTGAGTGGCATCTCGACTAACGCCTAAAATCCGCCGAGGTGAGCCATCGGCCTGTCGCTCAAACACGATTTCGTGGGTCGACAGCCAGCGCCAGTTGCCATCGGCATGCCGGACTCGAAAGTCAAACTCGATCACTTCATCATCGGCGATGCCTTGAAACTGAGCAAAGTGAGTGGGCACCCGAGCAAAATCATCTGGATGCATGATCGTCGCCAAAAGATCGCTGCCGATGGCCTTGAGTTGCTCCAGGCTATATCCCAGCAGCTCTCCCAGCAGCCGGTTAGCGTAAATGTTGCGCTGCTCCACCAAATCAAACACATACAGCAGCGTCGGCATACGCTCAACGAGGTGAGGCAACCACGTCGGCGCTGTGGTCACCGCCGATGGAGCCCCACTATTAGCGATCGGTATCGGCGGTTGATGCCTGGTCAAGCAGGTCTCAAGTGCCGCCATGAGTTGCTCTGCGGTGAGTTCACCCCGGTTTAGATAGTCATCAGCCCCCGCTTTTATTGCCCGTACCGCCCGGCGAACATCATTAGGTCCCAGCATCAATACAGCCGGTGCATGTGCCTCAGTCGTGGGGCGGAAGTTTTTGAGCGCCGCAAAAACAGCATCCTCCCCATCGGCATCGTCAATTAATACAGCGGCAGGAGACTGCTGCCAGACTTGGGTAAGGACGACCTCTATCGTTTCGTGGGTTGCAGAATAATGGGTAACCGAAAGCCGCCCAGCATACCTAGACAGATAATCATCTAGCCTTTGCTGATCATCGGTAAGGGAAACTAAAACGACCTGCAATTGGGACATGGGCCGGCAACCGTATCAACTAAAAAGTGAATGTTTGAGAGGTGTGAGCGCTTGTAATTGAAGCTAAATCAAGCAGACTTCGTCCTTCAGTTGATGGGGCGGCTTTATCCGAGGCCTTGATCGCTCTTTTAAAGGGAATTAAACCCAACGCTAACTAAATTGTAATGGCTTGTCGGATCCGGCTCGCCAACTCTTTAGGAACTTCTAAGGGGATCAGGTGACCCACACCCTTGATGGCAGATAGCTTCGAGCTAGGTACCAGATCAATGACTTCTTGCTGAATCGTTTCCCAGGGAATGACGGGATCTTCTGGAGATGCAATTACCGTTACAGGCACTTTAATGTCACTGAGTTGCTCCGCGATGGAGTGGTTCATCCCTTCACACAGCCACCAGCGCCAGGCCCGATCTTCGGCCTGAACGTGGGTGCGCACAGCCAACTTTTGACGCAGTTCTGGCAGAGGCTGTTTTGTCGCGCTATCAACGGTAGTCGCGGCAACCTCAAATTGATGGTGGTCTGTCAATAAGCGATCGCGCTCTTCTGGCGGCATGGGCTCTTGGGTCGGAGGCGAAGGAGCGACCAAAATGACCTGTTCTAAACGAGGAGTTGCCGATGACCAATCAGCGGCAGCCTTAAGGGCGATTTTTCCGCCCATCGAATGGCCTACCAGCACACAGGCATCAATGCCGATTTGAGCGATCGCCTGGCGGACAAATTCACTGTACTTTTCTAGGGTCGGGGACGCTAACGGTGGTGCTGCTCCAAAGCCCGGCAGATCTAACGCGACACAGCGAAAGTCCGCCTTTAAGTCCTCAGTTACCCATTGCCAACTCGCAGCCGCTCCACTGAAGTAATGCAAAAATACCAGGGTAGGCGTGCCACTCCCTTGACTAATTAGAGATAGGTCATTGTCAGGAAAATTCAGCATGTAGTTGCGCTTGGTTGCCTCACTTCTCTCCTGTTCTCACCATAGAGATACCAGTACAGTACTCGCCTCTGCCTTTCTGGAGAAAGCGGTCCGTTGCTTCGGAATTCTTATTAACTTAGTCTGAGCGATCGCGAGCCCAATACAGGCGTTGAAAGCGGGCCAGCGACGTTTCAGCCATAACAACGGCTAATCAAAAGGCGAGAATGAGATAAAACCGCAAGGCCCCTTTAAAGGGAATAACCCCCAGCACCAAGGGCACAGGGGGGAATTAGATATAGGAAGTTAGATTTAGGTTGTGCTTAGGTGTCTTTCGACAAATTCATAATGCCCCAAAGCCCCCGGAAATCTCAGTCAGATTGAGTTAACTTCTTCTAAAAAAGAAATTGTGAGGGGGCAATTTAAACTTTGGAGCAAGTGTGACTGACTTAGCCGACGGTAATCTCGCGTTGTGCCGGCTCAACATCTGCTGGTCTTAAGTCTCTATCGCTCGCTGACTACGCTGGCGTTTCCTGTAGCTCTGGCTTTTCTTCCGGCAAAATGGCCCCTTCTACCGGGCAGACTTGAATGCAGATGCCGCAGTCGATACAGGTGGAAAAGTCAATCCAATACCAGTCAGTCCCTTTTTTATTTTTACCGGGGCCATCGTGAATACATGCCACCGGGCATGCATCCACGCAGTCAGCTACCCCTTCACAAACATTTGTCACGATCGTGTGGGCCATGGTGTCCTCTCTTTTGCTGCGCCTCAATACATTACTTTCTCCGATGGGAAAATAATGCTTTCTTTAGTCTACCGCTTCGATCTCAGGAGCCTGGGTTTCAGTAATCCAGGCAATGCGGCTGATATGGCGATCGCGGGCCCGCTGGCGAATTGTCTCAGGCTCATCTTCGGGCTCAAGGTAGAGCTCAACTCTGACCACAGCGTCCGCCTCACGGATCGTTTGAGCGTATTGGAAAGCGGCGATCGCCGCCTGAGGCGTCTTGGGCACAATCAGCCAATCGCTGGCTGGGGTTGCTGCGGGCAAACATCCAGTCCCGAGTAGCGCCTGATGCAGATTTTCCACATTGAGCATAAATCCGATTCCCGGATAGCTGCGGCCCTTAGGGTCAAACACCCCGAGTAAATGGTCGTAGCGTCCCCCTTTGCCCATCACTTGCCGCCCCTGGGGCGTCTGGGCGACGGCCTCAAACACCACCCCAGTGTAGTAATCATAGGACTGAATTAAACTCAAATCGAGAATGAAGGGCGGTACGTGGTCCGCATCTTGCAAGAGTTCCACCAGCGACTTGAGCTCGTTCACGATGGCCCGTTGTTCGCTGGTCAGTCCCATCTGGCTGACCGCCTGCAAAACGTCTTGGGGGCGACCCCGCAAATCCATCAGTTGCAAAGCTCGCGCCTGCAGTTCTGCGGGCAGATCTAGCGTTTCCAGCGTAATGCGATCCAACTGGGCGATGGCGTCCCGCACGGTCCCCCGCAATGAATCCGGGAAAAAATCCAGCAGCGATCGCGTTAGCCCGGCATTACCCACAATCAATTGCCAATCGGTGAGCTGCAGCGTTTTGAGGCAGCTCAGGAACAAACGCAGGATTTCCGCATCGGCCAGGGTGCCGCGGGTGCCTAGTAACTCGACCCCAGCTTGGTAGTACTCCCGCTGACCGGCATGGCTACCTTTTGGGGCGCGGCTAAAGACATTGGCCGTGTAATACAGTCGCTGGGGATAAGTTACCTGTGCCATACGAGTGACGGCCGCCCGGGCAATTGAGGCAGTCAGCTCGGGTCGCAGGCCCAAGCGTTCAGCCCCGTCACCCTGGAGCTGAATCACCGACGACTGGGCGATCGCGCCCCCCGCCATCAAAGTATCGAGGCTCTCTACGGTGGAAGTAATGATGCGATGATATCCCCAGCGCTGAAAAAGCTGCTCTAATCGCCCTTCAATCCAATATTTTTGGGCTACATCCAAGGGCAATAGATCACGGGTTCCTATCGGCGGCTGATAGCTCATTTATTTTGCTTTCCTCCAAACAATCCAAATAAGCCACCTTTAGACTTAGCCGGAGCTTTCTTCGCGCTATTCTGGTCGGCTTGCTTCGCCGTCGATTTATTCAGCTTGGCTTCGAGCTCGGTCACTAGGTCGCCGCTGTAATTGAGCTCGATCGCTCGCTTTAAATGGATTTTAGCCATTTTGGTCTGTCCGGCTTCAAAATAATACGCGGCAAGCTGGCCATGGCAGCGACCGTTTTGAGGCTGTGACTTGACGGCTTCTCGCACCTCCAAAATGGCTTGGGAATAGTTCTTCCGCAGGGCAAACTCAGCTGCTCGATTGAGATAGCTATCCATAATAGATTCTCGCCGCCTTCGCGGGGCTGGTGGCGGCGTCGCCGCTGCCTTAGGCTGACTTGACTCCGCTGTGGCCGTCTCTCCAGCCGTTGCGCTCGATTCACCGCTAGCGGGAGCGGCCGTTGCGCTCGCAGCCGTCGCGCCACCGTTCGGGCTAGCCGTCGTCATCAGATAGGCCAAGTTCAGCTCGCTAATTTGCCCGGTGACCTCTAGGACCGACTCCAAAGATTCATATTGCGCATCGGCCAGTTCCTTTAATTGATTTGTATACATCGGGGCAGCATTACTGCTACCGACGATTGCTTTTGCCGCTGCCGATTCGAAAGCGACTGTTTGCTGGCGATTCAGCTGCTCTCCCCGCATCCGCAGCACAATCTTATGCTCCACCATGGCCTTTTCCTGGGTCAATGTTTCGTAGGCCGGGTTCACTAATTTAGACAGCAGCTCATTGGCTCGCTGGCGATCGGCTTCCGTCCCTGATCGCAGACTATCGGGATGCAGTTTGCGGGCAATTTTGAGATAGCGCTTCCGAATCGTTTTGGCGTCAGCGTCTAGAGAAACCCCTAAAATAGCGTGATAATCCGTGAGATCAAATTGGAATAATCCCTTTTCAATATTCATAGCTGTCGGCTTTCTCCCCCGCCTAAATTGGCATGCTCCTAACGGCTGTCTGTGGAATCGCGCTACGCGAATGAATATAGAGCAATTTCAGTCAATCAACTGGTGAAATGACTACTGCAACGATGACTATACTCAACAGGCGATGCATTATTCGCTGATTTCAATCGGTTGAAAATTTTCTAGCGGTTTCACTTGTTTTAACACTTGACTCAGAATAGTGTGAATTCGACCGTTGGTTGCCAAAATTCGCCCTGACTGAATGTCAAAGGCAGTTTCATCATAGGCGGAAATCTGCCCCCCAGCCTCTTCCACCAAGACGACCCCAGCGGCCAAGTCCCAGGGTGATAGCCCACGCTCCCAATAGCCGTCTAGCCGACCGCAGGCGACATAGGCCAAGTCGATAGAGGCGGCTCCGCCCCGGCGTACCCCTTGGGTCAAGTGCGTCAGTTGGCAAAACTCAGCATAGTTATTGTCGATCCGCTCGTGGCGATCGTAGGCAAATCCGGTAACCAATAGACTATCGGCTAGACGCTCCGTGTTGGAAACCTCGATGGGTCGCCGATTGAGGGTTGCCCCTTGGCCGCTCGCAGCTCGAAAGAGATCCTCGCGAAAGGGATCAAAGATCGCTCCAACGGCTGGATATCCGTCGATTAGCAGCCCGATGGATACTGCGGAAAAAGGATATTGGTGGGTGTAGTTGGTCGTGCCATCCAGCGGATCAATGGCCCAGAGAAAAGGGCTGTTTGCTTGGGTTCTGACTGCGCCCGATTCCTCCGCCAAAATTGGGTGATCCGGTAGGTGACGATCTAAAACTTCTAACACAACGGCTTCGGCAGCTTTATCGGCCTCGGTGACGAGGTCCCCCGGTCGCCCCTTTTGTTCGATATGTTGTAATTCACCCCAGTAGGATTGCAGGACTGCTCCTGCTGAGAGGGCCGCCTCGGTGGCAATGTCTAAAAAGCGCTGTAACTCGTGGTCGCTGACTTCAGTCATTTCTCTCCCCGTACTGACTATCCATAGTTTAAGGGGAACGCGATCGCCGACGAAACGCCGCAGCCGTTTCTCTTAGGGGATTGTTGGGGTCCCAAATGCCTAGTCCCAGCAGCCGGGCCTGCTCTTGAGCATATAACAGCTGCTGATAATGTTGACCGGTCTGCTGACCAGGCTCTGCCAAATAGGTACATCCCTGTGCCAGCGATGTTGCATTGATTAGCGAGTCCTGGAGCCAACCATAGGCCCACAGGCGATTATAGGCATCAGGAGTATTCTCAACGGGCTCTAGTCGAATGATTTCATCCTGCAAATTCGCCAAGCAATTGCGGGCTTGCTCGCCCCAAGGCGACTGTTCCCGGTCAGGCGCTTCGATGGCCGCTAGCCGAATGGTCGTTATCGGCAGTTCGGGGGCAAGTGCATACAGCAGCTCCAGCGTATTGCCACTTTTGGCGTAATCAACTGTCGCGGTTAAGTCTTGCTCTTGGGAATAGCTGGTCAAGCAAAACAAGCTCAGCAAGACAACGAGCGTGCCTCCCCGGACCCAATAGCGACAATAGCGCATAAATTTAGGCAAATTCATAACAGTTGCCCCGCCGTAGTGCCTAGTAGCGAGCGGCTGAGCCCAGCTTCACTAAGCCCAGTCGCCTCAGCTTTATGCAGTATGCCCGGACATCCGTTACTAATCGTCTTCGAGGGGCAAACCAAATCGGACTTTGCCTTTGCCAAAGTATCGGCCAAACTGTAGTTCGTAAACCTCGTCTTCGTCCTGAGTTTCTACCTCTAGATCTGTGCGTGGATAACTTACACAGAGCAGAGCATAGCCCCGCTCACGTAAGTCAGGAGAAAGCCCCATCGCTTCTGGCTGTTCTAGTCGACCCGATAAAACTCTGACCGCACAGGTAGTGCAAGCTCCATTACGGCAGGCAAATGGTAAGTCTGCCCCCTGGTTTTCTGCGGTTTGTAAGATGTAGCGATCTTCCGGGACCTCAACCGTGTAGTGAGCGTCGCATTCGCGATGATGAATGTTGATTCGATGGAAACGAGTCATGCTGAGGTTCAATATTTCAAATAAGACGATGGTAAGGAGTGAATTCAACTCCTGCTACATCTATGCTCTCATAGGAATTTGGAGTTTGCATATGAGCATTCTCAACTTCCCGAACTGGCTTGGTACTTGAGAATTCAGACAGAAGACGCATGGAGTTTTTGGGCGATCGCTCATTCAGTGCTGCATTTTCTGGTAACATGAAAGCCTGTGATTGAGTCCAATATGCTCAACCACAATAATTTGGAGAGATGGCCGAGTGGTTGAAGGCGCAGCACTGGAAATGCTGTTTAGGGGCAACCTTAACGAGGGTTCGAATCCCTCTCTCTCCGTTCAGCATAATTCCTTTTGAATCGGTCTATCTCACAGTGCTGACAGCTTTGGCCAGCAGGTGTCTGTTTCGCCATTGGATTGGGGCATGACCGGACCGTTTTCCCCGACTGCCTAGCCCAAGCTAAGCTCTCGCCGAAAGCGTTGCCACGTTTGACACTGGGAAACTTGAAACTGTATTGGGTTAGTTTTGACAGCTTTGCTTTCCCTTGGTGAGAAGGGCCAATCAGCCTATTAAACTGATGCGCTATCAATGAGCAGGTTACGATTAGCCATTGCCTTAACCAACCAATAAAAACAGTTCACTAGCTGAGATAGCTAGTGAACTGCGATTTTCTAGGTTTAAACCAAGGCTACGCTGCAAATATTAGCAACTTGCAGGGCAAGCAAAGTATTACTTAAGCGCAACTTTGGCACCTGCATCTTCGAGCTGCTTTTTAGCATCTTCGGCGTCATCTTTAGCAACGCCTTCTTTGATGGCTTTGGGCGCAGACTCAACAATTTCCTTAGCTTCTTTGAGGCCAAGACCAGTCAAGCCGCGGACAACCTTGAGGATAGCAATCTTCTTGTCAGAAGGTACTTCTTCAAGGACCACGTCAAATTCGGTCTTCTCTTCTTCGGGCTCAGCCTCAGCCCCACCGCCAGCAGCACCGGGCATCATACCGGGCATCATCATCATGCCACCACCGCCAGAAGCAGAAGCGTCAACTCCGAAAGCCTCTTCAATCTGCTTGACAAGCTCAGAAGCTTCTAGCAAGGAAAGGGACTTGAGTTCTTCGAGGATTTGATCAGTTTTTGCAGACATGGAAATTCTCCTAAATACACATGACGGAACAGTTAAACAAAGCAAATACAGGCCACTCTAGGCGGCGTCTTGCTCTTTTTCGGATACAGCTTTGAGTGCTCTCGACAAAGATGCTGGAACCTCTTTGATGCCAACGGCCAGCTGCTTGGGTACCGCATTGGTTCCCACTGCCAATTTGGTTGGAATGGCATTGATAGCACCGGCAATCCGAGCAATAAGCTCTTCTTTTGTTGGCAATTCAGTGATTGCATCTAGATCGGCATTGGTCAAGGCCCTCCCTTCCATGACGCCACCGCGAAGTTCGGTCTTCTTAGTGTCTTTTTGAAAGGATTTGTAGGCTTTGATAGCCCCGCCCAAATCATCCTGAACCAACAAGAACGCTGACGAATCCTTAAGGAATTGCGTCATCGGCTGCCAGTTTTCATCGTTTTCCACCGCGATCCGCATTAAGGTGTTTTTAGTCACCTTGCAGATTGCGCCTTTTTCCCGCAGGCGATCGCGCAAATCCGTAATTTCAGCTACTGATAAACCCTTAAAGTCAATCACCATAGCCAATTGAGCTTCGCTTAACAACCCTTGCAGTTCGGCAACGATTTCTTTTTTGTTTTCGAATGTTCTACCCATATCGGTCTCACCTCCTTTTGGGTTGAGATCCAGTCGTCAATCAAGCCTTTGTTGCTATCTGAAAAATTGGCATTAAAAAAGCCTCAGCTCAACACCGAGGCTTGAAAGTCTCAGACAAGGCCCTCGACCGACAAACGGTAAGCACCTGATCTAAAAGACTTCTGAACCTCGGTAGGACTTAATTAGTTGCCTACTATCTACGGTTACTAATTCAATTTGAGGTTGAATTGGCTTCCGAAACGTATTCCTCAAATATCAACAAAAGCTAAGCTGCCTCTGCCAACTTATAGTCACGCAGGGCATTTATGTCCACTTCAATGGAAGGCCCCATTGTAGCAGAAACATAAACAGTTCGCCAATAACGTCCTTTTGCCCCGGAAGGCTTGTTGCGGTCAACGCACTCCTGCAACGCCTTTAGGTTGGTCAGCAAATCTTCGGAGTCAAAAGTTGCTTTACCAAACTGAACATGGACAATACCGGACTTATCAGCTCGGAACTCTAACTTACCCGCTTTGAATTCTTCAATGGCTGTGGGTAAATCGGCGGTCACAGTTCCCCCCTTGGGCGAAGGCATCAATCCCCGAGGCCCCAGTAGACGGCCCAGCTTAGCGATTTTGGGCATCATATCTGGCGTCGCAATCAAAACGTCAAAGTCCATCATGCCCTTCTGGATCTCATCAATCAGCTCTTCAGACCCAGAAAGATCCGCTCCGGCGTTGGTTGCTTCGGCTACTTTTTCGCCACGGGCAATCACCGCTACACGAATAGTTTGACCGGTTCCTTTGGGCAAGATTACTGTCGTTCTTAGCTGCTGGTCCGTGTACTTAGGATCAATGCCTAAACGGATATGGGCTTCAGCCGACTCAGAAAACTTTGCCGTGGCAGTTTCCTTGAGTAATGCCAAAGCCTCTATGGGCTCGTAAGGACGATCTTCGACCTTAGCTTGCAGCTCTCGTAAGCGCTTCGAAACTTTCTTAGCCATTTTCTTTCTCCTCGGGGTCATCACGAAGCTCAGCCTCTGCCCCAGATAATGTAATCAGTGTCATTTGGCAAAGCCAACTAAGAAATCTTAGTCAGCAACGGTCACACCCATGTTACGGGCAGTGCCTTCCACGATGCGCATAGCCGCTTCGACGTCATTGGCATTGAGGTCAGGCATCTTGGTTTCCGCAATCTCTTTGAGTTGAGCACGGGTAATGGAACCTACTTTTTCCCGATTGGGCTGGCCTGAACCCTTTTCAATACCGATCGCTTTTTTAATCAGTACCGATGCAGGGGGCGTCTTCAAAATAAAGGTAAAGCTTCGGTCCTCAAACACCGAAATCTCTACGGGTACCACCAAACCAGCCTTATCGGCAGTTCTAGCGTTGTACTCTTTGCAAAACGCCATAATATTGACCCCGTGCTGACCCAAAGCCGGGCCAATTGGCGGGGCAGGGGTGGCTTTCCCGGCTGGGATTGCCAACTTAATCAGTGCAACTACCTTCTTCGCCATCGATTAACTCTCTTTTTGTACCTGATTAAACTCTAATTCCACTGGGGTGTCACGCCCAAAGATAGATAGCAAAGCCTTGAGCTTACTACGCTCTGGACTCACCTCAATAACCTCACCCTCAAAGTCCTTGAAGGGTCCGGAGAGGACGGAAATGCGATCGCCCGCATCCATATCAACCTTGACCACAGGCTGCTGCTCTTGGGTCTGCTTGAAGATCCGTTCAACCTCTGCGCGACCCAAAGGCATGGGTTTCACGTGCCCTCGGCCTCGACCATAAGCACGGCGCTGTTCAGCACCGACAAAGTTGATGACATGGGGCGTATTCTTAATCACCTGCCAGGCATCATCATCCATCATCATGCGGATGAGTACATAGCCCGGAAAAACTTTCTCATCAACATTAGTGTGAGAACCGTCTTTGCGCACCTTTTTGACAGGCGTCTGAGGAATCTCAATTTGCAAAACTCGGTCTGCGACATCAAGGGTCTGTAAACGCTGCTCCAGACTCGCTTTGACCTTCTTTTCACAGCCTGAAGCAACCTGCACAGCGTACCACCGGGCCGGCTTTTTCTTTTTTTCTTCGCCGCTTTCCTCAGTGTGGTCTAAGTCACTACCGCCGTTAAAGTCTGCTTCCGAAACCATTTAGAATACCTGCCTAGATGCCCAGCCAAATAACTGATCAATCAAATAAATTAACGTCGCTGAAAGGCTCACCATCAGAATGACGGCAGCTGACTCGCTGATGAGCTGTTGACGAGACGGCCACACGACCTTGGCTAGCTCATCCTTCGTACCTTTCACGAAAGCCACGGCATTGTTTTCCCCGGGTGATGACGCCTTGACAGTCACCTCACGAGTACTTTCCTGTTTATCAGCTTCTTTCTTAGCCACGGTATCGCCCTACCTAATCGTCTAATCGCAAAGCAATAAATTTTGCTCTACACCCTAAACCTTGATATCACTTCTAAAACATCACCTGACCCAAAGATTTGTCAAACCTTTGGGTCAGCGTGTTATTAGACCAGCGCGCCCTCGAGGACTCGAACCCCGGACATCAGGTTTTGGAGACCTGCGTTCTACCAACTGAACTAAGGACGCATGTGGCAGCCCCACGGGGCTTTTATGCTATCACGGATAGCTTCGCGATGCGTTTAGAGACTGCGGTCAAACCGCTGCTTGAGGCGGGTTGCCTTACCCACGCGATCGCGCAAATAGTACAGCTTCGCCCGACGCGCTTTACCCCGACGTATGATCTTAATGTTGGCGATCCGAGGTGCATGAACGAGAAAAACTCGCTCAACTCCAACCCCTTGAAAAATTCGGCGGACTGTAATCGACTCATTAATGCCGCCATTGCGCATGGCAATGACAGTGCCCTCGTAGGGCTGGACTCGTTCCTTGCCCCCTTCTTGGATGCTAACACCGATGCGAACGGTGTCGCCGACAAAAATTTCGGGAAGATCAGTTTTGATATGGTCCGCTTCTAGCGAACGAATAGCTTGCTCAGCATTCATGGTTTTTGGAAAAAAGCGCACAGTCTTTAATGATAGGACAGGAGATGGAGTTACGTCTAGTCCCTTCGGGCAAATGTTGGCAAGAATGTCGTGTGGCTGCCAAGGTCCAGGCTCACCGCTGATCGAGCCGGCAAGCTACACTGCTAGACGGAGTGTTCCTAGCATAGAGCTCAATGGTAGCTTGCATTTACACTCTGAATGATCAGGCAGACTTTGCCGTCCACATTTTTGCTTTGTTCGCGATCTCGTTACTTTCCATGAATCTGCTATCTCAATTGTTGTCTCGTCCTAATCGCAAATCGGTCAGTCGTCGCCGCTCCCGTGGCGTTGAGATCAAAACTGAGACCGAGATCCTAGTTATGCGAGAGGCTTCCCGCATTGTGGCTACGGTGCTTAAAGAGATTGTTGACCGGGTCGAACCGGGAATGACAACGGCTGATCTGGACGCTTATGCAGAAAGTCGCATCCGGGCTCTGGGCGCAACCCCCAGCTTCAAGGGATATCACGGCTTTCCGGGTAGCATTTGCGCTTGCTTAAATGATGAAGTCGTCCACGGCATTCCTCGGGTCAATAAGGTGATCCGCGCAGGGGATGTGTTGAAAGTAGACACCGGGGCCTACTTCCAAGGATTTCACGGTGACTCCTGTATTACGATTCCGGTGGGCACGGTCTCCGCAACGGCTCAGGCATTGATCCAAACGGCTGAGGCTTGTTTGTATGCTGGCATCCGGCAGGTCAAGGCGGGGCATACCTTGTTAGACATTGCGGGCGCAATTGAAGATGCCACCGTGGGCTCTGGCTTCAGCATCGTCGAAAATTATGTTGGCCATGGTGTAGGCCGTAACCTGCACGAGCCGCCGTCGGTCTTTAATTGTCGCACTCGGCAATTGCCCAATGTTACCCTCCAAGCAGGGATGACCCTAGCGATTGAGCCCATTTTGAATGCGGGTAAAAAGCATACTCGGACGCTAGGCGATCGCTGGACCGTCGTTACCTTAGACCGTTCACTATCGGCTCAGTTTGAGCACACGGTATTAGTCACAGAAACCGGCTACGAAATTCTGACCGATCGCGATCGCCTCTAAACCTTCCGAAGCGTCTTGGAGTGCTGGTGCTTAACTATCAGTTAAAACCATAGAAGCTTTTACTGTTCTCGCGGATCAGCAGTCCACAGAACCACGAGGGTATTAGACCCACCACTGCCAAAAGGAACGATTGAAGCGTATAGCTGAGGCGTGCCAACTACCGTCATCTGTAGCAGCAGCGCACCGCAGTACTCGCCAGCATCGCTGGGTTCAACTTGGTAAGCCCGCCCTAATGTCAGCGGCACAAACTCGGAATTTTCCGACAGGATCAGCGCATCGGCGGCGGCTTCAACCGGGACGAAACTTGTCTCAGAAATATCGGCTAGGAAACAACTTTGGTCGATATCCTCTGGCCAACCGATTTGCAACGAGGCCGCAGCAATTTCTAATTGGGTGTTGAGACTGCCGGCGGGGTAGGCTTCAATTTGTTCGCGACCGTTGTCAATGAGTTGGGTTTGTTGCGCAGGGTCAAAGGCGATCGCCTCGCCTGTCGTCTCCGCCGGGTCTGATTCCGGTGAACCGCCGCTAGCCGATGGGTTGCCTGGGTCAGCATTTGCCGCTGTGGTACGACTGTCGGAAACCTCAAATGAGTCTGAATCGGTGGGCTGACAATTAACGCTGTTGTAATCGACCTCGACCTCAATCACATATAGCTTGACCGATTCGGCTTCGGGAAACTCAAAGGTTGACACCAGTTCCTTAGCGGTTTCATCAAAGTTTTGATATCCCGTAGAGCGAATCTGGAAAGGTTCGTTGACCAAACTACCATCGGGATTGACCACTACACCCCACTCTGCATCTTTAGGCTCAATGGGTAAGCAAATCTCCACTGGATAAGGAACCTCTGGCTCAAAGTCTTCAAATTCTTCGGCCATCAGTTCCCCTTCAGAGGGCAGGTCGACGTTTTCTGCCTCCTCCAAGGATTTTATCCAACGCTCTTGGGCCGCTTTGGCATCCCTCGGCGTCGTCAGATCGGGCCCCACGTACTGATCCAAAACAGCAAAATATTCAGCCGGCACCTTATCGACATCGGGGGGCCACTCACAGCCATCGGCGTCATAATCGACGCTGACCTCTGCCAGATAGGCCTTGGGCTCATCGGTATCAGGGAAGCTATATTGTCTGATTTGATCAGCGGCGGCATTATCAAAGTTACGGTAACCTGTTCGCTGTACAAAGGGTTGATAAGGATCCACTGTGCCCTCAGCATCCACTAGCACCAGCAGTTGGGCTTTACGGGGAGCACTGGGTAAGCAAATGTTGGCTTCGTAGGGCAGGGGATCCAAGCCGTCCAGTGGCTCAATTTCTAAATTAGTAAATTCCGCCCCGCGATCGCTAAAACTTTCCAGCCAGGTCATTTGCGCCGCGGCGGCATCCTCGTCCGAAACCTTGACGCCGTTATATTCCGCAAATACTGCAATGTATTGCTCAAAGGGCGTCGGCCCTGATGCGGTGTTGGCCCCGGGAGTCCTGCCGATACCGCTAGTCGAGCGTCCTACGTCAGGATTGGGCGGATTCGGGTTGTCAGCGGAGGGCACATCTGACAAGTCAGGTACTTGTGGTTGCGCAGAGGTGCCCGAAGCGCGGCTGCGCTGGGACGAAACACTGCTTTGACTGTTAGAGCGAGTCCCTTGAGCGGCACCACTCGATCGCCTAGATGCGGTAGTTGCCCCCGATGGGCGGGCAGCGGTTTGAGTTTGAGGCGCAGTTTTGACGGTGCCAGCGTTTGTCGGCGGAGTAGAGACCCGCGGCGTAGGTGCATCAATCTTGGTAATCGCGATACCGTCTTCTTCCGGATCCGGCGGCGGCAGTAGATCGTCATCGGAGGGCCCCACCGGTGTGAACAAGACCAGACCATGTAGCCCGACGGAAACTAGCAGCATGGGTGCGAGTAGCCAGCGCCAATATTGAGGCGACGCCTTTTTGGACCGGGGGGGCGACTTCAGCGTTTTGCTATCTTGGACCATTTTGGGCAGGGAAGTGTGGATAGATAAAACTCAAACAAGGCTAACGATGCGGCAACCGGAACTGAGGTTAGTGATAGATCAAGTTCCGTGCATAGAACCCGATCAACCATCGCTATCTCGGGTCAGACGTCCATAGGGCAACCACTACCGCGCCACCACCACGATCGCCGCCCGGCTCCATCAGCGACGCATATAATTGCGGTACGCCGTTATCTTGCAATTCATACAAGCGAGCACCACAAAATTCTCCCACCAGAGCCTGGCTAGTACAATAGCCGCTATTGCACAGCACCTCGGGAACGTAATCGATATTTTGCGTGACGACAACAGTGTCGATGACTCCATTTACCGGCGTTAGCCCGCCCGTATCAGGACTCGGATCAATCTCGGCAAAAAAGCATCCCGGATCTACGCCGCCTTTTAAACCATCCTGATCGATGTAGGCGGCAATCAATCCGGGATCACCTTGGTTCAGGCTACCAAACTCAGTGCTGCCAAGATTTTGCCGTCCACCTCCAGCCAAAGCACTTTGCCGTGCTGGGTCAAACGACCCGCCTCCCTGCTCCTCCGGAAAATCGTCTTCTTCAGGAAAGACATCTTCCTCTGGTGCCGGATCCGGCGCTGGTTGAACTTGCTCCGGATCTGGGGGCGGAGGCACCTCTGCTGGTGGGGCAGGAGTTTCTGGCTGTGATGGCTGAGGCTGTTCCGGGGGGGGCTCTTCGGGGGGGGGCTCCGGGGCCGGCAACTCCGACGGCGTGAGAATATCCACGGGCGCCTCTTCTTCCTCTTCGACCTCCTCTTCTGTCTCTGCCTCCTCAGCTTCGTCAGGGGTGGGCAGCGGCACAAATAACAGGGCAATGTGGAGAGCCACAGAGATCCCCATCAGGGGCGCAATCAACATCTGCCAGCGCCATTTGCGGGTGGCTACTTTCGCGGGTACTGGCTCCTGTGGAGTTTGCTTTTCCAAGGTCTCTGTGTTCGGCATGCCAATAAGAGAATAACGCTATGGATATCGGTGAACTGCTAAATGGGCTATCAAAACCGTTGGCGCGACGTGTCAAATTCGAATTAATCTTCAGTCTTCCTTCCGCACCGAATTGGGCTACTCTATGACTTTATGCGGCCTATTCCCTGAATGACAGGCGTTGGGGGTCGCATTTGGGGCTTGCTATCTCTGCCTAGAAAGGCATCGAACTAGAGGCTCTCCAGAAGAAAGTCATATTCAACCGCAGTCAAAGGCAGTGCCCCGTTCTCAGTAATCAACGCAGTATCTCTGGCGGCTTGTAAGTAGTATTCGATAAAGCTCCGAACGTCTTCATTATTGAGCAATCCGGCATTGACGTAGACAAACAGGGGGCGGGCTAAGGGATACTCCCCAGCCGCAATATTTTCGATGCTAAGCTCAACGCCATCAATGCTCAAGGCTCTCAGCCGCTCAGCATCTTCCAAATAGTAGGGCAGTGACAAGTAACCCATGGCATTAGGCTCAGAGGCTACGGCTTTTACAATTAGCTCATCGTTATCGGCCACGGTGTAGTCTGTACGGCTAGCTCCTCTCTCTCCATTGATTTCGCCTGTGAAAACATCAAATGTGCCAGAGTCCGCCCCACGAGCAAACAGGGTGATGGGTTGGCGAGGCCACTCAGGGTTAACTTGGTTACAATGCGTGAATGTGCCTTCAGCCTCAGGAGCCCAGATTTGATTGAGTGCTTGCGTAGAAACAGTCTCCAAAAAGGGACTTTGAGCCGAGGTAACTACGATGACCGCATCGACGGCAACAAACAGCTCAATCCCATTGCTAGCAAAAACCTCAAGCTCCCGCTCGTAGATGGGCCGAGAGGCATTTGCTATGTCGATGTCCCCCGCGCAGAACTTTTGCATCCCCCGTCCAGTGCTGGAGCGATCGACCATGATATCGACATCTTCATGCTCTGCCATGAACTCTGTCGCGATCGCCTCAGTAATGTGAAATAGGAGCCTAGCCCCATCGATCGCAATACCTGCTGGAGTTGGAGAAGGGATGCCGGCAAACAGGCCAGCTGAGGTTGCTAGCGCAATCCAGACATCTTTAGACTGACTCTCGTTAGCAACCACCTAGCAAACCCCTTAAGCTCGAAACACGACGGACCAGCTGGATGACTAAAGGAAATAACCCGCTGAGTATTAGTCTGGTGTATTCGGTATTAGCCATTGTCCAGAGATGAGCTCCTCGCTACTCATAACAACCCCCAGGACAAAATAAGCTTGCCCTGGGGGTTGTTAGTCAATCAGCAACTTAGCTGTAAGAACAACCAGCAACTTAGCTGTAAGAACAACGCTTAGAGCTTGTCAATCTCTTCGTTGTACTCATCTTCAGTCAGCGGTACATAGCCGACTGCAGTTACCAGAGTGGTGTCACGGGCAGTCTCGAGGTAGTAGTTGACAAAAGCTTCAACTTCAGGGCGATCGAGCTCTGAAGGGTTGATGTAGATGAACAGGGGACGCGCTAGCGCATAGTCACCGTTCTTAGCATTTTCAGGCGTGGGAGCCACACCATCAACGCTCAGTGCCTTGAGCGTGTCTTCATTCTCGAGGAAGTAAGACAGACCGAAATAGCCCATTGCATTGGGGTTACGCTGAACACCCAAAACGATGATATTGTCGTCTTCACTAGCTGTGTAGTCAGCTCGGCTAGCACCTTCTTCGCCGTTGACTTCGTCAGTAAAGAAGTCAAAGGTACCGGAGTCAGTACCGGGGCCAAATAGGCTGATGGGAGCATTGGGCCAGCTAGAATCTACTTGATTCCAACGAGTGACACTGCCTTCGGCTTCGGGAGACCAGATAGTATTTAGCTCTTCGAGGGTGATGTTGGGGTTAGAGCCAGTGAAAACAGTGCTGTCTTGAGGTACAACGACGGTTAGCGCGTCAGTACCGACCAAAACTTCGATGGGCTCGATGCCATTCTCGGCGCAAGCCTCGATTTCTTCGTCCTTAATCGGACGGGAAGCGTTGGAGATTGAAGTTTCGCCAGCGCAGAATTTACGGAAGCCACCACCAGTACCGGAAACGCCAACAACGATGTTGATACCGCTGTTATCAGACATGAATTCCTCAGCCATCGCCTCGGTTATGGGGAAGACAGTACTAGAACCATCAATCGAAATCAGTCCGTCTTGTGCCTGAGACTGAGAAGAAGAAACGGCGAGTAGACCAATGGTCGTTGCTAGTGCTACAGAAGCACCCGCAAATTTAACCTTGTTTGCAAACATTACACACACTCCGTGGAGTCATCAAAACTCAAAACCACCGTGTAAATTACTGCTTCAAGGTTAAAATCGAGCCGTCCAAAGACTAAGGGAGGTTTTTGAAAAGATTAAATGCTAGTTAAAAATATAAAAATACAGCGTTTGGGAACCTTGAAACGACCCAGTGCGTCTATCGGTCGTTGGCAACAGGTAATTTACTATATATTTTCTAATTTAGATTAGCTCTTAACTTACTTTCTAGAGTTCAAAAACTAGCCTGCAATGCTATTCTGCCTTGCACTGCCCTGCAACTGCTGACGGGTTCGCCCGACCGTTAAAAGTTCTGCATAGGCCAGCGCTAAATGATGGTCCACCAGAAACTTTACAGATAGATTGCCCAGGTGAAGTTCAAAGGAGGATCGCTCTCTAGCGTGCGATCGCACGCTAGAGCAAAATACCGGCACCCTACGCTAGAGACAGCATCACCGACTCTGACGGTCGAGACGATGGGACATCGGAATCTTTTTGACCTTCGTGGCTAATCCTAGCCGTTGGAGTAAGCGAATAGTCATCCAGGTGATGTCAATCTCCCACCAATACCAGCCGGTTTGCGCTGATCGCGGAAATGTATGGTGGTTATTGTGCCAGCCCTCGCCATAGGTGAGCAAGGAAACCCACCAGAGGTTCCGCGCATTATCCTCAGCATTAAAGTTACGATAACCCCAGCAGTGGGTGGCTGAGTTGACAAACCAAGTGGAATGCCATAGCAATACGACCCGGCCAAACACGCCATAGAGGACAAAAGGCCAGCCCCCTAGCACATACAGTAAAATCGCAAGTGGTACTTGCAATAAAATGAAGAATCGATCAAGCCAGCGATAGTATGCCTCCCGAGCTAAGTCAGGTGCATATTTTGAATATTTTTCAAAGACAAATGAGTCCTCTTGGGGTCTCAAAATCCACATTATGTGGCTCCACCAAAATCCCCGCTTTGCTGAGTAAGGGTCTCGTTCGGGGTCTTCTGTAAACGCGTGATGCTGCCGATGGCCCCCTACCCAAAAGATCGGGCCGCCTTGAGCTGCGAGAGCTCCGATGGTCGTGGCGATGTATTCTAACCAGCGGGGCACTCGAAAGCTGCGGTGGCTGAGCAGACGGTGGTATCCCAAGCAGATGCCGATACTCCCGAACAGCCAGTGTAATAGCAGCATGATCCCCAAGGCTGACCAGGAAAAAAAGAATGGGGTCAAGAGGGCGATCGCATGCACGATGCCAAAAAAAGTAATCACGCCCCAGTCAAGTTTGGCTTGATATTGCGGGGACGTTGAGAGTCGAGTTGAAGTCATTGTTAAAGAAATACGCGAGTCTTGAATTTCAGCAACGACCTGCTATCGTAAAGCAAGTGTCACTTGCACGAAGTTAGCGTAGCGACTTTTTGCTCTAAGTGCAAGGGCTAAATAGCGTTGATAATTTCCTTTACTGCAAGTTTCACTTGCTAGGCTATATGGCGACTTCTTCCCGAGATCGACTCATCCAAGCAGCTTTGACCCTCTTTTTGTCACAAGGGGTCAGCCAAACCACGACCCGGCAAATTGCCGACTTGGCCGCAGTCAATGAGGTGACGCTGTTCCGCAACTTCGGTAATAAATATGGTTTATTGCAGGCAGTCATTCAGACTGCACCGACGTTTCGCAATCTTGGCGAGGGGTTGATGGAGCAAGTTATCGCCACCAGCGATCGCCAGCAAGCGCTATATACCTATGCCAGCGAATGTCTCGCTGCTCTGGAACAATCCCCTGCTTTTGTGCGATCGCTGATCGGTGAAGCTGACCAGTTTCCAGCCGAGAACCGTCGAGCTTTAGGGCAAAGAATTGAGGAGGCGAGCTGCTATGTGGCTCGCTATCTGAAACAAACGATGCCCACAGATACGTTTCCGGCAGAGCGATTATCCGGTTATCTTGGTGCCTTGCTAGTGGGCTATGTTGTAATTGAATCCTCCAGCGATGACCACCATTTGTGGACAAATCGAGAAAACTTTTTGCAGGGGCTGGTAACGCTACTTCTGGGGGGAACGATGCCCCTCCAATCGCCTCAGACCTGTCTGACGCCGGAGATTGATGAAACCGTTCAAGATATACCGGCCCCCATCGTTCATGAAATGTTGCAACGAGCCAAAGCCCTCGGACCCCAGGATTATGCTCTGGCTTACGTGCTGTTTGGCGCGGGCCTGACCTTGAGTGAACTGGTTAGCCTGATGCGATCGCATCACCTCAGTACTAAAACTCAACAAACATTGCAGGTTAGAGAGCGTCAAGTGGCGATCAACCAATGGATTTTGGGCAAGCGGTACGGCTCGTACACTAGCAATCCGCTAACTAAGTGGCTCAAGAGCCGCAAAGACCATAGCCCTTACCTGTTCATGACAGAGACTGACGCATCGTCTCCCTTGGCGATTGCCGACCTCGAGCAACGGTGGTCAGCTTGGACAGGCGATATCGACTTGCCCACAGCAATTGTCCCCTCCCAAGCCAAACAAACCTGGTGTGTTGAGATGTTGACCCGGGGAATGGATGTGGATAACCTCAGCATCCTATCGGGTCTTACGTCTAACCAGTTGGCCCCATATATTCAAAGGGCTCGGGAAAAAGAAGCGCTAGAGCAGGCTCGACTGCTCGACCAGAAGCAGACATGACCGCCCGATGAAAGTGATATCCCAACGGCAGCCCAGTGCCCTGGCAACGTGCTGTTGCCTCAATCAGTTAAGATCATTTGCCAAATCGCTTGAGCCAGTTTTGGGCAAAGGCCACATTGAGGATTGCAGCGCTGACCCCAAAAAATAACAAACTTTCACCACAGGCTGCCAGAAAGGGCCAAAAGTGCTGAGCGATTGCCGATCCAGCATCAACTTGCGCCAAGCCCCGCACCAATGTAAAAGCAGCCACGACGCCAGCTTTGAGCTGCACGTTATCATCCTGACGAATGGCATAGCGGTAGGTCAGCGCAAATAGACTGCCCGACAGGGCGACAATGAGCCAGTTGATCAGCAACGTTAGCCCCAACAAACTGGTCCAGAGATGGACAAAGTTCATCGCTATAGGCATCTCAGTGCGGCGGTGGATCAGGATTAACCCGAGACTGATCACACCCGTCGCTAGGCCTCCTGTGATTGCGACTTTTGCAGATTCCAGCCGCTCAGCAGACGAAAAGGAAGAATCGGACATCGGATAAATCGCCATGTATGCAGGGGTAGCTTTGTCCTATGATGGTTGATGCACTGTGAATTTTTGCTTTAAAACATCTATGGATATTTTGACGCTGGGTTGGGTTTCGCTATTGGTTATTTTCACTTTCTCACTTTCAATGGTGGTTTGGGGGCGTAACGGCTTCTGAAACACCGAAATTTGAGACGTGGTTGTAACTGATTTTGCATGATGGAGATAGCGCTCGAAAACCAGGCTTTCTCGATTTTGGCTATATTAGCCGTAGTGCTAATGGTTATCGTGACAGGCGGAGTGGTTTATCTCACGGCTGCTGAATGGCGCGATCGCCGCCGTCGTAAGCGCGATCAGGAGGCGATCGCGCCGACCCCTACGAACCGCCGAAAGAACAAAAGTAAATAGCTCTTACTTGCACCGAGTTTGTGACTACATCATCTCAATCATCTGTGCCTTCGCCAGCCAGACGGCTGGCATTTGACGCTTTAAAGGAAATTCATCGCGGTGGCTATGCCGATGTGGTGCTGCATCGACGGCTGGCCAAAGTCAAGCTCAGCTCAGTTGATCGGGCTTTCGCCACTGAGCTAGTCTATGGCACGGTGCGGCGACAGCGCACCCTTGACGCCCTGATCGATCAATTGGGTAAAAAAACTGCCCAGCAGCAACCTGTTGATTTACGGGTCATCCTGCATTTAGGGCTCTATCAACTGAGATTTTTGACTCAGGTGCCCGAGTCGGCGGCTGTGAACACCAGTGTCGAGCTAGCCAAGACAGTTGGCAAGGCCAAGCTCTCTGGAGTGGTCAATGGCATTCTCAGGCAGTACATTCGTCTTCAGCAGCAGGGGCAAGATCCCTTACAGCTACCGAGCGATCGCACTCAAGCATTGGCGATAAAGCACAGCTATCCGGATTGGCTCATTGCCCTTTGGCTAGATGAGTTAAGTGAGGCCGAAACCATTGCCCTTTGTGAATGGTTCAACCGACCGCCAGCGATTGATATTCGGGTTAATCCACTGCAGCTATCGCGAGATGACTTGCAGCGCAGATGGGCGGACGCCGGTATTGCGGCTGAACCACTCCCCTATTTGCCCCAAGCTTTACGTCTGCCCCAGGCGGCAGGCTCCATCCAGGCCCTACCCGGATTTGCCGAAGGATGGTGGACCGTTCAAGATGCCAGCGCCCAATTAGTCAGCTCCCTAGTCAACCCGCAACCAGGACAGCTCGTGGTGGATGCCTGCGCCGCCCCCGGCGGTAAAACAACACACCTGGCCGAACTGATGGAAAATCAGGGATTGATCTGGGCTTGCGATCGCACTGCCTCGCGCCTCAAAAAAGTCTCTCAAAATATTCAACGGCTGGGGCTAACTTGCATCCAAACCTGTACCGGCGATAGTACAGCCATCACCAAATTTGAAACTGAAGGCGATCGCGTATTAGTGGATGCGCCCTGCTCAGGTCTCGGTACACTACATCGTCACGCCGATGCGCGCTGGCGGCAGACTCCGGAGTCTGTCGCTGAGTTGGCGACTCTACAGCAGCAACTGTTAAATCGGGCGGCGACATGGGTCAGACCTGGGGGCCAGCTAGTCTACGCCACCTGTACCTTACATCCCGCAGAAAATGAAGCTGTGATTCAGCAATTTCTTACGGAGCATCCCCAGTGGCGCATCGCGGCTCCAGCCGAGCACGAACCTGCCGCTGCCTTTGCTTCGTCCCAGGGATGGATCCGTATTTGGCCCCACCAGCAGAATATGGATGGCTTTTTCATGGCTCGCTTGGAACGCATTCCCTAAGCTGCCATTTCGAGGGGCGTAGCCATCAAGCGATGTTCTAAGTAAGCGTAAAGTCCTTCGCTAGCTTCAAAATGAATTTGCAGGCGATCACCCGCTTGTTCGGCGGCGATAATATCGGCTCGATAGTGAGGATCAACTAAAAAGTTGAGCCAGTCAGCGACCTCTAGCAGGGGCACTTGCAAACAACCGAGACGTAAGCCATCAACGATATTAATTTGAAAGGTAACTAGAGGGGATGTCATTGCTCCTCCATGAAGTAGTACAAAAGAACTGTATTTAGTATCCATAAGCTTACTCAATTACGCAAGGCGATCGCGCAACCTGTTACAGTCAAGCCAAATTCTCACCCTGGTCAAGGGGCTCAGCCCCTTGCCTGAGGCAAGCCTTAACCGTATGATCGCTGGCGGCTCATCACACATATGTCTATGACTGCATCGCTATTAAATTTGACACCCTCGCCGCCCCACCAGCAGCTCGCCATTACTGTGCCGGCCAACGGTATAGCCCTCAGCGGCAAAATCCGGGTTCCTGGCGATAAGTCAATTTCCCATCGGGCCTTGATGCTCGGGGCGATCGCTCAAGGGGAAACCCGGATACAAGGCCTCTTGCTAGGAGAAGATCCCCGCAGTACGGCCAAATGTTTTCAGGCGATGGGAGTTGTCATCGACGACCTCGAAGCCGAGTGGGTTTCGGTTCGTGGTGTGGGTCTAGGGAACTTGCAAGAACCCACGGAGGTTTTGGATGCAGGTAACTCAGGGACGACCCTACGGTTGATGTTAGGGCTATTGGCCTCTCACCCCGAGCGGTTCTTTGTGGTGACGGGCGACAGTTCTTTGCGATCGCGGCCGATGGGACGCGTGATTAAGCCACTAACTCAGATGGGCGCCACCATCTGGGGCCGCCGGCAAAACGCTCTTGCCCCCTTAGCTGTTCAGGGGCAGGCGCTCAAGCCCACTCACTATCACTCCCCCATTGCCTCCGCCCAGGTGAAATCCTGTGTGCTGTTAGCCGGGCTCTTGACCGCAGGGTCTACCACCGTAACCGAGCCTAGCTTGTCACGCGACCATAGCGAACGCATGCTACAGGCGTTTGGGGCTGATTTGACGGTTGATCAAACGGCGTGCACAGTGACCGTTAACGGCCCTGCAACGCTAACCGGACAAACGGTAATTGTGCCTGGCGACATTAGCTCAGCCGCGTTTTGGTTGGTTGGGGCGGCGATCACCCCTGGCTCCGACCTGATCATTGAGAATGTCGGCGTTAATCCCACCCGGACTGGCATTTTAGAAGCGCTACGGGCGATGAATGCCGACATTACTTTAGAAAACGAGCGGCTGGTGACCGGCGAACCCGTGGCTGATTTGCATGTTCGCTATGGCCCATTGACGGGGGCCACCTTTAGCAGTGATCTGATCCCTCGCATGATTGACGAAATTCCGATCTTGGCGGTGGCTGCATTGTTTGCCCAAGGCCAAACGACGATCAAGGATGCTGCCGAACTGCGCGTTAAAGAGAGCGATCGCTTGGCAGCCATGGCCACCGAGCTTAATCGTCTGGGAGCGAACATCCAGGAGCTGGCTGACGGTTTGGAAATTTCTGGAGGGCAGTCGGAGCTACAGGGGACAGAGGTTGATAGCTTTACGGATCATCGTGTGGGAATGAGCTTAGCGATCGCAGCCTTGAGAGCCCGGGGTACGACAATTATCAATCGAGCAGAAGCAGCGGCTATTTCTTACCCCTCTTTTTTGGAGACCCTCGAGCAAGTTTGTGTCCGCTGATGGTGTCTGGCAGACTCAACTTAGTGCGGACTTTTCTCCGCTAATGGTGCCGCTAGCCGGCATCGGGGTTGGTCATTAACCGCCGGCAAAGTTCCGAGCGCGAACGTCAAGCTGGAATCCACAGCTATCGACAGCTATCGGTAACTACAAGCTTGCCAGCATCCTCCCCCAGAGGACCGAGCATGGCCATAGTTTAGTCATATCGACCATACTGGCGTTCCAAGGCTCTTTTGGAAGCTTTCTATTAGCATTTTTACTGAGGTGCTTACCGCATTAATCTACCGCTAGTGCAAATCCTGTCCCTTTGGCTTGTGATCCCAGTTTAGGTGCTGTTTCAAGCTGCCTTTCTATTAGCGATTCAGGGGCTCAACCAGGGTCCTAGGCCCGTCTATGTCTAAATCAAGGGCATTGAGAACGGGAAAAATAGTGGCAACAGTCATTTGCTGTGTATCAAGGGAAACATAGGATTAGATTTCAACCGTAATATTACGGCTCCGTGAGTAATCACTACACGTGCAGTTTGTCTGATTTTTATGCGAAAGATACTGATCATCGAGGCAGAAGGAAATATCCGGCAGTCTCACCAAGCTCTGCTTAAGCAAGAAGGCTACGAGACTATTGTGACTGCGGAGAGCTACGCAGCTCTAGACATCATCCGTAAGCAGTATCCCGATCTGATTCTCTGTGGCTTAGAGATGAGCGGCGGTGACAACTTTGAGCTGCTGCAATATCTCCAGCATCAGCCGGAGTTGCTCTCCATCCCTATCATTTTGCTCACCCACATCCGCAATGATTTACGGTGGCGACAGTGCATTGCCTTAGGGGCAGACGATTGCCTCATTGCCCCCTTTTCAGACCGTGACTTGATTGACGCGATCGCGGTGCGTCTACGCAAGCAAGATGCCCTGACCAATCGATACAATACCTTGATGCGCCATACCGCCGAACGGCTCAACCGGCTGTCGCGCTACGACATTTTGACCGAGCTACCCAACTATCAACTCCTGCGGCAGCGCTTGCAACAGGCGGTGCGGCGAGCATCGAAAGGCAAGCAACAGGTTGCCCTGCTCACCCTCAGTCTTGACCGCCTGCGCCAGGTTAACAATACCCTTGGCTATGCCGCTGGAGATGCCTTGCTAATGGCGGCCGCGCGGCGACTGACGGGGATTTTGCCCCGCTCTACAGCGGTCGCTCGCCTGACCGCTAATCAATTTGCCATCATCATTCCAGCGCCCTCGAGTCGGGCCGCGATCGCCACAATTGTCGAAGAAATTTTTACCAGTCTCGGTCATTCTTTTTCGCTGCCAGGGCAACAGGTTTTTGCCACTGCCAGCGTCGGGATTGCGATCTTTCCTGAAGATGCGGATGAGATTAGCGTGCTGCTGCGACAGGCTGATGCTGCCTTAGAGTTTGCGAAAGCGCAAAAGAGTCATTCCTATCGATTTTATAGTCCTGACTTGCCTATCGTATCGGGGGACGAGCTCCAGGTTGAAACGTGGCTGCGGTATGCCTTAGAACGCAATGAGTTTGAAGTCTGGTATCAGCCTAAATACAGTCTGCACCAAGCTCGGGTGGTCGGAGCCGAGGCGCTTATCCGCTGGCAGCATCCCGATTCTGGCTATATTTCCCCCGGCAAATTTATTCCCCTTGCGGAGGAAACTGGACTCATTGTCCCCATTGGTGACTGGGTGCTGCAAACCGTTTGTGAGCAGGCGGCCCGATGGCTCAGGTCAGGTCAGTCGCAAGTGGCGATCGCGGTTAATCTATCGAGCGTGCAGCTCAATCAGGCCAAACTCGCCCAGCGCATTGCCAGTATTCTTACGGCGACCCAGCTACCGCCAGCGCAATTGGAGCTAGAGGTCACCGAAACGGCATTGATGCAAAATATCGAGTCGGCGATCGCGCTTTTACATGAGCTCAAAGACCTGGGCGTCAGAATCGCGATCGATGACTTTGGCACCGGGTATGCTTCGCTGAGCTATCTTAAGCGACTCCCCCTGGATATTCTCAAAATTGACACCTCCTTCGTGCGGAACATTCAGCAAGATGTAACGAATCAGGCCATTCTCAAACACGTCATCGCCATGGCCCACGACCTTAATCTCAAGGTTGTTGCCGAGGGCATTGAGTTTGAGCCTGAGATCGAAACGTTAAAAGCATTCGGCTGTGACATCATTCAAGGATATTGGGTTGGGCAACCCATGATTGCCGAAGAATTTGTGCAGCGGATTTAATCCTGGTCAGTTCCCCACGGGAGGGAGCGAGCCCCCAAGGGGCGGACATCTCTAGCGCAATCCACGGGGAACGGAGCCTTGGCGATCACTCAAACAGATTAGACACAGCATTCAGTACGCGATCGCGTCGCGCCCAGCGATTAGCTCACGGAGGATGATATGCGGACTTGGGCAAAAGTCAGCCTTGGACTATGGAGCGGGCTCACCGCTTGGGGATGGCTCTGGTATTGGCCCTTTGTCTCTGGTCACCTCTGGGGGTGGCATGCCCTAGCTTGGTTGTATGGTCAGCTAGTGTGGATCAGCGTCTTCGGGCTTTTCGCGATCGCGGCATCCCTGCCGATCATCGGCTTAGCCTTTGGGGTGTTGGGCCTGATTAGCCAGCATCGAGCCTGGCGACCGACAGCCCGACGTGGGGCAAAAATTCTTGTCGTTAGTCTTCTGATTGAACTGATGGCAATCATGCTGCTGTTGCCGCCCCTGTTCTCCAACTATTGGCCCCAGACTCGACTCGCGATCGCTCCTTGGCAACAGACGTTTCACACTATCTATGTGGGCTTCACCTTTGATGACAACTACGGTGACCTGATGCTCCTGCGTTGCCACCGATTGGGCCTGTGTCACCAGGTCTATCGTCGTTACACTGATACGGGCTCAGCCGAGCAGGCCACCCTGCAAATGAATGCCGATAAAACAGCCATAGGCCTCAGGCTAGAAGGACAATGGGTTTATGTCACTTCACAGACAGCGCCCCTGTGTGATGCCGCCCGCCCAGCAGGAATTGACTATGGCAAGTGCACTTTAGAGCCTTAGGTCATCAAGGGGGTAGTCAGCAATTAGGTCACTTGTCCTAATTGGTTTCGATTAGCCTTGATTAAGACAGCGCGATCGCCCCCCTTCCCTGACGCCCCTCTATTTCCACCAGGTTGGTAACAGTCGCTTGCTTTGGACATCGGACATATTTAAGCTTCATGTCGATAACGGTGGTTCCGGGGCCGATCTCATCCTATGGTTAGGGGTAAAAAAAGAGCGCTTGACGTAAGAATCATGAAAACAGCACGATTGACGCCCTGGCTGGGTCGGGGCTTGGCTCTAGTCTTTGGAGCGGGCTTTGTGGCGGCCTGTCAGGGCGGTCAAGACCCGTCGAATGGGACAGACTCCGAAAGTGGCACGGTTACTATCTTGGGCGTCGTTGTCGGCGAGCAACAGGAAAAACTCGAGGCGGCCCTTGCCCCCTTTGAGGCAGAGACCGGCATTAATGTGGTTTACGAAGGGACGGATGCCTTTGCCACGTTGCTCCCTGTGCGGGTCGAATCAGGGGATGCCCCAGACATTGCCATGTTTCCCCAACCGGGGCTGATGGCTGACTTTGCCGCGTCGGGTCAGCTCGTTCCCATCACCTCGTTCATGGAGAGCAGTGCCCTAGAAGCTGCCTACTCGAAAGACTGGCTAACCCTGGGCACAGTGGCCGGTGAGCTATACGGTGTCTGGTTTAGGGCGTCGGTCAAAAGCTTGGTTTGGTACAATCCCCAAGCGTTTGAGGCGGCGGGCTACAGCATTCCCACCACCTGGGAAGAAATGCTGGCGCTCAGTGACGATATTGTGAGCGAGGGCGGCGCGAGCCCTTGGTGCATTGGCATGGAAAGCGGTGACGCCACTGGCTGGGTGGGGACCGATTGGGTCGAAGACATCATGCTGCGAACGGCGGGGCCCGAGGTCTATGACCAGTGGATCACCCACGAAATTCCCTTTGATGCCGAGCCCGTGCGCAATGCATTTGCGCAGTTTGGCGATATTGTGCTGAATTCGGAGTATGTGCTGGGCGGCAGCATTGGGGTGATCAGCACGCCCTTTGGCGATTCCATTCTAAGCTTATTGGGCGATGAGCCTCGGTGCTATATGCATCGTCAGGCCAACTTTATCGCCAGCTTTTTGCCCGAGGAGGCGGTTCCCGGTGAGAACATTGCGGTTTTTCCACTGCCAGGCATTGAGCCTGAGTTTGGGAGGCCGGTGCTGGTCGCTGGGGACATTTTTGCCATGTTTAACGATACGCCTGAAGCTCAGGCGCTACTTGAATATCTCACCACTCCCGAGCCCCATGAAATTTGGGCCGGGCTGGGTGGCTTTATCTCCCCGCATAACGAGGTGGGTTTAGAGGTTTACCCCGATGAGGTGACGCAGCAGCAGGCAGATATCTTGGCCAAGGCCGAGGTAGTACGCTTTGATGCCTCCGACATGATGCCGGGGGTCGTGGGGACGGGCACCTTTTGGACCGGTATTGTGGATTATGTCGGCGGCGAAGACCTGGACAGCGTATTGTCGAATATTGAGGCCAGTTGGCCTGCGGAGTGATGGCCAGTCTGACGTTTTTCGAGAGAGTGAATTAGCCACAGATATAGCACCATGCCAGAGGCCTCTAATCTAATCCGACTACTGACCGCGATCGCGGCCATCATTATTGGCTCCGGTGGGGTGATTGCCCTGTTTTACGGAGCCAATCTGGTGGTTAATCGCCTGTCTTACCAATGGCGATCGCGGTTGCTCCCCTGGATCTATATGACCCCGGCTCTGGGCGTGCTGGGTGCATTTCTAATCTTGCCGACCCTGCGCACGATCATGATCAGTTTTATGGATCGGCGATCGGAAAGCTGGGTCGGGTTGGATAACTATATTTTTGCGTTCACCAACCCTGATATGTTGGTGGCCTTTCGCAACAACATTTTGTGGCTTGTGCTCGTCACCGGCGTTAGCGTCAGCCTGGGGTTGATTATTGCCGTCTTAGTCGACCGGGTGAAGTACGAGCCGCTGGCCAAAGCCCTGATCTTTTTGCCCATGGCGATTTCCTTTGTGGGGGCAAGCGTCATTTGGCGATTTGTCTACGCCTATCAACTGCCCGGTACAGATCAAATTGGCCTATTGAATGCCATCGTTGTTGCCCTTGGGTTTGAGCCTGTCGGCTGGTTAGTAGAGAAAAGCGTCAATAATTTTGCCCTGATTGCCATTATGATTTGGCTGCAAACGGGCTTTGCCATGGTGTTACTGTCGTCAGCGGTCAAGGGCATTCCTAAGGACGTGATTGAGGCTGCCAGGATTGATGGCGCAAGCGAGCTCCAGATTTTTTGGCGGATCACGATTCCCATGATCAGCTCAACAATTCTGGTTGTATCAACCACCATTATTGTATTGGTACTCAAGGTTTTCGATATTGTGTTTGTGATGACAGGCGGCAATCTCGATACCGACGTCGTTGCCAGCCGCATGATTAAAGAGATGTTTAACTTCCGTAATTTTGGCCGGGGCAGCGCGATCGCGGTGATTTTGTTGCTGGCGGTCATTCCTGTTATGGCGGCCAATATTCGACGCTTTCGCCAGCAGGAGGTGACCCGATGACCGCCCCACCTCACCAGTCATCGGCGCGGCCCCCTGCGCTACTCACTCGGCTGGAGCAACTGTTGACCACGGCCCCGGTCCACTTGGCGGTAATTGCGATCGCCTTGGTGTGGACCTTGCCCACAGCGGGTCTCTTGATCAGCTCCTTTCGTCAGCCCGAGGCGCTCTTAAAGAGCGGTTGGTGGACCGTCTTTACTCCGCCCTTAGACCTGAGACAGTTTCACCTGGGCAACTATGCCGATGTGCTCACAGGCCAAGACATGGGGCAGGCCTTTCTCAACAGCTTGATCATCTCGATTCCGGCGACGGTGATGCCCATCGCGATCGCCACCTTTGCCGCCTACGCCTTAGCCTGGATGCGCTTTCCGGGACGGCAGCTACTATTTGTCATGATTGTCGGGCTACTGGTGGTGCCGCTGCAAATGACGCTCATCCCAGTGTTGCGGGCATATAACACCCTGGGACTCGCCGGCACCTTCCTTGGGGTGTGGTTGGCCCACACCGGCTACGGTATGCCGTTGGGCATTTACCTGCTGCGCAATTATATTGGCACCCTCCCCCGCGACTTGATCGAAGCTGCCGCTGTGGATGGTGCCTCCCACCTAAAAATTTTTACCCGCATTGTGTTGCCCTTATCAACGCCGGCGATCGCCTCCTTTGCGGTATTCCAGTTTCTCTGGGTGTGGAATGACCTGCTAGTAGCACTGGTCTACCTTGGCGGTAATCAAAACGTCGCGCCGGTGACCCTCGTACTGCGCAACCTTGTGGGCGATCGCGGGCAAGACTGGCATTTGCTGACGGCGGGGGCGTTCATTTCGATGATTGTGCCGCTGGCGGTGTTCTTTGCCCTCCAGCGATATTTTGTCAGGGGGCTACTGGCGGGCTCCGTCAAGGGATAGTGATGCAGTCCAGCGATTCGGATTTTGCTTCTATCGCGCGGTCAATTCGCAACTTTTCTTACCACGGTCAACAGCATGGCGCACATCGTATTTGAGCAGGTCACCAAGGAGTATGAAAACGGCTTTGTGGCGGTTAGAGATCTCAACTTGGACATCGGCGAAGAGGAGTTCCTTGTCTTAGTTGGTCCCTCTGGGTGTGGTAAAACAACCTCCCTGCGGATGCTAGCTGGCCTGGAAACTATTAGCCACGGCAGTATTTATATCAACGGCCAGCGGGTTAATGAGCGCTCCCCCCGCGAACGAGATATTGCCATGGTCTTTCAGTCCTATGCGCTGTATCCCCACATGAGCGTCTTTGAAAATATGGCCTTTAGTCTGCAACTGCAAGGAACGACCAAAGCCGATATTCAAAAGCGGGTCCAGGCAGCGGCGACCCAGCTCGGCATCGAAAAGCTGCTTGATCGCAAGCCCAAGCAACTCTCAGGGGGGCAACGTCAACGGGTGGCGGTAGGCCGGGCGATCGTGCGCGATCCGGCTGTCTTTTTGATGGATGAGCCCCTGTCAAACCTCGATGCTAAACTGCGAGTGCAAGCGCGGGCGGAACTCAGCAAACTACACAAAAAGCTGGGAACAACGTTTATTTATGTTACCCACGATCAGGTGGAAGCCATGACCATGGGCAGCCGCATTGCCGTGATGAATCAAGGCATCTTGCAGCAGGTTGATACGCCACAAAATCTATACGACCATCCCAACAACGTTTTTGTAGCTGGCTTTATGGGCAGTCCGGCGATGAATTTCTTTGATGCAACGCTGAAACCCATGGGGGATGAGCTCTGCATCGCAGCGGGGGCGCTGTGCTTACCCATTCCGGCGAAAATGCGATCGCGCTACCAAGCCTCCATCGACACACCGGTCATCTTCGGAATCCGCCCCGAAAACATCTATAATCCCAAATTTGCCCCCCCTGGCATTAATCCAGTGACCATTGAAGCCACCGTTTCAGTGGTGGAGATGATGGGCCATGAGGAAATCGTGTATCTGACCCTAGGGGATAGCCATGAGTTTTTAGCGCGGGTCGATCCGCGATCGCGCCTCACCCCAGGTGAAACGATCCCCATTGAGCTGGATATGAATCGCTTTCACCTATTTGATAAAGCTTCGGAGCATGTCATAAATTAAGCTTCGTTACGGCCCGGAGGAAGTAATACGACACTCGTCGGAGGATAGTTTAGTTTCTCCAGAGGGTGCACTCAGAGAAGGGCGCGCTAATGAACTGAGCGATCGCTACGCCCTGCCCATTGACTCTTTGGCATCTTGCTGGGCCCCTTCTAACGCTTGCACAGCTACGTCAGCACTCCTATCACACCCGCATCTCGCCCATCCATTTGGTAGATTCTTCCTCAACCGCCACTCGCCACTTGGGGCGTAACTGGGGCCTGAGTCAGATCGCGATCGCCTCCAGGCAAGGGAGAGGGTAGGGATGCAAGATAAAAAAGGCGCGGTCTTATTCTGTGGTCTTATTCTAAGTAATCTGAAGGGGAGGGGGAGGCATGCCGCCGACCGTCCGATAGCTAGCCCCAATCGGGCGCTTGATAGGTCGGTATTTGTACAGTGACCGTCGTGCCAGTGTCAGCGTTGGAGGCAAAGGCTAACGTGCCACCGTGGGCTTCGATAATGCGGCGAGTAATCGAGAGGCCCAAGCCGTTGCCGGTCGACTTGGTAGTGAAGAACGGCTGAGTCAGCTTCGGCAAAACGTCTGGTGGGATCGGGTCACCCCCGTTGTGGATAGTGATGGTCGTGGTTTGGTGCGTAGCTGTAAGGGCACAGGTAACGCGATCGCCCTCCGGGGAGGCTTCGCAAGCGTTGCTGAGCAGATTGATAAAGACCTGCTTGAGGCGATCTCGATCGCCCATGACCTGACCAGTTAAGTTCAGACCGTCGGTATGGATAGTACAGTGGCGGGCGATCGGCTGATGACAAAACTCATCGCACAAAGTTTGCAAAAAGCTGCCGAGGGCTAGCGGCTCCGTATCCAGGTGTTGCTCCCGGGCATACATCAAGATTTCGTTGAGGAGTCTTTGTAGCCGCTCCGACTCTTCCAACGCAAAAGAGAGGCGCATCTTCGCGCGCTCGGGCAAATCCATTTGCTCAAATGAGGTCAGCCCCATCAGCACCGTCGTCAGCGGATTGCGCACCTCATGGACAATCATAGCGGCCAGTTCACCAATTTCAGCTAAGCGGGCTTGGGCCTGCTCCATTACCTTACGGGCCGTGATATCGCGGGCCAGAGCCAGCAACACGGGCTTGCTACTGATCTCGATGCGACCAACGCGCACCTCAACCGGAAACTGACTGCCATCTTTCCGCTGGTGTATCCCTTCGCGGGTGACGGCTTGGCCGGGCTGAAGCTCCCAATCGTGGGACAAGTCTTCAATGGTTACGGACTTTTGCACATCGGGCACCGAGAGCTGCAACAGTTCGTCGCGGGTGTAGCCCAGGGTATGACAGGCCTCTTGGTTGATGTCGATCAGCCGTCCCTGGGTGTCAACTACAAATAGAGCATCCGTAGCTTGCTCGACTAATGTGCGAAACCGCTGTTCGCTTTCGCTCAAGGCTTCTTCTGCCTCTTTCCGTTCAGTAATGTCGTTGGTCACTGACAAGATGCACCGCTCACCATTGAGCTGTACCGTCTCCGCGGAATACAGCACAGTGCGCGAGTCGCCCTGGGCAGTGCGAAAGCGATATTCCTGATTACGCACGTAGTCCTGTTGCTGCAAAATTTCCAACATGGCCGCGCGATCGCTCAAATCAGCCCAAAGCTCCAGCGTCGCTGCGGTTTGCCCAATCACTGCCTTGCGGTCAGCCCCATAGAGCTGCAAAAAGCTGTCGTTTACCTCCAGCAGTTGCCCCGTCTCCAATACGCTGAGAGTCATCGGATTAGGGCTGGCATAAAATGATTTCGAAAACTTTTCCTCCGATAGACGCAGGTCGGTTTCCGCCTGATCGCGTTCGGCGATCGCCGCCCCGGCTTGACCCACCATTTCCTTAAAGGTCATAATCACATCTCCCAGCTCATCCTGTCGTTGGGCAGCGGTTTCGACTGACTCAAATGTGAGCGATCGCGCATCACGGTTTTGCCGCAGGGTTTGGCCGGCCTGTCGGAGATCGCGGCGGAGAGACAACACGGGGGAAATGACCAGACGCTCAAGCACAATCATGGTCGCACCGGTGACAAAGACCGAAATGATCAGCACCAACCCCGTAATGCGGGCAATGAAGTAGTAAAACTCACGACCGACCCAAGCGGCATCGTGGCGAATGATGAGTTGATAGCGATCAGCCAGGGGCGACATTTCCCAGACAGCGTCATAGCGTTGCGTTTGACGGTTGTAGAGATCTGGTTGGGATGATTGGAGGGCGGCCAAATCGAGTTCCGGGGGTTCACCAAAGCTGCCCACGACTTCACCGTCTGCCTGATACAGGGTCCCCCCCAAAATCACCTCGTTGCTCAGCAAAGTTTGTAGACTTTGCAAAACAGCTTGGTCGTTGGCCGCTGACATACTTTTTTCGGTACTTAAAACACCCTCTGCCTGGGCCGTCGAGAGCGATCTCAGGTAGTCCAGTAGCTCTCGCTCCCGTCGCATGACAGAGGGCACCAAGATAATGGCCTCAATCACGACGATGCTGAGAAAGACCCAAAACACGATGCGGCGTGACAGTCGGGCTCGCCACAGGTTAGTTGGTAATTTGGGTTTGCCCGCAATCGACGGCATGAGCGATGTTCAACAAGCTGTGGCAATTATTGTAGTGGCTCGTTGAGGGGAATGTGGCAGGCCCATCTGATCAGGCGCTCAACCCTAGTCATAGAGGGCGATCGCTTCCTTCGTGATGTAAGAATACGCAGCAAAATCGCCAATGAACGCGGTGTGGGTAATCAGCCCTGCTGGTGACCACAGATGTAGCTGATAGGCCGGTGGCTCCATGACAAAAGCCGGGGGCTGGTCTTTATCTAACTTCAACGCCACCTGATGGGCCACGCTGGGTGCTACGCTCCCAATAGTGCCGGCCCACAGCGTTTGAATGGAGCGATGGAGGTGGCCGCACGCCACTCGCTGCACATGACGATGCTGCGCAATCAACTGGCCTAGGGCTTCGTGCCCTCGACACCGCAGACGATCCATATCATGGAGGCCGGTGGTAAAGGGCGGATGATGCATGAAGATCACCGTAGGATGATCCGGCGCTTCGTCCAATCGGGCGGCAAGCCACTCCAATCGCTCCGTATCGATCTCCCCATAGCCCTCGCCATCTACCAGCGTATCCAGCACAATTATTCGCACTGGCCAGTCATCCAATACGTAGTGGATATATCCCGCCGCTGGCATGTAAGGCAAGTTGGGAAAAACTTCTCGAAAGGCAGCGCGATCGTCATGGTTGCCCATAACAAAATAGAGGGGGGCCTGGAGCGGCGACAACAGCTCTCGCAACATGAGGTATTCCGGTTTGGTGCGCTGATCGACTAAATCCCCCGTAGCGATGACAATATCAGGCTGGGGATTGAGCCGGTTGAGCTGATGGACGGCGGCGCGCAGATACGTGTTGGTGTCTACGACGCCATATGCTTTTTGTCCAGCGGGCTGCACATGCAGATCAGATATTTGCGCAATGATCATTGGCTGAAGGGGGCTTTGACAAGCCTAGCGGGATGGGTCACTGTCAGGCTAGCTTGCTACCCTAGCGAATTTCTATTGCCTGGCACACTTTGACCGCCTCCGCAGAATGTCTGGAGGCATCTCCTCCCAGTTTGGCAGGGCGCGCTATTGCTGGGTAATGGATTCAATCGCTGATTCCTGATGGCCAACTGCCATTTGCAGCACAATGGGACGCCCCCCCACCTGGTGATATTTATCAGCCCAAGCACGGATGTTCTCATCCAGTTCTGACAGGGCATCCGATAGCTTTTCAGGGGGGATGTCCAATTCTTCTAAAATACGCACCGTTTCGTTTTCTTGTTCCGCCCATTCCCGCATCATACGAAAGTACCGGGCTGTATCTTCTAGCATGATCAAGGTCCGCTCTTCCTGATCCGCCGGCGAATAAGAGGGCCGCATCAGAGCATAAAAGGACATGCCCCAAGGGGAGTCCAAGCGACTGACGGTGCCTGAGTACATTAGGCGGCGGCGAATATGTTCAGCCAGAGCTTCGCTCAGCGGATGGCGGCGATCCGGGGGGAAATCTTCCTGCGATCGCTCGTGCAAAAACTCAATCAGCTCCATAAATTGGAACGCATTGATCAGTTGGGCATCGGGGACATCTGCTGGTAGCTTACTTTCTAAAACTCGCTTTTCTTCTGAGGTCAGGCTCGTTGTCGCAATCCGTGAGGTGCCTGGTCGCCAAGGATATTTTTCTAGCCACACATAGGGAAACTGAATGAGATATCGCGGTTCCTGGGAGCCCAACAGTTTCAACAGTCGACCTTCGGTCAGCGCTTCCTGCAGTTCCCCAACGATCGCTTTAACCCGCTTGGGCTCAATGTGATGTAGGTGCCCGGTCATGCGTAAGTTTTCACCCTGCTCAACATACGTCATATAAATGGCGCATTTGGCAGCAGTCGCGGCGGCGTCTAAAAAAGCACCATGGCGATGACCGCCCGTTCTCATGGCGCTAAACGCGAGATACAGTAGGATTTGATCGATTGCGCTGGGTCCTAGTTGTCGGACTAAATCCATGTCGTTGGTTACAGACTCTAACGCATTAAACATAACTCGAAACCTAAGAATACCAATCGATTAAAAGAACAAAATGGATTAGTTAGAGTTGACGCAAAGGAATCTTGGCGAAAATCTGACTATACCCCGGAAACAGCCCAAACCTGGCTAATTATCTTGGAATTGCTAAAAAGCGTCTGCCAGCCATGGTGGTGGCGATCGCCTCAGGTCGGCAAGGCGCAAAAGTTGAGCACATGTGCCCAAGGTGCCGAGGGGCTAAACATCCTTTGAATAGAACTGTTCATGAAGACTAATTTGCGATTAAAAACGTCGGCCAAGACCTAAATCAGCTTAAATCTGTTGATCAAATCAATCAAATTAGCTGTAATTTATTTCGTCCTTCTGCCATTTTGGTCTTGGTGACTAAACGCTGATAACCAATGATTCAGAACACTCAAAGTGTTGCTTAGCTGATAGAGGCTCAGTTTTCACCCTGCCTAAATTGCAGTATCAAATAGCAACTTATGCCCACTGCCAAGACTCAATACTGTTGGGCGTTACTCGGCCGCTCCCACGGTATGCCGTCGATGGTGGCGTATCTGGACTAGGGTCAACGCGACCACTGCCACGATGGGCGATTTCTCCTGCTTCGAGACGCTCAAGCTGAATCTGTGGCAACGGATTGCTCAACTCAAGATCCTCTTGAGTCGGCACTTGCGTGACTATACGCCCACTCCCACGGTGGCTCGTTGAGTCTTGGGTGGTCGCCTCTGATACCTGAAATCGAACTTCTGGAGACCACATCGTCATACCGAAACACCCGACGGCAGTCGCGGCTAAGCAATATTTAAGCGCATGAGATAAAGACAACATTACTGAAGAGACCCCTCTATGGTTGATATCTCTTGTTTCAGAGAGGGCAATTGCTCTTCAGGAAAAAATGCCTGCGTAAATTTTCCGAATCTAATCGAGGGTAATTATTTCAACCGCAATAATCCACTGAGCGTGAGGATTTAGATGTCCCCATAGCATGACATTGATGGCTGATTTGAGTTGCTGAATGTGGGCGTCAACAGCAGGATCTAGTGTGACCACTTTAACGGTCAAATCATTCACTAAAGTCAGAGAGGCCTCCCATTTTTGTTCGGTATTGGCGATGTGAAGAATGCCTTGATATTGCTGAATATGGGGAACATTGTGGCAATCGGTGAGGCGCAGAGAGACCTCTGTCGCTGACTTTCCCAAAATGGCAGAATAATGTTGCGGATTGGTTTGATAACGCCTTTGTCGCGATCGCCACGTGGAACTCGAGGGCACATTATCAAACAGCGGCACAATAGCAGCAGGGGCAACTGGGTCGGTCAGCAGTGCCGCTTGCAACATCTGGATCGGTAAATGGCGCGGGTCACAGCCGCGCTCAACACAGAGGGCGGCAGCCATGCCCGCGGCTTGCCCAATCCCGAGAACGACTGGCTGTAAGCGAGTCGCCCCATTGGCAATGTGGGAAACTGAAATATTTTTGTCACAGGCGAGAAACCCCTCTATGGTGGCAGGTACCAAAGCTTCAAAGGGAATGGTGAAGGGAGTCCCCGTCCAGCGCCCGCCCCAATGGATTGACTTCGCTGCTAGGGGCAATTCAAAGCCTGGATAGTGATGGTCATTGGGGTAGTTGCCGATCGCGACAGCGCTCATTTGCCCTCGGGCATTGCGGGGTAAAGCGGCGGCGCAACCGTCTGCCTGGGGCAAGATATCGTTTTCGGTGACGGTCATCAGGCCGACCAGACGTCGGCTCTCGCGGTAGTAGGGCATGAGTGCCACTGCACCTCCGCCCAGACAATGGGGAGAAGGGGGGAAAGCTTGGTGGGCCAAGCCATAAGGGGGACCTAGCTCCGATTGAATAAAGTGAGCAAAGTTCAAACTGTGGGCGATCGCCTCTTCGGCCCACGCTTGCCACGCTGTGGCGCCTTGAATCAGCCGATGCAGATTGTGACCATAATCATTGCCACATTTGGGCCAATTCATGATGAATTGGCCCTGGGGTAAGCGCCCATAGTTCATAAACGACTCCACACCATAGCCTTCCCAGGCACCGCTAAAGACTGCGGCGTCGTAAGGCTCCATGGCCGAAATGGGAGCCGCTGCTGCCTCAGGTGGCGCTGCTTGCATCAAGACTATCCAAGTAGGTGACTGTACTGGATAGGCTTGAACCAGTGGATACAACGGATCTTGCGGATCGCTGAGTGACTGAGGGGCGCTGGGTTCTGCAAATTGCTGCTGATCTTCCCAGCCCCAGCGATAGGGAATGTCGCCTAAGGCGAGCAAGTCTCCTAATTCAGTGCCATCGATGATGATGGTTGCATGGATGGTGACTGCTTCGCACTGGACGCCAGTAATCCGATTACCAGTCCGTAAAACGGCTTGGGGGGTTTGTCCCGAGACCCAATGGAGGTTGGGCAGCGATCGCACCCAATCAGCAAAAATAGCTGCCCCCACCTTCGGTTCATAGGTGAAAAAGCTGACCCAAGCGTTGTCTAATCCTCCGGGCTGCCGTTGCCGCAGCGCCTGCAAAAACGCTCCCCATAGTCCAGTTTGAAAAGCCAACAGCTCATTCCCGTCGGGAGCACACACGCCAGCAGCGGTCAGCATCCCCCCCAGCCAATGAAACTCACTCACCAAGACGGTGTTTGCCCCCCGTCTCGCTGCTTGAATTGCTGCTGCCGTGCCCCCAGTGCCGCCGCCAACGACCAACACGTCTGTGGTGATGACTTCTCGATTCAAGGCCTTCGGCTGGTAAACATGGCTGAACTCATGGGGGCAATAATCTATGGGTGTCGGGTCAGCTTGGCCGCCTATCACAGGTATGCATAGAGCATTCCAATAGCCACAGTGATCGCATGAGCATGGCGCTAGGCGATCACTCATGCAGACCCAGCCTACGGTGGGCCCGCTAAATCCTAGATGTAGGGTGTCACGTCTTCACCACAGTCATCAGCCAGATACGACAGGGCCCGAAATCGTAATCCGACTAACTGTTCATACAACGGATTGAGCTTGCACATAGCCGGGATATGGACGATTTTCTTCTTGAAAAGGGTGACATCTCGCTCAAAAGGACACTGGGACGGAATCATCTTACAAATGAACCGAGCAAGACGTGGATCTTTGACCTCTAGCTGATCCAACCATTCACGAGCTGGTTTTAGCGGTTCAATACCATGCTCCTCTGAGGTCCCCGGCTCTAACGCAGCCGCATCATTCAAGTCATAGAGCGTTGCCCTGACCGATTCCAGCAGGCGATCTTCTAAACCCAGGGCATCGCAAAAGGCATGCAGCTTTTGGTCTTCTTCAGTAGAGTAAATGCCATCGGCGAGTGCAACCATTACGGCTGTCCGCATAAAGTCTTCTGCAGTTTCGCTTTCTTTACCCAGCGCAGTCGCCAAGTCTTCGGAACTAATCGGCTCTAAAGCATCAAAAAAGTCAATATTGGGCGCAAATTCCTCCTGAGTCATCGAAGTGATCAGGCTTTTTTCCTCTTCGTCAAAGTGCCCATCTGCCCAAGCGATGGTCAGCAGTCCCCGAAACCAAACCTTGATCTGTTCCGGCGAATAGGGAGAGTCAACAGTGGTAGGCATAAGACAATGTCAAGCTAAACAGCAACCATGCTGAAATGCGACTTAATTGTAGCTTTCTGAACCAGCGAACGTAAAAATTACTCGGTTCGGTTCATTCACGAGAGATCGTCCTAGGATTTGCTGATGCGCTGACCCAAAGTCGAGCCTGTTTGCCCCGTTAGCAGCCATAACATCGCCCGAGCCCCATCTCGGATGCCCCGGACGAGCGGTTCGGCAGCGGCTTTTTCCGATGGGACCGATAACGGCTGGAATGCAATGTCGTGTCGCCCGAGGACAACTTGGGCAATGATCTTAGCCCGCCGCATGTGGTAGTCCGAGGTAACTAGATAGACGCTTTCAATGCCCTCATGCTTGAGGTCTGCGACTAAAGTGGTGAAGTTAGTCACGGTATCCACGGCTCGATAGTCTAGATGCACCCGACTAGCGGCAATATTAGCTTCTTGAAAAACCCACTGGGCATATTCTGGGTTGGTACCAGACGACACCCAAACTTCCAGGTCTGGATAGTGGCGAGCGAGATCAGCGGCAAAATGCTCTCGCTCAATATCCCCCCCCAATACCAAAATGGCTTCTGGCTCTCGCGAAGTGGCTTTTACCTGGCTTTGGCCGAGCCATACGAACGGAAGCAAAGAGAGCATGAGGCCAAGCCAGAAATGCCCCTTAAATTGCCACTGCCTACCCATAGAGTTGTCAAAAATAAACGGTCGTCAGGCCGTCCAGCCTTGCGCCTATTAGGATAACGCGTCTGTAAAAAGGGGGAAACAGCTATGCCTGAGAAATTTCATATTTGCAGAGCGATTAGGGCAGGGCGATCGCTGCAGCTGTAACAGTGACCCATATGCCATGCACTTACAGGTAAGACTCTCTACGGGGTGATGCTTTAGTCGGTAGCTGTAGGCCAGTAGTCTCAATCATGGTCAGCCGATAGCGAAGCCGCACAAGACTCATCTTCGAGGTCCCATGCGGCTTTGAGTTTGCATAATTTGCCATGCCTAGCCAAGCAGCAACATCGAACTGCTTATGCCTAAGTCAGATAACCTAAGCGCTTTTACGATTCATGTCGCGAGCCATCTCCTTAAAGGTGGCAATGCTGGGACCAGGGCGGCGACGGGCAGAGCGATTGAATTTAGGGTTGACTAGATAATCCGTCGCAAAGTTAGTGACGGTTGGCATTTGAGGACTCTCTTCTTGCTTGAAGTTAGCCTGCTGAAGCTGCTGCACAGATTTAGGCGGTTCAGTTTGGGGCTGATCAGCCTTCTTCTCGGCAATCACTGCCGATTGGACTGCTTTGACCACGGCCTGATCAGCGTTGGGGCCAGTTTTGGTCTTTTCGAATGAGCCAGTGGCGACTGCATTGCTGTTGCTAGCGGATGGTGCAGCGGAGGTGCTAGCTAAGTTAGAGGTTTGCACGTCTTCCTCTAGCTCCAGAAAGTATTCGCCCTTTTTGCCAAAGCCGAAAATCTTGAAGATTCCGCCGATCAGCCCAAAGATGCCCCCAAAGATTTTCTTAAGCAATCCCATAACTAATGACTCCCAACTGGTTTGAAACCCAACTGATAACTCTGAAGTTGCAGAACATGAAGTTCTTGTTATCTATGAGGATCATTATTGGGGGGAGCTTAGCCGCAGGCAAGGTTTCTCAGGATTGTGAAAAGAAAGTTAATAAAAAAGCGATCGCTTTCGTTAGAAGCGATCGCTAAATCTCAGTACCAACAGTACAGATCAGTTTTAGGGAGATACGTTAGTCCGCCGCTTGCGATAGCAACTCTCGCCGCTCTCCGGGTTGAATGATGACCTTGCCAGAATCATCCACATCGACGGATGCCGTGTCGCCATCTTTGAGGCGACCCGATAATATTTCCTCGGCCAAAGTGTCTTCTAAGAGACGCATAATCGCACGACGCAGAGGTCGAGCCCCATAGCTGGGGTTATAGCCCTCTTCAACCAGCCGATCCTTAAAGCGATCAGTTACCTGTAGTTCGATTCCTTGCTCTAACAAGCGACCAAAGACTTCTCGAAGCAGAATGTCAGAGATTTCTTTAACTTCGTCTTTGGTGAGCTGACGGAAGACAATAATTTCATCCAGACGGTTCAAGAACTCAGGACGGAAGTATTGCTTCAACTCTTCGTTCACTAGAGAACGGATGCGGTTGTACTGCGATTCGGCTTGGTCATCCTCAAAGTCGAAGCCAAGGCCGCCACCACCCTTCTCGATGACCTTAGAACCAATGTTTGAGGTCATGATCATTAGTGTGTTCTTGAAGTCAACCGTTCGGCCCTTAGCATCGGTGAGTCGGCCATCTTCCAAAATCTGCAACAGCATGTTGAAGACATCGGGGTGAGCCTTTTCGATCTCGTCGAACAGGACTACGGTGTTGGGTCGCCGCCGAACCGCTTCAGTCAGTTGCCCGCCTTCGCTATAGCCGACATACCCAGGGGGAGAGCCGATCAGCTTGGAAACCGTGTGACGCTCCATAAACTCTGACATATCCAGGCGGATCATGGCATCTTCTGAACCAAAGAAGTAAGCCGCTAGGGCTTTGGTTAACTCAGTTTTACCAACCCCAGTGGGCCCAGAGAAGATGAAGCTGGCAATGGGACGGTTCGGATTTTTGAGACCCACCCGCGCCCGACGAATGGCGCGAGAAATAGCTTTCACCGCTTCGTCTTGACCAATCAGCCGCTGGTGGAGAGTGTCCTCCATGTGTAGCAGCTTCTCTGACTCCGACTCGGTTAGCTTGCTGACGGGCACCCCTGTCCAAGACGCGACGATTTGGGCAATGTCTTCTTCATCCACTGAGGGCATGTCGTCACCATTTTCATCGTCGGTCTTCTTGCTCTGGGCAATACTGCGAATTTCCGCTTTGATTTCCATCTCGCGATCGCGCAATTCCCCAGCGGTGTCAAAGTCCTGGGAACGGACAGCATTGTCTTTATCTTTCAAGACTTGGCGCAGTTCTTTGTCAAGCTCCTTGGCCGCTGGCGGCAGTTGAGAGTTGATCAAGCGCACCCGAGAGCCCGCCTCATCAATCAGGTCAATGGCCTTGTCAGGCAAGTAGCGGTCAGAAATATAGCGGTCTGACAGCTTGGCTGCAGCATCCAATGCATCATCCGTAATCTTCAGCTTGTGGTGCTGCTCGTAGCGATCGCGCAAACCATGCAAGATTTCGATGGTTTCCTCGATGCTCGGCTCACCCACCATGACCGGCTGAAAACGTCTTTCCAAGGCCGCGTCTCGCTCAATGTGCTTGCGGTACTCATCCAGGGTCGTTGCCCCGATGCACTGCAGCTCACCCCGAGCTAAGGCTGGCTTGAGGATGTTGGCAGCGTCGATGGCGCCTTCAGCAGCCCCTGCCCCAATCAGCGTATGAACCTCATCAATCACCAAGATGACATTGCCCGCGGAGCGAATCTCATCCATGATCTTTTTCAAGCGCTCTTCAAACTCACCGCGATATTTGGTGCCAGCAACTAGCAAACCAATATCTAGGGTGACCACGCGCTTTTCTTCGAGGATGTCAGGCACATCACCATTCGTAATGCGCTGGGCCAGACCTTCCGCGATCGCTGTTTTACCCACCCCTGGCTCACCGATGAGCACCGGATTATTTTTGGTGCGTCGACCCAGAATTTGGATCACACGCTCAATCTCCTTTTGCCGTCCGACAACCGGATCGAGCTTACCCTCTCCGGCCATCTGCGTCAGATTGGCACCAAATTCATCGAGGGTAGGCGTCTTGGTACGACCCTGGCTACCACCAGAGGACACCTCAGCCGTTTCTCCCAACATGCGGATGACCTGAGTCCGAACCTTAGACAGGTCAACACCTAAGTTTTCTAGAACGCGGGCAGCGACACCCTCTCCTTCTCGAATCAGCCCTAACAACAGATGCTCAGTACCAATGTAGTTGTGCCCAAGTTGGCGGGCCTCTTCGAGAGAGAGCTCAAGGACCCGCTTGGCACGAGGCGTAAACGGAATTTCGACAGCGACAAAACCAGAGCCGCGGCCAATAATCTTTTCAACCTCGATACGAGCATCTTTAAGATTTACGCCCATTGACTTGAGTACCTTGGCAGCGACGCCAGTACCCTCTCCTATAAGGCCAAGGAGAATTTGCTCAGTTCCCACAAAATTGTGACCCAGGCGGCGGGCTTCCTCCTGGGCGAGCATGATGACTTTAATGGCTTTTTCTGTGAAGCGTTCAAACATTAGTGGAATTCCAAATACCTGCTGGGCGCTGGTTACAGTGATTCTAGCACAGGGGTATTGGCGAACTGTGGCACCGGACACAGTGGTGAAAACCGCCCATTGCCCATCTTTTAGACGGGCTCTCCATCGACGACAGCGGTCTTGTTTCTTAAACTTTCATTGCTTTCTCTTAACGTTGTAGGGAGGGCACCTGCCCCCTTGATGTGGCGTGGCGCTGATAGCCGGGGAGCATAAAACCGCCTCAAATTCTACAGTTAGCCATTGCTCAGCAGTTTGCAGTTCTGCGGCAAACTCCGGTGTCTGAAGTTCGTTTCTCCAGAGGATAAGTGCGGTTTCACCATCGGTATAGTAGCGTCGCCTTTCGCCTGCAATACGAAACCCGAAGGCTGAGTAGAGCCCTAATGCTGCCTGGTTAGACTGTCGGACCTCAAGCGTGGCGTGGGTCAGCCCTCGAGCAATAGCACACTTTAAAAGTTGGATCAGCAACCATCGTCCGAGTCCTCGCCGCTGATAGGCGGGAGCAATGCCGAGAAGGGTAATGTGGGCTTCGTCTAAAATTGCCCAGAGACAGCCAATACCAATTAGCTCAGCGAGGCCATTGACCGGAGTTGCTAAGACAAGTAGGTCGCTGTTGGGGCTATCAACCTCACGGCTATAGGCAGCTTCGCTCCATAATCCCCCAAAACATCGATGGTCTAAAGCGACAACGTTTGCTAAATCTTGAATCATCACCGAGCGGCAGGTGACACGCATGGATAGATATCTAAGGGGCAACGGCAGAGACGCGCCCCAAATTGTACACTAGTACTCTGAGCCTGCTTGTGTCATCTGCCTGGGTTCAACTGTTTTTGTCTTTCAGTACAGCTTCAACGCATATGGTTTCCACCGTCGACTCCCCCGCTACTAGTCTGAGTTATCTGTCGGCCCATGCCGCAACTCTCAATACTCGCAGCGCTTCTCCCAATCAAAATTTGCTGCCGCTGACAGCTGAGGTTTCCGAGGCCGATCATTTGGTAGTTGGTGGCTGTGATGTGCCTCAGCTGATCAGGCAGTTTGGCTCGCCTTTATACATCCTTGATGAAGTGACGCTGAGGGCCGCTTGTCGACAATACCGAGAGGCGATGGCGCAGTACTATCCGGGCGAGTCTCTAGTAATTTATGCGTCTAAAGCTTGGAACTGCCTGGCCGTGTGCGCGATCGTCAACCAGGAGAATTTGGGTATTGACGTTGTCTCAGCGGGTGAGTTGCTGACAGCACTGCGGGCCGGCGTTCCCGCCGATTGCCTCTATTTTCATGGCAATAATAAGTCCGCAGAAGAACTGCAGCAGGGCATTGAGTCAGGCTGCCGCATTGTCGTGGACAACTGGTTTGAGCTCAAGTCGCTCAGTACGTTAGCTCAGCAGGCGGGTAAAGCTGTACCCATTTTGCTCAGGTTGACCCCCGGTATCGAATGCCATACCCACGAATACATTCGCACAGGGCATCTGGACAGCAAATTTGGCTTTGATCCAGATCAGATTGAAGCCGTGTTTCAGTTCCTAGCCGATCAGCCGCAGCTAAGCTTCATCGGCTTGCATGCCCATATCGGTTCTCAGATTTTTGAACTGCAGCCCCATGCCGACTTAGCTGATGTCATGGTGCAGTGGATCGCAAAAGCCGCTGAATACGGCTTATCAATCTCTGAATTGGATATTGGCGGTGGTCTAGGTATCTGTTACACAGAGTCAGATGATCCGCCAAGTATCGAAACTTGGGTCCAGACCGTCGCCGTGTCGGTAGCGCAGGCTTGCCAAGCTCACGGGGTAATGTTGCCTCGGTTAATTGCGGAGCCGGGGCGATCGCTCATTGGCACGGCCACGGTGACGGCTTACACCGTAGGCAGCCAAAAAACTGTGCCGGGGATCCGCACCTATGTGGCGGTTGATGGAGGGATGTCGGATAATCCTCGACCCATCACTTATCAGTCAGTCTATCGTGCCCTTGTGGGCAATCGGATGTCAGCACCGCTAACCGAAAAGACAACGCTGGCTGGGAAGCATTGCGAATCTGGGGATGTTGTAATTCAAGAGGCGTATTTGCCCGCTCTGGAGGCAAATGACGTTATTGTTGTGGCAGGTACGGGTGCCTACAACTACAGCATGGCTTCCAACTATAATCGGGTTCCTCGACCGGCTGCGGTACTGGTCAATGCGGGCGAAGCTCATCTCATCATCCAGCGGGAAACGCTGCAGGATTTGATTCGTCATGATTGTTTGCCAACGTCCTTAGTGTCAGCCGAGATACGGGCAACTGATTAGATAATTGGTTGAACCTAACGAGCTGGATTTTGATCTATCGCGACGGCTCGCAAAGCGCTTACGGATGAGTCTGAGGCAGGATAGGTTCCTTAGGACTTGATTTTGTGATTATCTGTCACCCGTTGGAATGAAGCTACGGCACTGCAAATGGGGCAATTCTGGGAGCAAGGGCGGATAATCCTCGATATCCTTAGAGGATGGCCATTGAGGCTCCTAGATGGGGTGCTGGTGGTTCTGCTGGTGTACACCATTCTGGTGCTCATTGGTGAACGACGAACCCTTTGGATGGTGAGGGGATTTATTATTTTATTGCTGGCCTCAACCGTCAGCCGTAACATTGGGCTGGCGCTGCTGGCTTTTGTGCTAGATAAGCTTGTCATTGGTTCGGCGGTGGCCATGGCGTTCATCTTGCAGGGAGAGTTTCGGCGACTCCTCGAGCAGATTGGTCGGGGGCGGTTGGGTCAGCTTTTAGTCATTGCCGATCGCGAACTGGCACCGCAGCCCGATAACGTCATTGATGAACTGGTCGATGCGGTTCAAGAACTGTCACAAAATCGGATTGGGGCTTTGATCATCGTCGAAACAGATCGGCCCATTGATGAAAGAGACTTTTCAGTACCGGGAGTCAAAATTAATGCCGAGGTTTCACGCGAGCTGCTGCAGACCATCTTTCAAACCAGCACTTTATTGCACGATGGAGCGGTGCTGATTCGCGGCTCTCGAGTGCAGGCTGCCGGGGTTATCTTGCCGATTTCCGAACGGTCAGCCTCCCGACAGTTGGGCACCCGCCATCGAGCAGCTATGGGTATTACTGAACGGGTCGAGGACTGTCTTTGTATCGTCGTGTCTGAAGAAACTGGATCGATTTCTCTCGCGGCGGGGGGAAAGCTCAATCGGCCCCTAACGAGCAGTAAACTAAGGGAGTTGTTGAGCAACCGTTTATCGGCGTCCGTGGATCGCGACTCCGTGAGTCCACAGCTGAGAAGTCTCAGCAAGCGTTTACTCAAACAGGCGCGCTTGCTTTGGCAGCGCTTGCCTTTTGTTACATCGCCCGCTTCCCGTGGAAAAAAATGACCGCTGAGCCCCTTGTGACTTCCTCTCTTCCCCCTGATATCGATCGCGATCGCCTGCCACATCACGTTGCGGTGATTATGGACGGCAATGGCCGCTGGGCTCAGCAACGGGGACTTCCCCGTATGATGGGACATCGTCGGGGAGTTGACACCCTCAAAACGCTGTTGCGTATCAGTCGCGATTGGGGGGTCAAAGCTCTGACTGCCTATGCTTTTTCCACGGAAAACTGGGGTCGTCCCCACGCTGAAGTTGATTTCCTGATGGCTCTATTTGAGCGCGTCTTGCGACAGGAGCTGTCAGAAATGGAGGCCGAAGGGGTCCGCATTCGATTTGTAGGAAACTTAGCCTCGCTGCCCAGTTCTCTACAGACGGAAATCGATCGCGCTGTTCATAAAACTCGCAACAACGCTGGCATTTGCTTTACGATCGCGACCAACTACGGCGGTCGGCAAGAGATTGTGCAGGCCTGTCGAGCGATCGCAACGAAGGTTCAGCTTGGCAAGCTGGTACCCGACGAAATCGACGAGTCCCTTTTTAGTCATCACCTGTACACCTCGGAACTCGAAGATCCCGATTTGTTGATTCGCACGAGTGGCGAGATGCGCATTAGTAATTTTTTGCTCTGGCAGCTGGCCTACGCAGAACTCTACGTCACCGACACATTGTGGCCAGATTTTGATCAAGCCGAGTTCCATCAGGCGCTATGTGATTATCAAAAGCGCCACCGTCGCTTTGGCAAGGTTTAGTCAGCCCAAGCCGGTGTTACTTGCCGAGGGAACTAACGCCATTGAGCAGCATCCAAAGCCCCCCCAACAAAATGGCGATCGCAATCACTCCCAGCAGCCAATCCAAATTGGGTAAGGTTTCCATAGCTGATGTGCTCTGCTCAAAACCGTAACACAAGATGGCCAGGCAAGGACTAGCAGTACGCCGCCTTTCCTGGCAGGATGAAGTAAGTCAACGCGTAGCAATTACCAAAGTCCGCGCACAGGCTCAGATGTTGTATCTGGGGCAGTGGTTTCCGCCGGTTCTGTTTCTACGTCGTCTTCTGTGACCTCAGTCTCCGCTTCCATATCTGCCGTGGGCTCAGCAGCGATAAATTTCATCGTGCCAGCGTCGGCAAACATATCCATATATAGATCGCCGTCACGGAAGAAGTAATTGACTGCATCTTCCAAACCTTGGCGAAATTCATCATCGATAGAGTCGGGACCGCAAAAGGCGAGGGTAAAAGGCCCCAAGGTAATGAAGTCATTGCCGTCTAGATTATATTCACCACCGCCAACGTTGCAGTCAGCTTTGATGCCCAAGGTGTTGTCTTCGAAGAACTGAATGGTGTAATCCTCTGGGCTCTCAGGGGTTGCCATTGTATCGTTGTTGTAAATAATTTCCTCAAGCTGCCAAACGGTGCCGACCAGCATGGGGTCTTGGGCGGCGGCAGTGCCCAGATCGACCGTCCCAATCAGAGTCACTGCTGAGGCGATCGCCCACGAAATTGACTCAACCTTGATCATAGTTTCCTCCACACCAAACTAAGTTTGTTAGCTGCCAAGGGTCAAGCTGTTCGGAAATCATGGCTAAAACCAAGGCACCGAACGCCAACCCTTGTCTACAGTCTAGAAGCTTAAGCAATACCCTACCGCTTTCCTTAAGGAATCTGGGGACCTTTATATTTTCTTTTTGACTGCTGAGCTGGGTAAACACAAGCTGGGCGATCTCATCTGGTAGCTTCTGCCGGCCCAGGCCGATGTTGACTACAATCGTAAACCAGCAAACGGAGTAGTTAAGACGTTATGCCTAGCGACATCATTCAAACTGTCATGTCTTCAGAGGAGTCCATCGTACTGTTTGAAATGAGCGATGCCCGGGGGCAGTCTGTTACCACCTGCCGCCATCCCCAAGAACTCGCGACTAAGTCCGCTCAGGCTCTTATTCAAGCCATGGGCACCATTCAAGCATTGGCCAATCGCACCTCAGAAACCTTAGGCAAGCTGCCCCAAGCTCCAGACAGTTGCGAAATTGAGTTTGGCATCAAAGTAGATATAACTGCTGGGGCGATGGTGAGCAACTCATCAGAAAGCAGCAATTTACGCGTCAAATTTGTCTGGTCAGCTAACCCATCTCAGCCGAGCAACAATCAACAGAGGGGGTAAAACGCGATCGCAGTTCTAAGAGAACAGCTCGATACCAGACAACAGCACAAGACTCGAATTGGGACTGGCGAGAGTAGCCAGACATCTAATGGCAATAACGGTTATACGGTTATATGGAACAGTCCCGCAGAATCGAAGCCTAGATGTACATCCGATTCCAACTGTTGTCTCGTAGCTGCTCTAATTGAATAATCAAGTAGCGGTGCTGCGTTTGCAGCCAACCTTCGGTTTTGAAGTCTTTTAGGAGCCGCGTTACGGTCACTCGAGTCGTGCCAATAGCGGTAGCGAGTTGGTGGTGAGTCAGCCGAACGGGAATGCGTACACCACAGGTCTCAACTTGCCCAAAATCTTGGGCAATCAATAGCAGCAGCTGCCGTAAGCGATCAGCGACTAACCGCTTCCCCGAAATCGCTAGCCAAGCCTCTGACTGCTGCAAACGGAGCATCAGGTGCCGGCAAATTCCCGCCATGAGAATTGGTGAAGACTCAACCTCGGCCATCGGCAAAGGCAATACATCAACATCTGTCAAGGCTGTAGCCCAGTAGGGGTCAACCATAGTCAAGGGCAACCCAATGGGCATGGATGGCCCAGCCAGACCCAACAAGGTTTCGCTGCCGTCCTGCTGAATGGTGTAAAGCTGCACTACGCCGCGACAGATAATCAGAACCTCATTGTGACGTAGAGGAATCGTTCGTCCCGCCAAATGGGGAGTCAGCGTGCGCTCTCGATAGAGCTGCTCCAAAACCGCGACGAAATCTCCAGGGGAAGATTTACTGACAGTAGGTTGAAGCAAAGAGGGTTTTGCAAACACGGCTGATTACCCGGAAAAGGATCAAAAATATCCCGTAGAGGTGCCTTATCAAATCTGGTAAGGAGGTAAGCGCTGGTGCCTAAGCGGCAGGCGGCACATTACACTGCCCCGAAATATCTCTAGTTGCCATGTTCGACAATTTTTCTTAAGTTTGAGCGATCTTGCGTTTAACAATTAATTAACATCCGAATAAGCTCCTGTCACTGGAGCTTACATGCAGGTTCGAACATCTTGTACTGTCCCCGCGATTGCGGCGGCGGCAACCATGGCCGGACTCATCAGCAGGGTACGTCCTGATGCCGAGCCCTGCCGCCCCTTAAAGTTTCGGTTAGAAGAAGACGCGCTTATTTGATTGCCTTGGAGTTTGTCTGGATTCATGGCCAAACACATCGAGCAACCCGCCTCCCGCCACTCAAAGCCAGCCGCTGCAAAAATAGTATCCAGGCCTTCTGCCTCCGCTGCTTGCTTGACACGTTCTGATCCCGGCACCACAAAGGCCTTCACCGTAGGCGAAACTTTATGCCCTTGCACAATTTTGGCGGCTTCGCGGAGATCGCTCAGGCGGCCATTAGTACAGCTCCCGATAAAGCAAACATTGACGGGGGTGCCTTGGATGGGTGTACCAGGCTGTAAGTCCATATAGCGATATGCTTCTTGGGCGATCGCGCGATCGTCTTCTGCCAACTCCTCTAGCGCTGGAATCTGTTCATCAATGCCGATGCCTTGGCCTGGCGTAATCCCCCAGGTCACAGTCGGGGGAATGTCGGCCGCCTCAAACACGACGACATCATCGTATTCCGCGTCCGCATCGCTGCGCAGCTGATTCCACCAATTCACCGCCTGTTCCCACTGAGCGGCACTGGGCGCAAACTCCCGACCCCGCAGGTAGTCGTAAGTGATTTGGTCGGGGTTGACATAGCCACAACGAGCGCCCCCTTCGATGGACATATTACACAGGGTCATGCGTTCTTCCATAGACATCGCTGCAATGGTGCTACCTGCATATTCATAGGCATAACCGACACCGCCTTTGACGCCGAGCTGGCGGATGATATGCAAGGTCACATCTTTGGCATAGACGCCCGGCGGTAACTCGCCATTTACTTCGATTCGCCGCACTTTGAGTTTAGAAAGTGACAGGGTTTGTGAGGCCAAGACATCGCGAACTTGGCTGGTGCCGATGCCAAAGGCGATCGCGCCAAAAGCTCCATGGGTTGAGGTGTGGCTATCGCCGCAGGCGATCGTCATGCCGGGTTGGGTCAAGCCCTGCTCCGGAGCGATGACATGGACAATGCCTTGACTACCGGAACCAATGTTATGGAACGTAATATTGTGGTCCCGGCAGTTTTGCTCCAGAGCTTCAATCATTTCCTCAGCTAGCACGTCGACAAAGGGACGAGCTTGGCTATCGGTGGGCACGATATGATCCACGGTGGCGATAGTGCGCTCAGGGAACATCACAGGTAACCCCCGCTCTCGCAGCATGGCGAAGGCTTGGGGGCTAGTCACTTCATGGATTAAGTGCAGACCAATGAAAAGCTGAGTCTGACCAGAATCAAGTGTGCCGACGGTGTGTAGATCCCAAACTTTATCAAATAAGGTGCCTTGACTCATGCCTGCAAATCCTGACTAAGTGAGCTTTTCAGATGATCATACTAGCCCATTCACTGGTCGTTAGACAGAGATGCGCTGGGTTCAGATGCTGGGCACCCAGCAAAACCGCTGGCAAGTTCGAGGATCTACAGGAGGCATTTAATCTAAGCTATTTTGCTGAAGAGCCGTCGCGTAGGCGCGGTCAAAGAGGGTCTCTAAGGGGATGTGGGTATTGCGTATGGTATCAACAACGCGCTTACACCAAAAACAATATTCCCGTCGTTGTGCGGTGGGCCAATCAGCTGGCGGAGCGATCGCAATATCTCGAACATTTGCAATCTTGTCAGCGAGCTTGACGAGCTTAGCGCGATCGCTCATGGTTGCCGCGTGTTCAACTTGCTGTTGTTTGCGTACAGCTTCAGGTAACGATTTGTCGTCCGTGAGTTCTTCGACCACCCGGGCCACCTCGGGGCCAAACTGGTCGCGGATTTCCGCCAAGGTCGTCGCGGTATCTTCAACCGTGTCATGGAGAAGCGCTCCCATGAGCACAACGGAATCTTCTACCTGGACCTCACGCACCAAAATATTAAGCAACTCGATGGGATGGTTGATATAAGGCGTACTTTGCGGATCTTTGCGGCGCTGTCGCCGATGTTTATGGGTGGCAAAATGTAGGGCTGCAGTGATTTCCGGTAAAGCAGGTTGAGACATATCGCGACGGGGAAAAGGTGCAGAAAGTTCAAAGGGTAGAGCAGGCGATCATTACAAGCGATTCGTCGGCGATTGCCAATGGCCAACCCTGGCGGCTGCTCGCGGTCACCGGGGGTGCGCCGCCCGTAGCAGCCCAGTGCGAGGAGATATCACTGCCTCCTCGCATAGATTCAAACTAGCGCAGTACCCAGTGACTGTTCGGTTTCCGCTTTGTGGATGCCGATAGGGCCGCTGTCCGCCCGGATATTTTCGCGCCGTGGGCTGAATGGCAGTTCATTGATGGGTTCTAATCTTTGCAACCGATCGCGCCTAGGCTCCCTCACAAACGGGGGAAGGCACCATAGAGCTGCTGCGTCGATAATCAGCTAGATACTGCTCGAGTTGGCCAAACTGCTCTAGGGACAAGCTGTAATAAGTCCAACGTCCTTGAGGGCGTGCCTTAACTAAGCCAGCGTCTTTGAGAACGCGCAAATGAAATGACAGCTTGGACTGACTAACCGATAACGCTTCGCACAGATCGCAGACGCACATTTCTTGAGAACGCAACAGTTGAATGACATGAACGCGGAGTGGATCAGACAAGGCATGAAACCCGGCCAAACAATTTTTGGGGTTGACTTCCGCAGTTTTGACGTTATTCATAAGGTCGTATCGATTGGTGAGTACATAGTAACGAAGTTGATCCCGGCTTGTAATATGCCTAACGCAGTAACTGAAGCCGTCACTGCGCGTAAAACAGTACCGCCTAGGGTGACTGGCTGATAGCCTTGGGCGATCGCCTGCGCCATTTCAGACTCTGTCCATCCCCCTTCTGGACCAACGGCAATTTGAACAGCCGTCAGTGGGGTGGTTAAACATACTGATAACAGCGACGGAGCAGCCCGTCGGGCAACACAAATTAACCGGTAATCCTGTGACTCTTGCGATGACCAATGAGACCAGTCTATGGGCTCTCTGACATGAGGGACGAGCAAGCGTTCCGATTGTTCCCCAGCTTCGGCCGCAATGCGCTGCCACCGCTGCAGCTTATGAGCGCTGGGTTTGAGCAAGGTGCGATCGCTTAAAATAGGCACAATTTCGTCCACTCCTAGCTCTGTTGCCTGTCGGACAACCTCATCAAAGCCTTGCTTAGGCAAGCAAGCGGCTAAGGTTAAGCGGACTTTGGCAGCCGACAGCGGCGGGCTAGAAATTTCTGAACACACCGTTATCTCAGCGTGGGTACCTGTGGCCTGAAGTGTCGCTTGCCAAACCTGTCCCTGTCCGTCTAAAGCCAGAAAGCGATCGCCCCCTTTAAGCCGCAACACTCGCTGCAAATAATGCTGCTGAGCGGCTGTCAGCGTGAGACAGTTGCCGGTAATTTGAACCGGGTTGACAACGATTCTCTGCACGTCAGCCCACTTTAGGTCAGGTCGATGAGTTGAGTATAGGTAATCACTTGAGTCTCTGGATCAAACTTGAGCGCTAGGGCCAACTGATTGCGTACCAGCTCGAGGCCCGCCGCCGAAGTGGAATCTACCTCCCAGCACAATTCGGTCAGCCGGGTAAGCGTGGTATCTAGGTCAGCCCCCAAAAAATTATGGGGAAAGCTATAGGTTGCTTCAAAGCCATACTCTGGTTGTGCCGGTGGCCCGTCCGGCAGGCGAATTTCTAAGGCCGTGTCGCCTTCCGGGTTGACCATGGCCCGGTATTCTAAATCTCCCTGCTGGTTAGCGTAAACTCGCCAAGGATCTGCCTCACCCTCTGATTGGACAACATACGCTAACACGCTATTGAGGTCGGTATATCCTGTCTCTTTGTTATAGACGTTGAGATAGGTCAGTCCCTCCTGGCGAAATACTCTCACTAGATAATGCTGAGTCTCAAACCTCAATAATGTAAGTGAGGAATTGTCAGTCTCAACGGTTTCCAGGGCGTTGCCGCTAGTTTGCGCTAGGGCACTTGGGGCAGCCCAATCAACGACTGCACTGGTGATTGGCAAAGCATATAGCGCCAGCACCAAACTGACTAAACCCGCCGGGTTGAGTCGATTCAATAGAGAGGTTGAAAATCGCATATTTTTCACTCATCAGCACACACATAGCCCCCTATGATACGGGAAGCTGTTTAATCCCGTTGTTGGTGAAGCCGCTGCGCGCAGGTTTCTTTGACAACAGATTAGGAGGGGATTCTTTGCTGAGACGTCGGCGGTGCAAGAGTGTTCCAGCCACCGCTGACAACCACCGCCGCCTTGCCAAAACTGATAGGAATCTAGTTACTCAGGGCATCGGTCAAGATACCGGTTGGTAAAGCTCGGATTTACCCTAAAAGCCTGGATCCGAACCTCCTCGCTGCATCATCCCCGTCGAATTACCTGAAGGACAGCCTACGTCTTCGACAGCGGGCCGGAGCCAGCATAGCCAGCGCTAGATTAGGTGATGAGGCACGCTTCTGCCTTCAGATCCCGCTCCATTAAAGCTTCTACAGCTTCTTGGGGAGATATCTTGCCGTTGAGCAAACGATAGACCTGCCTGGAAATTGGAGCTGGAATGCCTTCTCGATTAGCAATTTGCATTAAGACATTAGTAGTATTGACGCCTTCAGCCGTACTGCCGATATCGGCCAAAATTTGGTCCAAGGATTTGCCTTGGGCTAAGCCATAGCCAACTCGGTAGTTACGACTCAAGACGCTGGTGCAAGTCGCTAACATATCTCCCAATCCCGATAAGCCGATAAAGGTGTCGGGCTGTCCGCCGAGGTGGGTGCCGATGCGAATCATTTCTGGCAAGGCTCGGGTCATAAGTGCCGATCGCGCGTTAGAGCCTAGTTCTAATCCTTCACAGATGCCAACGGCGATCGCTACTACATTTTTTAGCGTACCGCCAAGTTCTGCGCCCAGGGGATCGGGACTACTGTAAACCCGAAAGATATCGGAGGAAAACAGATATTGAACGGCTTCGGCAGCATCCGGATGGGAACTGGCTGCCACCGTCGCTGCCGGTAGACCTTGTTCAATTTCCTTTGATAGATTAGGGCCCGATAATACCACCACAGGATTATTCGGAAACGTATCCTGCAAAATTTGAGACGGTGTTCGAGTTGTCTCTGGATCTAATCCCTTAGTGGCCGTGACTAAGATGGTCTCGGAGGGAATCTTGAGGGCCTTGAGTTGCTCAGCAACGGTCGGCACCCCCTTCATCGAAACAGCTGACAAAATCACGTGAGCACCTTTGACAGCTTCGGCCATGGATAAACGGCCCCGCCGCGACCAGAGACACACAGTATGATCGTTTTTCTCGACCAGTTTGGCTAAAGCTGTGCCCCAGGCTCCAGCTCCCAAGATTGTCAAATCTGCCGACTCCTGCTGCACCTGTTCGGCATCGATTGAAATCGGGGATGTGACATTAGCATCCATAGCTTGATAGGTATCCGTGGAAACAACCTGAACTGATCATAGGAGAGCACGGCTCTGACAAAAAGGGCGGATTGTTACTAAACCAGCCCCTAAACCGCCTGCAGCGATCGCCCGGCCTCTTGAGCTAAGGCGTAGTCAGGAATGCAGTTTTCCTCCATAAACTGACGGTAGGTTTGGGCCTCCTGCTCACATTTCGCGGCATCCCACCCGCAGTGCTGCCGCAAGGTCTCCAAGATCGGCTCCAATACATCAAGACCATAGTTAGCATTCATCGCTAGGGTCGTCCGCCGCCGCGTAAAGTCTAAAACTGAATGGGCCATCTCGCGCTTCATCGCAAACACGACCTCAGCCCGAAGATTCGGGTGCGTTGCGATCAACCGCTCAGCTAAATCCGGATGCTCGTCAATGAGTGCCAACACTTCCACCGCGCGAGCGCCATAAACATTGAAGAGGTAGTCGAGCCCCTCAACGCCGACGCGATCGCGGTAGCGGTCATAGGCGGTTTTAAGACGTTTATCATCGGGCCAGATACAACCTGGCAGCGGCCGCTTGCGTGTCGGCGCAGACGAAACGGACTTGCCCATTTTCTTCAGGGCCCAGTTGGTCATCTCTTCCCCGACTTGGCGGTGTGTGGTGAGCTTGCCGCCAATCAGCGATACCAAGTTGCGAACGCCTTCTTTGGTGTGGTCATTGAGAATGTGGGCTCGGGTGATACTGCCCGCTTTTTTACCTTCGGCGTAGGGCAAAGGACGAACGCCCGAATAGGTGAACTTAACATCCTGACGGGTGAGCCGTGCCGTGGGCAACACGCGATTAGTTTCTTTCAACAGATAGTCAACTTCATCGTCATCGACTTTGACACGATCGAGGTCGCCGGTATATTTCAAATCCGTCGTTCCAATGAGATACTGACCACACCAAGGCACCACAAAGAAAGGCCGCCCGTCAGATTTTGCTTCGACATAAAGGGCGGTGTCTGGAGCACCAGGGAAAGGATCAACAATGATATGGCTCCCTTTAGTGCCACCAATTTTACGCTCATCGCTAATAGGGGCGGATTGGCCATCCCGTTGGCCGAGGCCAAGCACTCGATCAACCCACGGTCCAGAGGTGTTGACGACTACCGCATGGTCGGGGAGAGAAACCGTGAAATCTTCCTCCGCGATTTGATCATAGGCCGTAAGACCAGTGATGCGATCGCCTACTCGCTTGAGGCCAGTGACCGTTGCATAATTGAGAACATCGGCTCCCGCTGTTTGAGCATCCAACAGAATTTCTAAGCAAAGGCGCTCCGCACATTCAGCTTGGCCGTCATAATACTGCGCAGCGCCCTTCAAATTGTCACGATCAACTGAACGAAAGAGCTGCTGCATTTTCGCCTCTGACAGCATGCGGTGATTAGGCAGCGTCTTGTCGTAGCTCAAGACATCGTACAAAATCATCCCAGCCTGGATTTCCCAATAGCTACGAGTCCCGCTGCCATAAATAGGAATGGTCATTTGAATTGGCTGCACTAAATGAGGCGCCGTGTGCAACAAAATTTCCCGCTCTCGCAGCGACTCCCGCACCAGATTAAATTCAAAATATTCTAGATAACGCAAGCCGCCGTGTACTAAACGAGTGGACCAACTGGTAGTGCCGCCAGCAAAGTCGTTTTTTTCGATGAGCAGGACTGATAGTCCTCGCAGGGCGGAGTCGCGAGCCGTAGCGGCACCATTGACGCCGCCCCCGATAATGACAACGTCGTAATCGCGACGTTGAATGGCTTGGAGATCTCTCATCGATAAAGGTCCTAAAGTGCGGCAATAACAGAAAAACTGCGCAAATGGCGCGGCTTGCTAATCTATGCAATGACGGTCAAAGCGCCGGTGGCCTATGGTGTCTCTATGGAGGTTTTCTAGAACTCCCTAGCCCATCGGGATGATTCCCGACGCTTTTGACGCCAAAAAGTAACTTCTCTTTACACTAACGCAGGTTTCCCAGGTGTCGCCGTAGCATTCGCTTCACGGAACATGTGGTTTGCCCATTCTTTAACGTCATACTGCTGCACCACTTGATGGAGGCGCTGCATGCGCTCTTTTTGTTCCTCAGGACTCATCGCCAGTGCCTGATCCATGGACTCATCCATGTGCTTGTCAGAGTAAGGATTCGTGAGAATCGCATCAGGCAACTCCACGGCAGAACCGGTGAATTCGGACAAAATCAGAACGCCATCTTTGCCTTGGTGGGCTGAAATGTATTCTTTAGCCACTAAATTCAGACCATCGCGCAGGGGCGGAATCCAAGCAATGTCGGCAGTACCATAAAAAGCCATGAGTTCGTGGTAAGGCACGGGCTCCGTAAAGAGCAAAATCGGTGTCCAATTGAGCTTAGAGAACCGGCCATTGATTTTGCCGACGAGCTGCTCAATTTGGCTTTGGGCAGTTTTGTACACCCGCATACCCGCCGCCGCTTTGACTGCAGTCATGACTAAATTCACCTTGCCCTGAAGCTCAGGCCGACGTAGGAGTAACCGCTCATAGCACAGCAGCATTTCTTTTGCGCCTTTGACATAGTCAACGCGACCGGCTGAGACGATTAGCTTGTTGTCGCCGATATCGTTGCGGATTTTTTGAATACTTTCTTGGACCTTATCGGAGTTGACGACCTCAGCGATATATTCGGGGTTAGTCCCGACGGGAAAGGCATCTAACTGAATTGTGCGTCCCTGATACTCCAGCTTGGAAGTCATTTCAGGTTCTGCTAGGGCGGAGCCATGGGGTGTAAAGGCCTCTCGAACTGGACCTTTTTCAGCAATTTTGACATCTCTGAGGCTACGGGCAACGGAAACAAAGTTTTCCACATAGCGTGGGATGTGGAAACCGCAGAGGTCACAGCAGAGGAGACTGTCGACGATCGCCTGGCGCCAATGCAAAATGTTGAACACGTCGGCGGCTGGAAACGGTGTGTGGTGGAAAAACGCGATTTTTACATTCGGCATTTTTTGCCGGATGTAATAGGGGGTTAACCACAGGTTGTAGTCGTGAATCCAAATCAGAGCATCGTCGGCAGCGTCTTCACAAGCCGCGTCAGCAAATAATTGGTTAATCGCCTGAAAGTTTTCCCAGTCCGAGCTTTCATAGGTGAAATGCTCGGGGAAAGAGTGCAGAATAGGCCAAAACGCTTCTTTAGCAGTGATGTAATAGAAGTCCTTCACCTGCTGGGCACTGAGCGGAATCCGACGTACCTGACAGCTTTCGTTGCCCCCTTCCATCACTACGCGTTCTTCAAAGTTGGCCTGCTGTTTGGCTGTCATCTGCTTCCAAGCAATCCAGGTGCTGCTTTCAGCGTTGGCAAAAAAGGTTTTGAGGGTGGGTACGATGCCGTTGGGACTTTTCTTATCTCGATAGACTGTCTTACCATCGACGACGACTTCGTCATAGGGTTCACGATGGTAGAGGATCACGAGGGAGGATTTCATATCAGGGTCTCCTGACTACGTTTAATAATGCATTGAGCGCGACGTCGGCCTGTTCATCCAGTCAAGGACTTGGTCTGTGGAAACTTTCCTGACCGGTAGGAAGGACCATTGGTGCCACCCTGGTGGGTTGCCTAGCCACAAGCCGCATGGTGTCACGACGATTTCGTTTCCAACATAACCGCTGAAGGTCGCCGGACGGCAATCTTATCAAACGTCCTTAAGGTGTTTGAGACTTCCCTCAAGCGATAGATGTTGATCTAGAGAAGATGGACACATCGCTTGCTAGGGGCTGGATTGAGCTTGATTGCGAGCAGCGGTAGTGGCGGCAGCGGCCTGTCGTTTCTGCGATCGCCTGGGCGAAGACCGTCACATATCGGAATGATTGCAGTAGCCTTGTAAGGGAATGGTGTTTACCAGCTCCGATGATCAAAATTCAGTAGTCAATGAGGTGATTAACGTTACCAGTACAGGGACTCAACCACCGACGCCCAGTAGCAGTTGGGCAATGCTTAAAGCAATGGGCGCTTTGCCCAGCGAAGGTTAGCTGCCACACTGGAGTCACGTTGACTGTAGGCCACCTCCTGCGATCGCCCCTTCCCAGTTTGACTTTGTTTTGACTTGATAAAACTCTCAACTATTGATTAGCCGACAGTTGTAATTATCTTTTTATTTCAAGCACTATCCCTCACTCAAGAGAAGCGTTACCGTGCCCGTTAAGAGTTCTGTTTCCAACCAACTCCGTTTGATCGAAGACGAAACCCAGACACTGCTCCACTGGGCATCTTCGGTCATGGCCTCAGATGACACCTATTTTGGTCGTGGTCAACGACTCGCCAAACGGCTGGGGGCTCACTATCGACGAGATGGGTTGACTGAGTTTGGCTTTTGGACACCGGAACTAACGGCTGATGTAATCCAGTCTGAACGCTCTTTGGAGCTGGAGATTTTTACTCCCCTAAGTCCCATCAAGTTCCAAGAGCCGCGACAAACTATTGAATTTCAGCGAGCTCTGGTACCGGTGCGACAGCAGGGCGAGTTTTTGTGGGCGGTTGTTGCCGGCGTCAAGGCTGGTAACCGGACAACTGCTGGATCATTTTACTGGCTCCGCTATGTTGACGCTGATCAGCGCGTACACATCATCCGTGATCCATTGGCGTATTCCACTCCCTACGGAGTGTTTGCCCCTGCCGAGGTTTACGATATGCGGCGGCTGCAGCGACGCCGAGCTGATCTCAGCTACTTTCGCCACACGGCCGCTCCCAAGGGGATTCCTGATGCCGATATTCCTCGAGTCCCAACACCGACCAATATCCTACAGATTCATGTCAAGACCGCGTCTCACGAAGGGAGCTTAGAGGGCTTAGCCCGGACTTTTGAACGCATCTCCAACAAGATTTCAGCGGATGAAGCGCTGACGTCGGCAGACAAAGTTTATTGCGGCTACGATGCGGTGCAGCTCTTACCCGTCGAGCCCACCATTGAATATCGGCGCGAAGACACTAACGTTGAGCATGAATTTTTTGCGCTACAAACTTTGCTTTCTCCCTCGGGAGAGACCAATCCGACTGAGGCGGATGAATCTGCGACAACGGTTACCGTTACCCTACGCAAACCCGACACTCAAAACTGGGGATACGACGTGCCAATTTTGGCCTCTTCAGCCACCAATCCTGCCGTTTTAGGGAGTCTCCGCCCTGATGAGGTGATTGATTTTGTTGCCGCTCTGCATAATTTTGCAGGGGGACCGATCGCTTTGATTTACGATTTGGTCTATGGCCACTCAGATAATCAGGGCTTAGAACTGCTGACTCAGCAGTTCTTTAAGGGCCCCAATATGTATGGCCAAGATTTGAACCATCAGTTGCCTCAGGTGCGAGCGATTTTGCTGGAAATGCAGCGCCGCAAAATTAACACAGGCGCGGATGGCGTGCGGGTTGATGGTGGCCAAGATTTTCGGTTTTTTAACCCGCTGACAGGTCGAGTTGAGCAGGATGATGCTTACTTGTTGGCGATGAGTGATGTCGTGCAAGATATCCAAGGCTATCGCCGCTTGATGTTTACTATCTTTGAAGATGGCCGGCCATGGCCGGAAGATGGCTGGGAAGAGAAATCGACCTATCGTGAATTGGTGGAAATGAAGCCTGGCTCATTTCAGTGGGGACCATTGATCTTTGCTCACAATACGCCAACCCTACAGGGGTTTTGGGATCGCAAATGGCGGCGGGTCGGAGAAGTCATCTTTCAAGGCGATCACTGGATTACCGGCTGCGGCAACCACGATACGGTTCGCCGGGGCAATCAAATTGATCCGCAAGCCCCAATTAATTGGAATCTGGGCAAAACCCTACCGCAGGTTCTACACCGGGCGTATAACAATCCCGCGACGTTGCTGTGGGTGCACGGGTTTTCTCCGGGGCTGCCCATGGACTTCCTCAATGCCATGGTGGAAACGCCTTGGGGCTTTTTTCGAAATACCGACGATCGCTACGGGGTCAAGGTGGTATCTGAGGAAGTGGGGTTTCTCGATTGGGAAATCGAGCCGAAAATGTATGCCGATGCGGACGCTTTTTTACGGCTTAAGGCCCTCGGCTTCCAAGAATATGACCAACTGCGAGATTTTGCCTATGCCCTACGGGATGCCATGATCGAAACGGATTATGATTTGCAGGCAGTCGCGCAAATTTGCCAAAAGTGTCTAGATGGGGATGACAGCACGGCCTGTGCTATTCCTGCCTTAGAGGAATTGGATGCAGATCATGATCATCTCCCCCGCTTCCTCGCAACGTTGGATGTTCCTAAGCTCAAGGCCTTTGCCATGGCCTTCATGGAAGACAGCCATGACATGTGTAATGTGGGTCGCTACCTCGAGGATTTAAATGATCCATTGACTCACTTTAGCTGGTCGTTACGGCATTTTCGGCGGCAGCATCCGTGGCTGCGGGAAAATCTGACTGGGCGCGATCGCTTCAACCGCATCAGCGATGATCAGCGCACAATCTTCTACGGGTATCGCAGTGAACCTCATCCAGATCAGCCCCCTGGTAGCGAAGTGGTCATTTTGGCTCACATGGGGGGAGAGCCTATGGTAGTCAATCCCGGTGATTGGCTACAGCTCGACATGGCTGACTGGAAAATCGCCCTCGCAACACCGGGCCTCGGTCTCGCAGGGGATGTTGAAGATTTGCGTTCTTTTGAGCTGAGTGACGGTGAGGGGGTATTACTCATCCCCCTCACCGCTGCTTAAGTGGATATAGCCGGCCAGCGTGGCCGCACCGGACCGAATAAGTTGTCCTTTGTTGCTCTTCAGTGATCGCGATTTTTCCCTTAGCCCTAGCCATGTCTCGTTCCTATAAAGCGACCGGAATCAATTTGAAAGGGATGCCAATGGGCGAAACCGATCGCTTAGTGACGATTTTGACGATTGAGCACGGCTTGGTGCGCGTCATTGTGCCCGGAGCCCGGAAACACAAATCCCGCCTGGCTGGCCGCAGCAGTCAGTTTGTCGTGAATGAATTGTTCATCGTGCAGGGTAAAAGCTTGGATAAGCTAGTCCAAGCTGAAACCATTCGCTCATTTCCTAAGTTGTCTACTGATTTAGCGCGGTTGACGGCTAGCCAATACTTGGCGGAACTGGTGTTGTTTCAAGCTTTGAGCGGACCAGCGCAAGGGGAACTATTTGCGCTCATCGTGGAGCAACTCCAGCGATTAGAGCACGTGTCTACCGACGACATTCCGGCCTGCTTAAATCAAGGGATTTTCCAACTGTTGGTAGCGGCTGGAATCGCCCCTGAACTCCATCAGTGTAGTGTCAGCGAAGTCGATATTGTCCCTGATTTGACGGAACCGGGCTGGCAGATCGGGTTTAGCCCTGGGGCGGGGGGAGTGGTGAGTTTGGCTCAGCTAGACCGGCTCTCGGTAAGCAGTGCCAGAGCGAGAATCGCAGCAGGGCGCTACGCTGTCAGTACGGGGAAAAATCACCGCCCCCGGGGCGATCGCCCCGGGCCTCTCCATACGCTGCTGACGGCCCAGGAACTGGTATGGTTACAGCAGCTTAGTCGCGCTGAGCCAGTAGCGGGGCAATCGCTGCCTGGGATGGGTACCAAAGCTCAACAAACGTTGGGATGGCAGCGAATTGAGCGGTTGCTCAGACAATATGCTGAATTCCATTTTGACCGGTCAATTCGGTCGGCTAGTTTGATTGATACCTGTTTTTCTGCTGAGACGGCTACGAGATAAATGCTAAGTGAGTCTAACCTAGAATAAGCTCTAAATCCTGAAGCTGAAACGGCCGATGATGGATAAGCAATAACTA
>JBHJHA010000013.1:0-11418 GCA_050331235.1 Leptolyngbyaceae cyanobacterium
CCCTTGCTGAGCCGCCGTCGCAGCTCCCCCAGCTGGCTAAGGTCCTGGCTAATGCGGGGTAGATCCTGGGCGGCGCGGATATCGACAACTGGCTCGCTGACTATTTTGCTATAGAGCAGGGGATTGCTCGCAGTCCCTTGACCCAGCGACTGGTCGAGCGCCTCAAAATTCAACTATCGGATAAGCCACAGGCGACGGAGACCTTTTTTGATGATGAAACGCTGGAAAGCCTCTCGCTGAAACTTGATCGGGCCACGTTTGAGAATATCTTACTGCAGCAGCAATTTTTTGCTCGGCTGGATGCTTGCCTAGAGCAGACGCTACAGCAGGCAAGGCGGCACGGCGTCAGCCGCGACGATATTGATGCGGTGTTGCTAGTGGGGGGAACGGCCCAGATTCCAGCGGTGCAGCAGTGGCTAGCGGGCTACTTTCCTGCCGCTAAGATCCGGGGCGATCGCCCCTTTACCGCTGTGGCCGAGGGAGCTCTGCGGGTGCAGCAAGGCATCGAACTCACCGACTTTCTTTACCACAGCTATGGTGTCCGCTATTGGGACCGGCGTAATCGGCGACATGGTTGGCAGCCGATCATTCGCGCTGGTCAACCCTATCCCTCCTTAGAGCCGGTGGAAATCGTTCTGGGAGCCGCCTCGGACAATCAACCCAGCATTGAGCTCGTGGTCGGCGAATTGGGGAACGAGGCAGACTTGACAACAACGGAAGTATTTTTTGAGGGCGATCGCCTGGTCACGCGGCAGTCGCAAACCCCTGCTCAGCAGGTCCAGCCGCTCAACGATAGCGGGACTGGGCGCACCATTGCTCAGCTCACGCCACCAGGGATGCCGGGGAGTGATCGCATTCGTGTCCAGTTTGAGATGGATGGCGATCGCACCCTCTGCATCACCGTCGAAGATATCCTCACGGGCGAGACCCTGTTAGAAAACCAGCCCGTCGTACAGTTGAGTTGATGAACCGTGTGCAAGGGGTGAAACTCCTCCGCGGCAAAGGTTTAGCCCTACTTCGGCAACCCACTCGCCAAGTCAATTTGAGGAATAGCCCCTAGCCTCAAGGGGCTTGCTACGAGCATAATGGCTACTGATACTCAAATTCACCCCATACTCACTATGCTGTCGTCAGCTGTCGCGCCCAAATTAGATACCGAGAAGCAGTCCGTTTATTTTCGCTGTATCGCGGGATGCCCCGGCCAGCACTCGATTTTTGACGTGATTTATACCTGTCCCATCTGCGGCAGTCTGCTGGAGGTCCACCATGAGCGGGAGCCGCTCCAGCAGCGCTCAGCGACAGAGTGGAAGCAGCTATTTGACAGTCGTATTGGCACGACGCGATGGCCCTATGGCAGCGGCGTGTGGGGTCTGCGGGAATGGGTAATTCCGTCATTGGCAGACGAAAACGTGGTCAGCATGTTTGAGGGCAACACCAACCTATTTTGGGCGGAACGCCTGGGCAAGCAGCTCAATGTGCCAGACCTGTGGATCAAGCTTTGCGGGAACAGCCACACAGGCAGCTTTAAGGATTTGGGCATGACCGTACTAGTGAGCGTGGTCAAGCAAATGATGGCCCAGGGGAGTCCGGTCAAGGCTGTAGCCTGCGCTAGCACTGGCGATACGAGCGCTGCCCTAGCAGCCTATGCCGCCTATGCTGGCATCCCAGCGGTCATCTTTTTACCAGCAGGTAAGGTGAGTACGGCACAGCTGATTCAGCCAGTGGCCAATGGGGCCCACGTGTTGGCGCTGGATACTGATTTTGATGGCTGCATGAAAATTGTCAAGGAAGTCACCCGCGACAATTCGATTTACCTGGCTAACTCGATGAACAGCCTACGGATCGAAGGCCAAAAAACCGTTGGTATTGAAATCGTGCGGCAGTTTGACTGGCAAGTGCCCGATTGGATCATCATTCCGGTCGGCAACCTGGGCAATATCAGTGCTCTCTATAAGGGTTTCCAGTTGATGATGGACTTGGGTCTGATTAATCGGATGCCGCGCCTTGTCGCCGCCCAAGCCGCTCAGGCCAATCCCTTTTACGAATCGTTTAAGGCGGGATTCAAAGAAAAGGTGAGCAAGACGGCTGGGGAAACGCTCGCCAGCGCGATTCGCATTGGGGATCCGGTCAGCTATGACAAGGCTACTAAGGCGATCGCTGAAACGAACGGAATTGTCGAGCAAGCGACCGAACAGGAACTCGCTGCGGCCACGGCAGAAGCGGACCTGACTGGGATGTTTACCTGCCCGCATACCGGAGTTGCCCTAGCGGTGCTGAAGAAGCTGATCAACCAAGGGCTAATCAAATCTAGCGACAAGACAGTGGTGGTGAGCACGGCCCACGGTTTGAAATTTACCGACTTTAAGGTCAAGTATCACGAGGCCGCTTTGGAAGACGTGACTAGCCACTACGCTAACCCGGCGGTACATTTGCCCGCCGATCCGGACACGGTCAAAGCTAAAATCGCTGAACGGTTGGGCTAGTAAGCATCCAACGCCTGCCTTGTAGGGCACCGACTAGCGACGGCGGAACCGCGATCGCACTCGGTTGACCAGCAGAGTCGCCTCAGGAACTCGCAGGGCCAGGGTACCCAAACTAAAGACGGCAAGCCCCACAGCGCTGGCGATCGCCAACTGTCCCAAACGGTTGATAAAGCCTTCGATGCCTAGAACTTGCTCCAGGCCCAGCCGCGTGCCCCAGGTAGCGATACCGGCTACGCCGCTGAGCATGGTCAGCATCAAGATAGTTTTGCCCCAAGCTAGCCAGGGCAGGCCGTTGAGCTTGCGATCAAGCAGGATGACCATGGCGATGGTTGAGGTGATATTCACTCCGACGGTAGCCAGCACCAATCCCGGTGCGCCGAACCACCGAATGAAGAAATAGTCCAGCACCACGTTCAGGCCAATGTTGACCAGACTAATGCGAAACGGGGTTTGGCCATCGCCCAAGGCGTAATAGACCCGCACCAGCACATCCCGGGCCAGATACACAAACATGCCGAGCCCATAGGCTATCAGCACCGCCGTCACCACTTCCGCCGCGGCGAGGTCAAAGGCTCCCCGCTCATAAATTACCTGCACAATGGGTAGAGCCAGGGTCATGATTAGTACCCCCAGCGGCAGCATTGTTAGCGCTACCATCATCAGGCTTTGGCGAATGCGATCTTTGAGCTCGGGCCAGTCTTCTGGTGAGGCAAGGCGGGCAAAGATGGGCAGAAAGGGCACCAAAATGACGTTGGAAATGATCCCTAAGGGCGTCTGCACCAGCAGGTTGGCGTAGCCCAGCGCGGCGGCTGTCCCGGGAATATAGGAGGCGAAGAACAGATCGGTAAAAACGTTGATCTGCATCATGCCCGAAGAAAATGTGGCAGGAGCCAAAATCTTGAACACATCCCGGACGCCCGGATCGCCCCAATTGAACCGCAGGCGGAGGCGACCTAGCCCTGATCGCCACAGGGCTGGTAGCTGCACCAGCCACTGCATCACTGCCCCTAACAGGGTGGTGCCGGCGAGGACCATACCGCCCAGCATGAAATAGTCGGGTTGAGTAATGTCGTTGCCAATGGCGGCGTAGAGCAGCCCCAGGCCAACAATCACCGCCACGCTCGAGAACATAGGGCTGACGGAAGGTAGCCAGTACTGATCATCGGCATTAAGGGTGCCAAAGCCGATGCCAATGAGCCCCGCAAAAATTGCCATCGGGGCCATGATCTGAAGCTGACGAATGGCGATCGCCCGGGCCAGCGGTTCCGTCTCTTCTAAGCCTTGGGCGACGAAATCAATGATCGGTGCAGCAAAGACGACCATGCCCAGCGCCACCCCTAACAAGACCACCGTTACTAGGGTGCTGATGGACTCCACTAGGGGACCAATGTCTTCGCGATCGCGCTTGGCTACCACGCTGACGATGGCGCTGTGAAACGGACCGTTGATGCCCCCCAGCAGTACCAGCAAAAAGCCCGGAATCACATAGGCAAAGTTATAGGCATCAGCCACTGGACCGACCGCAAACGCGGCGGCGATCGCCTGCTGTCGGACCAGGCCAAAGACCTTGCTAATCAGCGTTGCTGCCGCCACGATAGTGGCGATATTCGCTAGAGAGCGCGTAGGTTTAGTTTCAGACACGGACGATTTTCCAGCGAGCAACACCAACTAGGCTACCGGCAGATCTCCTCAAGTCTAATTTATTGGAGACAGCCACAAAACATTTAATAGCGAATCTGGAACGAAATATCGGCGTTGACAGAGGAACTGACGAGTCACGCACATTGTGGCAGCGCTGTACGTAAAGCTAGAGTTTAGCAGCGGGGTGGAATTGCTTGAGCATGGAACGACGAGCCTTATTAAAGCTGTTGGCGGCGAGCAGCGTTAGCACCATAGCAAGTATGGCTTTTGTGCCCGCGAGGCAAACCATTGCCAAAGCTGCGACTATTGACTGGAACTATACGGGTACAGACGGTCCCGACAACTGGGGCAACCTATCTGCAGCGTATCAAGCTTGCCAAACGGGACAGCAACAGTCCCCCATTGATTTAGAAGGGGCGATCGCTTCGCCGCACTCCGACCTCGATATCGTTTACCGGCCGATGCCGCTCACTATTCAAAACACCGGCCATACCATCCAAGTAACGGCAGCACCGGGGAACTGGGTCGCGGTAGATGGAGAACCCTTTGAGCTACAACAGTTCCATTTTCATACCCCTAGCGAACATATTCTAGAGCACATGGCCTATGCCATGGAGATGCACTTGGTACATCAAAATGCAGATGGCGAGCTGTTGGTGCTGGGCGTTTTTTTGGCAGAAGGAGCAGAAAACCCCGATTTGCGATCGCTGTGGGCTGCGATGCCGCCTCACAAGTCAGCACCCCGCACCATCCCCGAGGTTAAGATTGACCTGTTGCAGTTGCTTCCCCGCGATTGCCGCTACTACTTTTACAAAGGGTCGCTGACTACCCCACCCTGCTCGGAACGGGTGCGGTGGATCGTGCTGCAGCAGTCGATTGGGGTATCACCGGCGCAAGTTGCCCAGTTCCAACGGTTGTTTCTGGCTAACGCCCGTCCGGTGCAGCCGCGCAATCAGCGATCGGTATTTGAGTCTGACTGAGTGCAGCTGGGGCATGAATAGCCCGCGGCCTAGCGAACTGGCTCATCTGAAAGGAACTGCCGCATAAACATGATGTTGGTGTAGAACTGGTAATCGATATTTTGCTTTTTGGAAAAGCCGTGGCCTTCGTCAGTAGCTACGAGGTACCACACGGGAATGTCTCGCGATCGCAAAATCTCTACTAACTGCTCGGCCTCGCTCAGGGGTACACGGGGATCGTTAGCCCCGTGGACAACCAGCATCGGATTTTGGATACTGTCGGCGTTGTTCAATGGCGAAATATCCAGCAAAAACGCTCGCATCTCGGGGTCGCGTTCGTCGCCATACTCCACCCGGCGTAGATCACGGCGATAGTCGCCAGTATTTTCCAAAAAGGTGACGAAGTTGGAGATGCCAACGACATTGATCGAGGCGCGAATGCGATCGCTGTAATTGGTTGCTACTGCCAGTGACATGTAGCCGCCATAGCTAACGCCGCTGACTAAGACGCGATCGCCGTTGAGGGTCGGTTCCCTATCAATCCAGTCCAGCAGGGTGCCGATATCTTTGACGGAGTCTTCACGTCGATAGCCGTTATCGAGCTTGGTAAAGGTCTTGCCATAGCCAGTTGAGCCCCGCACATTAGGAAAGAGAATGGCGATGCCAAGTTCATTGATATAGTAATTGAGGCGACCTAGATAGGAGGGGCGAAATTGGCCTTCGGGTCCGCCATGGATATACATCGCAACCGGTCGTGGCCCTGGGAACTTGTCAGCGGGAGGGCGATAGAGGAAGCCAGTAATTGTACGCCCGTCAAAGCTTTCCCAACTGATGAGCTCTGGTTCCGCAAAGCTGTCGGTGTTGAGCCCAGCGGTTTCACTTTGGGTCCAGCGCTGTATCTGCCCCCGCGCCGGGTTAAAGGAAAACACATCGGCGGTAGATCGCGCTGACAGCAAGGTAAAGCCGATTTCCTCTCCAGATGGGTGCCATTCTAGACCCCGCAGCCGCCCCGCAGAAATGGCTGAAATCTGTTGCTGTTCACCGGTGGCGGCATCCATCAGATAAAGAATACTCGCGCCGTTTTCGTTCAGAATGATGGCAATCTGCTCACCGTTGAGTGATAGAGCAACCGCTTCCACGTTCCAGGGGATGTTGTCAGTAAGGTGAGTGAGGTTCTGAGTTGCTAAATCTAGCGTCCCTAGGTGCAAAAATTCAGAGTCGCGATCGCTCACCACATACAGTTGCTCTCCCGTGGGATTGAAGATCGCTTCCAAATACGCTACGGACTCGGATTGTGGTTCGGTGAGGCGAGTTCTATCACCCGTTTCAACATCGAAGAGCCAGAGGTAAGTCTCATTGATGGAAATATACTGAATCACAGCAATCTGGGAGTCGTCGGGGGACCAATCGGTAGGAAACCAGCCACCGCCTTCAACTTCAGCCAGCCGGCGATCACTCTCCGGTTCCTGAGGATTCATAATGTAGAGATCACTGTCAGCACCGTTGCGCCGATTCGAGGTGTAGACAATGCGATCACCAGCTGTAGACCAAACCCCAGCGCTGTTGCGGGAAGTGCCATCGGTCAGCAGAGTCACGGCACCAGTAGCCATGTCATAGCGAAAGGTTTGGTTAGCCTCAGTACCGCCAATGTCTTTGCTGAAGAGGAAGTATTCCCCCTCTGTGGGCTGATAGCTGACTTGGGAAACACCCTCATCAAAAAAGGTGAGCTGATATCGCGTTCCCAACGGTTCACCCACGCGGTGGACCTGACTGGTATCCCCAAAACGGGTGGAAATCAGCATCTCGCGTCGGGTCGGGTGCCAGCTTTGTAATGCAGCCGTGCGGAACTGGGTGTAGCGATCAGCCCGCTCCACCAGCTCCATGGGAATAGAGGGAATATTTTCAATAATCAGATTTTCGCCCGGGACTAGTATCGGTTCAGCCGAGTGAGCCGGTTCGAGATTAGTAGGTAAGACAGCAAAGAGGGCAAAGGCAACTGCCAGGAGAAAAAATTTGGATTTTCGCATAGCCTCTATCTTTGCCGATTAATATCAATTCTGCAAAATACCGCTAATGCTTATCTCCACTATCAGTTCTACTAGCTATCTCAGTTCCGCACGGCTACCGGCGATCGCCAAAATTTCGACTGGGCATCCCTTTGAGCAGCTTGTGTCGAATGGATAGCTGATCAAAGAGGCCATCGGGGGCACTCAAGAGGGACCATTCACCCCGTTATCATCTCATTCAAAATCAAAAAGTCAGTCCTCCAGGGCTTAATCTCAGGTTACTCGGCCCACTGTCGAGTCAAATTGGCCAAACTCTTGCAAAGCAGATCAAATTCATCTGTCTTGCCAGCTTGGTTGTAGAGGGAACAGCGAACGGTATCAAGATCGAACAAAATCTCACGCTGGGCAGGATCTTTAACCCAGCTTTGCACCCAGCCCACAGCTGCCAATCGAACACCAGATATGACGGGATCAACGCGATGTAAGGTGGACGAGGGATAGACGATCGCTGATCCTGCCGGATATTTATAACTGCGTTCATCGTCAGCGCCTTCCATCACAAATTCGCCGCCTTCGTAGGTAGCCGGGTCCGACAAAAAGACCGTGAAGGATACATCAGAGCGATACTGGCCCATCAAAGCATTGTCCGTATGTCGGCCATATTCCATACCTGTCTCATAGCGGCTCAGCAACATGGAATGAATCTGTTTAGGACGCACTGCGGACTGAAACAGAGGATGTTGTGATAGGGCTGATCGGATCAACGACCGGAGATCTTTGGCTTCCTCGCCTTTTACTTGATAATTATGTTTGACCTGTTTGGCATACCAGCCAGCCGTCAACTTGCCATCAATAAACTCAGCCTAGGATAACTGGATCTGGATGTTGGCGATCGCTTCAGCAGACAGTACGTCAGGAATTTGAAAAATCATAGGTCAAGACGGTAGAAGAGCGAGCCAAAAATTGACTCACCCATATCAAATTAATTTTCGTTATGAGGGCGTTGCATGGAAAAAGCCCTCAAACGAGGGCTGTCAAGGTTTTGAGACATGATTTTGCCGAAGTGAATGAAATCAATGACTTTAAGTAGGAAAGCAATCGCCCAAAGACCGTGTTGTGCTGAGGAAGTCAGACATGCTAGGGCGATCGCATTGAGAACTGTCCCTAATCCGGAATCAGCGCCCAATCTTCAGGCGTCATGTTAGCGACCAGATCAAAACCGCCGTTGCCATCAGGCTTGACAACATAGGCCATACCCTGGGGCTCAGGATAGATACCAGTCGCCGACTCAAATACGTCATCGTGGCCCACAAGAATGGTGTTCACACCCACTGGCGGCATCGCTGTCAGATAAGGCATGACGTTGCTACGCATAAAAGCAAACTGCTCATCGGTATACTCTTCAGCTGGGAAGAAGTTGAGCGCTGGAGTCTTCTCATATTCACCAAATGCGATGAATGCTGTCTGCCAAGCCCGGCAATATTGACTAGTAATGACATCACCCACAGGGATGTCCAGATTTTCAAAGGCTGCGCCGATGACTGCTGATTGACGCCAACCATATTCACTCAGGGCACGTTGGGTAGAGCAGTCATTTAGATCGATGCTGGGATCAGCTTGGTCAGCGTAGTCCTTCTCGGTTTGAGCATGGCGGAAGTAGATAACATAACCACCCCTGCGCAACTCATCAACTAAATCAGCCGCCTCTAGCTGATCTTCAAATTCAGCAGAGTAGCCACCTTCGCCGCCTTCACCGCCATCGGCAGGCAACTCTGATGAGAGACCTGATAGTTCTGAACCTTCTGCATCAACTGGCTCCGCGGCAATCACCCCCGGTGCAGTTACAGCCAAAAAACTGGATGCCAAGAAAAGCTCGATAGGCTTGAGTCGTTGTGCCATTGCAGTTGAGAATCCTTTCCATGAAGATTGCTAGAGAGAGCGTACTTTATATTGCAAATCATTGTCAATAAAAATATCAGTGTTTTCTGAAGAACTGCATCTACAGAATATCAGAACCGCTACACAGGCATCTTGATCTCCATAATTCAAAAGCTTTAGGCCTTGTAAACAAGGCAAATACTTTAGTTAAACAGCAATAAGCTTGTTTCCGCCAGGCTTGATGAAATGCATTGAAGACGACAACCAGTTGCATTAATTCGGCAAATTGAACTGAAACGCAGAAGCGAATACTACTGCGATTTACTGTCATCTATTAGAAAGTTTGCTTTGTGCCAAAACGTTTGCCCCATCAGAAGGCTGGGCTATCGCACGCTGACAAAGCGCTCTTGGGCCATTGCCCTCAAGGCGTGCAAGTCTTCTTGGCGGCTGATCGAGAGGGGGACCGTCGCCTTGACCTCATTGATAATCAGCTCTGTATCGACCGGCCGTTTTTCATAAATGGCGCGATAAAGCGCTGTGATGATGACTTGCTCGATTTCAGCTCCGCTGAAGCCGTCAGTTGCGTGCACGAGGTCGTGCAGATTGAAGCGATCTACCGCTTGGCGTCGCCGCGTCAAGTGAATTTGTAGAATTGCCGCCCGTTCTCTTTCATCCGGTAAATCGACAAAAAAAATTTCATCAAATCGGCCTTTGCGTAGCAGTTCAGGGGGAATGCGGGACAGGTCGTTTGCCGTGGCCACGACAAATACATCACCTGACTTTTCTTGGAGCCAAGTGAGAAAATAACCAAATAGGCGGCGGCTCAACCCACCATCGGCATCGCTATCGGATTGCCCCATGCTTTTTTCGATTTCGTCAATCCACAAAACAGCGGGCGACATCGTTTCAGCAAGGGTCACAGCCCGACGAAAGTTCTTTTCGGACTCACCAATAAATTTGTCGTAAAGCCGGCCAGCATCCAGCTTCAGCAGTGGCATCTGCCATTCCCGAGCGATCGTTTTAGCTGCAAGGGATTTGCCACAGCCCTGAATGCCAACGATTAAGATGCCTCGGGGAGTCGGCAAATTAAAGGCTTTGGCCTGGGGGGTAAAGCCAACCCGGGCCCGTTGCAACCACTGTTTCAGACCTTGAAAGCCGCCTAGCTGGGCCGGATTCATCTCGGGGGGAATATAGTCTAGCAGGCCCTCTTCGTGGAGCACCTGCACCTTACGCTGCAGGACGCGTTTGACATCTTCATGTGTGAGCTTGCCGTCGTCGAGGGCAGCAAAGGCAATGACCTTGCGGGCCTGTTGCAGCGTCATACCGCGCATTGCTTGAACGAGTTCGTCGATTCCTTGGGGTTTAATCTTGACGTTGATACGACCTTTTAGCGATCGCACCACCTCTGAAATCGCCCGGTACAGTTCGTCAGGTTCGGGCAATTTGAGGTCAAAGTAAACAACATCTTGGGCAATATCCGGCGGCAGCGTTAGGCTATGGCCTGTGAGGACTAGGGTGGAACGATTTTGGGAAAATGCCTGGATCACCTCTCGCAATTGGCGGCGGACAACTTCATCATCCAGGTGCGGCCCAAGATCCTTCAGCCAATAAATCGCTTGATAAGGTAGCTGTTCGATATGTTTTAGGGCATCAACTGGCTCAGTTGTCGCTTCCAAGGGTTGAGGTTTCTGGGTGCCGGGGGGGGCATATTCGTTTGTCCATCGGTTGTGACAGTTACCCTGCGATCGCGTGAGTCCTTGAGCCACACTCCACTCAAACACTGCCATCTGCAATTCGTTGATCGCCGTGTTGATCAGCCCTCGCACACGCTCTTCTTCTATCGTTTCAATTACGATGGCGGAGTGAAACGACATCACCAAAGTCTGAAAGAGACGGACGCTGCCAGCGAAAGACATTGCTTTCGGCCTCTGAAACATAGACGACCTTAGAGTGCCCCTTCAACCGGGGTAGAGCACTCCAAGGAACGACTTCACAGGATTCAGTCAAAATTTTGGTGTTAGAGGCGTGATACGGGGATCGTATTGCTCAGCCAGTCACAGCGGACTAAGGCGTATAGGATAGTCGCCGCACTCCCTATGGCAGTCAAGGACGGATATAGACTTGCAACAGCGCGGCTGAGTCAACGAGGGAGAGCTGTCTCAAGAGCGTTATTTGAACCGTTTGAACTGATAATTAGTCGCTGTGTGCTGAAAGGCAGTCAAAACAGCAGTGGTCGCCCCCAAACAGTCAGTAGGCAAATCATAGCTAAATGAACTGCCCCCAAGAGAGTGTGCTGATTTTTGTGTAAGCAGATTTGGGTTCAAAGTTTGAAGCGTTCTGGAAACAGAATAGCAAAGTGTGACAGAGCAGCTCTCCAGTTTTTGATAGGGCGATTCCATCGTTTGGCAATGTTGTTCATCGCCAGATACATCAGCTTGAAAACAGACTCCT
>JBHJHA010000014.1:0-27626 GCA_050331235.1 Leptolyngbyaceae cyanobacterium
CACGCTCCACCAGGCGTTGGGTGAGTTGTTTCAGTAAGCCGGATTCGCCCAGGATTTCTTCTGGACTCTGGCACTCTGAGAGCATCTCATCCAGCAGTTCATCGGCACGATTCAGCTCTTGCTTTTTCTTAGGCATGATGCAGTCTCCTGAGTTATCGGGATTCTAGACAGCTTACACAAAATTCTGATAAGTCTCCTTTTGGGGAGACACAATGCCTGAACGCGAATCCGCTGCCCGGAAAGCTGGTACTGCTTCATTAAAGACAACAGCACTGAAGCGTCTCCTCGAATCTCGATTGTGCAAGTAGTGCTCATCGCCTCTGGCCCGAAACGATACGTCTAGGATTGTGGGACATTTCAAAACTAAAACCGTATGAGTCCAACGTTCATCAGGCTTTCAGATTTCTCAGCCAGCTGTTAGCTCAGGCTTATCCATTTAGGGGGTAGCGCTCAGCCGATACCGTCAAGATGGTAATCAAGCTAGAGCATTCAACTACATTCAACTAAAGGAGCTGCCCCATGAACCGTTCATATCGTGCTCACTGCGCTGACCGATCGCCTAGACGGTAACCGCCCCCATATCGCCCCTATAGCAGGGGCCTTTAACACCGGTACTGATGCGACGAGGCCAGTCGACGTTATTTGGCGATCGCCTCTGACTCTAGTGGTGACGTCAGCCCTGGCTGGCCTGCCGGTTGGGCAGCGACCTCTTTTACCCGGAGAGTCAACGGGACAGCAATGAGCAGACAGACGCCTCCCAGCACCACTGCCAGTAGCCGATTGTTGTCCAGCAAGTGCGCCATAATCCACCCCAAGCCAAGGGAGATGACAATCTCAGGCAGGACGATGAACATATTAAAAATGCCCATATAAATGCCCCCCTTTTTGGCTGGCAGTGAGCCCACCAGCATGGCGTAGGGCAACGACAAGATACTCGACCAGGCTACGCCAACACCGAGCATCGGCAGCAAGGCCCATCTCGGCGACGGCACAAACCAAAGCGAGATCAGCCCAAACCCGCCGCAAGCTAAACAAAGGGCATGGGCCATTGGCCGATTGGTCGCTGCGGCGAGTTTGGGCAAGAAAAATGAAGCGCCAAAGCAAACTGCATTGTAAGCAGCGATACAGAGCCCTGCCCATTCAATGCCGCGACTATACAGTACAGAGGACTCATCCACCGCGCCAAAAAGGTTGTGGGCGATCGCTGGTGGAAAGTACAAAAACATGCAGTACATGCCAAGCCAGCTAAATCCCTGTACCCAAGCCAGTTGTCGCATCGTGGGCGGCATTTGTCTAAAGGCAACGTAAATTTCGCGTAGGGTAGCCCCTACTCCGAGTCGCCGCTCTTGCTGCGCCTTAAAGGCCTCCATATCTCGGGGAGGCCGCTCTTCGGTGGTCAATACCGTCCACAAGACTGTGCCCAAAAAACATGCCGCCCCGATGTAAAACGACAGCCTGACCGCTAGCGGTACGCCTCTGCCATCTTCGCCAGCGGACAAGTCAAATATATTTGACAGCACCCAGGGTAGGGCCGCAGCGAGTACCGAACCCAAACCAATAAACAAGCTCTGCATCGCAAAGCCTTTGGTGCGCTGTTTAGCCGGTAGGAGATCGCTAACGAATGCTCGAAACGGCTCCATACTGATATTGGCAGCAGTATCTAAAAGCCATAACAGCCCCACAGCAACCCATAAGCTCCCGGCATTAGGCATGCAAACCAGTGCTAAGGAGCCCAAAATCGCCCCAATCAAAAAATAGGGACGGCGGCGACCTAGTGGTCCCCAGGTGTTGTCGCTGAGATTGCCAATAATAGGTTGGACGATTAAGCCAGTCAGGGGAGCCGCTAACCAAAGAATCGGAATTTGGTCGGCGTTGGCTCCCAGCTTCTCAAAAATGGCACTAGTATTCGCCATTTGTAAGCCCCAGCCAAACTGAATGCCAAAAAAGCCAAAACTCATGTTCCAAAGTTGCCAAAAGGCCAATTTGGGTTTTGCTTGCGGTGCGGTCAAAAGATACTCCCGGTTAAACAACGGATAGGCAGCGATCGCTGAGTCGATGCAGTCGCTTCAATGGGAAGCCGTCAGCGATATTCGCCAAGGGAATATTCTGCAGCCGGCGCGCGGGTCAGCCGACGATACAGAGACAATTCTTCCTTGCTAACAACTAGCATGGATTGGCCTGGGCTACCGTTACTGAGGACAAAAATCGCTGATTTTGGCTGATTGAGCCGACAACGCTGCCGCGCCTAGACAGCTGTCGCCAGCCAACTGCCAGGTGATCGGCATAAGCTAATGGGCGATCACTGCCCAGACTTTATGTCTATGCCCTATTTTCAGTTTGGTAAACAACAATTTTTATTGCCACTATATTCCCCATATCCTCCTGGCCGTCACGCCGAGTGTAGCGAAATGGGTTGGGTGAGCTCCGCCTGCTTGAGGGAAGAGAGTGCCTGTGTTACCCGAGAAAGCGCTTGATGATCGCCCTGGGCATGCATAATTGCCGCTGCCGTCTCCAAATCGTTGATGGCGCGTTTTACATCGCCCTGACGCTGATAGACTGCTCCTCGATAGCAGTAAGGTAAGGCCGCCCGAGGACTTTTTTGAATAGCCTGGCTGAAATCGGCGATCGCCCCCAAACTATCATCCAGCCGCTGTCGCGCCTGCCCTCGATAAAAGTAGGGAATAGCAACTTGTTTACCCGAGGTTTGAATCGCTGCTGAAAAGTCAGCGATCGCTGCGTTGAGGTTGCCCTGATGCATTTGCAACCAACCTCGATTACACCGAGCTGCAAACAGGTGGGGATAACGGCGCAATGCTTGGTCAAAGTCATCCATTGCCCGCTGGTAGTGTTTCTTATCGGCCATGATCAGTCCCCGATTGTTGAGCGCCACCGGGTCATCTGGCTGCAGGCGCAACACCTGGGCATAGTCGGCAACCGCCCCTTCAGCGTCTCGCAGATCATATCGGGTAACCGCCCGGTTGAAATAGGCATCGGCCTCCTCGGGCAGCATATCCGGATGCTCAAAGCGGTAAAGCAGCTGATTGATAATGTGGGTATCGCTGGTTTTGACCCGGAGATCAAGCTCTGGAAAAACACTGCTGGTGGCGGGTAAAGCCTGTAGCCCTAAGATGGCATAGCGATGGTCGCAAATGATGAACTGTTCTTTGGTACCTAGAATCTTGAACGAGAACAGCTCCGGATATTTTTGCTTGAGGGGCAACAGATGGTTGAGCGTTGACTTGAGCAACCGCCGTTGCATAGTGGTTAGCCGCCATTGCTGAGCGATCGCCCGGAGCAAATGACCCTCAGTGCGATCGCCCGGATGACACCACCCGATTTCCAATCGACATCCCCCTGCTAGCAGTTCTGTAAATCGGTCGACCAAACGCGCATCCAACTCCACCGTTGATGTCCAGGGCCAAACCAACACCAAGCGTTCAGAAACGCTATCCAGAGCCTCGCTTAGGGACTGCTCAATTGCTGACCAGCCTTGTTCCTGGAAGTTACTCCGCAGCGACATCAACCACTGGAACCCCTCATCTGGTTTTTCAGCTGCCGCATCTGACTTGGGTGGCAGTGGCACGGGCAAACGACTGTGGGGCTGGGCCGACCAGGCCTCCTGCTGCTGCATCAAATCTTGCGTCTGCTGCTCTAACATTGATAACTGCCATTGCAACCCACTCAAATACGTGGCGGTAGTACCTCGGATTTCTGCTGTGATGTCAAAGGGCACTGAAATATCATCTAACCGATTTTCGACTTGCCTTAAACCCGTCGCGAGGGCGGCCAAGTCCGTTCGAAATTGATGCACTTCAATGCTGGTGGGGGCCACTTGACCACTCGTCATTCCGTCGGGGCCAGAGCGCAACCGATCCACAACGTGCTGTAAATGTTCTTGATTATCCTGTACAGCTTTGAGCTTTTCGGTCAGAGACACAAAGTCGCGCCGGGGCACCAAGTCAGAAACCGCTTTGATCAGCTCGCGCACTTCCCCTTTGAGCATATTGGGATCAGCCCCGTTGGGCATCTGGCGCAGCCGCCGGTCTAAATGGCGCACGGCATCTTGTAAAGTTGCTTGGGCGGTTTTGCTTTCACTGCTCAGGCTTTCCAAACTGACGCGCAGCTGCATCACTTCAGTTTTCAACTGGGCCACATCGGTCTCGGTGACTTCTAGGCGGGGCGCATGGGAAAATCGCTCAATTTGTTTACTAAGGTTGCTAACCGTAGTACAGAGATTAGTGTATTGATCTCTCAGCTCTGTTGTTTCTTGCTGAAAGCCGCTAAGGTCAGGGGCTTCGAGCGCTTCTAAACGATGCGTAAAGTCCCGTTGCAGCCGGTCAATTGATTCAATACAGTGAGTGATGTTGCGATCGCTATACGCCATTGCTGACCGCTGTAGCTGAGTAATCGATTCGGGAGAGGGAAGCGCCGACACTTGTTCGGTCAGCACTGACACTTCGGAGATGAGTTGTCCCTCCAGATCGGCGATCGCGGCATCACTTTGCCGGAGCAGCTGTTCAATGCGGCGGCGATTGAGTAACCCAGCCGCCACCAAAGCCGTCATCGGCACCGTCGCCAGGGCTGCATTTTGGGTTGCCAAGGAAGCAACAGCCCCAGCACCAGAGCCTAAAAGCAAAGCATAGTCGGCAATGGGCCCCAAACGGCCACGTTGAAATCGATTATTCACTGGATGCACTCACAACTGGATGGTAGGTTGGCAAACGACCTATCGCTGCAGGCTAGCGCGATCGCTTAATTCATCATCAACAGACAGGGGCGGGATGAATCGGGGGCGTCACCGTTACAAGATGGGGCAGCAATCGACCCGTCAATTCTGTTTTCCCTATCTCTTGATCCAGATCAGGAAAAGTCTGGTAATCGACGGTGAGGTTTCCGTAAACCAGACCAGCGATCGCGAGCCGGCGGCGGGTTAGTCCGCTTTCAATCGCCGGACCGCCCGTAGCGACTTCCTTGCCTGCAGCTGGAATCCTTACCGTCTATCCTTTGCTGTCGCTGGCCTCAATTCCAAACCTATCAAACTCAAAATTCGGCCAGCCGTTGGTTCACGATGGGGAAGATGGCAAGACCGGATAAATTTATGGCCCAGCTGAAAACCGCTAAATAACGCTTCAGAGCAGCGCCAACTTCAACCTCGGCATCACGTTTCTGAGGGGGAAGAAGAATCCCCTAGACCGGAGCTCAAGTAAGCGACCAAAAAGCCAATGGCAAACCCAGCGATATTTCGCGTGAGCGGAATCCAGTCGCTGGTACGGGTCACTACCGGGCCCACGCCAAACGCGAAAAACAAAATGCCCCACAAAGGGGAAAAGATCAGCACCCATTGCCAGGCGATCACCTGACCAGGCTTACGAGGGTGAGCTGCAAACCCCCCAATGACACCTCCCACAATGGATGTAATGAGAGTCAAAATCCACTGTTCCTGGGGCAAACCGGGGACAACCGCGCATCCATTTTGGCGCAAACAGGTTTCAATCGACCCTAGCGCCTCAATGATCGACATATTTTCGCCATTGTCGCGCACAAAAAACTGATTGCCATAGCGAGTCTGCAGCTCGATCCAAAAGGTGCGGGGCAGTAGGTCAAACAAAGCATCCCCAACGCTGAAGTTGAGCAGGTTGCCGCCTCGGGGGTCAGCAATTAGCAAGACGCTGTGATCATCTAGCCCCCAATATTCCTTTACCGCTCGCCCCGGAGTGCGATCGTACTGGGTGAGTACGCGCATTTTCCAACCGCTTTCGTCTTCAAAGGTTTGAATCCGCTCGTTGAGGCGAGCCTCTTCGGCGGTGCTTAGGGAGTTGGCCAAGTCAATGATGAAAGTTGGCTCGTCGGGTAATAAATCAGGATTGTCGTAGGCCAACGCCGCTGGTGTAGCTAAAGACCACCCGAGCAATCCCACCCAAATTACTAAAAACCACCGCATTGTCCGGTGTTTGATCCAACCCGCCATCGAAGTTCCCATATCTGCCACGCGTAAATCAATTTAGTACCTGAGCACTCTTTTATCATGAGCACTCATTTGTTTACAGTTTTTTACTTTATTCTAAGGGATTTGCAGTCGGATTCTCAGAAATAGGCTGTAGCACTTTCCCAATGGCTAAGAGCTCTTGAGAGATGGCCAGCATTTTTGCTAATGAGAGGGCGTATCTTGGACTTCGCTTTCCGCAGTTAGGGCAGCAGCAGATCTGTCCTCAGGAGATATAACATCCCCATATGGGTCTGCGTCAGGTGTTTTGGCGGGGGAGACAGGCCTGCTGGTTAGGGGTGTTGCGTGGGGCCCGTGGGCGGTGGAAGTGCGCTGAGGTGAAGGCGAATTCGTCGGCGCTGACTCCGGGCGTCGCAGCGCTGTCCAAGCGGCGCTGACTCCGGCCATCAGACTCTGGGTGCCGACTTTGGCTTGCTGGCTCGCTGCGCTGACGCTTTGATCAACTTGTTGGGCAACACGACCTGCACTTTGAACACCAGTATTGACGTCTTCGGTCAGTCGGGTGATCTCCATGCTCGCCAGTCGTACTGACTCTAATAAAGGGGGTAAGTCACGATTAATCGTGTCACAGAGCTTTTCGACACTCCGGGCAGCGCGACTGAGTTCAACTACGGCGGGGACCAATACCACTAAAACTGCTGTCAGACTTACTGACACCAGCAAAAATGAGAGAACTAGCCACAGAATAGGATTAGTCACTACGGGTCAAACTTACGCCAAATTTAGCTGTCGTAATCATGGGTATGTCGAGTTTCGTCAGCTGTGAGGTTGGCATACTCTTGCATTGAGGCCTCTTGTCCCGCAGCGATCGCCTCCCGTAGACGAATTAATGTGGCCTCCCACTGCCGCAGTGACGATTCTGATAACCGACCCGTTTGCAGTTGGAGAGAAGTCGCCAAGTCTTCTACCATTTCTGGCAGGGCATCTGCGGACTTACGCAAAAACTGTCGCGTTTCTTTGCCTGGTCGCGGTGCCACGAGTAAACCGGTGATTGCACCGATCGCGGTGCCAATGACGACCCCGCCTAAAAACGCCCCCGATTTATTCTCTGACATCGTTTTAGTTTCCTCTGTGTTGCTGCGATCGCCGGTCACTGACGAGCCCCCATGGGCTGGTTGTCCTCTATTTAATCATTGATTTCTTCAGCTCTTAGCGGCGATCTTGGCGAATTCCAGCCCGCAGCAACTGGAATAGACGCAACACTGTTATAAAGATGGTTTGCAACTGCTTCAACTGGCGCTGTAGGCGGCGGTAGCGCTGATGGACAGAGGCCATGGCTGCTTGACTCTGTCGAAGATCTGCTAACGACTGGTCGGGGCTGAGGGCGACACGAGTTTGGCGTTCCCAACTCTCTAGGGCGACAGTCGTAGCGGCCAAGACACATCTGAGTCGCCATAGCCGCCATGCCAAAAGGAATCCGAGCAGCGCGATCGCGACATTTAAAGCAATCACTAGCTGAATCACGGTGCTGTTCCTCCGACTAAGGGACGACATATGATTTGCAGTTTAGCGCTTAAATGTGCCGTCACCGCTCTTTTGCAACCTGGAGTAGAATTTGGTCGCATCGGATTAAACTGGCGGCAACAGCACTGATAGAACACGTCTAAAAAATGCCGAGAGCGATGCTGCTTTACTAACTCCACTGTTTTCCAATCTTATGGCTCCAACGGTGCTCTACGTTGATCCTGCACGCGGCCAAGATAATCGTAATGGCCAGTCATCTACCCAAGCCCTCAAAACGATTACGGCCGCCCTACAGCTCAGTCGGAGTGAGACAATCATTCACCTAGGGCCAGGAGAATATAGCAGCGGGGAACGGTTTCCTTTAACGATTCCCTCAGGGTGTCAACTACGCGGCAGTGCCAGCGGCGATCGCCCAAGTACCATCATTCGTGGCGGCGGGCAGGTGCAGCATCCCTTTTTAGGCACCCAGTCGGTGGCCTGCGTTCTCCAAGCTAACGCCAGTATCAATACAGCTGTAATCACCAACCCTAAATCTCAAGGTATCGGTGTTTGGCTGGCCGGTGACCAAGCTCGGTTGCAAAAAGTTTGGGTCCAGCAGTGCGCACAATATGGAGCGGTCGTCGTAGGCAATACCTTGCCTGACCTGCAAAACAGCCTGTTCCAAAATTGCAACCAGGCTGGTCTGGTCTTTTTTTCCCAGAGCAAAGGACAGCTCAACCGGGTATTTTGTCGATCTTGCGGCATCGGTTTATGGCTCCGCGACGCGGCAGCCCCTTACATTTCAGCCAGCAGCTTTGACCAATGCAATACGGGAGTTCTCATTAGCGATACGGCCTATCCAGTGCTGCGACGTACTCGCATCGTACGCAATCGTCAGCAGGGTTTGCAGGTTACCCACCAGGGCAATGTTGATTTGGGCCTATCCCAAGATATTGGCGAGAATGTTTTCCGACAAAACGGCCAGGCAGATATCAGCAACGAAACCGGGCAATACATCATTTCTTGCGGTAATGATGTATTGCCCCAGCGCCTCCAAGGACCAATTGATTTAATCGCCAGCGAACTGCCTGATCCCAGTACCATCCCGCCATTGCTGTTTGAGCAACCGACTGATTTCCCCAGTGCAATGGAGGGAGCTGAATCAACGGAAGAACCTCCAGCCCCTACTATCCCGGAAACTTTCCAGGGCTCTAGACGGTTTCCCGATATGGTTGATCACTGGGCTGGCCCCTTTGTCGATGGCTTGGTACAGGCAGGAGCGATCGCGGGGTTTCCTGATGGCACCTTTCGACCCGAGCAAATTGTTAGTCGGGCCGAGTTTGCAGCATTTATCGTGGCGAGCTATCCCCAAATTGGCGCGACTCAATCGCCCCGACAGTTTAGCGATTTGACCGCAGATTTTTGGGCCTACGCAGCGCTAAGCCAAGCCCAAGCCCAAGGCTTTTTGAGCGGCTTTCCTGATGGCACTCTGCGCCCAAACCTTCCCATCACTCGCATTCAAGCTATTGTGGCGGTGACCAATGGTCTGGGACTGTCAGGCGGACGGGCGGATGATATCGGCATTTATCGCGATCGCGCCCAAGTTCCCAGTTACGCCGGAGAGGCTCTCGCTACAGCCACAAGACAGCGGTTGGTGGTCAATTTTCCCGAACCGCTGCAGTTGAGGCCAATGCAGCCAATAACTCGGGGTGAGTTGTCGGCCCTCATCTATCAAGGTCGCGTTGCCCTAGGCACGTCCCCTCAAGTCGCGTCGCCATATATTGTAGAGCCTGATACGACTCAAACCCTATATAGCGATTTGGGGCAGCACTGGGCGGCTGAATTTATTCGAGGCTTGACGATCGCAAATCTCGTCAACGGTATGGAAGATGGCCGATTTGCCCCGGAAGCTCCCATTAATCGCGCCCAGTTTGCCACGCTGATTGAAAATGCTTTTCAACCTGACCCAATCAAAGCCCAGGCGACCTTTGCTGATGTGCCGCCCGATTTTTGGGCCGCCGAAGCGATTCAGTCTGCCTACCAAAGCAACTTTATGACAGGATTTCCCGACCAGACATTTGCCCCCAATCATCCACTGCTGCGAGTACAGGTGTGGGTCGCCCTTGTAAATGGGCTCTTTCACCAAACTAGCCCCGCTGGGCTTAATCGATTAGACGATTTTATCGATAGTCACACATTGCCAGACTACGCTCGACAACAAACGGCGATCGCGCTAAGGCAAAAGCTGGTCACAATAACTCCCGGCGATTCACGGTTGCGCCCTAATCAGGTTGCCAGTCGGGCCGAAGCCAGCGTCGCCATTTACCAAGGGCTGGTAGCCAAAAACCGACTCCCGGCGATCGCGTCGGACTATATTCTCTAGCGTCGATAGTGATCCCTTAAGCCGATTTGCCTAGACCATAGCGTTGAGACAGGCCCCAGTGCCGACAATTACAAACGCCAAAATGCCAAATCCGACCATCCAATGATTATGGCCCGTCGTAGACTCAGCACTCGCTGCCTGCTTGCGAAAATAGCTGTAGATATTGGGGGCTCCCAAAAAGAAAAAGAGCATCGCCACACCGCTCACTCGGCTTGCTTTATTCGTTGGGCTAAGGTAAAGCTGTTGAGTATTCATGATTCTCACATTTAACGCCATCAAGATCAGCTGTTAACTCTTACCGGAAGTTCAGTGCTCTGCTCAGGGTTAGGGAAACCAGTCAAACCCCAAGCTCTGACCAACCGCCACAAATCATCCGTAGATAATCTCGACAGCAACCTCTTTCACCGATGAATATAACATTTTGTAACAATATTTGACAAAATGCCGTTCACTTGTGGCTAGACTTCTCCCCAGCCCGGATGCAGTGCCTTCTTAGCTGGGCCATAAAGCTTGAAATAGGCGACTGAACCCACCTGACGCAATTTGGCCTTAAGGGGCGAATCAGCCCCCATACAACGCTGACAGACAGGATGCTTCACCTGTAACCGGTTGAATCCCTGACGGAGGCTACAGGCCGGGCGATCGAACAAAATCTCTTGGAGCGACTGAGTCTCGACATTGCCCAAGGGGATTTGTCCCTCAAAGTCTTTGCAACAGGGGACGACTGTGCCGTCATATAGAATGCCAGCTTGCTGAGAGGCTCCATTGCAATAGCCCCACCGGGCAGGAATGACCTGATCGGCTTCAACGTTACCCCAACTATCTAGAGGAAAGGTTTCCAAAATCAGCTTGGGATGGAGCGGGATCAGCTGCCATCGGCCTGGTCGATATCGCTGGATCGCGCGTTCAATCTGACTCCACTGAATGGCTGCGTCGTTAACCCCTTCTAGGAGGCGCTTCGCCCAATGGGTAAGTTCCTCAACCATGTGCCCTTTGCCCTCGACTACCTGCATCGGTTTGTGGGGAACTAAAAATGGATTGGGCGAGGTATCTAAAAATTTGACATGAATTCGAGTCGGCGCATCGCGATCGCGTAGGTTAGCTTGGACATAGTCCACAATACCTGCAAAGTAAGCATCGGACCCCAACTTAGGGGGTGCTCCCCGCAGCTTAAACGTATGGGGGTCTGGAGTTTGCAGCGAAATCGTGACCTTTGGGACCTGTGATCGCACGAGCTGTTCAATATGGTCCGGAAAAATGTGGAAGGTACTGCCATTAGTCGTCAGGTGCAGCTGTAGCGATCGCGCCATGGCACTGGCAATACCAGCAAATATGTGGGGATAAATGAAAGGCTCGCCCATCAGGTGGAAGGTGATGATGCGAGACAACTCAGACTCGGCGACCTCATCCAAGATGCGATCGAGCAAATCAAACGCCATATGTCCCCGCCGCCTAGCCATGATGGCGTCGGGGCAAAACTCACATTTGAAATTACAAACATTGGTGACTTCAATATGTAGACGGTCTAACCTAGGCATAAGGAAAGGAAAACTTTAGAGTCGCTACACCCTAACAAGGTGCCAAGACTTTAGTCTGAGGCTGTCATAAACATTCGCTGAGTCGGCGAGCCGCAATTTATCATTAGGGCACCTAGGCAACGATAACTTGACCATCTACCAAGCTGGTGGCAATCGCTGCTGTCAGTTACCAGGGCGTTCCCAACCGACACACTCAGTAAAAATTCAGTCTTGTGTAAAGGTCTGGTCTTGATTTTGCCCGGCCATCCCTTGCCCGCCATCGTGTGAAATTCTGTGGGTTAAATGTGAACTGAGCACATCCGCTTGGGTACACAGAGAGTCAGGGGAATCATCAGTAAAGCAGCCGGATAAATCGTGATTGTGCATGTAGACTCTGTTAGCTTTTAAGGAATCAAGGGATGAATGCTCAGGTAGCTTGCACAGTGGCTGATACCCAAACGAACCCCCTCATTAAAATTGAACGGCAATTGCGACTACTGCTGCCTACCGATTTATATGCGGCGGCATGGGTTGACCCAGCGCCTGAAACTTTGATGAAGGTGTTTGAGCACCTACGGACGCTACAGCACATCTTGATTGATTATGTTCCGCGTGATGTTTATGACCAGCCCCCAAGTCCCGGCCATCCGCGCTATTGCTGGCGCCAAGGTACGCTGCTTTTTACTGACTTAGCGGGGTTTACACCGTTACTAGAAGCTTGTGCTTCGGAGGGGCTCGCCGGTGCAGAATTGCTGCTGAAAGTATTGAACAACTACTTTTCTGGCATGATCGAAATCATCAGTAAATCTAGCGGTAATTTGCTGGAGTTCACGGGGGATGCACTGTTGGTTCAATTCACCAGTGAGGAGCCGCAAAAGGACATTATTCAAGCGATTAATACGGGCCTACGGATGCAGCGAGCGATGGCTCCTTTTCAGCAGATTGCGACCCATCGTGGGGAACTATCACTCAATATGCGGGTCGGTATTCACACTGGAAAATTTGTCACTGCAGACATTGGTACACCCCAGCGGATGGCCCATGTGCTTTTAGGTCGGGCCGTGACCATCGCTAAGCAGGCCGAGGGCTGTGGCAGTATCCGCCATGTGTCATTGACGGATGAGGTAAAAAAGCATTTGGGCGATCGCATTCCCCTCGTGCCCACTGCCAATGGCCATTGGCTGGTTGTTGACAACCTGAGTGATGAAGAACTGGGGGAATATGAAATCAACGTGGCGCGGCGGCGCAGCACCTACATGTTTTTCGATCGCAGCGTGCCAGGACTGCTTAAGGAAATTGAAACCGCAATCGAACGGGTTGACCCTCTCACCAGCTACATGCCCCGCTCAGTATTTCAATTGATTGTCGATACGGCTGCCAAGCGGCGCATTCCGCCGGCCTTTCCCACCGTTGCTGTGGCCTTTGTTAATTTGATGGGGCTCCCCGAGTCCGTTGATGACGCCTTACCCGAGGAAACGGCAGCTGTCGTCAGTTGTTTTTCTAAAGCCTTTTCTCTCATCAACGGGGTTGTAGAGCTGCAGGGCGGCATTCTCCAAAAGGTTACCTACCATTCCATCGGTTCGGAAATGCTTATTCACTTCGGGGTGTTAAATCCCGACTCCCGTGATCCCCATCGTGCTGCCAGCGCAATGGCCAAGATTCGCCAACTGGTGCAGTCAATTACGCCGCCGATTGTTCAAGGCCAACCGATTCGGCTCACCTGCCGGATCGGCCTCACCTATGGTCCGGTGTTTGCCGCAGAGATTGGCGAACGACGGGGGCGCCGCGAATTTAATATTTTGGGCGATACGGTCAATACAGCTTCACGGATTATGAGCCGCGCAGGCGAAAATGAAATTTGGATGAATAAATCCGTTTACAACAGCATCAAAGACGATTTTTCAACCGTGGCCTTGGGCGATTTCAGCCTTAAGGGTAAGTCAGGACCGCAACCAATTTTTGCCCTCCAGGGTTAAGCTAACTAGCCCCGGTCCTTCAGGACGCATAATAGGTAAGTTGATTTGCCACGATGTGACCATGTCCCTTTCCGCTACGGCTGTTCCTCTAGATGCGATCTGCTACAACGAGCAAGGTTTAGTACCGGCGATTGTCCAAGACTACCTGGATGGCACGGTGTTGATGATGGCTTGGATGAATGCCGACTCGTTGCAAAAAACGCTGGAGACTGGGGAGACTTGGTTTTGGAGTCGTTCTCGTCAAGCGCTTTGGCACAAGGGCGAGACATCTGGGCATCGCCAAAAGGTGAAAACCATTCGCTATGACTGTGATAGCGACGCGTTGTTGATCACGATTGAACAGGTGGGAGACATCGCCTGCCATACTGGAGAGCGGAGCTGCTTTCACCAAGTTGAGGGGCAAGTGGTCGCGCCTCCAGCGGATACCTTATCGCAAGTCTTTGCCGTAATTTGTGATCGCCAGCAGCAGCCCCAGCCCGATTCGTACACCAACAAACTGTTCGCAGGGGGCGATAATAAAATCCTCAAAAAAATTGGTGAGGAAGGGGCTGAGGTCGTTATGGCCTGTAAAGATGACGACGCCGATGCGATCGCAGGGGAAGTGGCGGACTTGTTTTATCACACCCTCGTCGCCCTAGCCCATCACCAGGTGGATCTCAAAGCAGTCTACCAAAAGCTCCAGGCAAGAAGACGTTAACAATCAGTTGCCATTCGTCCGTAGCGAATTAGCAAGATAGGGATACACTGAAACCATCCCAGAAGCAGACCCACTGCCAGTAGTATGCTGCCAAAAGGGCAAGCTCATCACCATTCGTGTTCGTTATTTTATGAAGGTTCAGGGCTGTAGCTTCCGTGACCTCTGGCACGGTAACTTAATCTGATGGCCAGGATCATTGCTCTACAAGCGTGCCGTCATGGTATTGGCTGCTCTCATTTAGTGGCCAACCTGGCGGTAATTTTTATGCACCACGGCTATCGGGTCGGTTTGCTCGACACTGATGCTCAAGTCGGGGGCATCCGCACCCTCTTTAGCTTAGACGAAACGCCAGAAAAAGACCCTAATGCCTACTGGTGGCTAGTCCCTGATACCCGGTCAACCAAAACTCTCCGGGCCGAATTTCGGCGTTACGATACGTCCTACGACACGGGTTCGCCAGGGATTTACCTATCCCCATTAGGCAGTCATTTTGGCCTTGATAGCCAACTGCTCATGCTCCTGCAGCAGCGCTATGGTGAGGACAAACCTTTTGATATTTTGCAGCAGTTAGGAGATGAACTCCAACTCGATATCTGGCTAATCGATAACCAGCCTGATATGTCTGACGACAATCTCATGGGATTATCGCTAGCCGACATTGCGATGGTAGTTTTGCAGCTTGATCCCTATGACCTGCAGAGAGCGGCTGTCTTGCTTGAAGTGATTGAGCAGCTTCAGATCACTAAAACCTGGTTGGTTCCTTCCCTGGTATTACCGACCATTGAGACCACTGTGGTCACCAACATGTTGGAGAATACTTACCAACATCCGGTAGCAGGAATTTTGTATCTCAGCGAAGAAATGATGGGCCTCGCCAGCCAAGGAGTGTTTTGTTTACATCATCCAAATCATGCCTTGACCCAAACGATGATTGCGATCGCCCAGCAACTTGAGCAGGATTCCCGCACTTTATTTACCTCTTCGGCAAGTCGCAAATAGAGCTAGAACAGCAGAGACTCTAGCTATAGAGCCTCTACATACAGCGACCTTGAAAAGTCGTAAACAGCCTCAGTGACACTAAATCGTGTCTTCAGCGACCGAGTTTAGCCCAATGATGTCTTCATAAGCCGCCACGACACAGCAAATCGTCCAGGGGAAGGTGACGAGAAAGCCAATACCAATCAGGATTAGTCCTAGGATGTTGAGCAAGCCCATGACGATAGAAAACCCGAAGAACGCAAACCATTTTTTCGTCACGAGTTTGCGGCTTGCTTCCATGGCTGGCCAAAAGTCCATATTTTTATCGAGTAGGAAAGGTAAGCTCAGCATGTAAGCCACTGCCAGATAAATGCCTGGCAATATTAAGCACACCGTAGCCAGGCCAATGAGGAAACCGCTGACGATCGCGAGCAGTAAAATTGGCAAAGCGCGATTAAATCCCTTAAAAAAATCACCAAAGGCCGTTGGACGGTTGCGTGCAATTTGAAAGGCAACAATGTAAATGCCAGGCACAAACAAAGTAATCAGGATGTTGTTGACCAGGCCGATGCCACCTTGGCCTTCCTCAAAATTGCCCGACCCAAGGGGAAAAGGTAGGATGACCGACAGAAGAGTCATAATCACCCCAACCAGTAGCGTAAAGCCAATAAAACCAATTGCATTGCTCTTAAAGATTTCCCAGCCGCGACCTAAATACTGACCCAACTTAAAGTCATATTCGCGATCGCTAATATCAAATGAGCTCATTTCTTTTACTCTGATTGAACAGCAGCTACGACAAAGATATCGGAGAGACGTTAAGGCAGAAAAAAGTTTTAGGAAAGCTTTGGAAAATCTTGATAAGAGACTTCTATTTGTTGCTTTTCTTCGCAAATGAAGCCCGCAACTGCTGGCATAAGTAGTCATCTGCTAGGAAGTTGCCTCAGCAATTGACCAAATTTCATTGCTGAGGCAATAAAAAACCTCTGTCACACTGACAGAGGTTTGAGATAATCTAGGCTAAATTGTTAAGCAATCGACCTGCAATTACTCTTCAACAGTGATGGTGCCCACCATGCCAGCACCGCGGTGAGGGGCACAGTAGTAGCCATAATCACCCGTCGGCATGTCAGCGGAGAACGTCGTAGAGTAATTTTCACCAGGAGCAAAAGTCAGCTGATTGTGAGAAATCTTGTCAGCCAGTGACTTATCTCCAGGGATTTGGTTAGGGTCAAAAATGACGTTGTGAGGAGCCATCTTGTTGTTGACCCAAGTCACAGTGTCGCCAGGCTTAACTGTTAGTTTTGCGGGTTCGAACACTAACAAGCCGGAGTCAGAGCCCATCTTGACTTCGTAATCAGCAGCCTGCGCGGGGGATGCAAATGTCAAAAAAGTAGTCACAACCATCGCCAAAGCTAGACATGCTAGCCCCATGCGAGAGAGAGCGTGTGCAATCTGTTTCATAGGAACCTCTAAACAGTAGGCTTAAATTTACCGTAGTCAAAGTTTACCGTGAACCGTTACAAACTACACCTCCTGTAAGCAGGAGATTTGAAGAAACCTCCTGCTTATCAGTGCAAACCATGCCGGCATCGACTCAAAATTGCCTGTTCTCCGCGAAGAGAAACCAACAATGTGAGCCATGCAGACGGTCTTTCGATGTCGTAGGTATTCCCCTTTAAACCAAAACCTCCAGGGCGTAAGCATACCCCGGAGGTTCTGATTTGCCGATGGTCTCAACCCATTAGCTAAAGCACTAAACAGCCATTAGGCCTCGCCGGTCCCCGGAGCCGAATAGGTGCTCTTACCGCCGCCCCAAAGTGGACCAATTACCTTAGGCTGCAACAAAATATGACCGGAAATCGCCACTAAATCATCTTCTGTTAAGCTCCGCATTTTGGGATAGATATCAGAGCTTTTCATACTCGGATGAAGCTGAGAAATTTCTGTCAGACCATCATAGGTGGTGGGGTTCTTGAGATAGTCCACCAGTGCCTCGAGGTTGTTGCGGGGAGGTAGCGCCCCAGCCAAACTCTCAGGGTCTAGACCGACAGTGGGGTTCGTTTTGGTGATACCACCGTTGTGGCAAGTACTGCAGGCATAGTTAAATTGCCGACGCCCCCGAGCCACTTGCTCTAGGGACAAAACAACGGTATCTCCTTGCTCATTAAGCTTGATGGTGCGCGTCGCCTCATCTAGCTCTGCTGCAAACGCGGGGGCGGTGAACAATTGGCTCATCACTAGAACCGCGATCGCAACCAGCCAAATGCATCTCTTAAGCATGGTTCTCCTCAAAGGTATTTATGGCTAGTCATTACACAACACAGCGAACTTTTTCCTCAGGGATAACTGACAAAGTTAGCAAGCTCTAGACCCGACAAATGTGAGTGTGTAGCTGTTACAGCTCTTTTGAAAGCTATCCAATCAGTGTTAAGTCCTTCTCATACTCTTTATCATGCCACCGAATGGAGGATTCCAAAAGCGTTTCGTCGATAACACGGGGCCGTCAGGAAAACTGCCTAAGAGATAACCACGTGGGAATTAGTCAGGGAAGAGAGTGACTGAATCGGTGAAGATGGCACAGGCTGATGCAGCCGAATCAGCTTTGCTAGCGTCAACTTCAATTCAGTTCTGGGGACGATGGCATCGACAAAGCCGTGCTTGAGCAAGTACTCAGCCGTTTGAAAATCATCTGGGAGTTTTTCTCTCAAGGTTTGCTCCACTACCCGACGTCCGGCAAAGGCAATCGTGGCTTTAGGCTCAGCCAGGATGATGTCTCCCAGCATGGCAAAACTGGCTGTCACCCCACCAGTCGTCGGATGCGAAAGTACTGGCACATACAGCAAACCAGCTTCGCGGTGGCGTTCTAACGCACCGGAAATTTTTGCCATCTGCATTAGGCTGAGCATGCCTTCTTGCATCCGTGCCCCCCCGGAGGCACAAACAATCACTACGGGATGACCCAGTTGGGTGCTGCGCTCGATGAGCCGAGTTAACTTTTCACCCACTACCGACCCCATGCTGCCGCCCATAAACCGAAAGTCCATGACGCCTAGGCCGATATCAAGCCCATCTAGCTGGCCCATCCCGGTTTGAACCGCATCCGTAAGCTGTGTACGGCTTTGCATATCCCTTAGGCGATCGCTATAGGCCTTGCGATCGCGAAACTTGAGCGGATCTTCAGGCTTGATCTGCGCATTTAGCGGTTGCCAAGTGTCCTGGTCAATGAGTTGAGCGATGCGGTCAGAGCTAAAGACTCGGTGATGGTGGCCGCACTCGACGCAGACTAATTGATTGGCCTTGAGGTCTTTGGTGTAGGTCATTACGCCACAGGCTTCACATTTTGACCACAGACCATCAGCAATCTCTCGCTCTTGCCGCTCCTGGCTGATGGGTCCAGACTTCCGGCGATTTGCAAACCAATCAAACAGAGACATAGGGCTGAAAAGAATCGTACAAGGAAACACCCGACCCATCGGTGGGGATGCCCTTTATCCTATCGGGTTTAGTCACCGGCGTACATCGTCGGGCAGGGGCCGTTTCGCCAAGAGTCGCGTTTTGCCATCTATTGACCTATAGCCTACTAGCGGCAAAGGGTATACTATCGCCCAAAGCCGCAGTGAATCATACATTTGCAGCTCAAAAAGCATGTCAATGGCCTGCTCAGTGAGTGGGTCCAAGACGAGTTGAGAGGCTTAGTTTATATTCTCTGCAGGGCTATTCTAGGGTGCTCGACTAAAGAAATATGAAGATTTTCGAAGCAGTTGCGTCTTCGGTCGGCAATGGTATTGCTGATGATGCGCTTAAAGATGCCGACAATGGAATCTGGTTGCTCTCGCTGCCATTGTCGACTCAAGAAGTATGGCAGCGACGGTTTTACTGTATTCGGTGGATTGATCGGTTAGCTGAGCAAGACTTGGTGGTGCAGCCAGGGGGAGCACAGTTCCCCGCCTTTTATCGCGCTTGGCAAACATTACTCCGGCACCCCTCTTCGCCTGCCCCTCTGGACCGCTGGCCGGTACTGCAAGTGCTAACTGCCGACTGGTCTCAGTGGAAAACGTCAAACGCAGAATACGTTGCGGAGGTGAGCGCTTGGAATGAGTATATCGAGGCGATCGCCACTTACCATCATGCCGATCTCACCATTAATACACTGCAAGAATACGAGGTCATGCTGGATCGGTTGGCGGGGAGTTGCTTTCAATTACTGCCTAATTTAGACATTCCCCAGCGACAGTTAGCGCGCAAACTTGGCTACATCGACCAGTTCTACAACAACTTGCGTGACCTGTATGAAGACACCAGCCAGGGACTTTGCTACTTTCCGACGGAAGTTTTAAATTGTTTTGGTCTAACCCGCCAGAGTATTATTGATTGCACCTGCTTAAACCAACCTGGCTATCAATCCTTGATGCAGTTTTGGGTCGAAGACTACCTTGCGCACTGGCGACAACAGACCCTGGAAACCATTCGAGTGGATGATTTCCAGGATGACTGGCAGCAGTTGATGAAATGGTTTCTCCACCGGTATCGGCGCATCGAAATGACCTTACAGGATTGCCAATATGATTTTGTAGCATTTGCCCAGCGGTATTGGTCCTTAGTGGCTCAAGAACTCGCCACCGAACAGAAAATGAGGGCGATAGAATCCAGTGGAAAACTGACCTAGGAATCGTTTGTCTAAGCCTCAGCAGAGCATACTGGGGCAGGCAATCCCCTGCACCACTCAGGCCATCAGCCAGAGGGAATTGATGCGGGTGCATGAATATGAGCGATTCTGGCTAGCAGAAAGGGGGTGCAGGGGCCATCTTTAGAACTCGCCTATTTGACCGTTAGATAGTTTTGCCTTCGGCTGGTACCAAGAAACAGCCGGCAATCCGCCAGCTGTCGTCACTCTGCTGCTCCATTTGGTAGTAGGCGGTCATCAAGGCACCTGCCGGGCCTAAGACGGTGACGGCCTGGACGGGATTGCCGCGAATCAGCGCTAGCTCGCCAAAATCAACTGACTGGGGACGATACACCGGCTCGTACATAGACTGCACCATCACCATGAACTGCTCAGCTGTTTGAAATTGGTCTTGAATGCCTGGACTCGCAAAGCTGAAGGCAAGGTCAGCGTTATTGGCCTGAAATGCCGCTAGCTGCTGCTGAATGACGGCAATAATTTCCGCTTCATCAGCAGGCGTTAGAGTGAGGGGCAGAGATGCCGCAGGGGCCTGCTTAGAGGTCGGAAATACGGCGATTGATGAGTCGGCAATCGTTCTTTGAGAGATTTGCTGACGTCCCCACCAAGTGATAGGAAGTGCGATCGCACCTATCAACCCTAGCCATCCAACAATACGACGTCGCTTCACAATAACCCTCAACGTGGCTTGTTTGCTCAGCGTAACGATATTTTCCCAGAGGTGCTATGTCTCTATCGGAAGAGTTGCGAGTGGAGGAGTCCATCCATGACTATGACGGTCAGATCAGGCGGCCGTCGGCATCGCTTGATTACTGAGCACGGCCCCATAAAACTTCTGTAGCTGCTGGGTAGCGGCATTCCAGCCCCACCTCTCAGCTTCGATGCGAGCGTTGCGGCGCATCAGTTCGCGTTCGGCACCTCGGTCCAACAGGTACTGGGTGGCGGCGATCGCTCCATGCTCATCGGTGGGGTCAAACAAATAGCCATTTTCGCCGTTGGTCACGATATCCGGAATGCCGCCAGCGTTAGCTGCGACCACGGGACACCCAGCCGCCATTGCCTCCAGCAGCACAAGACCGAGGGTTTCGGTACGCGACGGAAAGATAAACGCATCCGCCGACGCATAGGCGGCCCCGAGTTCTTCCCCAGCCAAGTAGCCCACAAAGTGAGTATTTGTACCGGCAAAGTGCTTTTCTAAGCCTTCACGGTTGGGGCCGTCTCCGACCAAGGCCAAACGGGCTTCCGGAATCGCTTTCAAAACTGGTTTGATGCGATCAATTTCCTTTTCTGCTGACAGCCGCCCAATGTAAAGCAATAATGGCGCGTCGGGATGGCCTTGTGAGAGGCGATCGCGCATTGCTTGGCTGGCCAACGCCGGACGAAACAGCTCTGTATCAACGCCGCGCTGCCAGACCTCTACCCGTTCCACGCCATGGGCGGTCAACTCTTCCTGCATCGCTGTCGAAGTGACTAAATTGATGCGAGCTTGGTTATGAACCGCCTTAATCAACTCCCACATCAGTCCCTCAAAGACCCCCAATCCGTAATGTTCTAAGTACTTGGGCAAGTGGGTGTGATAGGAAGCCATGAGGGGAATGTTGAGCGCTTTAGCGTAGAACAGTCCAGCCATGCCCAAAACAGCGGGATTCACAATGTGAATTAGATCCGGTGAAAACTGTTCAATCGCTTCGCCAATTGAAGGCCGCGGCAGCGCCAACTTAAGCTCTGGATAAAGCGGAAAGGCCATTCCTGAAACGCCGTAGATCTGGGCCCCCTTATAGGACGTTAAGCCCCCCTCTGGGCAAAAAACCATGACTTCATCACCCAATCGCTGTAGGTGCTCAACCGTGTGCTTGAGGCGGGTGACGATACCATCAACCTTAGGCAAAAAAGTCTCAGTAAATAACGCAATACGCATGGGCTCTGACTCGAAGCTAAAAGAACTTAAACCTACTCAGACCAAAAAAGGAGGCTAGATTTCCCATTTTGACCAGCCTATGTAGACCGTTAAAACTGAGATAATCTAGCCTCCTTAACAGTGAGTTAAACCAAAGAAATTGTCGCTCTAACGACGCCACTTAACCTTGGGTAAAATTTGATTCTTATCAACCCGTCCCTTGTACTTAACCGCAAAGTTTAAGAGTGAATCAATTAAGGAATCTGACAAATAATGCGGCTCCAGACCAAGGTCAAGGAGGCTGGTATTTTTCGCATTGAAGTAGTGATCTTCAGACTCAACCCGAGGATTTTCGAGGTTTTGGATTTCCACATCTAATCCGAGAGCATTACCCGCTTTCTTCACCTGCATGGCCAAGTCTTTGACGCTGTGCATCTCGGTGAATTGGTTGAACACGCGGAACTCGCCCGCATCAGCTGGATTGTTGACGGCAATATCAATGCAGCGAACCGTATCGCGGATGTCTAAAAAGGCCCGGGTCTGCCCGCCTTTGCCGTAAACCGTGAGCGGATGACCCACCGCCGCTTGAATACAGAAACGGTTCAAAGCAGTACCAAAGACGCCATCATAGTCGAGACGATTGACCAGCAGCTCGTCCATGCCGGTTTCCTCGGTGAGGACACCGTAGACCACTCCTTGGTTGAGGTCAGTTGCCCGGAGACCCCAAATCTTACAAGCAAAGTGAATGTTGTGAGAATCGTGCACCTTAGACAGGTGATAGAAAGAGCCTGGCTGCTTGGGATAGGGCAAGGTATCTTTGCGGCCATTGTGCTCGATGGTGATGTAGCCCTCTTCGATGTCAATGTTGGGCGTACCATATTCGCCCATGGTGCCCAACTTGATCAAATGACAATCGGGGAAGCGATCGCGCAGTACGTAGAGCAGATTCAGGTTGCCAATAACATTATTAGCCTGGGTCAGCACAGCGTGCTCACGGTCAATCATGGAGAAGGGAGCAGAACGCTGCTCACCAAAATGCACCACCGCATCAGGCTGAAACTGCACCATGGCCTTCTCAAGATAGGGATAGTCGTTGAGATCGCCAACGAACAAATCGATATCTTTGCCAGTTAGATCTTTCCAGCGCTGCAACCGCAATTGAATGGGCGCAATGGGGGTCAGGGTATCAACACACAGCTGTGCATCCCAATGACGCCGTACCAAACAGTCAAAAATGCCTACCTCATGTCCTTGATTAGACAAATGAAGCGCTGTTGCCCAACCACAATATCCGTCGCCGCCGATGACTAAGACTCTCATATTAATCAATCAAACACTTCGCTAATACCCGCTTAATGTATCAGTTTTGTGGCCCTTAAACATACTTTCCTTGGAAAGTTGCGAGGCAAACTCTAGAGATGAGGTTATTTTGTGGACAGAGCGATTACTTCGAAATCGTGATTATCTAAGGCATAGCCAATTTTAATGGGAGCGAAAACCACATTTGGCTAGGGTCAAAAAATTGCCTGGGGAACTGCCAAAGTTAGTGCCAGCAATTAACGATATCGGTTGGGGATCGCCCAGCATTAACGCGCTAAATTAAGATGAGATTAACAGTAGTCAGTGTTGATTGTTGGAAAATTTTTGAGCCGATCTGTCGCGCCGTTATTTGCGATATCGATCAGCAATCATCCGCAAAATAATCGGCTGACTCCACCCAGGCAACCGGCCGGATCAACCGGCGCTGAGGCGCAACCACCAAATCTGGGTTGATTGGTCGGCAGAAAAATTGTCATCACTCATCAGCCAAAGGCTAGCAGAGCCATCTGATAACGGTGGCCCGAAGGTCATCGCTTCTAAGTTATCGATCGCCGCCACTGGCTGCTCCACCGTAGAAAAATCTAGCAGTAACAGCTTTTGAATGGTGGTGAGCGCTTCCTGAGGCGTCATACTGACAATTGTAGACGTATCAGTGGCGCTGCCGGTTGCGAGTTGAAAGAGCTTGATTTCAAAACCGCGAATGCCGTAAACCCGCTCTAGGGCTAAAAAGTGTCCCCCCTGATCGATGGCCACAAGCTCAGTGAGGCCATTGCTGACTGCGCCTAAAGGTTCCAAGCTAAGGGGATAGGCATGTTCGGAGATAAAAGTCGATTGCTCAGGCCCAATCAGATAGTGCAAAAAGCGGCTAGCTAAAGGGTTTTCCGGATTGGCATCAAAATCCTGGGCCAAGGCCGACTCGGTGGCCACAAAAACGCGAAAGGGTTCAAACGCCCCAGCGCTCGACGTAGGGCCTAAGGTCAAGGCTTCTAGTCCCTGGTTGTCGCGGACACCCATGACACCCTCAGGAGTGTCGGGGGCCTCTGCGGGTATCAGGCGTTGTGGCAGACGAAACTCAGTTTGTAGCCGACCGGTTGCTAAGTCATATTCATGCAGGGCAGGCGGTGACTGGCTGAGGGCGACCCCTTCGCTCGAAATTATCAAGGACTGTCGGGGCGTCAGTGCCATGCCTTCGGGGTCGAGGCGATCGCGCGGATACTCGTCACCGTCAGCATCTTTGAGAGTAGTAACCGCGCTGACCGTCACTGACTCAATAGTCGGCGCGGCCACATCGGTTAAACCAGTTTGAATCTCCAAGGTGTAGAAACGGGGCGGAGCCAGCCTACCGCGATCGTCCGAAAGCGCATAAAAAACATCGCGTTGAGGGTCATAGGCTAAGGCTGAAAGCCCGCCTACGGGCATCGTCTCAAAGGTTTGCTTAGGCAGCGTAAACACATCTAAAACCTCTACCTGTAACGGCAAGAAAAGCCGCTCTTCGGCGCTAACCTGGGGCAGACTGCAGCCCCCTAATCCCCACAGACCAGCGACCATTACCAAGCCCAGCCGAACTGTCTGAAGAAATCGCCACTGTTCTTGCAAAAAACTTCCAAGAACAGTTATTTCGGCATTTCGCCAATGTCTGAGCACCCTGCCCCCTTTACCAGTAATATCGCAGATTCTGATCGACCAAATAATTTTGTAAATCGCCAATCTGATTAGTGACCACAATCTGCGCCGGCGTTAGGTCAGCAGGCTGAGCCATCTCGGTCAGCCATCCCGCTGTAGCACCGGCGGCAGCGCCTACACTCCATTCACCATAGTGCACTCGGGTCATGGCGTTGACGATATGAGAGCCGGCAATGCTCTTACCACCAATCAGCAAATTATCGACCCCAATCGGAACCAATGCCTCCAACGGAATCGGTAGGGGCCGTGCTAAGCGTTCGTTGACGCTGGCGCGGGTAGCCTCAAAAGAAGGCTGCCAGTTGCGATAGCGACAGCCGTGAATATCAATATCGTAATGGGTAAGGGCCACTGCGGTGGGCGCAAACTCTCGCCCCCCTGGGATGTCAACCCGCAAATCTCGCTCAGTCATCATAAACTGCTCTTGGCCATAGGCCGGACGCCCAATAATTCGTCGCCCTTCGCGAATATAGGGCACCATGCTCAGCCCTGACTGGGTCCACATAGGAGCATCAGGGCCGTATAAAAACGTCAGCGGAAATTCGGCTGTGGCCTGGTTATCGATCAGCCATTCGGCAAAAAGGAGGGCATGGTTTTCACCATTTTTCAGGGCTTGAATGGAGAGCCCGCCCATCCAATTTTGATATTGCCCCGTTTCCTGAATTGCTTCTGGCGACATCACTAGCGGGTCGTCCATGATGTTCCAATCGTTGCCTTGGTTCCAATTGACCATGGTCATTTCGCCTGTGGTCGACTGGCTAACTGCCGCCTCACCAGGATAGCGACTCACAATCCGACGGTAATTAAACAGCCCCCGATTGTGATACATCGGAAAGCCTTCCATATTGAACGATCGCCGATGTTCGTCTTTAGGAATACCAGTCTCGAGGCGAGCTAGGGCCTGCTTGCTGCCCCCTTGGTCGTCGACGATCGCCATTACAAAGGGATAGGTAAAGGCTTGGGTACAAGCGGGGTTGGACTGCATAGGCGCATTGGGCTCATCGAGCACGTCTTTCCCATCCGACCCGACGCGGAAGGGAACTTGGGCCCAGGCGATAAATTCCCCCGTGTCTGTCGCGTCAATGACCACCATGCGCTGCCCGGCTGGTGGCTGGAGACGAATGGGCTTTTTTTCATATTGGTCTGTGCTAGACCAGGCGTACCAGTCATATAGCTCTTGGGACAACCGCCCCCGGGGCAGATAGCGATCATTTTGAGGCGTCCGCTGCACGGCGTACACAGCCGTGATCAACCGCCCCGAGGTGTCAAAGTCAGCGCCTTTGAAGGCGGTTGACGTGGCCCACCGACTATTGGGAGCGGCGGCTAAGGTCGATCGCAAATATTGCTCAGCGGCATCCGCACCCGCCTGCGGCAAAAAACATAAGTCGCCGACCCAGCAGCTATTGGTTTCATAAACGTATTGGCGATCGCTCATCCCGGTCCAGCCGGGCAGATCGAGGGGTTGACTGCGAATCCCCCGTTTAAAGCTACGCCAGCTTTCTGAAAAGTTTTGCTGCTGGCGCATTGATCGAGACTCATCAATCGCCGACACCCCCTGGGAACTCACCTGTCCACCCAGCCAGGGAGTCAGCTCAATCAAGCAGGTCTGAGCCCCGGTGCGCATTGCATGAGCCGCCGCCGCCACGCCTCCCAGCGATCCCCCCACGACCACCACTTCGCATTCCCAAACCTCCTGGGCTTGTGGCAGCGGCGAAATTTGCGGTCGGCCATTAGCCGCTTTCACATCCTGCAAGCCAATCAAAGCCGTACCTTGAGTCAAGGATTCACCTACACGAGTTATCCCCAACTGAGTAGGCGTTTCTAAGTAGCCCACCGCCATCTGAAAGGCCTGCAGCAGCAAGGTCCCTCCCGCCAGCGCCCCCAGTGTCAATGCCGACAAAACGGTGATCCGACGCTTACGTTGTCTGCGCTCAGCAGCGAGATTACGGTATAGGCGACGTGTAACCATTTTGTCGATTGAGGCTCTCGAGGTACAAACGTCTCAGAGTGTAGCAACAGAAAACCAGCGTGGCGCATTTTACTGACTATTTAGGCGACCTGATTGGAGACAAACGCGAAACCGAGCCCCGACGGACAACCGACCTAGGGACAAAATTCGCCAAATTGACTACTTAAGGTCATAAACTGGGCTCCCTGGGTCTTGACCGAGCCAATCGAAACTTTGAGTCCTTCAATGAGACGAGCTTCGGCCTCTGTTAAGGGAGTCTGGCGGGGCCACTGCCCATCGTGAAACACAATGATCTTGCCCCAACCGTTGAGCACTACCTGGGCATAGTCATCGATGGAAGAGCGGTGATCAGCAGAAATTTCATTGAACATCGCAAGGCAAAGGCCATACTCATGGGCGATGTCCACTACCTCTTGATCGTAGTGCCCATAAGGCGGACGAAACCAGCGGATTCTAACCTCAGGAAAGTACCAGTGCAGCAGTGACAAACTGGTGGCAATTTCGGCTTCCTTTTGCTCCCGCGTCAGGGTCAACATATCAGCGTGGGTTTGCGAATGGAGCGCTAGTTCATGTCCTTCGGCGACGATACGCTGCGCCAGTTCGGGAAAGCGTGCAACATTACGACCCAAGACAAAAAATGTCGCTTTGATATCGTGCTCTTGCAAAATATCTAGGATGAGCCCCGTCGCTTTGGGACTAGGTCCATCGTCAAAGGTGAGGAAAATTTCGGGGGAGCGATCGCTCAGCCAAGTCTGAATAAACTCGGCATCAAGGTCCCAGCCATCTTGAATCGGGGGGTTAAGCCGGATGGGCACTTTGGCAAACCAAGCTTGCACATCGGCCAGTGGGATATTGCTAGGGGTCGTTAAAAAAGGATGATGACGTGCAGCCACTGGGTGAGGGGCAGCTACAAAGTTGACCCGATTGCCCAGCAAAAAGAAAACCATCGAAATCATCATCAAGAAGGCGGCCTTCTGGAGAGGTGGCATGGCGCTGCTTAACCCGTAAGCGATGGAACCGCACCCTTGAGGCCGCTACAGCCTGGGTGCTAAAACGACCATTTATTATGGCTCAGTTA
>JBHJHA010000015.1:0-103598 GCA_050331235.1 Leptolyngbyaceae cyanobacterium
CTTTTTCTCAACATTGTGGTTCTCCTCATTAAAGCAGTAGTGGGATGGTGGACCGGGTCTCTGAGCCTCCTGGCCGACGCACTCCACAGTGTGACCGATAGTGCCAACAACGTGCTGGGCCTGTTGACTAATCAGTTGGCGTCGCCCGATCCTGATCGCGACCATCCCTACGGCCATCAAAAATACGAAGCCGTCGGCGCTCTGGGCATCGCAGCTTTTTTAGGAATTGCCTGCTTTGAGATTCTCAAACAGGCCGGTGAGCGTCTGGTCTCTGGGGGCAATGCGGTTGTTCTCTCGGCGATCGCCCTGTGGATCATGCTGGCGGTCTTGGGTATCAATATTGTCGTCGCCTTTTACGAGCGGCGCGTGGGCTTGCAGCTAGGCAGCAAGATCCTTTTGGCCGATGCCCATCACACCATGAGCGATGTGTGGATCACCATTTCAGTTTTAGGGGGCTTGATTGGGGTCTGGCTAGGCTGGCAGTGGCTCGATGTGGTCATGGCGTTTCCAGTGGCCCTGTTGGTGTTCAAAAGCGGCTGGGAAGTCTTGCGAGAAAATTTACCGTGGCTAGTGGATGAGATGGCGATCGCCCCAGAGGCCATTCACACAACCGTGATGCAGGTGCCAGGGGTAATTAACTGCCATGACATCGCCTCGCGGGGACTGTTGGGCCGTCAAGTGTTCATTGATATGCATATGATTGTGGAGCCCAGCGACTTGAGCGATGCCCACGAGATTACTGAGCAGGTGGAAGCCCGGTTGAACCAAAAATATGGCCCGGCTCGGATCACCATTCACCTAGAGCCGCTGGGATATCAGTCTCCCAAAATTAGCTATTAGTTATGAATTTACCCACTTGGATCACTGACTCACGGCTGCTGGGGGCCCCCCTAGTGCTGTTTTTGTTGCTAGACCCGACCCCGGTCAGAGCCTGGTGGGCAGTGGGGATCTTTTTGGCCGCTGCCACCACTGATTGGGTCGATGGTTATCTAGCGCGTCGGCTTGATCAAGTCACCGATTTAGGCAAGTTTCTTGATCCTTTAGTTGATAAGCTGCTGGTTTTTGCTCCCCTGCTAGCCTTGATTGGGCTGGGCAAGATTCCGGCTTGGGGGGTGTTTCTAATTTTGGTGCGGGAGCTGGCGATCTTGGGTTGGCGGGTGAGCGCTACGTTTCAAGCGGGGTCAGTGCCGGGGGCAAACCTCTGGGGTAAATCGAAAACGGTGGTGCAAATCGCCGCTGTGGCTTGCTTGATGGCTCCTCCAATTTCTCAAACCTGGGATCTCACCGGACAAGTTTTATTTTGGCTATCGGTGGTGCTGACTTGGGTCTCAGGTCTGCTGTACATCTGGCCGCGATCGGAGATGTAGCGCGAAGCTAACATGACAAAACGATATGCCGCGAATTGGTTAAGATTCCCCCTGTTTGCTTGAGCAGCCTTCGTCTCTATGTCGTTTGGCAATGATTGTTACCAAGTTGGACAGCGGTATCTGTTAACTAATCATTAATCCCTTACCCTTGGCGTCAGCCGCCGAGGCAGAGCACAAGGTCGAAGCCGGAATGCGCATAGAGCAGCTCGAAGCTTTTTTAATCGTTTCAGAAACTGGTAGCTTTCAGCAGGCTGCTAAGCGGTGTGGTGTGACTCAATCCACGATTAGTCGGCAAATTCAAGCGCTGGAGAATGAATTGGATGCCCCCCTTCTACGGCGCGGGGCGCAGATTCGGTTGACCGTGGCGGGGGAGGCATTGTTGACTAAAGCTCGCCGCATTTGCCAAGACTGGCAGCAGGTGACTAATGATATTGCCGATTTGATGGCAGGCAAGCAGCCGGAACTATGTATCGCCGCCATTCAATCAGTGTGCTCCCATTTGCTACCGCCGGTACTACAGCAGTTTTGTAAGGCCCATGCCCATGTGCAGTTGCGGGTCACAGCCCTGGGGAGCGATCGCTCCCTCAAGGTTTTGCGCGATGGCTTAGTTGATGTGGCGATCGTGATGGATAACGAACGCCTCACCACCAGCCCGGAGATGAATGTGCAACCACTATACGAAGAGCCGGTGGAAGTGCTCATGGCTGCCGACCATCCGCTTACGCAGTTTGAGCGGGTGCCCTGGTCAGAGTTGGCCCATTATCCCCAAGTCGTCTTTAAGGATGGCTACGGAATGCAACGTTTGGTGCAGGCGCAGTTTGCGGAAAGTGGCGGCGAGCTGCAGGCCGCATTAGAACTGAATACCCTAGATGCCTTTCGCGGGGTGGTGCGCCAGGGCCATTTGACGGCGCTGCTCCCTCAGTCTGCCCTGACCGAAGGTCGCCGCGACCCGACATTGGCGATCCGTCCAACGGAGGCCCCGCAGCTCACCCGCAAGGTGGTTCTAGTAACCACTGGCGATCGCCTCATGATTCCGATTATTCGGGACTTTTGTCAGCTCGTCCTCGAGCGCGGTGCTATTTCCCTCCCTCCGCCTCTTCTGCCTGAATTCGTCTCGGCGAAAAACGCCTAACGCCTCATGAGCAAAGCCTTTCGAGAACTATTGAAAAAAGTCGGCAGCGGTCGCCATACCTCTGAAACTCTGACCCGGGCTGAGGCCACCCAAGCGGCCCTGATGATGCTGTCCCAAACGGCCACGCCAGCGCAAATTGGCGCCTTTATGATTGCCCACCGTATCCGTCGCCCCAATACAGCAGAGCTAGCGGGCTTCTTAGACGCCTATGCTCAAGTAGGGCCCGTGATCACCGCCATTGAAGCCCAATACCCAGTGATGGTGTTTGGGTTGCCGTACGATGGGCGATCGCGGACGGCTCCTGCCCAGCCCCTTATTTCTCTGATGCTCGCAGCGTCTGGGTGCCCGGTGCTGCTGCACGGGGGGGAGCGGATGCCTACGAAGTATGGCATTCCCCTCATTGATATCTGGCAGGCGCTGGGCATTGACTGGCGTGGTCTACCATTGGCCGCAGTGCAGCAGATTTTACAGGCAACGGGCATTGGCTACTTGCACCTGCCCGATCATTTTCCCGCTGCCCAGAGGCTAGTGCCCTACCGAGAGCAAATTGGCAAACGTCCCCCCCAGGCCACCTTGGAGCTGATGTGGTGCCCTTACCAGGGAGCCTGTCAGGTGGTTGTAGGCTACGTGCATCCCCCCACGGAAGGGTTGGCCCAGGGCACCTTGACCGCCCTCAACATTCCTAACTTCCTCACCGTCAAGGGGTTGGAAGGCAGTTCCGACTTGCCCCGAGCGCGGGCCGCCATCATTGGCAACCATACCCCTGCTGGGGAAGAACGCTGGGTACTCCATGCGCGTGATTACGATTTGGGCAACCAAACCGAAACGCCTCTGGGGGCAGAATCTACTTATCTCGCTGACCTCCAGGCTACACTGGCTGGTAAACCGACCATCTTGCGATCGCTGGCCCTCTGGAATGGCGGTTTTTATCTCTGGCGCAGTGGTGTAGTCAGTAGCCTGGCCGCTGGCATTGATGAAGCCAGCGCTTTGCTAGGGGGCGATCGCTTGACCAAACAGGTGAGCCTGCTACAGCAAGCCATTGAGCGCTATCGTCCGTTGTAGCGTCTCTGGGAATTGAGACTCTCATGGCTGTGGTGGTGTGGTCGAGGCGCGATCGCCCCTATGCCTCAATTTTTGGCTTCTACCGTTGTTGAACTGGCATGATGGTAGCGCGTGCGATCACATTCCCTGCGCGTCGCTCAGCACCTAGCTGCGTAGCCTTAATATTCTTTCAACTTGTATCACTTTTTCTCTGGATCAACGTTTAGAGAACGTAATTTTCCACAGCTTCGAGAGCACGGACGGGTAGTTGCTACCTCGCTGACGCTTGCCGATTGGCTTTTGTGGACAGGTGATGGACAACGGTAGCCAGCCATTACCAGCCTGACCTAGTAATGCCTCTCGAGGTGAAACTGTACAGTGACGCCTCCCAAGTGGTATGACTGGGTAGGAAGGGGAGTAGCTACGAACTGCTCAATCAGTTCGGCGTCTAAATCAACACACTGGGGATGACCCTGGTTTGGACGGCAACTTTATTGCCAGCGAGACCTTCACTGAGTCCACTGCTGAGTGGGCTGGGTGAGGTTCGGCAATTTGCTCTCTTCTCATCGTGCTCACTCAGCCTCTATCGCGTTCGGAGGAAACTGAGAGTGAGCGTTTTAACGGGTTTTACCGCAGGTTTGTTGCTCATCACCCTATCTGAATTGGGGGATAAAACCTTCTTTATTGGGGCTATCTTAGCGATGCGCTACCCCCGGCGGTGGGTTTTCTTGGGCGTCGCGATCGCATTGGCAGCCATGACGGTGCTGTCGGTTGGGTTGGGTCAGGTTGCTAATCTCCTGCCCCAGTATCTTATCGATGCCATCGCGGTCGCCCTGTTTTTAGGATTTGGCGGCAAGCTGCTGTATGACGCCAGTCGTATGCCTGCTAGTGGCTGTCTGCCAGAGGAGCAAGCCGAAGCTCAGGCCGCCGTGAGCAACTGCGCAGCCCTTGGACAGTCGGGCATTGTGGGGCGGACGATCGTCCTGGAGGCGTTGGCGCTGACCTTTGTGGCTGAGTGGGGCGATCGCACTCAATTTGCCACCATGATGTTATCAACGACCAATCATCCCTTGGGGGTCATCGTCGGGGCTACTTTGGGCCACATGATTTGTGCCGCGATCGCGGTGCTAGCGGGCCGGCTGATTGCGGGGCGACTGTCAGAACGCCTATTAACGGCCCTTGGCGGCGGGTTATTTATCTTGTTTGGACTGGTGACTCTGGTGAGAGGGTAGGACAGTAGGGGCAAATCGCCCCCCCTTGGCCGGTCTCACTCTGCTAGTTGCGACGGGGGTTTTGCGGGATATGGTTCAGCTGCCGAGGGTCAAGTCGGTTGACGAGTATGGCAAATGGCAACATGGGCAGCATGGGCAACAAACAAATTAGCCACTGGTTTCCAGTCAAGGGAGCAGTCTCAAATAGGGTATTCATCACGCCCCACTGGCTGAAGATAATTTGTAATACCACCGCCGTGGAAATGCCCACAATCAAGATGGGGGCATGGGTGACAGCAGTGGTTTTGCGGCTTAGGTACTGCCACAGGCTGTGGCCTAGTTGACTGATGCTCAGCAGGTAAACAATCCGCGCGGCCACTAAGGCCTGAATTGCCATGGTGCGGGCAATGGCCAAATCTCCGGTCGTGGCCTTAGCCCATTCAAATATGCCAAAAATTAAAATCCAGTTAAAGAAGGAAACCGCTAGGATACGGCGCAGAAGATGGCCGGTCAACAATGATTCCCCTGGCGGACGAGGCGATTGCTGCATCAAACCGTCCGCCTTGGGCTCAAAGGCCAGAGGCACCGTCATGGTGAGGGAGTTGATCATATTCAACCAAAGCACCTGCAGGGAGAGAATCGGTAAATCCCTGGCCAGCAAAGCGCTGATCAAAATCGTCATGGATTCACCGCCATTCACCGGCAGCAAAAAGGCGATCGCCTTCCGCAAATTTTGATACACGGTGCGCCCTTCTTCAACTGCGGCTTCGATGGAGGCAAAATTATCATCGGTGAGCAGCATATCAGCGGCTTCTCGCGCCACTTCGGTCCCGTTTTTGCCCATGGCAATCCCGATGTCCGCCTGTTTTAGGGCCGGGGCATCGTTGACCCCATCTCCTGTCATGGCTACGATATGGCCCTGCAGCTGTAGGGTTTCTACCAATCGTAGCTTCTGGGCGGGGGCGACCCTGGCAAAAACATCCCCATCCATGACCGTTTGGGCCAGTTGGGTATCATCCATCGCGGTAAGCTGGTTGCCGGCAAAGCCTACGACCTGGTCGGCTTGGTGAATGCCCATGCGCTGGGCGATCGCCTGTGCCGTAGCAATGTGGTCGCCGGTGATCATCTTGACTTGAATGCCCGCTGACTGGCAGGCCTGGACGGCCGCTATCGCCTCCGGGCGGGGTGGGTCAATCATGCCCTGCAACCCTAGAAATACGAGATCTGCCTGAATATCGTCATGGCTGAGGGTGGGGTGGCGATCGCCCATCGTCTTTCGGGCAAAGGCCAGTACACGTAATCCTTTAACCGTCATGCTGGCCACTGCCTGTTCGATCGCGGCCTGATCCAGCGGCTGTCTCTGGCCTGCCGCCGTTAGAGCCGAAGAGCAGCGTTGTAACAGTGCTTCCACAGAGCCCTTGACGTAAATGACACGGGGGCAAGCCTCATGTAGGGTGGCCATGTACTGGTACTCCGACGCAAAGGGGATGGCATCGAGCCGAGGCATAAAACTTGCCATCCCTGCTTGGTGCAAATCCGCTTTGGCTGCAGCGGCAACCAACGCTCCCTCGGTGGGGTCGCCGACCACCGTCCAGTAGTCATTGGCATGTTTGAGCTGGCTATCGTTGCACAGTACCCCTGCCACTAGACATTCCCGTAGGGCTGCCGGCAAGTGATCATCCGTCAGAGGCGCGGTATCCTCGGGGGCCGCTTCTGTAACTAAACTAATTGCTCCCTCTGGGCTATAGCCGCTACCGCTGAGTCGATAGGTCTGTGCCCCGGCGTAAATCGCCTGCACGGTCATCTGGTTTTCGGTGAGGGTGCCAGTTTTGTCAGAACAAATGACGGTAGCGCTACCCAGGGTCTCGACGGCGGGCAGTTTGCGAATGATGGCATGGCGCCGGGCCATGCGGTTGACACCGATCGCTAGGGTAATGGTGACGACGGCGGGCAAGCCTTCGGGAATGGCGCTCACCGCCAGAGCGACCGCCGCTTCAAACATCGATTCCCAGGATTCGCCCTGGCCTAGGCCAATGGCAAAGGTGAGGGTGGCCAGGGTCAAGATGCAGTAGAGCAGGGTGCGACTAAAGGCAGCAAACTTGCGGGTTAAAGGAGTGGTGAGATTGACCCGCTGCTCCATTGACTGAGAAATGTGTCCCACTTCAGTGGCTGCCGCCGTCGCCACGACTAGCCCAGTCCCTTGACCAAAGGTGACAAAGCTACCGGCGTAGGCCATGTTGGTGCGTTCTGCCAGGGGCGTTTCCACCGGCAGCGGCTTAGTAGATTTCTCCACTGGGACGGATTCTCCAGTAAGAGCCGACTCACCCACCTGCAGGTTTCGAGACTTCAACAGTCGCACATCGGCGGGCACCTTATCCCCCGAAGCCAATATGACAATATCCCCCGGCACTAAATCCTGGGACTGCACCCGCAGCATCTGCCCCTCCCTCAGGGCCGTAGTTTCAGTGGTGACAGCTTGAGCCAGGGAAGCGATCGCCCCTTCGGCCTTCGCTTCCTGTACGTAGCCGATGACGGCATTAATGACCGTCACTCCCCAAATCACCGCCGCATTAGTCCACGACCCGAGAAATGCCTTGACTCCCCCAGCCAGCAGTAGGATATAGAGAAGTGGCTGATTAAATTGCAGCAGAAACCTGAGCCAGGCAGGCTTTCCCGGTTTGACGGGCAATTCATTCCGGCCATAGGTGGGGTAACGGCGGGCCACGTCTTCAGCGGTCAGCCCCGTTTCTACATTGGTCTTGAGCTGTTTGGCAATGGCCTCAACGGAGTCTTGATGAAAGGCTTGAGAGCGCATCTCTACCAGCATCGATGACCTCCAATACAAAACTTCTGCTGTGAAAAGCGCGATTTAGCGACTGGTTGAAAATGGCGTAAGCCCATGGCTACTATCAACGCTTTGGCGACTACCAATACCTTAGAGCTGGATGATCCCGCGAGCCGACAGTCATCTCCTTCTGCCTGCTATTGGCAATGGGCGAGAAGCAGTAAGGCCCCTTGGGATCGCAGAAGAGCTTCAATCTGCGGCGCTATTTGGCAGCATTGGTACAACGAGCTCATTAGGGAATCTTCAACCAGGTCCTCGTATCGATGCTAGCGCTAGGCACCTGTGAATGGTGATAGAAGATACATATTTGATAAATAGAGTCTGCCAATTCTCTGCGAGGCAAATTTAAGGTGCGATATGGCGTTGAGAGACTGCCTGGACTTGAAAGCAAGGGGGATGATTTGCCCTCCCCCAATTCAGCCTTCCCCAGCGAGTCACGTGAGATTGGCTACGGTCAATCACCCGATTGTCTTTGGCGAGGGCCTTTTCCTGTACGGGCAATTCTGTACCTTTTTATTTCCTGCATGTGGCTTGCTGGTGTATTCAAGATCAATCTGACCTAGCCCAGTTGATCGCTAGCCGCAAGTCATAAAACGGGCAAATTGGGTGACATGCCGGCGTTCACCGGAGTCGCGTTCGTTGTCAGTAAACAGTAATGGGATCTGTTGGCCTCTTTGCCCACCCAGGTTAGGGGCAAAATAAAAATCCCCTCACTCGCTGTGAAGGGATTGGAGTTCCTGAAAATCGTCACTGAACTTATCTTAGTAAGCTTTTTTACGGATGTGAAAGGGGGGGGAACCCCTTAGGGGTGATGACCATTAGGCAAATCCCGATCCCAAATTTGCGGACGATCAGGGAGAGCAATGTATTTCTGGCCATGGTTGCCGGTATAAATCTGTGTCGGTCGAAAAATGCGATTTTCGCGGATCTGCTCTTTCCAGTGGGCGAGCCAACCAGCAACGCGGGCGATCGCAAAAACCGGCGTAAACAAATCCGTAGGGATGCCCAAACGTCGGTAAACCAAGCCTGAGTAAAAGTCCACGTTGGGATAGACCCCTTTGCCCCCTAGGCGCTCAGTAACCACTTGCTCTAGCTCTAAAGCAATATCGTAATACTCGTCTGAGCCAAACTTTTCAAATAGCTGCTCCGCCAGCTTCTGCAAAATCTTAGCTCGCGGATCCTTGACTTTGTAAACTCGGTGGCCAAAGCCCATAATCCGTCTTTTTTCCTTTACACACTGATCGACATAGGGCCGCACATTATCAACGCTGCCGATGGTTTCTAGCATTTCGATGACTTCTTCATTGGCACCACCATGTAAGGGCCCCGCGAGGGTGCCCACCGCCGAGGCGACAATCGCGTAGGGATCAGTCAGGGTAGAGGCTGTCACCATGGCTGAAAAGGTAGATGCATTGATCGTGTGCTCGGCATGGAGGGTCAGGCAAATGTCAAAAATACGGGCCGCTAAGGGGTCGGGTTCTTGCTCGTTGAGCATGTATAGAAAGTTGGCGGCGTAGTCTAGGTCATCTCGGGGCTGCACGGGGGCGTTACCCTTACGCATTAGCTGAAACGCCGCCACCATGGTGGGAATTTTAGCGATCAGCCGCACAACTGCCTTTTGAATGTAAACCGGGTCGTTGAGCGTCCGCTTGGAGTAAAACAGCCCCAAGGCTGCGGCACAAGCCTGTAATGCATCCATCGGGTGCCCGCCTTCGGGAAAGCATTTCATCATGTCGCGGATACGATATTTGAGCCGCCGATGGTTGCGAATGCCATGCTCAAACTCGTCTAACTCTGGTTGGGTTGGTAACCCGCCCCAAATCAACAAATAGGCAGTTTCCAAAAAGGTGCTGTGGTGGGCCAAATCCTCAATACGGATGCCGCGATACTCTAAAATGCCCTGCCTACCATCGACATGGCTAATCGATGATTGTGTTGCTGGAATTCCCTCCAGACCGGGTTTATAGTCACAAACTGTCATTTTTGCATCGCTCCCATACATTGACTGACCCCGTCAGTTGCCAAATCTTAGCCGCACATCCACCCAACCGTCTCTGCAACTTCCACATTTGGGAGGCACTCTTCGTCGGATACGGCGCTATTGCTTTAGACAAAAGATGCTTCAGATCTTTCCTTAGCAGAATTCGAACCTTGCAGTCTGTTTAGTTCGCAACGTCTATCAAGATGGAAAGAATCGGTTAGCCTCAGCGGTGTCTTCACATCCCTCCATTATGGGACGTCACGTAGCCGAAGAACAGAGGGAATGAGAAGGGGTAAGCTCGGCGCGATCGCTCACGATCTATCACCTTAGCTCTCAGCAACATCAGCGCCGTCTGTTGGAAGGGCGCTTCTCTGTCCTGACCAGCGAGTAACTTCTCAATATTGAGAAATACGGCTGACATCGAATCGCTACAGCAAAAACCGGGGTGGCGTGAACCAAAATAGGGTGCTCTGACCGATCGCCTCTTTAGCCACCGGAACTTCGATCCCCATCACGCCAGCCTTTTTGAGTCGCCAGCGATCGCGGGTCTCACCTTCGACCAATAACTGTGCCCAACTGCTGAGGTCTGGCTCATGGCCAACCAGCGCGACACGACTAACCGGATGCGCGGTCTGCCAGTCGGTAAGCCAGGGCAGCCAATCATTAAGATGGCCACCGGGGGCAAGCAGGTCAACGGTCTCAAGGGTTGGGGCGAGATTGGCCTCTAGCAAAATAGCGGCGGTTTCCTGCGCCCGCACCAGCGGACTCGTCAGTAATATCTCAACGTGACAACCGAGCTCTACCAGTCGTTGAGCTACCGCAGTCGTGCGCGATCGCCCTTTGTCGGTCAGGGGACGTTGGTCGTCATTCGCGTAGGTGCCGCGCTGGGCGGCGATGCCGTGGCGGATAAAAAATATCTCAGTCAGTGGAGATGAGGCCATCTTCAGGGTTTACCAATCGCCAAAGCTTCTGCTTGATTTGAATATCAAAGACTTCCCACTTGAGACGGTTGTAGTCGCCGTTTTCGTAAAAGCCCGAAAGGAAGCCAACGGGAATCTCAAACCCGCCTGCCGTGGTACGTCCGCCGCCAAAAAAGCGCCCTTCCAAATCTTGGCCAAACGCTTCTTTGATAAATTCATCGGGGTCGAGGGTGATTTTGCTGGTGCGCAGCGAGCCGATGACCACTTCCCGCTCTTCGTCTTCATCGTGAACGATGCCGTAAACGACAGCTGTGTGGATATTTTCTTCAGTCACCAAGAAATCCGCGGCTTGGGGAATCGCGTCGCGATCGTCATAGCGTAAGTAACCGACTCCAGCAATGGATACATTGTTTTGCACTGTGCGGTTACGCAGCGATCGCTCAATGACGTCCATCACGCGCTTAGAGCGAGACGCCCGCAAAATCGCCGCTAGCAGTTGCGGATCGTAAAAATTGCTCAAATATGCCGCTGCCATAAAGTCGGCTTCAGCGGCATGCATGAGGTTGTTGGTGTCTGAACGTAGGCCATGCATTAGCGCCGTGGCACACTTGACGTGAATACCGTTGCTACGATCAAGGGTCAGTAGCTTACCGCTCTGCAAATACTGCGACAGAATGGTAGCGGTTGCACGAATACTAGGCCGCAGGTCGACCAAATTTGCATTAATGCTTTTTTGCGGCGTATGGTGATCGACGACGAGCAAAAGGTCGAGGTGGGATTGCTCAACGATGCGAGTGAGCTGAGTCGTGGTGCCCTGGGTGTCTAGTAATACATAGGCCTGATACTTTTCCAATTCCGGCCCCGTTTTCGACTGGGGATTCCAACGTCGGGCCGGCAATCCGGATAGCCTAACGAGGGCAATATTTTCTTGGTGGCTGAGCGTTCCTCCATAGAAAATGTCGCATTCGATGTTGTACTGCTCACAGATTAGGCGATAAGCCCAAGCCGAAGACAGCGCATCAGGGTCAGGAAAGTCCTGGATTAAAACTAAATGGCGATCGCCCGAACGCTCTGCCAACAGCCTGTCAAGCTGATTGATAACACCCGAGTTTGCGGGTTGAGGATAGTGCTTACTGGGCTCTTTTTTGACCGATGCAGTCCCCACCAATGACGAGCTAGCTTGAAGCGAAGTCGCATCGTCTATGGCGTTGACAGAGGTCGGTATGGAGTCAGTCACAAGTTGCTCTCTAGATGTGTATTACCAAGATAACGCTCAGACTTACCCAACGCACCCCTCAAAAGTTCCAGACCATGGACATCGAAAGTCTTTACTCCCTGACCACAACGCCGTCTGGTAGCGGGCTCGCGGCAGGGCACGCTGAAGGTTCCTGCGCCCCATCTCTGCCTTGATTGCTAGGTTCAGTCTTTCTCTGGGTAGAAAGCTGTTATGGTAGATGCAGCTAGGATGAGATTGTTCTTAGGAACTACTTTTTCAATATTCGGTTAACCGAACGTTATTTCCCGTGGACAGAGTAGTTTCTTGTGCTATCTTGACCAGGTGAAAATCAAATAGTCAAAGCAGCCATAGTTTCAGAGGCTGTCCAGAAAATCTTTACACCATCAGTTTTTAAGGGTTAAGCGAGTTTTAGATACTGCGTTGCGAGTGTCATTAGCTTTTTACCTGTTACTAGAAGGCTGTGTGCAAACTCTGGAAAGTGCTGGGGCGGCTGAGACATTGTGTAATTTGTGTAGGTTTTTCAAAATTTTCATATGAGTGAAACGTCAACAAGCCAAAAGGTTGTTCACCCAATGGCGAAGTTTCAAAGGCAAGTGCAGTCTTTGGTTAAGCGGCAGGTCGTGAAGCCCGAGGAGAGTATCTGGAAAATCGCGTTCTTGTTTGGCGACGAGTGGCCCCACTGGCGTCAAGAATTAGAAGACTTCGATTTTTCCACCAAAGATCCCATCAGCGATTTGCTAGCGGTAGAGTCGTGGGAAGAAGAGTAATCGTCCCTGTGCTGAAAAGAACTGCCTAGCTTGCTACTGCTGGTTGCTGGTAGTAGTACATCTCTGACGAGGCAAATTGCCAAAGCTGCGATATCTGCGGATAAGCGATCGCGCTTTGGCAATTTTTGCGATAACTGCAGGTTGAGTGTCGCCGTTGCTGAGTGATGCCGTCAGGTTTGGCTACTTTCGAGCAAACTCTGCACCCTTTTTCGCTTTGAGGTCAGGCAAACACAACCGTACGGTTGCCATAGACCAGCACTCGGTTTTGCAGATGGAGCCGGACGCCTCTGGCCAAAACAATGCGTTCCAAGTCTTTACCCTTGCGAATCAGATCTTTCACATCGTCACGATGAGAGATGCGTACGACATCTTGCTCAATGATGGGACCCGCATCTAGGTTCTCTGTCACGTAGTGGGCCGTAGCGCCAATGATTTTTACACCGCGCTCGTGGGCCCGATGATAGGGTTGAGCTCCCATAAAAGCAGGCAAAAACGAATGGTGAATGTTGATCACCTGGCTGAATTGACTGAGAAAATCGCCGCTCAGAATTTGCATATATTTGGCCAACACCACCAAATCAATTTGGTACTTTTGCAGCAGGACCAACTGCTGGGCCTCCTGTTCCCGTTTATTTTCTGCATTGATCGGCACGTAATGAAAGGCAATGTTGAACTGTTCTGCAATGGGCTTGAGGCATTCGTGGTTGCTGATGATCAGGGGGATTTCAGCAGCAAATTCTTTAGCCTGATGACGCCAAAGCAGGTCAAGCAAACAGTGGTCTTGGCGACTGACCCAAATAGCGATGCGGGGCACCGTGTCAGAAAAGCAGAGTTGCCAATCTGCCCGTAGGGGCTGAGCGATTGCGTTGAACGCCGGTCCAATCAAGTCTCGAGGCAAGTTGAAGCCATTCAGCCGCCATTCTAGGCGCGACAGAAACAAGCCACTGGCCTCATCGCGGTGCTGATCAGCATGAATGATATTGCCGCCATTGGCATAGATAAAGTTGGCAATTTTAGCCACTAGTCCCTGTTGGTCAGGGCAGGAAATCAACAGCGTAGCCGAAGGAGAGTGCGTAGAATGCGTCATAACCATTGGGCAAAGGCCCGTTGCCGACAGTAAACCATCCAAAGCTTTGACCCATCTTATGGGATACAGACCCCGGCGAATACAATTTTGGGGACCTGCTACGATATCGGCCCTGTGAGCAAAATTATCTTTCTTAGCCAGTACCGCTTGGGGCAATCTGTTTCACTCATCGTTAGCCTGGGGAATGTCCTCCTCGGAGTCGGTTTCATCAGCGATAGGAGCAGGGGAAGTCTCAGGCGCGGTGGAAGTATCTCCATCGGCGCTGTCTTCAACCGTGCCGTCGGCATCAGTGTTTGAAGTACCATCGGCTTCCTCGTCGTCTTCGGCTGGGGCTGGTTCGTCCACGGGAGCTTGCCACTCATCAAGGGGCCGATCCACACCGTTGAGAATGTTTTGAGCGACGATCGCCACTTCGATTTCACCGCTGTCTGCTGACAGGGGAAACGTTGCCGGATCAACTAACGCATAGTAGTTTTGCCCGCTAAAATCAGCCCCACCCAAGATTAATTGATGGGTGTCGCCATTGACTAAGGTCAGCTCAACTGTAGAGAAGGGCGTCTCAAAACCAAAGTCTGCCTGATTGGCTGCGTCGGCCACCGTTGTTTTGACCAGTCCATCGGTGGTGAGACGACTCAGCAGAAAAGCGATCGCGGCCTCCTCAGCGGGCTGCATTTCTGGGATGGTCATTTGCCAAAACCCCTCGTCATCTTTTTCAAAGGCGACGGTAGGCTGTCCCGTAGTTTCAATGCTCAAGGTAGTGACATCTGCTTCTTCAAACCCAAAGACGGGGGCTGCAGCGGTCTCGCGATCGCCACTGACGGGTCGATTAGACGTTGACTGCTGCGCCTGGGTAAAAAGTATGATGCCCCCCAGCCCCAGGGCGATCGCAACTAAAAGCAGGGTGCTGCGCTGTAATTTCATGCCTTTATCGTCGTCTAAACGCCATCAAAATTGCTAGTGCTAAGCCAGTCAGGGGTAAAACTGCGAGGGAAAAGATGCCCAAGCCCCAAGCTTGCTGCCCCGTAATTGACAGGCGACGCTCGGTCACCGTTTTAGGCTGAATCGATAGCGTCGCGTCAGCTTCTTGGCCTAACCAGTTCACGGAGTTGAGGAACAGATCGCCGTTCAATTGTTGATTAAAGGAGCCGTTGGCGGCAAAGCTTGAGTTGCCAATGACGACCAGCCGCGATTCGGCTGCCGCTTCCTGGTCAGGGGTAGCCTCGGTGGCCGTTGAAGTATCGGATTCGGCTTCTGATGCACTGTCCGCCTCAGCGGCGGCCTCGGGGGAGCTCGTATCGGCAGCAGACTCGCGATCTGCGGGCCGGCTCAAAGCCACCCCCAAGACGTAAGGCCCTTCGGGTGGGGCATTGGGGTCAAAGTTTAAATTGCCATCATCGGAGATGGCCTCTGCCCGACTCTGGGCATCGGTGAACAACAAGGGCGAGGTTTCGATATCAGGCAGTTCACGGCTTTCAACCGGGCGCGCCAAAGGGAAAAATGATCGCCCATTGCCAAATTCTGCGGTGATGGGATGACTCCCATAGTTCGTCACGATGGGGGCTGCAGGGCCCAGGCCGACAAACTGCCCGGCGCCCGAGGTATCGAGCACCAGGCGATCGTCCAAAATGACGCCCCACTCGTCCAATAGCGAGTTTAGCCCAGCGTCAGAGCGCGGATCGAGCAGCAACAGCAGGCCGCCACCGTTGTCTAAATACTCGGTTAGAGCCTCGACCTCTGCGGCAAAAAAGTCCTGGGCTGGACCGGCAACGACCACGACATCCGCCTCGGCGGGCACGCCTTGGGCTTCTGCTAGGTTCAGCGGTTCGACCTGGTAGCGCTTTGCCTCCAAACTCTCGACGGCCTGGGTCAAGGCGGCATCGGCCCCAGTAATCGCTGGTTCGCCATGTCCTTGCAGGAAGTAAACCGCTAACGTGCGATCGCTAACGACCTGGGCCAGCGCATTGGTCAACTGCCGCTCCGAAAGCATTTCCGCCGTGCCAAAGCTTTCTGGATCGGCCGTGCTGCCGATGGTCTGCAAAAAGCGGCGATCATCGCCGATCTCTAAAAACACCATGCCAGCCTGGGTCGCCCCAAAGGCTTGGGCCACCGTCGGATTGGCAAACGGATCGACATAGTCATAGTCAAAATTATTGCCAACTCGCCGATAGCTGTTCAGCAGTTGCACATCTTGGGGATTGTGCACCGCGTCAAAAATCACCAGACGAGTCGGTTCTTCCAAATTTTGCAATACGGTTTTGGTGGCTGGTGCAAGGGTGAAAAGCTGGTTTTCAGTGAGGTCGTAGCGAGCGCCGTTTTGCACGGCCAAAAAGTTTACCAAGCCGAGAATTACCACCACCGCGATCGTGGCCACCACTGCATTCGTACCTGCCTGGGTTGAGCGCTGCCGCCAAAAAGCGCCAGCGTTGTCGCCGCTAAAGCTCAAACCAAACAGCAGCAGGCCAATGCCGCCAATCAACAATACTGTGGGCAGCAGTTGCCAGCCGGACAAGCTGCCAGCCACTAACCCCGCTGTGGCACAGGCGAGCCCTGGCCAAGTGAGAAACTTGAGCCACTTTTGAGAAGATGCAAACACTTTCATAGCGATTGGGGGGGTTAAATATGATTCAGCTAGCGGGCTTGATGACGCTAGTTGCGCTGAAACCGCAGCGCCTCGATGGACTGGGCGGTGAGAAACAGCCCTAACAGACAGTAGGACAAAAACAGCACAATGCTGCTGATGTCGACGATGCCCTGGGTAAAGTCTGTAAAGTGCTGCAGCATGGATAAATGGTTGAGCGCCTCCCCTAGCCAGCCGGGAATCGCCCGCGCCACCGCATCGACAATCCACAAAAAGATCACCAGGGCAAAGGTCAAAATGGCCGCAACAACCGTACTGCTGGTCAAGGACGAGAGAAACATGCCCAGCGAAAGTACGCTGGCTGCCAGCAGCAGCAGCCCCAGATTGCCCACGAGGAGTAGATTAGGAGAAATTGTCGGCTCCGCCGTGCCCAGGGCGATCGCCACACACAACATTAGTGGCAGCACCATGCCGAGATAAAACGTGACGACCGCCAGCAGCTTACCGAGTGCCACCACCCAATTCATAACTGGAGACGTCGCCAGCAGCTCCAAAGTGCCCTGCTTACGCTCTTCGGCATAGAGCCCCATGGAGAGAATCGGGAGGATAAACATGGACAGCGAGCCAATGATGCCAAAGTAACCCTTTAAAAACTCATAGGCTACATCCAAAGGGGCTAACGCTAGCCCTAACTGCTGAGCTTGATCGCGTTGCGCGACTTGGGCGAGCAACCCTTCAGGACTGAATAAGATCACGACCAGAAAGAAGCCCCCCAAAAGCCAAAAAATGCCCGCGATGATATACGCCAGTGGTGACTCCAGATAGCTCTGGAGCTCGCGGCGGTAAATCGCCAAAATGTTGCCAATGACAGTTCGTAAGGCAGTCATAGAGGTTCCTAATCAATGCTGTTTGACGAGTGGTTGGCTTCAGGATCTGCTTTATCGGCAGGGGCTGCGTCGTGCCGCGCCTTCTCATCTGAATCAAGCGATATCCCTAGGGTCGGAGCACCGGTCTTGCCATCATTCGCCACGTCAGTTGCCGGTTCAGCGGTTGCAGATGCAGATGTCGCGGCGGTGGGAGGCACCGCCGGTTCCTCAGTGGTCAAGTTGAGGAAAACATCTTCGAGGCTGGCTTGATGGCGCCGCAGCTCACACAGGCCAAATCCAGCATTGACAATTGCTGCCGCAATCTCTTCTCCCGGATCTTTTTCGCGGGCTTTGACGATGAAGCGAAAGCGGGAATCTCGCTGGGTTTGGGAGGCGACCAGCTCCACGGTATCGACTCCGTAAATGGTGGCCAGGGTTTGCTGCACTGCAGCCGGTGCTCCCCGCACTTCTAAGTCGTAGCTGACTGCCCCCGTGAGCTGATCCATTAAGGATTTGAGGTTACCGGCGGCGACCAGTTGCCCCCGGTTGATAATAGCTACGCGGTTACAGGTCGCATCCACCTCCGGCAGAATGTGGGTTGACAGAATAATCGTGTGGTCTCCCGCCAAATTGCGAATCAGCGATCGCACCTCACTGTTTTGCCGCGGATCAAGACCTGAAGTCGGCTCGTCGAGCACAATGACCGGCGGATCGTGAACAATTGCTTGGGCAATACCGACCCGCTGCCGAAAGCCTTTAGATAATTTACGAATTAATACTGATCGCTTTTCGGTTAGGCCGCAGCGCTGGATGGCATAGTCGACCTGCTGGGGGCGATCGCCCGCTACGACCCCTTTGATACGTCCAACGAAGTGCAAATATGCCTCCACTGTCATATCGAGATACAGCGGCGGGCGCTCAGGCAAATAGCCGATGCGCTGCCGCACCGCCATCGAATCGGTGTGAACGTCAAAGTCAGCGACCTTGGCCGTGCCGCTGGTGGCTGGCAAATAGCCCGTCAAAATGCGCATGGTAGTCGTTTTACCAGCACCGTTGGGGCCCAAAAATCCCAGGATTTCCCCTGGCTCCACCTGAAAGGAGACATCTTTGAGGGCGACGGTTGAGCCGTATCGTTTATGCAGATGATCCACTTCAATCATGGGAGAAAGCCGCCTCGCGGTGATGAAAAGAGAATGACTGGTAGGGCATCGTAGAAGGTTTAACTCAAGCCTTTAGGTTCAAAATTGTAGCTAATTGCTTTCAGCGCCTTTCACTCTAGCGTCTACCCTGTCAGGATGATCAAAGAAGATCTTGATAGCCGAGCGGCGATCGCCCGCTTGGTCAATTAGTCTCGATCATTCTGGCTTTATTTCACCTCGCCCACCTCAAAAGCTACTGCCTGAGGTCAAGAGGCGGTAGCATAGCTGCTCAAAGTTCTGAGTCCACCCCCATGTCTAACCCAACTCCCTCCGCTGGCATAACTGATGCTGACTTAGATGCAGCGTTACCGGAAGGCCCCGGTGCTAGCTTCACATTTTTGTATTACTTCTTAACGGCAGGCACCATCACTGGGCTGTTTGCGGCGCGGCTATTTGGGGTGGGGCTCGCCACGCCGTTGCCCACTGAGGTGGCCATCGCGGGCGGGTTGACGGGCGGCTTACTGGGTGTGTGGTTTAACCGCTCTCAAACGCTGACCATCCCGTTCACCCATCAAAAGCGATTTCGCCAGCGCCTAGAGACCACGCTGCAAACTATGGGATACGCCTTAGACGCGACTGAAGGCACCCTGTCACGATACCAAAAACCCAATGCCAGCCGGCTTTTTGCGGGAGATATCTACGTTCAGTGGCGATCGCAGTCTGTTGTGTTGGTCAGTCGAGCCAGTAATATCCGCGCCCTTGCTAAGCGTTTGCCAGCGGCCTGAGGATGGAGATGGCAGTTTACATCGTCGATGAAAGACTGTTGCAATAACAAAAGGGCATGCGCCGTTGTGATTGATCGCTTCCCCCGGCGTCAAGCTTTTCCCGACCCGGCGACTCAGCCATGGCTGCGCTGGAACTATAGGCTAGCCAGATTGCTGAATGGTTCAAAAGCCCATGTCCCAGGGGCACTGATAGGTACTTGCTGATGGCTAAGAAACAAAAATATCCTCATCTTGTAGGTTCAAAGTGGACCGCTTCGCAGCAGACCTTTGGCTGGCGGCATTTTCAAGTGGTGAATCGCAAGAACGAAAATGGTCTGGTTTTTGCTGAATTGGTGGCCGCCTGTGACCCAGAAGTCCGGTTTTGGATCAACGCCAAAGGGTTAAAAAACCGTCAGGCTTGGATGGCGGGGTGGCAATCTCTACAAGAGCAAGCCAGTCGTTCGATGTAAAAGATTGTTAAGGTGAAAGCGTTGCAAGCCTAAATCTGGCCCACATATGCATTTCTCCGAAATTGACAATTCTTCCGAAAAGCCGTTCATGCAAACGGTGCTTGAGCCGCTGCTCGACGACTTTGACTATTGGTTTTCCGAAACGCAGTCTTTACTGGAGTCGTCGAAAGCTGACTGCTTGGCCGAGTCAGACCGCGAAGATTTGCTCCAGGAGCTCACCGAAACTCAGCAAGCTGTCGCGACGGCTCGTACCCTCATGCTGGCGACCGATGGCAACGCTGGCGTTGACACCGCCGTGGTGGGGCAATGGCACAAGTTGGTCAACAAGTGCTGGCAAACCTCGCGTTACATCCGTCAGCAAAACCAAAGCTGATTTTGCTTGACAGGGCGATCGCCTTGACAGGGCGATCGCTCTGACGCTTATCTATACAATTGACAAAACCCTCGATAAACGTTTTATTGATCGCCTGCGAACCATCGTCCCTGTTAGATAAACTAAAGGGGCATCCCATCAAAAACGGTCGGTCTTGGGTTGCGATCGCAACCTTGCCCATGACCATGTAAAGCTCACAGGAAGCCACATCACAATCACTATGCTGCACGCCCTCTATCTCGTCGCATTCGCAGTTTTGTCAGTGTTGGCGATCAGCAATCTCATCCGCAACATCATGTTGTTCGGCACTGACACGCGTCGTAACTCTAATCGTACCGCTGCTAGCGGTACCGGCACCGGCACTCAAAAGCTATCTACCCCTCACCCTGAGATGTTGGATGAGCGGGGGCAGGTTTTAGAGGAACCGCTACTGGTAATGAAATCCATCTCGTTGGAAGACGCCCGCGAGCAATTGGACGCCCTTTACAACGGCAATGTTGAAAACAGCTCGGAAGAAGACGCTTAATGAGCCTAAGTGATCCGCTAAGGCTTTGCTGACTAGCCCGTTAGCCATGCTATTCATCTCAAGCGTATGCCAATAGATACTGGCCCCCTGTTAAGCCTCCAAATGCAGGCAAAGAAGCTCTATTTTGTTCCAAACAACCTTTGTTAATTCAGAGCAAGGCTGGGATACCTCTGGCGAAGACTTTTCTGAAGCACGTTGCTATGCCTACCTTCGGCCTAGAATGAGCTTGGCTCTGCGCGATCGCCTCAACGCCCTTTAGGCTCAAGTCTTCCTTGCACCTCATCCCTACAGACATGGTTTTCTCCTATGAGCTTTGAGCATGCATAGGTTTTTCTCTACAGGTCGTCGACATGTAATTGGGATGTTTTCCTGTCAACAGATTGATCAGCCCACCCCTTAGGATTGAGAAGACCTTACCACCAGTGAACTCGTATGGCCGATCGCTCATTGATGTATGCCGAATCTTATTTTGTACTGCTCATGCCAGGTGCAGACGAAGAGATCTTGACTGCTGAGGAACTGCAGCAGCACCTTGAAGCAATTTTGCGCGATCGCCAGGACTCGCTGCCCCGTGACGTGGCTAAGCAGTCTACCGTAGCAGCCCAAGCTAAGTATCTAATTGATACTGCTTGTGATTTTGAGCTCCAGCCCGGTCAAACCATGCAGTGGTTTGCCATTCGGTTGGAAAAATAAACACCGTCGCGTCAAGGCTCCGTGAAGGAAACCAGACAAAAACGGTAGGCTATCTATGGTCAGCTTGATGAGCAGGAGACACTATGGGTGAGATGATCACGTTTCAGCGACCGGACGCTCAACCATGTCAGGGGTATTATGTCGAACCTCCGAGCGGCAGCACGGCCCCTGGAGTTGTTGTCATTCAAGAGTGGTGGGGGGTCAACGAGCAAATCAAAGGCGTCGGTGAGCAACTCGCTGCCGCTGGCTATCGGGTACTGGTTCCTGATCTGTATGAGGGCACCGTCACTTTGGATGCCGCAGAGGCAGAGCATTTGATGAACGATCTTGATTTTGGCGATGCCGCCAATCAGAAAATTCGGGGAGCGGTGCAGCATCTCAAAGGCAGCAGTCCCTCCATTGGGGTTATGGGTTACTGCATGGGAGGAGCCCTGGCTGTGCTAGCGGCTGTTCACGTGCCAGAGGCTGACGCCGTAGTGTGCTGGTATGGTGTACCGCCCGAATCTGCCGGTGATACGCGAACCATTTCCATCCCCTTTCAAGGGCACTTTGCCCAACAGGACTCCTTTTTTCCGCCAGAGCAAGTCGATAAGCTAGAGGCTCGGCTTAAAGAGGGCAACGTCAACTACGAGGTGTACCGCTACGATGCGAACCATGCTTTTGGCAACGAAAACAACGAGATCTATGACCCTGAAGCTACCCGGCAAGCCTGGGCGCGATCGCTCCACTTTTTGGCCAATCACCTAAGCCGTTAGGCTACTCATGTTCAACCGGTTAACCACGAAATAGCCACAGTCACCACCAAGGCTGCGGCTATTTTGTAAGCCTGGCTGACCTTACAGATAAATCACCTTGCGAAAAGCATCCCAGGTATTGACATCGTCAAACAAGGAACGGTAGCCCAAGATATTGGGGTGTAGCCCATCCGTTGAGAGGCGCGATCGCCACCAACCCTCGCCCCGACTAAGCCACAGGTCCAACACATCTAGGTAAGGAATTTGGCGCTGTTCACAGGCTTGGCGAGTAAAATCCCGATAGGGCAGCTGATCGCGGTAGCTGTAATACAAAACTTCGGCAAAGGGCATGCGCTCAGTCAAAACTGGCGTCATGCCGATAAACATGACTGGACACAGACCTACCGCTGCATCGAGCAACGAGGTCATTTGCGATTGAAATGCGACAAACTCGGTGAACGAGCGACCGTTGGCTTTGCCGACTCGACAGCTATCATTTAGTCCCACGGACAATAGCAGCAGGTCTGGAACCCGGTTGCGAAACTCACCCCTTGTCTGAAACTCTTGCACTAGGCGATGGGCAACTCGCTGGGTCGTATCGGCCCGCACCCCCAGATTGTAAATAGCGTGGCCGGGCGATTGGGGCTGGAGCCACTGCCGCCGCAACCGTTCAACCCAACCACCCCCTTCGGGATCGCCATAGCCATAGACTAAGCTATCTCCAATAGCCACAATACGCTTTTCGGTGTTTGTGCTCAATGCAACCGGCGATCGCAGATAAGAAGGTGCCGCTACCATATATGGCTTACTCGCTAACGTCAGGCAAAAACATTACAAATATGTCGTTGCTGCTAAGGGGAATTTAGCATTCTAAAGATTTCTTTTCAATTTTTCATGACAATCGGCCAGGTTAGTCAACCACTCTCAACCCTGTGAGCCAGATTGCCCAGAGCCTGACTCAATGCCTCAACGGGCAAGCTTTGGCCGTTAGTTCAGGTCTGCCCAGGAGTTTAAGCATCCGTATCGATTATGGCCTTGACTACAGCGTCACCGGCGACTCTACGTATACTGTAGGTTCCTGCATAGTGAACTGAATGCCGTACTTGTCCAAGGTTTGAGAAATGGTCTCATTGGCTAGTTCGAGCAAGCGCTTACGCAACTCAATGGAGCTCTCACTAGAGCCGAGGATGAAAAACGTCACCCGAGCGCGGCGCATTGACTGACTGGTCTGACCGTTTGTTTCACTACTGTGGGGAAAGACAATACTTGTACTGCCAGGGTCTACTCCAAAAACAGAGTTGGTGCTTTGGGAAATTACCTGGCGCACGAGGGCCGCATCTTCGTCGGTCAGCTTGCGCGTAAAGTCGAGATACAGCATCACCATCACCTTCTTGGCCCGGCTAACGTTCTCAATTTCCATATTGAGCAGGGTTGAGTTGGGCAGGATGAATAAGGTACTTTTGGCTGCCGTGCGGATTTTGGTCGATCGCAACCCGATGGATTCGACCCGCCCCAGTTGACCATCATTTAGCCGGATATATTCCCCGGGAATGAAAGGCCGATCTAGATAAATCACGATGGTGCTGAGGAGCTGTTCCAGGATTTTTTGCGCAGCAAAGGCGATCGCCAACCCCCCAATGCCTAAGCTGGCAAACAACCCCACTAGGTTAAAGTTTTGGCTTTGAGCAAACGTCAGTACCGCAATGAAACCAATCACTACGTTCATCATGGTTTCAAATACCAGCAGCATTTCGTCGACCTCGCGGCCCATTTTTTTGAGTAGCTCTACCCCATATATGCGAAAGATGCGCCCAAATACCCGTGAAGTTAGCCAAGCGATGCTGCTGATCAGCGCCAGATCAATGAACGGATTGAGAAAGGCGCTGAGGCTACGGTAGTCTTCACTCAGCCATACCATTGATAGCGATATGAGCACCATCGTGCCCGCTAGCTGAAAGGCTCCACTCAGCGGTGCGACCAAATTGTCATAAAGGTGTGACACCTGCTCTGGCGAAAAGCGATGGATAAATGCCCGCACAATATTTGGCGTGAACCGTCCCACCAATAGTGATATGAGCAGCGATACGCCAAAGATGACCAGGGTTGGCGTGTTGCCAAAGGTGATGCCCAGCGATTCTAAAAAGCTGCGGAGGTCAGTGGCTGAGGTATTCATGAAAAGTTTCGAGTTTTTGGGAATCGAGTCTGAGCGGTTTTAAACCGATCACGGGCTAGTCAAGGGCTTAGATAGTGATCGGCGAATCGACGTAAACTGTGGGTTCTTCGATGTCAAAGGAGATGCCATAGGTCTTTAGACGCTGAGTCATTTTTTGATTGGCGATCGCTAGCAGCTGTCGCCGAATTTCCATAGAGCTCCCCGTGGCGCCCAAGATGAACAGGGTGGCCTGCACCTGGGTCAGGTTGCCGTCCTCCAGATTGCGAAAGGCAATGCTGGTGCTGCGGGTATCGATACCAAAGATATCTTTCGTACTTTCAATAATGACCTGACGGATGAGTGCCTGCTCCTCTTCGCCAATGGCTCGATATAGGTTGAGGTAGACGATCGCCATGACTTTTTTCGCCCCAGTAAAGTTTTCCACCGTGGCCTGTATCAGGGCACTGTTGGGCACGATCGCCAGTGTGCCCTTGCCAGAGGTGCGGATTTTGGTGGAGCGCAGACCAATGGCCTCGACCCGGCCAAAGGTGCCATCGGGGAGGCCGATGTAGTCGTCCACAGAGAAGGGCCGATCAATGTAGATTACTACTCCACCCAGCAGCTGCTCCAACACCTTTTGGGCAGAAAAAGCCACGGCAATACCACCAACCCCCAAACTGGCAAATACGCCGATGATGTTGATCTGATGGGTCTGAGCAAATAAGGTGATGAGGCTGATCATCAGCCCGGCAATCGCCAAAAAGCGGCCTACCAGCAGCAGTTCGCTAATGGTTTTGCGGCCATCCTCCAACGCCGCATTCAGCAGGTACTCCTCAAAATAAGTCTGAAAGCAGCGATAGAGCAGCAGTCCCAGGGAGAACGTTAATGCCAGCGTCAGCCCAAACTCTAGGGAAGGGTACCAGGGGACGTACCACAACCCTTGGAGCAGCACCAGCGCTACCACATCGAGCACCACTAAGGCCCCTGTGAGGATTAATAGCGATCGGTGTGGTTCGACAATGCGGCTATAAAAACTCTTGGCGTCTTCCTTCAGAAAGCGTCCCAACAGAAACTTTGTTAACCAGGGGACAACCTGGGCCAGCAGCACCGCTAGCGTACCGCTAGCGGCGGCAAAGATGGTCCAAAAAACCGTTGGTTTATCAACTGCCAGAGACAGGTAAGCGTCCCACATGAGTGTTTTCGTGAGTGTTTGCGTTCAAGGTTTGCCCCTGCAATTGCGTCCCCCGCCCGCCCAGCCTGGGCTAGTCAGTCACGCCAGCGGTCTACAACGGGGACAGCAACCCTGCCCCGACTCGATCAGGGGGGATGACTCCGCCGACCGGCAATGACACAAGCCTCTGCGTCGCAGTCTCAGCTAGGAGGATACTGCCTTATTCCCGTCTAAATGCGGCAATTTTTGTAACGGCATCCACCTTTGCAGGTATCCTTTCGTAGAATTCAACTGTCTTTTGGGGGCACTTGACATCGGCTATGGGTAAGATTTTTATCTCAGCAGGGCATGGTGGCTACGAAAACGGCTCGCTCGATTATGGCGTTACCGTTTCAAACACCACTGAAGCGACTGAAATGATTCGCATTCGAGACTTAGTCGTGCCCGAGTTGCGATCGCGGGGCTTTGAGGTCTTGGCCGTCCCCGATGATCTCAGCAACGCTCAAACCCTGAACTGGATCAATACCCGCTGCCAACCGGATGACGTTGCCTTGGAAATTCACGGAGGGGCGGCCAGCAGTCCGGGAGCACGAGGGGCGAGTGTGTTTTATATTGCCAATAATGAGGCCCGCAAATCCCATGCAGAACTCCTGCTGCTGGCACTCCTGCGACGACTGCCACAATTGCCCAGTCGCGGGGCCCGACCCGATACCAACACCGGTACTGGTAGTCTCAGTTTTACCCGACAGTTGGCCTGCCCCTCCCTATTGATGGAGGTGGGCTATCTGACCAATCCCGATGATTTGGGGTTAATTCAAAATCGCCGCCGCGATATTTCCCTAGGGATTGCCGATGGCATGGCATCCTGGAGTCGCGCCGTCGCCGGCGACTCCGGTGACGTCCAAGGCTTTCCAGAATGTAATATCAGTGTCAATGGGGGCCTCTACGACGAAAAGGGCATCATCATCAACAACAATGCCTATGTCCCCATTGACCTAGCGGATCAGCTAGGCATTGATATCGCGAGCGATCCTGACGTTCGGCGAGTGCGCTACCAAGGCGTGGTTTATATCAAAGCGATTGACCTGCGGGAATACAACGTCTCCGTCGGATGGGATGCGTCCACTCGAACGGTGACGCTGAAAACGATGAACTCTTTGCCCATTTGCGAAGATCGCCTAGAACACATTATGGGTCGAGGCATTACGTCGGATATACAGCTATTAATGTTTCTCAAAACGAATAAAGAAGGCGCCACAGAGCACTATAAAGATTTGCCTCGCTACTATCGGGAAGAAGCTCAAATTGAAGGCGTGGACCACGACATTGCCTTTTGCCAAATGTGCTTAGAAACCTCATATTTAAGATTTACCGGGAGTCTGCGACCAGAAGACAACAATTTTGGCGGGATTGGCGCAGTTAGCGGTTCGACCGGTGGCGTCGCCTTCAACGATCCTCGCATTGGCGTACGCGCGCATATCCAACATCTCAAGGCCTACGGTAATACAGAACCTTTGGTCCAAGAAGTGGTTGATCCTCGTTTCCGGTTTGTGCGGCGAGGCGTAGCGCCGTTGGCCAAACAATTGAGTGGCCGTTGGGATCCAGATCCTCAGTACGGAGACAAGATCCTCGCCATTCTCCGTCGGCTGTATGAATCGACGGGGATTCTCTAGGTTTCTTACCAAAGCTAAGATTCAACGTTCCGAGTTTCAAAACAGATGGTATGTTTATGACTAACCGAATGTGAAGGCAGTTTGAAGCTGTCTGAAAAGTACCGACCAATAGCCAAGTTGAGCGAATGAAAGTTCTCGCAACTTGGTTTTTAAATGTTAACAAATAGCTGGCAACTAAACGCCATGGTTGGTGTTTTTGTGGACCGTTTGAGGTCAGTCAGCGCTAGCGAATTTTTGGTGGAGACTCGCAACCTCTGGCGAGGTGTCAACGTCTCAGCTATTCAATGCCCGCTCAACCGATATCTGTCATGGTCCACATGCATGCTTCTCCTTGTGCCACCGACTCCCAACTGGGAATGTCTTTTTGGAAATGGTTGCCCCGTGGAGGTCTGGCAGTTCTGCTGTGGGTGTTGGTTGGTTTGCCGGCGATCGCCCTGGAGATGCGGGTGGCCATCCGTGAAGGGGATAGTCAAGTCGTAGTCGGTACGTCAAATACGGGCATGATTCGGGATCAGCAGGGGCAGCAAATTGCCCAGGTGCCCCAAGGGCGATCGCTCACTATAACGGCCCAAGGCCCTCAACTCAAGGCGGCGGATTCCGTCAGCAGTTCTTTTTGGGTCGAGCCCGGACCTGATGGCTTTGTGTTTATCGGCGAGCGCTGGTATCGGGGACGGGTGCTCGTTATGTCTGACGGTAGCGGCGTCACGGCGATCAATTATGTTGATTTGGAACACTATCTGTACAGCGTGGTTGGGGGTGAAATGCCCACCAGTTGGCCGCTAGAGGCGCTGAAGGCTCAGGCTGTTGCAGCGCGCACCTACGCCTTACATAAGCGCCAGCAGGCCCGCAGTCCCCACTACGACGTTGGCGGCACTACAACCTGGCAAGTGTATAGAGGGTTAGAAGAAGAAGCCCACAGCACCCATGCCGCCGTCGAAGGTACGCGGCACCAGGTGCTCACCTACAATGGTCAACTCATTGAGGCCGTATTTCACTCTTCATCGGGGGGGCACACGGAAAACGTTGAGGATATCTGGAGTCAGCCACTCCCCTATCTGCGAGGTGTCCAAGATTATGATGCCGGAGCACCTGTCTTCGAGTGGTCTCGCACACTCACACTGGATGAATTTAGTCGGATCATGCCAGACGTGGGACGTATTGTGCGGGCCACGCCCCAGCGCACGACCCCCCGGGGGCGAGTGCAAGAAATCCATATGGAGGGCGATCGCGGGGCGCGGGTCATGACCGGCAATGACCTACGTACGGCGTTAGACCTCCGCAGTACGCTGTTTTCGATCAATATTGCTGGCAACAGCATCCAAATTACTGGACGCGGCTACGGTCACGGTATTGGTATGAGTCAGTGGGGAGCCAACAATATGGCAAATCAGGGATATTCCTATCAACAGATTTTGGGCCACTACTATCAAGGGGCACAGCTAGCCACTATCGAAGAGCACTAAGGGACTCGGGACTTGTTTATATACGTTGGGTTGGTAAACTCACCTGACGGCAAACTGCCCCTGGCTAGTCTAGATACCCTTTCTTAACGTGAGTTGGGTTAGGTAATCTCGGAGTAAATCAGTCGTCAGGGCAGCGAATCTTTTGCCCCCTAAGCATCCCTCTAGATGGGTGGATTCACTGGGTACCCAAAATCCCGATTCCGAATTCAGGTTTCTTCCGGAAAAGCTGATACCAAAGGTTGTCCTCAGTTGCAATCGCTAGCCGCAGTCAGCTTTGAGCCTCTGCAGGGGCCAGAACGCTCTCAGTGAGGTCCCTCCCTGCATCTTTTAACCCGCCACGATCGCCATTTAAGGACAGAGTCGCAAAATTTGGTCAGCCATTGCCAAGCTCTCTTGATAGAGCACATCCTCTCCCCAGCGCTGAAGCTGCTGTCCTAAAATCAAGTCGGCTCGCTGGTCGGAAATTGCGCTGACCTCTTCTACCCGGCAGGCTTGAGCGCCACCTCCGGCTTCCATACGCATGCAGCCTGTCGTCTCAGAGCATAAAATCGTACAGCAGTCAGCCTCTTGATTGCTAGAGGACAGGCGAATCCCAATCAGATCGCCAATCACCTCGCCGACGTCGGCCACTGGGATGGCGGCTAGCTCTACTTCAATTTCTCGATTGCCGACGCTGCTCTCAAAGTAAACCTTGCGAATGCCATAGTCGCCGCCTTCCTCGACATATCGCATAGGCGTCCATTCCAGACGGCTTGCCAGCCACCCTAAAAACATCAGGGCTTGGGCAGCATTGCCGGGTTCATGGTCGATGCTGACCTGATCAATTTCAATCAAGGCGTCCCGCCGCTCAGGCGGATCATAGGCTTCGGCGGTGAGCTCTTGCCAGGGAAATAACCGGTGCCAGTTCAAATCGGCGATGTATTTACCAGACTCTGTGATTTCTTGGATTTTGTTGAGCTCTGATTCAACTTCGCTGAAGTAACTGGAGTCAACGATCAAGCAATTACTGGTTGCGAACAGTTGATTAAACAGTGCTTGCTCGGGGTTGGGTGTGGCTTTCCACCAGACAAACTTAGGCAGGTCACCAATCATCAGCGATGAGACCATGCCCGATACACGCTCCAGTGAGGCTTTGGAACCGCGCAGGGAAATATATTCGCAGCAAATCAAGTTGCTGGTATTGCGTTTTTGAACGGGACAATAGGCTGAGACCTGGGCTGTTACAGTATCGTCACCGTCTAGGGTGGGGCAAAGAGTGATCACTCGACAGGGGTTTTGTGCTGCGATCGCCTCGCTCAAGTTAAATCCGCGCAAGTCAGGATTAGAAAACTGCTTCTGGCTATCCGCAAGTTGTTCATATTCCTGTCGCAGTCGAGTTAGGGTGGCTTCGTCAATTCGTCCCGTAACCCGCAAACCATAGGCCATCTGAGCCTGTCGAATGGCTTCTCGAGTCTTATTGCCATGCTGACCATCAATGTCACCCTTGTAAAAGGTGAGAGCCGCTAGCAATTGCTGAAATTCTTCGGGCTCATACACCACAATGCTGAAGGTGGTCGCTCGGGTGGCGACTGGCGCCGTTGCTCCTTCGTCCTGAGTGCGCCAGATATTGCGCAGCTCGCTCTCAATTTCCTCGATGGAAATGCCTTTGGGTTTTTGTAACGCAACAACGGGAGTTGAGGTCATATCAGTGTTCTAGTGAAGGGCAGATTCAAAAATAAGCAGTTCAGCCGCGTGTCTATGCTATCGGATCTCACTTTAACCTTAGTCCAGGTTCAACCAAACGCTAGAGTCGTCGCCAGCGGCGGCGATCGCGGTTGAGCAATAACTCTGACTCAACCGGTCCCCAAGTACCCGCCTCATACATCGGAATGACATCGGGATCGGCTGGTGCATCCCAAACCTCCAGAAGCGGTGTCAACATGCGCCAAGAAGCTTCCACTTCATCGCCACGGGTGAAGAGGGTTTGGTCACCCAACATACAGTCCACCAGCAACCGGCCATAGGCTTCAGTACTCGGTTTACCAAAGGCCGCGTCATAGCGGAAATCCATTGCCACCGAGCGAGTTCGGAGAGAGTTCCCCGGCGTCTTTACCTCAAACCGCATTGAGATGCCTTCATCTGGTTGTATCCGCAGCGCTAAGACGTTGTGATTGAGCTGCTTGGCAGCTGACTGAAACATCATGTAAGGAACTTCTTTAAAATGGATGGAAATTTCCGTCACCTTTTTTGGCATCCGTTTGCCCGTCCGCATATAAAACGGGACTCCTTTCCAGCGCCAATTATCAATCATTAGCTTTAAGGCGGCATAGGTTGGAGTGGTTGACGTTTCACTCGCGCCTTCTTCCTGACGATAGCCGGGCACCTCTTCCCCTTTCATCCAGCCCGGCGCATATTGTCCACGAATGGCGCACTTAGACAGATCCTCAATATCCGCTAAGTGAGTAGCCTGCAGCACCTTGACTTTTTCACTGCGAACGCTTTCTGCATCGAGGGAGTTGGGTGCTTCCATTGCAGTCAGGCAAAATAGCTGCATCAAATGGTTTTGCACCATGTCACGCAGCGCCCCAGCCGTTTCGTAGTAGCCTGCCCGCCCTTCTAAGCCGACCGTTTCGGCCACTGTGATCTGCACGTGATCCACAAATTGACGGTTCCACAGCGGCTCAAAGATGGCGTTGGCGAAGCGAAAGACCATCTAGTTTTGGACAGTCTCTTTGCCGAGGTAGTGATCAATACGATAGATCTGGTTCTCTTGACAAACGTCCTGCACCACACGGTTAAGCACTCGCGCTGAGCCGATGTCTTTACCAAAGGGCTTCTCAATGACGAGGCGCTGCTTATCAGGTTGGCCTAACATGCCAGCTGCCCCTAATTGCTGTGCTGCTTCCCCAAAAAAGCGGGGCGCGACAGACAGATAAAAGACCCGATTGCCTCGGGTACTACGCTTTTCATCAAGCTCTGATAAAAACGCCTTAAGCTTTTGGTAGCTTTCTGGTTTATCAATATTAGCGGGGCAGTAGAACAGTCCTTGGGCAAATTCATTCCAAGTGCTTTGGTTGCCGATGCCGCTGCCGAACTCTTCGACCCCTTCACGTAAATGTTCCCGAAAGTAGTCATGACTCCAGTCCCGACGAGCTACCCCCACCAGGGTGAATTCGGGGGGTAAGCGGCGATCAAGCTTCATTTGATAAAGAGCTGGCACCAGCTTGCGGTGTGTGAGGTCGCCAGAGGCACCAAAAATCACCAAAATCTGTGGGTCCGGGATGCGATCTTGTTGGAGGCCAACGCGGAGTGGATTTTCGAGCAGACTAACCATAAACGTGATTGGGGATAGTTTTGCAGGGGCTAGTAAACGGGTGACGAAAAAACGGATATGACGGCAACGCTACGCAGACAGTCGCTTGTTAATGTCCATCGCAGGCTAGTTTAAATCAGGTCGCGATCGCCTCTTGTTCTCGTAATCGTTCTTGAATGAAAGATTCCACCAAGTCCACATCTTCAGTGCTGCCGATGACGACTGGAGTTCGCTGGTGCAGTTCCTCTGGCACCACGTCCAGTAGCCGCTCTGTACCGGTACTCGCGCTTCCCCCAGCCTGCTCAATCAAAAAAGCCAGCGGGGCCGTTTCATAGAGCAGACGCAGCTTGCCATGGACATTTTTCTTCGTGCCGGGATATAAAAACACACCGCCCTGCATCAAAATGCGGTGGAAGTCACCGACCAACGCACCGCTGTATCGAGACGAGTATCCATCATGGCGGTGCACGTAGCGAATAAAGTCTCGAATAGACTCTTCCCACTGCCAGAAGTTACCTTCATTGACGCTGTAATTGGAACCGTGTTGAGGCACCTGGATATTTTCTGCCGTTAGGATGAATTCTCCAAGACTCGGGTCAAGGGTAAAAGAATGCACCCCGTGGCCAATGGAATAGACCAAAACAGTGGTGGGACCGTACAAAATGTAGCCGGCTGCCAGCTGATCGTGTCCCGCCGTCAGCAGGTCAGACGCTGATTGGTCCAGATCATCGCCGCTCTGCCGACGGATGGCAAAAATTGAGCCAACATTCAAGTTGATATCAACATTAGAGGAGCCATCAATCGGATCATATAGCAGCGTATAGCGCCCAATGGGGCAATTTTCTGGAATGTAGTAGGGCTTTTCCATCTCTTCAGATGCTAATCGGCAGACCAAGCCGCTTTGCTTAAAGACAGAAATAAAAACATCATTGGCAAAAACGTCCATTTTTTTAACGTCTTCACCTTGTACATTAGTGCGGCCAGTAAAGCCGAGAGTATCGGCCACCAAACCCGCACGGGATAGATGGCGGGCAATCAGTTTGCCCGCTAAGGCAATACGATTCATCAGCGCGCTTAAATCTTGCGCCTCCGGTCCGAAGCTGTGTAGCTGCTGCAGCACATGCCGCGACAAGGTCATGCAATCACGGTCAAGCGTTTGCTCCGAAGACGGCTGATAGCTGTCCACCATGCAAGGCTCCTATGGGGTATCAAACGGCTAGAAGCGCGGACTGCCAGCTTAGAGATGTCGTGAATCCCATCGCCGAGGCCACTAAGCGCTTCACAACCTCATAGTAAGAAGAACGGTCTGAAAGCAAAGAACTCTTTATGTCACCTAAAGATTAGAGCTAATCAGCGTACCTAAATGACCGTTGGTAAACGATTCAGCAACAGGCTTCACTCAACATCTCTGATTAAGCCGTAGCTGGGCTGACTGTCGCCATAGCGCTACAGGTTCAGTGTCCTACCAACCAAAAATGGGTGGCAATGCATATTGCCACCCATTTTTTATTGATATCAAGTTGCCATTAAGACTACCCGCTCAAGTCACACAGCGGGCTTACGCAACTGTCTGAGGCTCCTTGGCAGTGAGCTTCTCGTAGCTTTCGCGCATCTTGAGCCCAACCAACACTTGAAATAAGCCACTGCCATTGTTAGAACCAGGATACTCCCGGTGCTTGAGCAGCAGTTCAGTCATCTCACCGTAGTACTTGGTTGAAGTGTTGCTGAGGTGACTTTCCACATAGATGAGTTCTTCCAAGCGCTCAAACTGACCATCGATTTCCAATACGGAAACGTCATGACCGTAATAGGTATCAGGGCCGTAATGCATGCGGATGCCGGGGAATGAACAGGTCAACTTGCGACCACAAGGAATCCAGTCAATGGTGGAGCCTTCGTCAAACAGATAAACTGGGTTGAAACCCTCAATGCCTTCCTTCTGGAGTAACCGGACCCGTAAGATCTTCTTCTCTTTGTCTTCGCCGGGGATGAGCTCCGTGGGCAAGATTTGAATAACGACGTCAGCATACTGCTTTTGAATATCGATGTAGGCTTCAAAGTCAGGGCGACGAGCGTTGATGGACGCCAGCACGTCCTCATAGGTATGACCACGCTCAGCCATATCTCGTTGAATCTTCCAAGCGATTTTGACATCGTCATGAATATCAAGGTAAACGCTGAAGTCAATTAGCCCACGCACCCGCTCGTCATACATTGGGTGCAGGCCTTCAATGACCACAATGTGATTGGGGTCAACCCGCTCGGGGGGATCGATTTCGCCTGTCTCGTGATTGTAGATGGGCTTATCAATCGCGTTGCCTTCCTTCAGCGCCTTGATTTGCTCGTACATCAAATCAAAGTTGTTGGCTTTGGGATTCAAAGCCGTAACGCCAGCCTCTTTGCGCTGCTTTCGGTCAAGGCTGTGATAATCATCCAAACAAATCACAGTGATGAACTCTTCACCAAACAGGTCGGCAAGTCGTCTCAAAAATGTGGATTTACCACATCCAGAGTCGCCAGCAACCCCTATCAAAACCACGCGTTCAGGCTTACTTGTCATAGCTTTCCTCGAGCAACACAGAAAACAACTGAAATTGATGTTTAGGTTAAATGAAACGTAGCCAATAAAACGACATTTAATCGGCTCGTAAGCAGTGGATAACGGACATTTAAGATGAAGAAAAAACTTTAGCTAACATCTTTACATCGTCTGCAATGTCCGTAGAAGGAACAGTTTGAACACCATATCCACAGCGATGGTACTAGCCATCACTCCAAATGTGATGAGGGGCACAGACGACAGATTGAGCTCGTTAACCCGCAGCTTCAAACCTGGTTAAACGAGCCAGAACCAGCTTTAGTGAGATGATTCCGAATCTTTTACGCCCTTACTAGTTGGCTATAGTATCAAATTGGTATCACCGCTCACAAGTCTGTTGATTAATCAACTTGTAGGCGAGGCGCACTATGCCCTGCCGACGTTGAGTTAGAAGGGGTTTGTGGGTAACTCTCTCAAGTCATCGACTCATCATATTCCCCGCTGAGTGGCAATGCTGTCTCCTTTGAACAGGGCGGAGATTGGGGTTGCTGCCAGTTGATGACGGAGCCGCTGATGAATAAAAATCTAAAAATGAGATGAACGACACAGTGTTCTCAGGATAAAGCCATTATTTTGTAGTCAGCAGGTAATACGTGATCGCCATTGATTTCTATCTCCTTACCACGTTTAGATTACTCTGAACGCTTTCCCACTAGGAGACCTTTCCATTGCAGTGATACGCTAAAGAGAACGTTAAGCTGTAGCCAAGGCTTTTCATCTAGCCCCATTCGGTCCGGTGAGATGAGCTTTTGGCCAAGCCAATTTAGACAGATTCTCGGAGTCATATAGTCAGCACATGTACAATCCAAGCGTAAGTGGCGGTAACGCCAGCTCTGTAGCGGGAAGTCGCTTATTTGTATACGAAGTTAAGGGACTACGTCAAAACGCTGAAACTGACAAGATGGACCCTCCCATTCGGAAGAGTGGCAGTGTCTTTATTACAGTTCCCTACACCCGGATGAACCAAGAGATGCAGCGAATCACCCGGATGGGTGGTGAGATTGTGAGTATCACTCCGGTTAATGAAACCAATGGTCAAAACGCGCCTGCAGCGACCGCACAGCAAGACAATGGTAAGTCTATGACCCAAGCGACGCCCAAGGCTAAAAAACAAGACGTCCCCGTAAACCTTTACAAGCCCAAAAATCCTTTTGTTGCCAAAGTCCTTTCTAACGAGCCTTTGGTTCGCGAAGGCGGCTCTGGTATTGTTCAGCACATCAAGATTGACCTGTCGGGGGGTGACTACCACTATGTCGAAGGTCAAAGTGCTGGCATCATTCCTGACGGGACCGATGACAACGGTAAGCCCCATAAGCTGCGGCTTTACTCCATCGCCTCCACTCGTCATGGTGATGACATGAACGACCAGACGGTTTCTTTATGTGTCCGACAGCTCGAGTATAAAGATCCTGAATCGGGTGAAACTGTTTACGGTACCTGCTCGACGTTTCTTTGCCAGATCGAACCCGGTGCTGATGTCAAAGTAACAGGTCCCGTTGGTAAGGAGATGCTGCTGCCGGACGACGAAGAAGCCAACATCATTATGTTGGCCACTGGAACTGGTATTGCGCCTTTCCGGGCTTATCTCAGGCGCATGTTTAAAGATGCAGAGCGGGAAGCCAATCCTGGATACCAGTTTCATGGCAAGGCTTGGCTGATCTTTGGGGTACCCTATACGGCCAACGTCCTCTACAAAGAGGAACTGGAGGAAATTCAGTCAAAGTATCCTGATAACTTTGAGCTGACCTATGCCATCAGCCGTGAACAGCAGAACTCTGAAGGCGGCAAGATGTATATTCAACATCGAGTGGCAGAAAATGCGGAGCGGATTTGGCAGATGCTGCAAGATCCTAAAACCCACCTGTATATGTGCGGTTTGAAAGGGATGGAAGATGGTATTGATGCTGCTATGGCGGCGGAAGCCGAGAAGAACGGAGTCAACTGGGAGGACTACCGTAAAGAGCTGAAGAAAGCTCATCGCTGGCACGTAGAAACCTACTAAGGTGATTTGCCCATGGCTCGTAGCTCGTATGCTGCAAGTAATGGGCTGAGGTGCTCTACTTTTATCATGACTTTAACCGGAGGGGTTTTGGCCGCTCCGGTTTTTGTTGGTGGCGGCATCCCCTACCATTAAAAGGGAGAGAAGATAAGGATGCGGTGACGGTGACTGTAAATGTAGGGCTTTTGGGACTGGGTACGGTCGGAACAGGCACGGCGAAGATCTTGCTTGATCCAGCTGGCAGGCATCCGCTTGTAGAGGCAATCAACATTCGACGGGTGGGGGTCAGAACCCTGGATAAGCCTCGCGGTGTTGATTTGCCGTCGGGCTGTTTGACCACTGATTTAGCGGCGATTGTTGCTGATCCAGATGTGGATGTGGTGGTGGAACTGATGGGTGGCCTTGAGCCAGCGCGATCGCTGATTCTAAAAGCCATTCAGCAGGGCAAACATGTTGTCACGGCAAACAAGGCCGTCATCTCTCGCTACGGCGACGAGATCTTTACCGCTGCTAATCAAGCTGGCGTCTACGTTATGTTGGAGGCCGCTGTGGGCGGGGGGATACCCGTTGTGCAACCGCTTAAGCAGGCGTTGGGGGTCAATCGCATCCATGCGGTGACCGGCATTGTCAACGGCACGACCAACTATATTCTCACCCGGATGCAGGAGGAGGGCGGCGAGTTTGAGACCATTTTGACCGACGCCCAACGGTTGGGATACGCCGAAGCTGACCCGACGGCAGATGTCGATGGTCTTGATGCAGCGGATAAGATTGCGATTTTGGCGTCCCTAGCCTTTGGGGGGCGGATCAAGCTCTCTGATGTGTTTTGCGAAGGGATTCGCCACGTGAGCCCGGCGGATATTGCCTATGCCCAGCGCCTTGGATTTGTGATTAAGCTGTTGGCGATCGCCCGGCGTGATACCTGTCCCTTGTCGAATGAAACGATGGACCAACTGCAGCTGCGGGTACATCCGACCCTCGTTCCCAAGACCCATCCGTTAGCCAGCGTCAACGGGGTTTATAATGCCATCCTGGTCGAAGGAGATCCGCTGGGGCAGGTGATGTTCTTTGGCCCAGGAGCGGGGGAAGGGGCGACTGCCAGCGCCGTGGTTTCAGATATTTTGAGCATTGCCGCCACTCTGCAGCCAGCGCCTCAGGGCACCACGGCGGGGTCTCAAAATCCTCTCTTGGCTTGCTCTCACCAGCATTACTGTGATGTGAGTCCCATGGCCGATATTGTGAGTCGGTTTTATGTCCGTTTGCTGGCCAAAGATCAGCCCGGCGTCATTGGCCGAGTGGGGCTTTGTTTTGGCAACCACGATGTCAGCATAGAGTCCGTGGTGCAAATTGATCTTCGGGACGATATGGCAGAAGTCGTAGTGGTCACCCATGAGGTCAAAGAAAGCTACTTTCAAGCGGCCTTGAACGAATTGCGGAAGTTTCCCAATATTCAAGGTGTGCCAAGCGTTTTGCGGGTGCTTTAGCCGGTGCCGCAGGTGGATGCCATGGCTGCATTCCCGCACAGGCTGTCAGGCCCTGAGCTTTGGGCCTGGCGATCGCAGGCCCAAGCCCAGGCTCGAGCCTATCAAATCGATCCGGCTGAAGTGGACTGGTATTTGCAAGGGCTATGTGAGGTAACGCCCTTAGACCTACGGCTCGGCACCCTGGCCCAACAATCCTTTGTCCCCGCCCAGGTTAGCTGGTCAGACTTCCAGTCCCGCTGGCAGCAGCGAGTGCGCGATCGCGTGCCCATTCAGCATTTAGTTGGTCAGACGACATGGCGCAATCTGACTTTGACAGTTTCACCGGATGTGTTGATCCCTCGACCAGAGACTGAGCTCATCATTGACCTGGTGGTGTCGCAACTACACCACAGCCCCCAGGGGTCGGCAGATCGGCAGGGGGTCTGGGCCGATTTGGGCACCGGCAGCGGCGCGATCGCCCTGGGATTAGCCCAAGCCCTGCCCCAGGCAACCATCTTAGCGGTTGATATCAGCGAGTCAGCGCTGGCGATCGCCCGGCAAAATGCCGCCGCCCATGGGTTATCATCACGCATCCAGTTTTTACAGGGGTCTTGGTTTGAGCCGTTGCCCCGGCAAGCACAGCTCGCTGGTCTGGTCTCAAATCCCCCCTACATTCCTCAAGCTGTGGTCTCTACCCTAGCGCCAGAGGTTGCCGCCCATGAGCCACATATAGCGTTAGATGGTGGAGCCGATGGGCTAGAGGCGCTGCGTCATTTGGCGCAGCGAGGCCCTGATCATTTACAACCTGGGGGCCTGTGGCTAGTGGAACTGATGCAGGGACAAGCCGCTGCGGTGATGGACCTATTGCACGCCACCCAAGCCTATGAGCACGGCCAAATTGTTCGAGATCTGGCGGGAATTGAGCGGTTTGTGCTGACCCATCGCCGTGGCTAAACCGAGGCACAGCCGGGCCGCGATGTGTTCCAAGCTATAGCAGCGACACTAAACTACGGTGCGATCGCTGGGTCAGCTGCATACTTAAAGTGCTGAATCTCCACCGTTCGATCAAAGGCTGCCGCGAGGACCGAACTGGCGCGCTGGGCGGCCCAAACTTCTAGATCTAAATTGCCCACTCCAGTAACGCCAATGGTAAGGGCGTGTTTGGTCAGGTCACAGGCAATGTCCACAACCCGTTGATTTTGGGTTTTGTCTAGGTTGACGGCAATTCTGAGCATGCCCGATAGTACTTGCACCAGTTGCCGCTGGGCTTTTGACAACTTTTTGAACTTGCTGTGTCTTTTGGTTGGTGGCGCTTTGCAGTGATATCGGGCCAGGTGACCGATGAGTAATATCTCGGCACTGGTGAACCCCCGGTGATCGGTGCGCTTGATCAGATAGCGGGAATTTTTATGGTGCTTGCGAAAGGAGACAAACTGGCCAATATCATGTACCAGGGCGGCATATTTCAGGAGATCGCGTTCGTAGCCGCCATATTCGTGCAGGGTCTGCGTTTGGTCAAATAGTGCCAAGGCTAATCTGGCTACATGCTCATTACGGGGTAAATCACACTGATACTTTTGGGCGAGTTGGGCCATTTTGCGATCGCGCAGGTTGCCCCGCTCAGGAGATGCGGCAATCTCGCGGGCATGACGCTGCAAGTAATCTAAAACCATGCCTTCCCGCAGGGACGCTTCGCATAGGGTGATTTCCTTGGTTCCCGCTAAAGTCAACAGTTGGGTCAGCAGCACGCCGCCTAAATGAATTGCGTCGGCTCGTTTATCACTAATGCCGTCTACCTGGGCGCGATCGCTTAAAGGTTTTTCCAAGAGGTTAGCGGTCAAGGCGCTTAGGTCTTTGAGTGGTACGACTTCGGCATTGAGCGATCGCGGTGCGTCTTGGTCCGCCCGTAACAGTGCGGCCTCCCCTAGCGTACGAATCGTTCCCGACGTCCCCACGACTCGGTCGAAGCCGATATCGCGCAGTTTATCGATAGTCTTTTGCGCCAGAAACTGGATGTGAGACTCGACAACATGGCGGCCCTCAGGGGTAATCGGGCCTTTGTCTTCAAACATATCTAGGAGCCGCAGCACACCCAGGGGTAAGCTCTCGCCGTATAACACTTCCTGGCGATTGCCGATGACCGCCTCTGTACTGCCGCCTCCGATGTCAAACACTAAGGCGGTGTCATCCATGAGCGAGATGGAGTTGCGTACAGCCAGAAAAATTAGGCGTGCTTCCTCTTTACCCGAGATAATCCTAGGCTCAAGCCCCGTCCGTTGGACTAACTCCGCTAAGAAGGCGTCACCGTTTTGAGCTTCGCGGATAGCGCTCGTAGCGGCGGTAATGACATCATCAACGCCAACTTGCTCAGCCAATTGCACGTAGCGATGAATGGTTTCGATGCCCGTTTGGAAGGCGCGATCGCTCAGCCGGTTGGTGGCAAAGACTCCAGCCCCCAGCTTGATCATGGCCTTTTCGCGCTCGATCACCTTAAAGTTGCGCTGCGAAACGGCCTCCACGATGATCATGTGAATGGAGTTGGTGCCGATGTCGATCGCGGCCAGTTTCATCATGGCTACTGTTCCCAGGGTTGAGTCTGCTAGGGCGGCTTAGCGCTGCCAAATCCAGCCTACCAAGATCCCTAGAAAAGCTACCGAGCCTAAAACTGCCAGAACAATGGAAACAACGAAAGAAGGTGAGCGGCGAGCCACGTAAATCAGATCGTTTCGCTGAATGCGCTGAAGCTGTTGCCGATGATCAAAAGCTGCGGCCAACATGGCAAAAGTGCCTAGGGCAATGAACGAAAGTCCGAGAATTCGACTCAGGCGAATCGGATTGCCGACACCCCCCAGGTTTTGCTCTAAGACGGCTACGATGCGATCAATCCCTACGCCAAAGCTGATGAGGGACAGGCTTGTGCGAATCCAGGCCATCAACGTTCGTTCTTCGGCGGCGCGGTTGCGTTCCTTCGCCAGCTCGGTGGCCGGATTAGGCGAGTTGGCGGGCTGGTTAGAGCTAGTCATGCGTTTCTCTTCGACTCAACGGTAGGGCAAAAACATCGCGATCACAAAAGCAAATTTTCAGGCAAATCACCTTAGAATAAGGCGCAAGTCTAAAACCATGACGTTTGGCCAAAGTCATTTTGGAACTCCATCAGCCATGACTCCTCTCCAACCAGAACGGATTACCGGCCCCAATAACGAACTCGCCAAGGAACGCAATCGCGCCGCGGCGGAGCGGACCATGACCGCCTGGATCCAAAATTGCTTAACTTTAATTGGCTTCGGTATTGCTGTGGACCAAATCAACCAGGCCCTCGATGCGCGATCAGCGGCCACACTGGTTGCCACAGGACCCAGTGTGGCGCCGCTGATCGCGATTGGCTTTGTGGGCTTTGGAATGGCTTTATTGGTCATGGCTTGGCTGCAATATCGGTTAGAGATTCGCTCCATTGAACGGGCAGATTATGTGCTGCTCTCGGTTAGTCAGCTAAATCAGATTGTCGGGTGGGCCATTGTTCTGTTTGGCGTTTTATCGGGCATTGCCTTGATTATCTTTGCTAGGGGCTAGGGCGGCGACCGGTTTAAGTTACTAACCGAAAGGTGATGAGCGCCACAATTACCAAGGCAATGACAAACAGTGCGATGGCTACTGTTTCCCCCAGGGGATAGCGCGGTGTGAACGCATAGTCTGACTGATTGAGGCGATGCAGTTCACCGCGGTAGTCGATGGCGGCGATGACCAATGCATAAACGCCTAAGCCAATCAGCACTAATCCTAAAATATGGGCAAATCGACTCGGATTAATCGCATCCCCAATGCTTTGGTACAGCAAACTCACCGTTTGATCAATCCCAAATCCGATGCCAATCAGGGTTAAGCTGGTGCGAATCCACGCCAAAAGGCTGCGATCGGCCGCAATACGGTTCCGCTCTTTAGCGAGTTCAAATTGCGTATTGGGGGAGGGAGATGAGTCAGGGGAGGACATCGCGATTTTATATGCAGGTTAATTAGGTTGGAGTCGTAGCGGGCGTCGCCGTCGCCGCCGCCTGACTGGACTGCTGTTTGAGCTGTAGTTTGACCCAGGCGTTGTAGGGGGTGGCCACCACCGCTCCCACAATTAGATAAGTCACGATGGAGGGCACCGCTGCCGGCTGCTGGTTGGCGATCGCAATAAACAACGCTAACCCCGCATTACGAGCGATCGTCGCCGTAGCCACGGCGGCTCGGTCTTCGAGGTTGGGACCGCCGAGCACATGACCGATGGCGAGACCAATCGCCACCACCCCGGCAAACGCAATGAGCGTCTTCAGGCTAAATTGAGGCACTAAGTTGATGCTGATGGCTACCAAAAAGAAGGCCAAGACCAAAAACATTGTGTTGGCTACAGTGATCATCAGCGTGGCAATTTCATCGGCAAAGTCAGCCGAGACCCGCCGGATCAAAATGCCGATGCCAAGGGGGAGCAACTGCACCGTGGCGATTTGCTTGGCCACCGTCAAAAATGGAATCTGCTCCTCGGCTTGGGGAAAGAGCAGCGCAAACGCTGCTAACAAGAGGGGGGTAATTACCACGGCCGATGTGGCCAGTAAAATTTGTAGGGCCGCGGCGGTGTTGACGCTGCCCCCCGCCATGTTGACCCGCTTAGTCAGCAGGGGAGCCGCCGGAGCCGCCGCAAGAATGACTAACGCGATGCTGGAGCGCGGCGATAGCTGAAACAGCCACAGGGAAATCGCAGCTGCCAGCGGAAACAACACCAGCACCGCCACGAGCGATCGCGCCAACAAATTGGGCTGTTGGAATAGGGCCAACAGGCGCTGGGGAGCAACGGCCACGCCAATCGCCAACATAATGATGAAGACCACTAGCCCCGCCAAACTCTGGATCAACGGGCTGGTCACTGAGAAAATTTCGCCTAGCTTGATTTCCCCGGAAATAAGGGGCACAAACGCCGCTAATCCGATAAACAGCAGCACCACCCCCACTGTGAAGCCCAGGGATCCCCCAGGGGAATATTTATATTCCCGGGCTTCGATGCTGCGCAGGGTCGTCCAATGGCTGATTAACGCCCCCACCAAAGCCACAATGCCCAAGCCGATGAGACTCAGCCCCAGCAAGCGCTCTTCTGACAGCTGATTGATGCCTGTGGGGGCCCCGGTTTTGTCCACGTACTTGAAAAATCGGTCAATGCCAAAGCCAAAGCTAATCAGCGATAGCGATGTGCGAATCCAGGCCATAAGGGTTCGTTCTTCGGCGGCGCGGGTGCGCTCGCGGGCAAGCTCAGTACGAATCTCGGCTAGGTCGGTGCGCTGTTCAGCCAGCCCCGTGCGATTGGTTGACATTGCTGTGCGCTGCTTGGCCAGGTCGGTGCGATCGCTGGCGAGGTGGGTTCTCACCATCGCCAGTTCCGTGTTGCTCATCCCCTCATAGGGGGAAGCCGGCGTCTCGTCAGAATTAGCGGGGGGATTGGTGGCAGTCATAGCTCAGGGTGGAGAAAAGGACCAAGTTCAGCGATGTGATGCAATCGAATGACGGACCCATCAAAGGGTGTTAACTCGAGACTGGCGCAATCAACCGAAAGCCAATATGGGTTGTTCCCGTGTCGGGGGCTTGGGATTCTCGGGCGGCTGGTCGGTAACGGCTGCAATAGTTTTTAGCGCAAAGATAGGACCCCCCCTTAATCACGTGTACGGCCCCGTCCGCTGGCTTTTTGGGGTCGTAGCTAATGGCCCGATCCGGGCCCGTGGGGTCGGTCTTGTTGGCTTTGCCGGTGTGCTTGACGGTAAACCAATCGGTGGTCAGCTCCCACACGTTGCCCGTCATGTCGTAAAGGCCATAGCCATTGGGCGGGTAAGACATCACGGGAGCTGTCCCTAAGTAGCGATCTGCTTGGGTATTGAAAAAGGGGAACAGCCCCTGCCAAGTGTTGGCGCGGTCTGCCCGGTATTGCTCTCCCCAGGTATAGGTTTGCCCTGCTTGCCCGCCGCGGGCTGCATATTCCCATTGGGCTTCGGTGGGGAGCGATCGCCCCAGCCAGTCGGCGTAGGCCACGGCATCTTCATAGGCAATGTGCACCACGGGGTGATCGGCCTTGCCCTCAAGGGTGCTGTCAGGCCCAAAAGGGTGTTGCCAGTCGGCACCGGGGGTCCAGTGCCACCAGCTTAAGTAGGCCACCTGCTCAATGCCTGCCGCCGGTGGTTCAAAAACTAGTGAGCCCGGGATCCTTTGGGCGTCTGGCAAATCGGGAAACTGAGCTTTGGAGAGCGGTCGTTCGGCCACGGTAGTGTAGCCTGTCGCGGAGACAAAGGCGGCAAAGTCAGCGTTAGTGACCTCATGAGTTGCCATGCAAAAGCTGCTGACAGTGACATTGGCAGCGGTTTCTTCTTCCACAAAATCGGGATTGTCAGACCCCATGGTAAAGGTGCCCCCCGGAATCAACGCCATGCCATCGGGACAGTGGAGCGCAGTCGGGGCCGCGATCGCAGGCGCTACCAACCCCAGCCAGAGACTCAGACATCCCCCTAGGAATAACCATTGGCATTGATCAAAAGCACGTTTCAAAGTCACTGATATCTACCTGGGCGTCCGACCGACCTGACTAGGTTGGAATCTTAGAAGAGTGACGTTAAGAGTTCACTAAGCTGCTGCTCCGATGGCTGTGTCACGGGCGGGGGCAATTCAAGCATGAGCCCAGCCAGCGGCGCTCAAGGTTTAGCGACGGCGCTTTAGGGTTTGTCGGGGCGTCTCGTCAAACATCGCTGCATAGGCTTTGGCAAAGTGGCCGAGGCTGTGAAAGCCCCACAGGTGTGCAATATTTGTCACCGTCTCATAGTGCGGATCACCCCGTAATAAAGCATTGCGGACCCCATTAAGTCGTTGGTATTTGAGATAAGTCATGGGGCCCATGCCAAAAATTTCTTGAAAGCCATAGCTGAGCGATCGCCGACTAGCGCAGACCGCATCACTCAGGTCAGCCAAGGTAATGGGGCGATGCAGATTACTTCGCATGTAGTCTCTAGCAGATTCGATGATTTCGGCTCGACGTAAAGGCTTCAGGCATTTCGCTGAGGTTGATGTGTGTAGCGTATCCATGAGCAAGGGCAGCAAATCACCCCGAATTAGCCCCGTGGTTTCTGGCGACTGGGCATAGTGGGGCTGATGGTGCAACACAGCGACTAACTGCTGTAAATACTGGCGATAACCAATCATGGGATCGGTATTCAGCTCAACGATATTACGTCGCAGAAAGGCTGTATCTAGCCCATCTTGACCCCTTCGCTCGATCAGACTGTGAAATAGAGTCTGATTAACCTGCACAACGACCAGTTCAAATCCTTGCTCGGCGGTGGCCACATTGGTCTCGCGCTGTAGGTCAAAGCCAAAAATGCAGTTGGTCGATATCGGTGTCGCGTGGGCATGGTGTGAGCGGTGGTCTGGACCTAAGAAGGTGGCAAAGGGTAAGACCTCATTGGGTTTTTGACCCATAATCTCGACTCTACTGTTGAACTTAAGCCATAGGACTGAGCATTGCCGCAAATCAAACCGCATGACCTGCGCCGCAAAATTGTTCGGCTCAAGTTGCGTAAACACTAGTCCCCATTCTCGAAATGCCGCCGCACATTGATCAGCGTCGTGAAAGTCGAAGCTTTGCAAGGGGCTGTTCGAATGCATTGACATGCTCAGAAATTGCTCGGTGCGATGAACTGTAGGCTATCTTGTCCCAGACTTTCAACCGGATAAACAGATTCAGTTGGTCCGCGGCTCCACCTGAAGATAGGCTTCAGCAATATTGCACAAATCGTATATTGCCAAATCTAGCTAGACGCTGATAGCGATTCTAAAGCAGAGGCCCATGAGCGCAAAAACCCATTCTCAAGTTAGCCCCTGATTTTCGTTACATATTGATACACCCCGCAGTTCACTGATATTTGGCTGACTTCTACGTTCTTTTGCTATGCGCAGCTCGCTTCCTCGCGTTCTTTAATCGCAGCTTAAAAGAGTCGCTTTAGCTTGAGAGCTTGAGATTGCCATATCTAGAAGACCTGGATTTTGGCTCTATCAAAATCCGTTGTTACACATGTGAAACGTTTATGCTGCAGAGTTTTCATCATCCGAATCAGCTTCGGACCTGGTTGAAAAGGTCAGCTGCGATCGCCCTCACGGCTACCTTTCTCTTCGTGGGAAATTTGTCTTGGAGCAGTCCTGCGATCGCCGCGACGTATTCGTCCTATGGCGAGGCCAAAGCCGCGACCACCAGCACCTCTGAAAAACCCAATATCATCGTGATTTGGGGTGACGACATCGGGCAAAGTGACATCAGTGCCTATACAAAAGGTCTGATGGGCTTCCGGACTCCCAACATTGACCGCGTTGCTGATGAGGGGATGATCTTTACCGACTATTATGCAGAGCAGAGCTGTACAGCTGGTCGGTCAGCTTTCATTACTGGCCAGACTGTATTTCGCACGGGCTTGAGCAAGGTCGGTCTCCCCGGCGCAGACTTGGGGCTCAGGGCCGAAGATCCCACCATTGCCGAACTGTTGAAAGAACAGGGCTACAACACCGCCCAGTTTGGTAAAAACCACTTGGGTGATAAGGATGAGTTTTTGCCGACAGCCCACGGCTTTGATGAGTTCTACGGCAACCTTTATCACTTAAACGCCGAAGAAGAGCCGGAACTACGGGACTATCCGCCTGCTGATCGATTCCCCAACTTTAAGAAAAAGTACGGCCCCCGGGGCGTGCTGCATAGCTTTGCCAAAGCGAATGGTAGTCAGGAAATCGAAGATACCGGCCCGCTCACCAAAAAGCGCATGGAAACTATCGACGACGATATTGCTGATCGCTCGGTGGAATACATCAAACAACAAGCCTCGACAGGCGAGCCCTTCTTCCTGTGGACCAACTTTACCCACATGCACTTCCGCACTCACACTAAGCCCGAAAGCTTGGGGCAATCTGGTCTCTGGCAGTCTTTCTACCATGACACCATGATTGACCACGACAAAAACGTGGGTCAGGTGTTGGATGCGATTGATGAAGCCGGCATTGCTGATAACACCATCGTGATTTACAGCACCGATAACGGCCCCCACATGAACTCTTGGCCGGATGCGGCAATGACCCCCTTCCGTAGTGAGAAGGATACGGGTTGGGAAGGCGCTTTCCGGGTGCCGGCGATGGTGCGCTGGCCGGGACACATCGAGGCTGGCAGTGTCTCTAACGGCATTGTCTCTCACCTTGACTGGATGCCGACCTTTCTGGCGGCAGCAGGGGTTCCCGATGTGAAGGAAAAATTGCTGAATGGCTACAAAGCTGATGGCAAGCGCTTTAAGGTGCATCTGGATGGGTACAACGTTCTGCCCTATCTAACCGGCGAAGAGAAAGAATCTCCCCGAGAATCGATCTTCTACTTCTCGGATGACGGCGATCTACTGGCCCTGCGGTATGACAACTGGAAGATGCATTTTGCGCAGCAGCGGACCCCTGGCACTCTGGATATTTGGGCAGAGCCCTTTACTGAGCTCCGGGTACCTTTCATCTACAACCTGCGGACGGATCCCTACGAGAAAGCTAGCATCACATCCAACACCTACTTTGATTGGATGATTGATCACGTTTACCTGTTGACTCCGGCGCAGCAATATGTGGGTGAATTCCTGGAAACCTTCAAGGAATATCCGCCGCGCCAGAAAGCTGCTAGTTTCTCCGTTGATCAGGTCCTAGAGAAGCTCGAAAACGGTGCAGTTGGCGCTGCCTCGTAGGACGGGCGAGATTCTGGGCTATTCTGGCCACTGTTTTTCCAACAGTAGTCGATAGGAACGGCCCAAACCCTCCATATTGCCTGGGGTAGAGACGAAAGTTGTCTCTACCCCTTTTGTCACATAGGGTCAATTTCTTTTGGCTTTTGGACTCGCTTTGACTGACGATTAATTGCTGGTTTGAATGAAATCTTCCGTTACTGCAACCATCATTCTGTTTTTCTCGGGGCTGGCAGCCCTGATTTATCAAACCATTTGGATTAAGCAACTGGCACTCGTGGTGGGTGTTGAGGTCTATGCTGTCACCATTGGCATCAGTGCATTCTTTACTGGGCTAGCACTGGGCAATTTATGGATTGGCCGCTGGACCGATCGCAGCAAAACTCCTTTGAGACTCTATGCGGGTTTAGAGTTCGGCATTGCTATTACAGGAGTTGCCACCACCTGGACCTTGGCCCATAGCGATCGCCTTTTTGTCTCCCTGCAAGACACCGTCGGATTCTTGGCCTGGGGCTGGCCTTTGTTGTTGGTTGGTATTCCCGCAACGCTGATGGGGGGCACATTGGTAGCGTTGCTGAGAGCCTGTGAACCCGCCGAGGAGTTGGTCGGGCGCACCGCTGGGCTGCTCTATGCTGCCAATACCGCTGGCGCGATCGCCGGCACCTTAATCACCGCTTTTTACCTGATTGTCAATTTAGGTATCCAACACACAGCCTGGGCTGCCGCCACTATTAATATCATTCTGGCGCTAGCTGCCCTTTCACTTCAGTCCGTGTGGCAACCCGCAGTACCTTCTCCCAATCTCTTGGCAAAACCTCAGCAGCGGGTGTCTTTGGCTTTAGTGCTGTACGCGATCGCTGGAGGACTGGCGCTGGGCTATGAGGTCATTTGGACCCAAGCCATTGTGCAGTTTTTGAGCACGCGAGCCTACGCCTTCGCCGTCATCCTCGCGACCTATTTATTGGGCCTAACGTTGGGCAGCTGGGTGATCTCGTTTTGGAGCGATCGCCTGCGTTATCCCTGGGTGGTATTTGGCAGTTTGATTGCTAGTGCGGGCATCTTTGCCTTGGCTAGCTTTACCTTCACAGATATTTGGCTGCTCAAAGCTCAGCATGATTGGGGGCTATGGGCCTGGCAACTGACCCACAACCGCATGGCCATGAAACTCACCACTTTTGCTGTGGCCACAGGTGTCTTTGTCTTACTGCCCACCCTTTGCTTAGGCGCTGCCTATCCCCTGGCGATTCGGCTGGTAACCCGCACTCAGCATGTTGGAAAAGACACAGGCTTGCTGACGGCGTTAAATACGCTGGGGGGTATCGTGGGGACGGGAGTGACCGGATTTCTCTTGGTGCCCCATTTAGGACTTGTCCACAGTATGGTCTTATTGGCAGGGGTCGCGACAATCGTAGGGGCGATCGCCGTTCTACAAGCAGCGACGGGACCTGCGAGCAAAGTCGCCATTGGTACCGCTGTAGTCGCGGTGATGGGGTTGGCAGTCATCACCCCAGCCGACAACTTTGCCCAAATGCTGACGATTCAACATCCCGGCAAATTGCTGTTTCATCAAGAAAGCGCCGGTAATACCGTTGCTGTGATTGAGCAGCCCACCTCCCAAGGCTCATTTCATCGACTGTATATTCAGGGTGTCTCCAATACGGGCGATGTCTTCCCTTCTCTGCGCTACATGCGATTGCAGGCGCTATTGCCGTTGATCATTCATTCCGGGCAGCCTCGATCGGCCATGGTGGTGGGGCTGGGCTCTGGCATCACGAGTGGTTCGCTGTTGACCTACCCTGACCTAGAGGAGCAAGTCACCTACGAGCTACTACCCCCGGTAATCGAAGCGGCTCAAACATTTGATGGCAATTTTGAGGTGACGCGCAATCCTCGGGCGACGATTGAAATTAGTGATGGTCGCCATGAGCTTTTGCGGACTCAAAAGCAATTTGATCTCATTACATTGGAGCCTCCCCCACCTTCTGCCTCTGGAGTCGTGAACTTGTACTCTCGTGACTTTTACGAACTGGCAAAATCGAAGCTAGCTCCCGATGGCTTATTTGCCCAATGGTGGCCACTAGCTACCCAAAATGATGCTGATTCGCGATCGTTGGCACGCAGTATGCTCGATGCGTTTCCCTATGTCACGGTATGGAGTACCGAGTTTCACGAAATGATGCTGATCGGTTCCATGTGCCCTCTAGAGCTGCAGCCTGAGCAGATCCGCGAGCGGTTTGCCATTCCCTCGATTCAAACGGCGCTAACCGAAATTGGGATCCAATCACCTCAGGCCTTACTGGCCACCTATGTCACCGATCGCACTGGCCTGGAGAGCTATGTACAGGATGCGCCTGCGGTTACCGATGACCGCCCTTTGATCGAATATGCCGACTGGGTGCGCCCCGGAGAAATTGCTCGGGTATTGCCAGAAGTCATGAAAACAAATACTGTAGTGCCGCTACCCAAAGATGATCCTTGGCAGGCTGAAATTAATCAGGAACGATACAACCTGTCACGTTTGTATAAAGCCCAATTGTCCTTATACGAAGGGGAAGACAATGACTGGTATTACCAAATTGTCGAAGTGTTGGAGGCCGACCCCGACAATGCTTACTATCGATGGATGTTCAAAGAAAGTACCTAATCCTCGGGATTGATCATCAGCTCAAATCAGCAGAAGCAAGCGCCGAGTTGTGGCAAGTCAGGGTGGCGACTATTTGCCGTTGGCGAAATCGGCCTTCTTTAACGCCCACCTTGAAGAAGACTTTGGCCCGTGCCCCCGCAAGGCACCACGCTGGATAAAGTCGTCGCTAACTATCGATGTGCCTGACGCTAGTCCGATTCTTATTCTTAAGTAGAATCACATAGATCGGGCGATCGCGGCGACAGATGCCGCCAGTCGAGATAATGTACCCAAAAAAACAGATGGGATTTCACAGCTGAAGGAAACTTCGCAAATGACAGAGGTGAGAGCGGTGCCAATCCCTTGAAGCGCTCCACCGTATGCTTGCTCGACAGCCTCAATCCGCTTTGAACAAGCGCCCGACGGCGGTGGTCAAAAATTCACGGGGCACGAAGCGCCCAGCATTGACTAAAATCTGATTTCTCAATCCCCCTGTCACCACATTAGAATCCCCGCGATCAAGGGCCGCTAGCGCTTGCTGTACCACCGTTTCGGGTGAGGCTAAACTGTCTTGTCCAGGAATATTTTCCATGGAAGTGGGAAAGTCCGCGGTTTTGAAAAATTCCGTCTCTGTGGGACCAGGACAAACGCCCAGCACCTTGATCTTGTAAGGGCTGCATTCAAACCACAGCGATTCGCTAAAGCTGAGCACAAAGGATTTAGTGGCGGCATACACTGCAAAGTAGGGAATCGGTTGGAAAGCTGCGGTGGAGCTGATATTCAAAATGCTGCCGGACTGCCGAGCCTTCATGCCTGCGAGGGCGCGATAGGTGAGCTCAACCAGGACGCTCACATTGAGCTGGATCATGTTGAGATAGGCGCTGAGGTCGCCTGCGGCCAGCTCCCCGTATACTCCAAATCCAGCATTGTTAATCAGCATATCGAGCTCGATGCCCTGTTGCCCAAGCTGGGTAAATATGGTCTCGGCGGCGTGATCAGCCAGCAAATCCTGCACGATGACGGTGCTCTGGATGTGGTGAGCTTGGCTGAGGCGATCGCCAATGGCCTGCAATTTGTCTTGGGAGCGAGCTACCAAAACGAGGTCGTAGCCTTTCTTGGCCAACTGTTCTGCAAAGGTGGCGCCAATGCCGGACGAAGCGCCTGTAATAAGTGCTGTTGTCATATTTGAGATGTTTTCTCAACCTTTTGACTGTAGGCTCAAAAGGGAGAAATGCAAGTCTACCGGAAGTCAGACTTTGAAGGTTGCCACGGGCTTGTAAGGCAAAGGGCTGACAGATATTTCTATGCTGACGCTAACCCAGGTTTGGGGTGCACTCTTGATCTTAGTCCTTGGACCACTGGTGGGTGCCCTGCCGCTGAGTCATTGGGTGACTTATTCCTTGGCTGGGACGCGATCGCGCACGCTACCGCCTGGCAATGTGGGGGTACCCGTGGCGTTTGCGGTGGGGGGCACGCTGGCGGGCGGTCTCGCCCTGCTGCTAGAGGCGGCCAAGGGCGTGGGTGTTGTATGGCTAGCGCGCTACTACTTTCCGACCGACGCCACTTGGGAGGTGGTGGCGCTAATGGCGTTGGTCATGGGGCGTTACTGGTCGGCCAAGGCCGTGGGGACGACCAGCGTGCTCTGGGGGGCGATCGCCCATCGCCCGGTTACAGCTGGACTCACCTTACTCGTCAGCTTTTTAGGCTTTACGATCTTTCGGGAACGGCAGCAGGGGCGCTGGCTGGTCTTGATTTTGTTTCCGCTGATGACAGCGCTCAATCAAGCCAGCGGCATGCAAGTTTTGATGACGGTCTGCTTGAGCGGACTGATCGGGTGGATTTACCAAACCATTCCAGAAGACTTGGAGGTGCCCACGCCGGCTACTCGCTTGGAGTCACGCCGCTTGTTTGGGTTCTTTCGCAGCGATCGCGCATTGCTGTCCCTCGCTCAACCCTTGGATGCCGCAACTGCCGGGAGTCAAGCGGCTCACTTATCCCAGCTCATGGCGGCGGGGTATCCCGTGCCCCAGGGCTATGTGCTGCCTGCTGGCGATGATCCGACTATGCTGCTGGAGATTACTCAGCCTACGGTCGCAGCGCCGGTGACCGTGCAGCCATCGCTAATGAGTGACGTCCCGGCGATCGCGGCCAGTGCGGGTCAATACTTTACCCAGTCGGACATTACCTCGCCCGAGGCGCTATATGTCGCCATCAATCGTTGCTTTAGCACCTACGACCAGCCCCATGCTCGGCAATATCGGCGCGATCGCGATTTGCCCGAGGGCGGTTTAGCCGTTTTGGTACAGCAGCAAGTCCTAAGCCTGTGCGGTGGGGTAGCCGCCAGCCGTGCTCCCTTTACTGGGCAGGGGGATGCCGTCATCATCGAGGCGCTCCTAGGACCGAGTACTCAAGTGACGGCCGGTCAGCGGTTACCCGAACGCTACGAAGTGACCGTACAGGTAGACGATTTGCCGAGCGATCGTGCTGATGCCGAGGGTTGGCAGCTACCTGAGGCCCTGACGCTAACGGTCACGGGCACAGGCGAGGTGCCACACCGGCTGCTGCAGGCAGTTGCCTTTTTAGCCCGTCATTTAGAACGGCAGTCCCATGGCATTCCCCAACTGGTGGAGTGGAGTTTTGATGGCGATCGCCTGTGGCTATTGCGCAGTCGTCCCCAAATCCCCACGGCTGCCCTGCCTGACGAGCGGGCTGCTGCCCTGCCCGGCACGGGAGATGTCGATGTTTCCACTACTCCCCTCCGGTCGGCCATTACTGGGTTACCCGTCTGTCCAGGAACCGTGATGGGTCAGGTACATGTCCTGCAAGCGTTGAAAGATGTGCAAACCCTGCCCGCTGAAAGTATTTTGGTGGTGCCTTATCTTAAGGCCAGCGAGCTGCCTGCGATCGCTCAGACGGGGGTGAAAGGACTCATTGCTGAAGCCGGAGGACAACTTTCTGATGGCGCGATCACAGCCCGAGAATATGGCTTGCCCACGGTCATCCTGCCACATCGGCAAAATCACTTAGTTGCCCGACAGAGAGTCCGCCTCAATGGCGCGATTGGCTCAGTAGAATTGCTGTGATTCTTATGGGTTTGAGCATTTTCATAAAGTTTTCATGAAATGGCTCTGTAATGTTTCAGAAAAGCCACATCAGATGTTCAAAAATGGGAACTGTAAAAACACCTTGCTGAAAATTTAATCGTCACCCATTTCCTGATTAATCATCTCTCCCTCCAAATTAAATACCAGCTAGGAGTAAATCAGCGGCATGAGCTACCCCAGTTTCAGTAGTTACTTAAAGATCCTGAGCAGTTTGCTTAAGCACAAAGGACTGTGGCTACAGCAAGAATCAAGAGAGTTAGCCTATCTTTGTCAGGTTTATGGCAAGCAGCTCAAGCTCAGCCACACTGACCGAAAAATCCTCTTGATGGCAGCCTATTGCAAAAATCTCGGCGCGCTGTATGTGAGCGATTTTTTACTCGAGCAAGAGTTTCGAGATCACGGTTTGATGATGTCTAGCCTGAGCACCTGGTTTGTCGAAAGTGTGCGCATTGCCCGTGAGGCTGACCTCGAAGAGGTGGCCATTATTTTAGAGCAGTATCACCAGCGGTCGGTGCCAAAGCATAAACTGGCCCGGATCTTTCAAGTTTTGAATACATGGGTGGCCTGCCAACAAGAAAAGGGCTGGCGTCATCCGATGACGGAGCGAGAAGCCCGAGTCATTTTGGAGCAGCGGGCCCGCTTACGCTGGGCCGACCCCATCATCGTGCGTCATTTTGTGCACTACTGCGATCGCACAGGCGGTCTGTTTCGGCGCACCGAGTCCCTAGCCGAGACCGCTGAAATGGATACTGCAGTTGCCCTGACTTAGGGGCGATCGCCGCTTACTCACAGATGCCAAACTCCTGCCATTTGGGCAAAGTTTTCTGCAAAAAGGTCTCGGCTAAATCCGTTGCGTAGGGCTGCAGGGCCTCGCGAGTCGTCAGCGCTTGGCCGGCCTGGGTCAGGCCTTTATTCATGGCCAGCAGGCGTTCCGTCAAGCTCATACCCAGATCTGCCGCGGTAGCATTGGGGTGCTCAAATCGAGCTGCTAGGAGAATTAGGTCCACGTCGCTGACGGTCACCACGTGGCCGATCTGGCTGGCGATCGCAAATCGATAAGGAGCCCCATTGGCCGTAGCGACGGCAATTTCGCGGTTGAGCGCTAGCGCCGGCGCGCGATCGCGGGGGGGGTGATAAAAGGTGATTTGACCGGCACTGAGCATAAAGGATAGAGCCTGCACCATGTCGCCGAGATTCAACGGCTGTGACCCGGCTGCCTGCATCATTTCTCGTGCCGTTTTGGGGCCTTGGGCCAATAGGTCATAAAAGGCTTGGTAAATCTTCGGTTTGCCTTTGAGCTCACCCAAGGAAGTTTTAAATTTAATCTCCTCTGACTCCGGGGGACGGCTAACCAACGCATAGGACTGCTTGAGTAAGGCTGTCTGCCGCTGAATAGCCCAAATCGGAGCGGCCCCACGACTAAAAACATCCCGACGAAAGCTTTGGTTGGTTAAGGTATCGATCATGACTTCTTGCACCACGGGATCGGAATACTGCTGCAAAACGTCTTTGAATTTTTGCGGCATGAAGCTGCGGATGTATAAATCGCTCAAGCTGGCGGTGCCCACAAAGGTTAGTTTGGCCGGCTTGAGTTCCTCAGCCACCTGATCAAACCAGCGAGGGTGCCAATTGTCATGCAAATATTCCTGCACAAGGTAGGCGCGATCGTGCTTCGCTACCTTTTCCAACATCGCTTTCATGCCTGGCAGCATCTTGGTCATGCCCGCCTGCAATTCTGTCAGCTCTTGTAGCCGGGCGATGCCGGTTTCAATGGCCTTGACGGACTCCAGGCTCTCGGTAGTTTGCCACAGCCGCATCAGGTGCTGAATCGGGTGGGAAGAAAACCAGGCAGGCAACGAGTTGTAGCTGAGATACACGAGCGCGCCCGCCGTGGAGGCAGCCTCAATCACCTGGACGATCGCCCGACAGACATCGGCCTGCAGCCAGCTGTAGATACCGTGGGCCGCAATGTAATCGAACTGTCCCCAATCGGCGGGCCACTGCTGGGCGAGCTCGACAAAGTCAGCCTCTTCAAAGCGGATATTATTGAGACCCGCCGATTTGGCTAGGTTGCGGGCATGGCTAATATGCACCGGATTAAAGTCAATGCCCAGAAAGTCGTGGTCGGGATTGATCGCGGCCAACAAGGTCAGGCCAAACCCCTGGCCGCAGCCCAGTTCTAGATATCGCCAGTTGCCCGTTGGCGGCGCGACCGAGCGACTTAAGGCTACGTAATCAAGCCACTCGGGGCTAATTTCGCGATAAAAGCCAAAGGTGTAACCTAGGTCAGTGTTGTAGCCAGAAGACCAAGTAGACATTAAAGAGAAATCCTATCTGTGGTTAGCCACTTTAGTTATAGACAGGGATATCAAAGCTGCAACTTTCAGTAACACTCATTCAAACTTTGGGCGATCGCGGTTTACCCGATGCAGCCATGATTGTTCCCGGCCCTGTGTGAGGGCCAAAAACTGGTATAGTCTGCACAGACCGATCAGTCTGTTTTGGTATGTCAAAAGCTGACCTGACCCGCCAACACATCATCGCTCAAGCTGCCCCACTTTTTAATCGCCAGGGCTATGCCGGAGCCTCGATGGCCGATATTATGGCGGCCACGGGGCTCAAAAAAGGCGGTATCTATAATCACTTTGCCAGCAAAGATGATCTGGCGATCGCCGCCTTTGATTACAGTGTGCAAAAAGCTGGTCAGCTCCACCTGCGGGCCATCCGTCGAGCCCGACACAGTCCGGCTCAGCTCCAGGCGATGGTGCATAGCTTTGTGGCCCATTTTGACGAGATTTGCGCCTGGGGCGGCTGCCCCCTGATGAACACCCTGCTGGATAGCGATGATGGTCATCCCCAACTGCAAGCTAGGGTGCGTATGGCGATGGACCAGTGGCGCTGCCTGATCAAAAAGATTGTGCAGCGGGGCATTGACCGGGGGGAACTTGCCCCGCCGACGAATCCCGATGCGGTGGCAACGATCGTGATTGCGGTTCTTGAAGGAGCTTTGGCCTTGGCCCGGCTGTACAGCGATCGCGTTCACTTGGACGATGCAAAAGCTCATCTCGATGCCTATATCCACAGCCTCACTGCGGCCGATGACACCTCTTGACTTCAACGGTCCTAACGAGGCCCCTTTTTATTTGTCCTCGAAAAGACCGATCGGTCTTTTCGAGGGGGCCTGTCCTGTTAGGGATGCCGTCCTGCGCGCTGTTGCCCAGACCCGCGCCACCGATTGCACTCTGCTTGATACATATTCACTCTGATGTCACCCCGATTCTGGATTTTTTCCCATGTTGACTTTTTACTACCACCCGCTATCCCCCATCGCTCGACGGGTTTGGCTAGCTTTGCTAGAAAAGGAGATTGCCTTTGAGGCTAAGCTTGTGGATCTCAAGGCCCGGGCAAATTTTGAGGCCGATTATTTAGCCATCCATCCGTTTCATCATGTGCCGGCCCTAGTGCATAACCAGCTCTCGATAATCGAGTCGTTTGCCATTTTGGATTATTTGGAGGCGCAGTTTCCCCAGCGGAGTTTGACGCCTGTTGCGCCGGTAGCGATCGCCCAGATGCGCATGGTGCAAATGGTCATTGCCAATGAACTGATGCCCAAATTGCCTGCTCTGGTATTCAAGCAAGATGCCGATCGGTCACCGGCTGCCGATATCCAACAGCAAGTCAATACAGTGTTTACCTTTCTCGAAGGAAAGTTGGGGCCGGCCAGCTATTTTGGCGGCGATCGCCTGTCCCTGGCCGACATTACTGCTGGGGCAGTGATGCCACTGCTGCGCCGATTGGGGATGACGCTCTCGAAATATCCCCAGTTAAATGCGTGGTGCGATCGCCTCAGCGCTCGGCCTGCCTGGCAACAGACCGAACCCACTGCCGCTGACCTCCAGGCCTGGCAGCGCTGGATTACGGTCATGGTAAAACGGCATCGCCAGCGGCGGGCTTAAGATTCCAGCGGTTCACTAGGTATCGACACTGAGCGGTGAGGGGCACCAGCAATACAGCATCCAGCTAGCAGCAAGGCCACCACTCCCAATAGGGTCGGCAAGATTAGTGGCTGTGCCCTGAGGCTATCGACAAAGGTGCCAAACAAAGAGGAGGCCGCTGCTCCACCGCTGAAAAACATGCCGGTGCCCAACCCTGCTTTTGGAGAGGGGACCAGCGATAGCGCAAAGGGAATTGTGCCGTTGGAGACCAGACTAAACGCAGTGCCAAACAGTACCGCCAGGATAACCGCTGCCCCCGCCTGCTGTACGGCTCCAACCACCACGCAGACAAATGCCAGTACGGCTAGTCCTGCAATCATGGCTCGGCGGTTACCTAGCCGTACTGCCAGCACTCCAGCGGGCAGCGCGGTCATGGCCAGCGCGATAAAAATTACCCCCAGCACCAAACTCGCATTGGCGTTAGGTACCTGGGTATTCAAAACTCGAGAAAATAACAGCATGAGAGAGCGGAAGCCTAGGGTGACGCCCACCCCGGCACCAAACACCAGGACCAGAGCGATCGCCGAAACCTCTGCAGCCATTGTCGCGGCCTCCGCCTCCGCCGGAGGGACTGAGGTAGTCACAGTCGCTTCGGGAGCGGCCCAACGCAGGGCCACCATGGCCAACAGCAACACCGCTGACCCTAGGCCAAATGCCACCACAGGACCTAGATTCAAAATGCGTTCACTGGCGAGGGGCCCCATCGCTCCGGCGACACCGCCCACCAGCGTTAAGACACTCGCCGCTTGGGGTAGACGTGTGGCAAAGGCATAACGACCTAGCAGCGACATCGCCGGGCTGCGAAACAGGGTCATCGTCAAAGCCCACAACACTAACATCAGCGGTAGTGTCCAGCGTCCCACGGCAGATAGGCCCCCCAGGGCGATCGCTGGCAAACTGACAAATACCCCCGCTGCCAAGACGCCTCCCAAGCCAATCAGAGGAAACCGAGTGCCCATCTGGCGCTGAAGGCGATCGCTCAAGCTGCCCATGAGCGGCTCCATCACCATAGCCAGCAGATTTTCAATCACCAATAACCCCGTCGCCAAGGTGCGCTCCAACCCGACCTGGGTGAGCAAATCGACCAGGTACAGGTTGTAAATGACCCACATGAGCGCGATTGCTCCCTGCACTAGTGCCAGGCTGCCCACCTGAGTCCAGAGAATCTTGGTATTGGTATTGGCCGTGCTCGTTTCGCGGGAAGACATGGAACATAGACCCCAATTAGGGACAAATCAAGCGACAGACACTCGGTGATAGCCAAGACGCAGTTCCAAAGCCCGTTGCTTGCTTTCCGGGGAATGGATGATCAAGTCTCGTGCTCGCCCACCCTATCAAACCTGGCGGTACGGTGGGCTTGCCGCAACCGTTTTTAAGCAACCGGAGGTGCATCAGCGTCCAGCCCAATGGACAGCTACGGGCTAACTACAGCGCGTTTCAGGCTGTTCCAGACATGACTAATACCCATTCTGCAAAATAGCGCTACAGATCGAAGGTCCCCCGCGATCACCGTCCCCTTGGAAAGGGGGCTTAGCCCATACTGTATGGAACTGCGCCCTATTCAAGGGAATTGGCGGATGAGTTTAATGTGCTGAGCTTTAATTCAGAGAACTGGGACAAACATTGCATTTAAATAAAAAACTGAGATTAACCCACGACAGGGGCGCTAGACATCTCTAACGCCCCTGCACAGCTGTTGACCAACTAAGCGGCAAAATCGAACAGCGTATCCAGGTAGATGCGATTCACTCGGCGATCGCTACTTCCGTTCTGCATCAGGAAAAGAGAAAGCGCCGCACAAAAAGCGCGTTGCTGATTCCAGGCCGGATGAGAATCGAGATAAGACTGAAGTGACTCGTGGAGTTCCTCCGGAACTTCCACTAACAAGCTAACCATAGGGCCGCTCATCCATTCCTCCTTTGACACCATAGGCATAGGCAAACACCTGAAAACGGCACCTCCATGAAGCTAGGTCAAACCCTATCCCCGTTTCACATGGGGGAGTTCAGCCACTGCATTCACAGGCGCAACGTCTTCCGGTCGCATCATTCTGCCTACTCCCTCCGACCCTGTCAATGTTGAAAAAAAGCGAGGAATCTGTTGGAGGATCCGGCGACAAACGAAACAATCAGGCTTTCACCCGGACATGATGATTGATCCCCAAAATGGTCAGAGAAATCAATAGTGTGGAAACTTTTTTTCCCTCAATCCACAGCTTTAGGGCAAAGCTTTATCTAGCGTTGAATTCTGTGGAAAACGTTGTGGAAACTTAGATTTAATCTGTGGATAACTTGAAATCCACCAAAAATTTCCCAAAAAAATCACAAAGGTTTGTAATTGCAGAGGGGCTTTTGTTTTTTTGATCTGCTGCCAAGTTACTCAAGTCCTTATTAGTCAGGCTTTCCAGGCAATTGTCCAACTCCCCCAGCGATTCTGCCATGAACGGTATCAAAAAAAAAAACATTTTAGAAAATGGCACTGTTTTTGGGATTGGAAAATATTTACCAGAAAAATTTGGATCCATTTTTCTGGGGCGCCGATCAAGGAAATTCTTTAGTCTTAGTAAGGCGTTATTACAATTTAGAATCCTATTTAGATATTCTTAAAAAATATCGAATTGCTTGCTTTCTCATAGCAAACAATTCAAAAGTCTGTAAATGACAATCTGGTTCAAAGCTGCTTTGTATTGACTTGAAACTGTCTCTGGCAAGCAAGCTGTAAGTTTTCAGATAAAAAATGATTAGTCAGAATTGCGGTCAGTATTTTTGTCAATGGGGTGGCTAGCTTGGGGGTTGCCGCCATGACTAACAGGCCGCAGGAAGGCGATAAGGCTATGGGGGAAAGGTCGGCCTGATCGCCCGCGAAAAGTGTGTAACACTACGGTTACCAGGGCTCAAACCCCTGAAAGCAGCTAGGTGTGATGCTGGAGTGAGCAGAGAGCGGTACGGCCATGACGTCTGAAAATGTAGATTGGAACAGCTTCATCGAGGGGTTGAATGGGGTGGAGGTGATCCGCGATCGCCCCCAGGTTGAAAAGCTCTCAAAGGACTACTACTACTTCAGCCCGATTTTGCAGGCCCAATTGGCCGATAAATGTGCCGATTTGGTGGTGCGGCCCACGACTGAAGCGGAAGTCCTGACCGTGGCTAAAGCCTGCGTGGCGGCTCAAATTCCCCTAACGGTGCGAGGGGCGGGCACCGGCAACTACGGACAGTGTATTCCCTTGGCGGGGGGCGTTATCCTCGACTTGAGTCGCATGAACGAGGTGAAGTGGGTGCGGCCCGGCATCGCCTGCGTGGCGCCAGGAGCAAAATTGGCTGCCATTGACAAAGTGGCGCGTCCCCAGGGGTGGGAAATTCGTATGTATCCCTCGACCTATCGTACGGCGACCATCGGTGGCTTTATTGGTGGCGGCAGCGGCGGCATTGGCTCAATCATGTATGGTCAATTGAGCGATCGCGGCAATTTACATGCGGTGCGAGTAGTGACGTTAGAAGACGAACCCCGCGTGATTGAGCTGCGGGGTGACGAGGTGCAGCAGGTTAACCACGCCTATGGGACTAACGGCATCATTACAGAACTGGAGATTCCTTTAGGGCCAGCTTATCCCTGGGCTGAGGTGATTGTGACCTTTGATGATTTTATGACCGCGGCTCGGTTTGGTCAGGCATTAGGCGACGCCGACGGCCTGGTTAAAAAGCTCATCAGCATCCATGCTGCCCCCATTCCCAGTTACTTTGTCAGCCTCAAGGACTATTTACCAGCAGGCTGCCATGCCGCCCTGTTGATGATTGCTGAGCCGTCGATGGAGCCTTTTGAGGCGCTCGTCGCGGAATTTGGGGGCACCCTCACCTATCGTAGACCAGCGGAAGAGACGGGCAGAAAGACGCTGCTGGCAGAATTTACCTGGAACCATACGACCCTGCATGCCCGTAGTGCCGATCCGTCTCTGACCTATTTGCAAACGCTGTTTCCCCATGATCCCGAGCTGAAGCTAGTGCAACACATGTACGAGCACTTTGGCGATGAGGTGATGATGCATTTGGAATATTTTCGGGTGCAGGGGGCGGTGATTGCCGCCGCTCTGCAACTTGTGCGCTATTCCACCCCGGAGCGACTGCGGGAGATTATCGAATATCACGAGGCCCAGGGAGCGTTCATTGCCAATCCTCACACTTATGTATTGGAAGATGGCGGCCGCAAGGAAATCAACCCTGTGCAGGTCGATTTCAAAGCCCAGGTTGACCCCTATGGTTTACTCAACCCTGGCAAAATGCGGGGCTGGCAAGAACGGCAACTGGCAAGGCGCTAGCAGTATATCGGGCATTAAGAGGTTTCCCTGTTTGTAAATTACTGCGATCGCCCTGCCAAACGCATCAGGGTCTCTTACACTTTGGATGGATGTGATTAATACTGATGCGCGCCCTTCACTATGTCGCTAGGTCCTCCCCCCGTCGAGGTGCAACGCTTTCATCAACGGTTGAGTATTGGTTTGGCTGCGGCGCTAGTGCTGTTGGTAGTGCTGTGGCTAATTAAACTCTTGCTGCCGTGGTTATTGCTGGCTGCGGGGCTGGCCTCGGTCGGCTACCTGTGGCAGCGGCAACGCGTAGCTCAGCGGCGCCTTTATACTTGCTTTTACGACTGCCTGCAGCGGCAGCAAGGCAAGATCAGCGCACTGGATTTTGCGATCGCTGCCCAGATTCCCGGTCCCCAAGCCCGGGCCTTTTTAGACGCCCGCGCCCGTGACTTTTTGGCGGACTTTGAGCCCATGGCGACAGGGGATATTGTCTATACCTTTGGCTATCGGCTGGCTACCCCAGTTCACAGCCTGCCCAAACTCCGAGATTGATACAGCGACCCAGCGACCTAACGCAAGGCTGCCGCCCGCTCTGCCCAGCGATCAACCGTAACGCCTCGATTCAACACCTCGGTTTGTTCTCCCGTGGGCAAGGTAACGCTTTCTAGGAGGGAGACACTGCCCGCGTGAAGCCCCAAGATGTAATACTGGCCATCCTCAAATAGAGCAAAAATAGGAGCTCCCGAGGCCCCCGGATTGGTATCGCAAGTATGGATCAAGCTGCCAGCGTATTCTCCCTCCGTCAGCTCGGCTAAAACACTACAGTCAGCACTGAGCCCCGCCGTTTCGCCTGGCGCGCCTAACCCCGACAGGTCAGCCGTGGGAAAGTCAGCCGCATAGCCCGCTACGCTCACCTGACCATCTAGGGCAATCAGGGTGTCAGCGCTGGTAAAGTCGATTTGCTGCCAGCCTAGAAAGCCAAACTCGTTACCTAGGGGAGTGTCTAGCGTGAGTAATGCCCAGTCATCGGCATCATCGCCAGTAAAAGGGCTGTCACCGTATTCATAGGCCACAACCGTAGCTGCCGCTGAGGACTCTCCCAAGACGACATTAGGGCGAAAGATGATGGTGTGGGTGGTGGGCCGGTCGGTTGCCGGATCGAGCAAGCAGTGGGCATTAGTCAGCACCAAGCGGGGGCCCACTAGGGTGCCTGTGCAGGCTCCGAGTACCGTCACATCGTCAGCGGCTAGCCAGTCTACCCGATTAATGGTAGACCAGGGATATTGCTGGCTAAGATCGGGGTGCGATCGTCCCAGCTGATGACGGCCCGTAATGGCCCCTCTGTGGGGCGAGGGGAGGCGGAAAGGTGGGCCGGTTGATAGGCCCCATGGCTCTGCTCAGCCGTCGGCAATGCAATGGGCATCAGCTCAACCTTGCCAAGCTCCTGAGCGCTCACCGCGTAAGGCTGCCACGGAGCTGTGGCGAGGATCGCCAAGCCCCCTAACATCGGCAATCGGGATAAGCGCCACTGCATAGGTCGACTCCAATCACGGGACAACAGACGGTCAATTTTGACTCACTACTTCAGCTCCGTTTGATTTGATGAGGTGTGGGATTTTCTAAATGTTCTGAATGTGAGGCTGGTCTCATTTTACGCCCTGCGAGCGGCCTTGCCGGGGAAGGCGATCTCAGGAAATTTTCAGTTAACTAAGCTAGCGTTGGGACGTTTACCGTGGCTGTCTGGACCTACTAAACTTTGTTAGGCTGCAGCCAATCGCCCGCTGGGCAGGGTTCGCCATTGCCCGAGCCGCTCGGCGCATCAGCTCGTCCGCGATCGCCATTTAAAGCTCAATGTTTTTCAACTTGATTGTCCATGAGTAATTCTTCCCCCGACGCCCCTCAATCTGCCGAATCCTCTGCTCAACCCCGCTCAAAGAACTGGCCAATTTGGCTGGGAGTAGGCTTTTTTGGCGCCGTTGGCATTGCGCTGATTATTTCTTTATGGGGCTTGTTTAATAGCAGTGACGAGTCGCCAGTGGGTGATGCTGTCCCCACCGAAACAGCAGCCGTAGAGCCCCCAGCGGATTTGCGGGCGCACCAGGCCTTGGTTAGCGAAGCGGTCGAAGACTTAGGTCGAGAGATTTTAGTGGGCGAGTCGCCCACCAAGGGCAACCCAGAGGCTGAGATCGTTCTGCTAGAGTTCTCCGATTTTCAATGTCCGTACTGTAGTCAGGCCACCCCAGAGGTTGACGCCTTTGTCGCGGCCCATGCAAACGATGTCCTGTTAGTGTTCAAGCATTTTCCGCTGACGAGCATTCACCCAGAAGCGCTTCCTGCAGCTTTGGCGGCCTGGGCGGCTGGCCAGCAGGAGCAGTTTTGGGCCTTTCACGATGCGCTGTTTGCTAACCAAACGGATTTGAGCGAAGACTTATATCTGGAAATTGCCGCTGATCTTGGATTGGACATTGAGCAGTTCAACCGCGATCGCGATAGTGAGGCGGCTAAACAGGCAGTTGCCCGCGACCTCGCCTTGGCTCAGGAACTGCAACTGCGAAGCACGCCGACCTTTGTTATGGATGATTTGCTGATCCCAGGCGCTGTACCGCAGGACTTTTTTGCTGAAGCCCTACGCCGATTGCAAGCAGCCCGGTAGCCCCTGCTGGGTCAGCCGCCCGGGCCTAATCGGCGCAAGGCGAGCTGACACCGCAGCTATCAGGCCACTGCCAAAGCTGCCCCTGAGCTTTTAATTAGGAGGCACAAACCCCTCAGGCAGTAGCGCATCCTCTAGGGTTGCGCCATCGAGAATAGCGCTGTCTAAGTTAGTCTCAGTCAGGTCGGCGCTGCTGAGGTTGGCATCAGTCAGGTCGGTGTCTGATAGATTGGCCCCCCGGAGATAGGCCCCACTGAGGTCAGCGCCTTTGAGCGTGGCACCGGCTAAGTTGGCGGCGGTTAATGCTGCTCCGGTCAAGTTAGCATTGGACAAGTCAGCCCCTTGAAAGTCAGCGCTATCCAGTAGGGCATTGCTCAAATCGACTCCCACTAACTGGGCATTGCTCAAGTTGGCCCGATTGAGCTTGGCGGCCTTAAGGTTTTGTCCGGATAAATCAGCACCCGGCAGTTCACACGACAGACATTCTCCCGCTTTTGCTTGGGCGATCGCGTCTTGGGCATCCAATTGGGACGATGACGAAGAGCATCCCACAATCACCACATTCGCAGCCACCACCGCCAAGCCTGCCCCTCTGAGCAGAATAGATTTTGCTCTCATATCCTCAGATCGTGTCTAAACCTCCAACAGTCTAGCGTTAGTCTCTTAGATCCTGGGCTATAGGCCAGCCGGTTTTTAAGAGTCATGGTCAGCCTTTTCTCGCAGCTGAACCAGGGATGGGAATGGACCAAAACTCGCAGGCACTTGACAAATCGTCAGCTTCGACCGAGCTTGAGCATCAGGCGGCTTCGCTCTTATTGCAAGCGACTACCATTAAGGCTATGATTACAGGCTAGAGTGACTGTCAGTATGGTTTGCAGTCTGACGGTGGATGTTGGTACTGGCATAGTTCAGCTGGATTGCGGTATAGCCCTTGGTTTCCTCTCCCTCACCTCAAAAATTGATTGGTATCTCAGTTGGTGTATTGGCGCTCTCAGCGATCGCCCACAGTGTAGTGTTGCAGCTGCCGATGCCCTCGCCCCCCGTCTCGCCATCGGTGCCAGCGTCAACTCAGGCTCAAGAAAGTGACGAGGTGGAGGTGGTGATTTTGCCAGAGCGCCCGGCTGACGCCCCCGAGGTGGAGCCCGGGGCGGAGCCCGTGCCGACGGTGCCAACGGCAGCTGTGGAGCCTGCAACGCCGATTGCCTCCCCTGTCCAGATTCCCAATCCAGCGGTGGAGCCAGAGCCACTCCCCGAGGAGCCAACGGAAGAGGCGACGCAATCAGAGGACCAAAGGCCCAGTAACGCCAATCCAGCTTTTCAGGCGGATGAGTCGTCTCCAGAAAACGCGGCTGGACCGTTGGCTAGCTATGGGGCTGATTTTCCTCACTTAGCGGGGGCGACCGGTGGCTGTTTTGGCCTGGCCGACTGCCGACAGGTGCCAAATGCGGGCAGCTATCGTGCGGTGGCGCGATCGCTCATCGATGGACTCAAGAACAATGGCTACCAAGTCAATTTGCGAGATGATCTAGAAGATACGGGCCGCAACGTATATGAGTTGACACGTCCCGGCAATGAAACTGGTCAGCAATATTTGATGGTGTTTTCTGTGCCGGATGGCTCAGCAATTTATGTCATGGGTCGTGAAATCCTGACCTTGGCAGACCTGCAAACCCTGTCAAGCTAGTGCCGTCGCGATCGCCCAAAGTTATAGATATGGTTACTCCTACCGTTAAGCTCCCCCCCCCGCCTTGGTTTCGACGTTGGCAATTGCCAGCCCTTTCAGGGTGGACAATCGCGGTTTTAGTCATTGCTTTATTGACGGCCACACCGCTGTTGGCCGTTGTTTTAGGCGCCTTGAGCCACCTCGGTGGAGAGGCGGCCAACGAGATTTGGCAGCACCTAGCGACGACGGTGCTGCTCAGTTACGTCCTCAATTCCTTGGGTCTGATGGTAGGAGTGGGCATAGGGGTGCTGCTATTGGGCGTAGGTACGGCTTGGCTTGTTACCCTATGTCGTTTTCCGGGGGGGCGACTTTTTGAGTGGGCGTTACTGTTGCCGCTAGCGGCCCCCTCCTATTTGTTGGCTTACACCTATACCGATTTTTTGGAGTATTACGGTCCCGTTCAAACCGGATTGAGAACTCTGATGGGCTGGGAAAGTGCTGGTGACTACTGGTTTCCCGATGTGCGATCGCTGGGCGGAGCCGTTGTCTTATTTAGCCTGGTGCTTTATCCCTACGTTTATATGTTGGCCCGGGTGGCCTTTCAAGAGCAGTCCGTTTGTACGTTAGAAGCCAGCCGATCGCTGGGCTGTAGTCCCTGGCGGAGCTTTCGTACGGTGGCCTTGCCCCTGGCGCGACCGGCGATCGCTGCTGGCACTGCCCTGGCTCTTATGGAAACCCTCAATGACTTTGGCACAGTGGAATATTTCAGCGTCCCGACCTTTACCACCGGGATTTATCGCACTTGGTTTGGCATGGGGGAGCGGCTAGCGGCGACTCAGTTAGCGAGCGTTTTGCTTCTCTTTATCGCTACCCTGATTGTGCTAGAGCGCTGGTCCCGTCGCCAAGCGCGCTATTACCAGGCCGTAGGCAGCCAGCCCAGCCTGTCACGGTTTGAGCTAGGCGGGCTACGGGCGATCGCGGCGATCCTATTCTGTGTGCTGCCGATCAGCCTGGGGTTGCTCTTGCCGGGGGGACTCTTGCTCAACATGACCCTGAGCAACCTTGACAAATCCCTCAATCGGGAGTTTGTAGAGCTCGCCACCCACAGCCTGATACTGTCTAGCACTACAGCAGGGTTGGGCATCTTGCTGGCGCTGATTTTGGCCTATGGGGCGCGACTCCAGCCGAGCCGCAGCGTTCGCTTAGGTGTACAGGTGGCATCCCTGGGCTATGCCGTGCCGGGGGCCGTCATCGCTGTGGGCATCATGATGCCCATTGGAAAGTTAGATAATGCGATCGCTACCTTTGCCGAGCAGGTCTTGGGTGTCTCCCCTGGTCTCCTATTGAGCGGCACCGTGGCAGCCCTAGTATTTGCCTATCTTGTGCGGTTTTTGGCGATCGCTATAGGCACGCTCCAGGCCGGATTGACCAAAATTCGTCCAACCTTAGACGACGCCTCCCGCAGCCTAGGCAACTCACCCACCAAAACGCTGACCCAGGTTCACGCGCCCTTGCTATCGGGCAGTTTACTGACCGCCGCGGTGATAGTGTTTGTTGATGTGATGAAAGAATTGCCAGCCACCATGGTTATCCGCCCCTTTAATTTCGATACATTAGCAGTACGGGTGTTTCAATATGCCTCAGATGAGCGCCTAGTCGATGCCGCTGCGCCGGCCCTAGCGATCTTGGTGGTAGGTATCATACCCGTAATTTTGCTCAGCTATCGTATTACCCACAGCGGCAACTACAGTCAAGCTGATGATTGAATGCACTGTTCATTGAACATCAATGTCCCTAGTGGGCTAAATCCGTCAAAAAGGTAGGCATCTCTAGCACATGCCAGTAGATTAACGCTGTGATTACTAAGGTATAAAGCGTTGAGCTACCTAAACCGATGAGTAAATCACGTTTGGGCTGACGGGACGCTGCGGCAAACCAGAGATCGGTAGCGCCAAACTGCATCATTACCATGCCCAGCACGTTGGAAAACCAGTATCCAGCCACCGTGCCCGGCAGTAGCCATCCCGGATGCAGCCAGGCCACCCCATAGCCAAAGAGCAGGGCAATGGGCAGATTGAAAAAGACATCATTCCACCAGGACAGCGGCGACAGCATATAGCCTATCCCCATCAAAGCGCCCCCGCGAATTCTGGTAATCCATTGCTGCACTGGCCGTCTCCTCTATTGTCCCCCACTATCTACTTCAGCTTAGACATTGAGAACCTGGCAGGTTACCCAGCCTAGCCATGATTGGCACATCACTTTCCTTTCTGACTGTCAACGGAGAACTCGGATGGCTCAAAAGACCAAAAATATGTCAAAAAGCCGATTTATCTACCAAAAAATTGCCTTTTGTGTTTTGTAGTGTCAAGCATTACAAGACTTTTTCATCAGGGTGATAGGCTTACACGTTAATTAACGTCTGGCCTCATCCTTGAGCAGTTGTTCAACAACTTTTTCGGCTGTGGTCGCTGTCCCCAGCTCAAAGTGCATTGCCCCATGGAGAGCCAGAACCTCAAAACAATGGGGCTCGACCGTTGGTTTGAGGAAGTCCAATGTCAAATCTAATTGCTGCTTGCATAGGCTTTGGCTGCTTTCGATCGCCTTCACCGTTTTGTATTAATCGCTTGAACCTATGACGCTTTCTTCTCGGATTCAGCCGTTGCTCGCCAAAGTTTATCCCCCTGATGTGGTCGATGACTTACTGCCCCAGCTACAAGATCTGTTACAGCCGCACATCCAAAGCGGCAGCCGAGAAAACTGGCGCAAGTGGAGCCATGACAATGTCCTGTTGATCACCTATGGCAATAGTGTGATGGCTGATGATGGGCGATCGCCCTTAGCCGTGCTGGCTGATTTCCTGGAGACTCACCTCAAAGAGAGTATTACCGGCGTTCATATCCTGCCGTTTTTTCCCTACACCTCAGACGACGGCTTTGCCATCAAAGACTACATGACCGTTGATCCGGAACTGGGGGATTGGGAGGATATCAAGCGCATCAGCCAGTCTTTCAATCTCATGGTGGATTTGGTCATTAACCATGTCTCAGGTGAGCATCCGTGGGTCAAGCAATTTCAAGCAGGAGAACAGCCGGGCCGTGACTATTTCATCGAGGTCGAACCCGATGCTGCGGGCATTGCCGATGTCGTCCGTCCCCGGAGCTCATCGTTGTTAACCAAGCTAGACACCGTTGATGGCCCGCGTCACGTTTGGAGCACCTTTAGCAGTGATCAGCTTGACGTCAATTTTTGCAATCCCGACGTCCTGCTGGAATATCTCAAAATCATATTGTTTTATGTGCAGGCTGGAGCCCGCTACATTCGCCTGGATGCAGTAGGCTACTTGTGGAAAGCAATGGGGACTCGCTGCATTCACCTTCCTGAAACTCACACCATCGTGCGGCTGCTGCGGGAAGTGCTGCAGATGATTGATCCGCAGATTGCCATCATCACTGAGACCAATGTCCCCAATCGGGAAAATCTCAGCTACTTTGGCAATCGCAACGAAGCCCACATGATTTACAACTTTAGTCTGCCGCCACTGGTGCTCAATGCGTTGATGCAGGGGAGATCGGACTATCTCAAGCAGTGGATGATGAGTATGCCCCCCGCGCCCATCGGCTGCGCCTATTTCAATTTTACGGCGTCCCACGATGGTATTGGTCTGCGCCCCACTGAAGGACTACTCACCGCCGATGAATATCAGGCGCTACTGGCAACGATGAAGCAGTTTGGCGGCAAGATTAGTATGCGGAGCCACGCCGACGGCACCGAATCGCCTTATGAAATCAACATTTCGCTGTTTGACGCCATGCAAGGTACCGTGGCCGGTAAGGACGAATGGCAGATTGAGCGATTCCTGTGCTCTCAGACCATCATGATGTCCTTAGAGGGCATTCCAGCTTTTTACATCCACAGTTTGTTGGCTACCCGCAACAACCATGACGGCGTCGCCAAAACGGGACATAATCGCACCATCAACCGTTACAAATGGGATGTTCAAGCTCTAGAAGCCGCTTTAGCTGATCCGGACTCTCCCCATGCCCAAGTCTTGTCAGAACTATCTCGGTTGATCAAAATTCGTCGTTTGCAGCGGGCCTTTCACCCCAATGCGACCCAGTACACCCTGCACCCGTTAAATCCAGCGATTTTTGCGTTTTGGCGTCAGAGTATGGCCCGCGACCAGAGCATCTTTTCGATTCATAACTTGAGCAATCAATCGCAAAAGCTACAGCTATCTGACCTTAATTTGTTGGATACCGACGACTGGACAGATTTGATTAGCGGCGATCGCTTCACTGCACTAGGAGATGCGTACACCATGCGCCCCTACCAGTCTTTATGGCTGACCAATAAAATTGACTCCGCCGAAGACCACTTGACCCCTGACCCCCTATCAGTTGGCTAGGGCTAGTAACACGCCACAGAGCGATCAGGCGTTGCGATGACTGAGGGTCATAGCGATATGATGAAAGACCAGCAATCGTCTCATTCAACAGGTTCACCATGTCTCAGGTAACAGCGATAACAGGTCTTGGTCTTCCCCTGACCGGCGACGATATTGATACCGATCGCATTATTCCGGCTCGGTTCTTGCGCTGTGTCACCTTTGACGGGCTGGGGCAACAGGTATTTGCCGACGATCGCGCCCAGCTTGCCGGCCAACATGCCTTTGACCAACCCCAATATCAAGGGGCTGAGATCCTCGTAGTCAATCGCAACTTTGGCTGCGGTTCCTCGCGGGAGCACGCTCCCCAGGCAATCGCCCGCTGGGGCATCAAAGCGCTGATTGGCGAGAGCTTTGCGGAAATCTTTATGGGTAACTGTGTGGCTATGGGGGTGCCCTGTGTGACGGTTACCGCTGAGGTGGCCACCGCCCTGCAAACACAAATTACTGAGGCTCCTCAAAACCCCCTGACGCTCAATCTAGACTCGATGACCGTTAAGATGGGGGATTTTTCGGCTGCGGTGGCAATCGCTAGTGGTCCCCGGCAGATGTTTCTCGAGGGGACTTGGGATGCTTGTGGTCAATTGGTGGCCCAGAAGGAGGCAATTCAAACCACGGCCGCTCAGTTGCCCTATGTGGAATGGCAGCGGCAGTCGGCTTAAGGTAGAGCAGACATCCGTCCCGGCAAAGTCCGCCCCGATACAACGCTGTGGCTTTATGCGAGCCGCTTGAGCAAAACGGCCTGACTGTCGCCTAGAGAGAATGCTGTAGGCATGGCCTCGTCAATTGCGAGGGATAACCCGGGGGAGGCGATCGCGACTTGCCATTCGGCCGGATCAATCTGTAGCCAGTCCCCTAGGGGGATTTCTAGGGAGTCGCCGCCCATGTGGGTCACCATGGCAACCTGATAAAGCGATGACGAATCGCTGTTGGGAGCCGTTCTTAACCCGTAAAAAATTGTTTGTTCATCCGTATTGATGCGGTTGAAGCGATCAAGGTTGGACAAGTTCTCTCGCAGCCAAGGGTGAGCCTGCCGAAACCGTCGCAAGGCCAAGTTGTAAGCCACTTGCTCAGGCTCCAACGTATCTTGCTGGAGCCAAACATTACAGAGCTCATGGGCATCTTCCATAAAGTTATGGGCAAACTCCTTCAGCTTGGCCACCGTTAGCTCCGTCAGCACCATCGACTTGTCAGGGACGTTGAGTTTCTGGAGTTCCTGTGCTGATTTGGGCTGGGTGACTGCGGCGGTAGTGCTGTCGGTGTTGGGGCTAGCGGTAATGTACTCCTGACACAAATTGGCGACTTGGTCTAGGTCATAGCCGGTTTCTTCGATCGCGCTGTAGAGCCCCCGAACGAATTGCCGCAGCTCCGGCAGTTTGCCAAAGTCCATCGCCTTCAACCGAGGAAAAATATTTGGCCAGTCGTAGGTTTCGGGGATAATTTGCCAATCTAAGAAGCCTCCAATTTCCTCCGCGACGACCTTGACGCCGTAGCGATCGTCGGTATTGCGTAAAAAGCCCCATGGAGCTCGCATTGTACAGTTGATGAAATCCATCGGTAGCCCAGGACTAAAGCCGTAGGTCATCAGCGCGATCGCAGGATTGTCGTAGGCATTGTTCAACACTTCTGGTAGGCTGTGGCCGAGATTCCAGTTAATGGCTAACGCTGGATCAACCTGGGTGCCGCGTCGCAGCGTATCGTGATTGCCGCAGCCCGTGATCCACTGCGCCCCCAGTTGCATCTGCTCAGTGACACGTCGCCATTTACGCTCCCAAAACTGACGAATGCTGGGAGTATTGTGGGCAAAAATCAGTGGCCCCCACTGAATAGCATCGGGTGTGAATTCAATAATGTCGCGATAGGTGGATATCTCCTCCCACCCCTCGGCTGGCCAAGGTCGCCCGTCTTCAAAGATCGTGAATGGTTGCCGTACACTATCTCCGCTCGCTTGCAGCACCTCAGCCATATCACTCAGGTAGTTGTCGTCATACTCCACCCGTCCGGAGATGGGGTTAAAGAACTTGAAATCTTGGGCCCCGTCAACCCGTACTCCGTCGACCCCGGTATTGTTTTTGCGGCGCTGCATTTCGAGAAAATTGCCCGCACTGTTGGATTTTGATGATTGACATCTTGCCCGTACATATTGGGCCCTTTCAGAAAGCGCCCATTGAGCAAGTCGATCGCTTGGTTATCAGCATGGCCGTAGACCACGTCATAAATCACCTGAATCGGCCCAGTTGGAAAGGTGTGCAGCGTTTCGATGAATTCCACCAGCTCGTCGGGGCGCAGGGTTTCTAACACGGAGGGATCGGTTGCTGAGCAGCCAAAGATCACAATGTCATATCCCCAGTTTTCGGTATCCGGCTTTTTGAGCGTGACGGCAATATCTTCCTTTTCTCGCTCAATTTCTTCCGTTTCGGGGTCCATGGTGTAAGTGTCTTCATCGCGGATGATGAAAAATCCCTGTCCTAATTCATACTGCCCGCGATATTCCACCGTGGGCTCAATGGGTAAAAGCTGGACCGCGTCGTAACCGATAAAGTTTTGCTCAGCCGGGGTTAATGGCTCCTGCTGTTGTAGTTTTTGGGCGATCGCCCGGTAAGTGGCGGTAAGGCCGCTGAGATAGCGGTTGGGCGAGGCCGTATTGACATGTAGCTGCAAAATGTTGGTGGGCGGATGCACTCGCATCACGCCATTTTCATCCTTGTCGCCTTGGGCGAAATAGGCCAGATCGGCGCGATCGCGCTGTAGCCGTGACATATCGTACAGTTCGGCAGGGGCATAAACGCCATAGGGCAGCGAGTAAGCTAAGCAATCGCCGATGACGCGGACCTCATTGGTATTGATGTCGAGGTATCGCAGCCGATAAAACGAGCCAAATTCCGTCTTGGTGCCCGGCTTCATCCCCGATACTACGCCCCAAAAATATTCCCCTTGCTTTGCGAGTTCCACCTGATCTCGCCGAAAGATCGCCGTTTGGGTGGGCCGGGTTGGGTCGATGGCGGTTTTAGGCGTAAATATCTCTAAAAAGATGTTCTTAGGCTGCACCATGTCAGCGCCGAGTTCCGGTGCCCGAAAACCAACTTCAGTGAACCCGTCTGCCCGATAGTGCGCTCCCAATCGAGTCGCTAGGGTTTGGGCTTTATGAAACAGCGTTTCTTCAGACTGTTGGACCGCTTCAGCCCAATCTAGCAGTGTCTGAGTTTCCGTTTCTAACCGTTGAATGCGGTTAACAGCAACCATGTAGAAATCTCCTGTAGGGCACGAACAGCCGTCAGTGGTTTGTACAAACACGCAACAGCACGCCATCGACGATCAACAACGTGCTGGTCAGATTATGTCAATGGGCTTATTGATCAAGCTTAAACACCGCTACGCCCAGCGGGGGCAGCGTTAAACTTAGCGCCTGGGGCCAGCGGGGATGATCCCACTGGTGGCTCTGTTTGCCGCCCAAATTAGTAACCCCGCTACCGCCATATTTTTGTGCGTCACTATTGATCAATTCACGGTAATAGCCAGACTGCGGTACACCGACCCAGTAGTCATAGAGGGGTTGAGGGGTAAAGTTGCACACCGTCACAATAAATTGCTCGGAGTATTTGTCCCGCCGGATAAAGGTGACCACACTGTTGTCAGCGTCGTTGCACTCAATCCACTCAAAACCATCATGGGAAAAGTCATCGGTGTACAACGCGGGTTCCTGCTGATACAGGGCATTGAGATCAGCCACGAACTGCTTCAGTTTTTGATGAGGTTCATAGTTGAGTAGGCTCCAGTTTAGGTCTAGCCAAGCGTTCCACTCCGTAGTCTGGCCGAACTCCATACCCATGAACAGGGTCTTTTTGCCGGGATGGGTGAACATGTAGGCAAAGAGCGATCGCAAATTGGCAAACTTTTGCCAATCGTCCCCCGGCATTTTTTGAAACAGATTGCCTTTACCGTGCACGACCTCATCGTGGGAGAGGGCCAGCATGAAGTTTTCGCTAAAGGCATACCAAATTGAAAACGTGATGTTGTTGTGGTGATAGCGCCGGTGAATTGGGTCTTCGTGGAAGTAGTGGAGCATGTCGTGCATCCAGCCCATGTTCCATTTGAGGTTAAAGCCGAGTCCCCCTACATAGGTTGGTCGCGACACATTGGGCCAAGCGGTGGACTCTTCGGCAATGGAAAGCACGCCGGGATAATACCCAAAAATTAAGTAGTTGAGCTGCCGCAAAAAGTCGACCGCCTCTAAGTTTTCGTTGCCGCCGTAGTGATTGGCGACCCACTGGCCATCTTCGCGATCGTAGTCAAGGTAAAGCATCGACGCTACGGCATCTACTCGAATACCGTCGATGTGGTACTTGTCAAACCAAAAGAGCGCGTTGGCAATCAAAAAGTTTTTGACTTCATGACGTGAATAGTTGAATACCAGCGTGCCCCACTCCTTGTGCTCGCCTCGGCGCGGATCCTCATGCTCATAAAGATGGCTTCCATCAAAGTAAGCGAGGCCATGGCTATCTTTGGGAAAGTGGCCGGGTACCCAGTCGACGATGACCCCAATGCCATGGGCATGGCATTGATCTACAAAGTACATAAAGTCTTGGGGAGAACCAAAGCGAGAGGTGGGGGCATAGTGACCTGCCACCTGATATCCCCATGAGCCGTCATAGGGGTGCTCAGCAACTGGCAGCACCTCAATGTGGGTATAGCCCAGTTCTTTGACGTAGGGAATGAGTCGCTGAGCTAACTCACGGTAGGTAAGAAACCGCGCTCCCGGCTTTTGGTCCACCGGCACCGTGTAGCTGCTACCTGGCGGTGGATTTTCGATGCTGTCGTGAATCCACGAACCCAAATGCACCTCATAGACGGAGATTGGCTGCTCTTGGGGATTAGTCTGACGACGCTGCTCCAGCCAGTCTTGGTCTTGCCACTCGTAGGTGAGGTCAGCCACGATAGATGCCGTGTCGGGTCGCACCTGCTGCTGAAAGCCGTAGGGATCGGACTTTAAATAGAGATGCCCTGACTGGTTTTTGATCTCATATTTGTAGATTTCGCCTACTTGCAGTTCGGGAATAAACAGATCCCAAACGCCGCCGCTTAGCATCCGCATCTGGTGCTTGCGGCCGTCCCAACTGTTGAAGTTACCCACAATCGAAACGTTACGGGCGTTGGGTGCCCAAACCGCAAAGTAAACGCCTCGTACCCCCTCAACCTCGACCGGATGAGCCCCCATCTTTTCGTAAATCAGATGGTGGTTGCCTTCCACAAACAAATGAATATCAAAATCGGTAAGCAGCGGAGACTTGAATGCATAAGGGTCCCGCATGATCCGCTCATGACCGTCTTCCTTTATTTTGATGCGGTAGTTGCGGTCCTCTGCACCAGGGATTTCACATTCAAAAAAGTGAGGGTGATAAACCGCCTGCATAGGATACTCTTGGCGATCTCCCGGATGCACAATCCAAGCGGCTTCAGCATCGGGTAGATAGGCTCGCACCACCCAGCTGGAGTGACCGTTGTCCGAGGCTAGGGAATGACAGCCTAAAATCTCAAACGGGTTGCTATGGCGATTTTCGACAACGCTATAGACCAGTTCGGGGGAAAGAGATGCAGTTGGCATAAGTTGAAGACGAAAGTAGGTATCAGGCGAAAATTGCACTTTGCACAGGACTCGTATCGCTGGCGCCTAGGCTGGCCGCCAACTCAATCAGTCAGATCAGCGATGACCAGCTAAAAAAGTTGCTCGATGGCAGTGCGCTACCTAATCTTTAGAAGATTGTTGAGAAAATAGACATCTATCAGGGGAATGACTTCGTCCATGTGAACCCATTAGATATCAGCAAGCTGGCATTGTCGAGCGATCGCGGTTGGTTGTGATGACTCAGCTGGTGAGGTCAGACCGGCAAATCAACTTTTATCGTTTTTAATCGCAAAAGCCTCATGTAGCGCAAGTCATCTTTGACTGCAACTCATCCATCTTGAGAGTTTGCACAATTTAATGTAAAATTAGATACATAAAACACGATTTTTGTGTATCTCACTACATTTGCGATCACAAAAAGTCACGTGATTCCTCCCATGAGCACATCAGTATGAATATCTATCCTGGCTGTTTACTGAGGCCCCGTGTTAATCGCGAGCGTCAGACTAATCGGTATCCGGTTTGTCATCTGGCTTATGCAAAAAACACCTGGGTTAATCTTTGGCAAAGCCCCAGTTCCCGTGGGATTAAGCTGGCCCAGCTCCTGTGTCAAGAGTCTCTCTCGACGTGGATTGCTTGGATTCCCAACCATGGTGAAGTGGTGCTGGACCGCAGCCAGTTTTATTGCTAGCCCCAGTCGGCCATCCCGCCCTTAACTTTGACGCTATCAGCGGAAGTAAATTAGGTCTCCATTAGCCTAACTGGTGCTTTGAGGAATGCTGCCAACCCCTCTGGCACTAAAGCGATTTCTGATTGTTCCAGCTCTGCGAGCGATCGCCAAGCCGCGGTAAAGGTCCGTTTGCCCTCGGTTACGGTTAACGTTGGTTGCGCGTACAGTTGCTCATCAACAAACTTACCGTCATACACAAAAACAATTTCGTGGCCCTGTGCGCCTTCGTAGTGGTAAAGCGACTCTAGGATGCAGACCTGCTCAACGTGGTAAATTTCCGCGTCTAGCTCTTCGCGAATTTCTCGGATTACGGCATCACGACTGTGCTCTCCAAAGTCAATGCCGCCGCCCAATGGCCTAGCAAATTGAGTGCCTTTGACGGTATCTGTTTTCTCCCGGACCAGGATGCGATCGCCCCGGCGAAACAAACAAACTGCGATTGGCCGGATGCGTGGTTTCTTTCCCATCGTGATCTATCAATGACGCCGTTCCCATCATGGCCGATCAGACAGCTTAGAACGTCAGTAAAAAGATACAGGCAACAACCCTATCCACTGTTGGGATGCTGGGGGTGATCGTGGCAGTAAATGCCAACCTGAGCAACAGCTGCCGGAAAGCTGCTTCGAAGTTTACTCGCTAGCCCCTAGACGGGGCTTGCTAAGCGATCGCACTTCAACTGGGTAAGCAAAGCCATTGGCCTATTTAGTAGCCATTGTTACCAGGAAATCTATTAGCCGATAGAGGATGGGTAATCTGAGAGTAAGCAAGAATTTGAATAGAAGTTGCGATCGCTGACGACTTGACATGACCCAGGTAGTTTACTGAGACATCTCAAAGTCGGTGAGAAGAACGCTCTCTGAGAATCGTTGGTTGGGAGAATTCTGGGTCACCCTGCCAGCTTCATCAATGCATTAATTCAGTTTTTAATATGCTCAGTCCTTTAGTTTTATTCGACCACAATGAGAAAATTGCTTGATAAACTTGACTCTTACTTTGCCGCTGCGGCGATTGTCATTGCTGGACTCACGGTCATGTCTCAAGTGCCGCATCCCTTGATTCCGATCAACTTACCCACATTTAACGTGGCGGCTCTTTCGGACCAATTGACCGATTGGGACTAGACAACCTGACTAGTCAACGCATCGTCAGGACTAGTGGCCGCGGGTCTTGCCTCAACCAACAATAGGCTGATGGCTCACTCCAATCCGAGCAGGATCACTACGTTGAAGTGAGACTTGAGAACAGTATCAGAGACCTCTGTGCACCATTCGTTTTGGTGCAAATATTAACTCGGATTTAATCTTGCCGATGGGGCCTGAGTGGGCGATCGCAGCTGGCAGTTGTCCCTAGGCGGTTGCCAAATTCAAACTTTTTTGCTGAAATAACAATTGACAAGGCTATATTCCTAACTCCTGCACCATAGATAAGCGCCAATACTTTATCAAGTTTGTCTGCTGCCCTGTGCTGCAAATAGGACTTGGCTGAAGTCGTTATCTCCTATAACTCCTGTATCGATTTGGGTTGAGCGCTGCTCAGCCCTTTTTTTTGCGTTTGTCTTGACGGTACCGTACCGCCGCCGAGTGGCGACACATCTATCAAGGGAGTCTCATTTCTACTGGTTAGACTCTCTATACTTGCGAGAGAGTAAGGCATCAGCCATAAACCTCCGGAGTCAGGGTTCCTCTATCTCTTGTGAGGTCCTTAGAGAAGTCAATATGGATATCGTTCAAGACCTGTTGTTTGATAATCCACTGGTGGCGTTCACGACGTTACTGCTGGTCAGTCTGACCCTGCCGCCACTCTTTGAGCGAATGCAGTTGCCTGGGCTCGTGGGGCTGCTGTTGGCGGGAGTCCTGCTAGGCTCCAACGGATTAGGGTTGCTGAATCCGGCCGGAGACGTTGAACAGTTGTTTTCTGATGTGGGCAAGGTCTATCTCATGTTCGTGGCAGCTTTGGAGATTGACCCCCAGGAATTTGGCCGCAACCGCCGCCGCTCAATGCTGTTTGGAGGCTTGACGTTTGCGTTGCCTTTGGTGGGGGGGATTCTCCTCGGTCGCTGGGCCGGGCAGGGGTGGCTGGCAGCGGTGCTCATTGGGTCTCTGCTGTCTTCCCATACCTTGCTGGCATATCCCATTGTGATGCGGCTCGGCGTCGCCCGCGATGAGTCCGTCACCGTCACCATCGGGGCCACGATTTTTACAGACATTGCAGCACTATTGGTGCTGGCGATCTGTGCCTCCGTTGCGGAGGGTGACTTTTCGGTGTGGTCGCTGGCCGGGCAATTAGCGACGCTAGGCCTGTATGCAGCGGCGGTTTTGTTTGGCTTAAACCGGGTTGGCAAGCTGTATTTTCAGCGCACAGGGGATGAGCAGAGCAATAAATTTTTGTTCATTCTGCTGGCGGTGTTTTTGGCGGCTGTGGGAGCGCAAATTATTCGAATTGATTAGGTAGTTGGGGCGTTTCTGGCGGGGCTGGCGGTGAATGATGTGGTGGGTGATGGCCCGGTGAAAGAGAAGGTTGAGTTTTTTGGCAGCGTTATTTTCATCCCGTTCTTCTTTGTCTGTATGGGGCTGCTATTGGATGTGCCGGTATTTTTGTCTGCCCTGACCGATCGCCTAGGGCTGACCCTCGGTATTGTCATGATGCTGCTGTTGACTAAGTTTCTGGCGGCGGCGATCGCAGGGCTTGGCTTTCGCTATAGCTGGATACAAATTCTCACGATGTGGTCACTTTCTTTGCCCCAGGTGGCGGCGACGTTAGCGGCTGCCTTGGTGGGATTGCAAGTAGGGCTGCTGACGGCACCGCTCTTTAATGCCGTCATTGTATTGATGCTGATAACGTCTCTGGTGGGCTCAATTGCCACGAGTCGATTTGCCCGAGCGCTTCCTTTACCCACCTTAGTGGAGTCCCCCTCTGACCCTGAGGATTGGGCGGCTTGGCCCGCCACCGATTTGCCCTCGACTGCTCAGTTTGCGGTGGTTGTCCCCGTTTCCAACCCTACTACGCAGCAATATCTGATCGAAATGGCAGCCCTGATTGCCCACCACGAAGCGGGATATATCGTACCACTGGCGATCGCACCAGCTCATATGCATATGGACGCCCCTCAATTGACAATCGCGCTGGAGCGCAATCGTGCTTTACTACAAACCGCTGAAGACCTAAGTCGCGCGCTCGGCACGCCAGCGATCGCTCAAAACCGCATCGATGACGATATTGCCGAGGCGATTAGCCGGACCGCCCGCGAACAGAATGCTCAACTGATTGTCATGGGTTGGAGTTCAACTGTGGGATTGCGAGCTCGCCTATTTGGCACCGTTATTGATAGTGTCTTTTGGGCGGCCCACTGCCCGGTGGCGGTGACGCGATTACAAACGGCCCCGCGCGAGATGCGGCGCATTCTGATTCCCGTCAAAATCATGACGCCCCAAACTATACGCACTATTCGATTTGGTCAGATTCTGGCGGACACCCATGAGGCTAGCATCACGTTGCTGCATGTTAGCGATCGCACCGATGCAGCGGCTACCCGCCAGCGTTTCAAAGAAAAGCTTAAATCCGTTATAGCCGCTGGCCCAGCCGTCGACTGCACCATCAAAATGGTGCGCCACGACGATCCGGGGGCGGTGATTCTCAGTGCGGCCCGCCATGTTGATCTCGTCATTCTGCGTTCCATGCGTCGCCGCACCGCGGGAGGTCTCGCCGTGAGTGATGTCACCCACCAAGTGTTGGATGGGTTGACCTGCTCGGTTGTCCTCTTTGGCGAGCGTCATTCCTAGGCTACTTTAGCCTTGGGCAAATTCAGGCAGCCCCCCTTTGAACCCAGAACCCCACACCTTGAACCAACCCTCGAATATTCTGTGCTGGATTCCCTCATACCAATTCTCTGTAATAGCGCTGTAGATTTGACGATCCCCCGCTGTCGCTACCCCCTTGAAAAAGGGATTTTGAAGAACCTATGTGTAGTCGTGATTCGCAGAAATAGTATTAAAGGCTGCCAACAATAATCATCCGGCAACCTGGGTTTGTGTCCTGGGTCAGTCCGCTTATGGTTAGCATGTAGGGGCCCTATGGACTTAATTTCAAGAGGCTACGGTTCACCCTTTAAGATGAAGGGATGCACGATTTTGTCAGTGTTTGTCGCTATCCCTTTGCTAGAGCCATTAATCATGACCTTGGATGTTCCCGCTATTCTGCAAGTCTTGCGCCCGGTTCAAGATCCGGAGCTGCAAAAGAGCTTGGTCGAGCTCAACATGATTCGCAACGTAGAAGTCGAGAACGGCAACGTCCGCTTTACCCTCGTGCTGACAACGCCGGCTTGCCCCCTGCGGGAGTTTATCGTTGAAGACTGTGAGCGCACCGTGAAGCAGCTCCCCGGTGTCGAATCGGTGGAGGTTGAAGTGACAGCTGAAACGCCTCAGCAAAAATCCTTGCCCGATCGCCAAGGCATTGACGGCGTAAAAAATTTCATCGCGGTATCCAGCGGCAAAGGGGGCGTCGGGAAAAGTACAGTGGCGGTCAACCTGGCGGTGGCACTGGCGCAAGTCGGTGCGCAAGTCGGGCTGATTGATGCGGATATTTATGGCCCTAATGCTCCAACCATGCTCGGCTTAGAGCAGGCTCAAGTCAGGGTGCAGCAAGGTGCCCAGGGGGAAGTCTTGGACCCGGCTTTTAACCACGGGGTCAAGATGGTCTCGATGGGCTTTCTGATTGATCGCGATCAGCCAGTGGTGTGGCGGGGACCGATGCTGAATGGCGTAATTCGCCAGTTTTTGTATCAGGTGAACTGGGGAGAACTCGACTATCTAGTGGTTGACCTACCTCCAGGCACCGGGGATGCTCAGCTCACGCTGGCGCAAGCGGTTCCCATGGCAGGGGTCGTGATTGTCACAACCCCTCAAAATGTGGCGATCGCTGATGCCCGTCGCGGGCTGCGAATGTTTCAACAGCTGCAAGTGCCCGTCATCGGCATTGTTGAGAATATGAGCCATTTCATTCCCCCAGACATGCCCGATAAGCAGTACGACATCTTTGGCTCTGGGGGTGGCGAAAAGGCGGCTGAGGAGTTGGGCGTTCCCTTGGTGGGCTGCATTCCCCTAGAGATGCCAGTGCGTGAGGGGGGCGATCGCGGTTTGCCCATCGTGATCCAATCACCTGATAGCGCCTCAGCTAAAGCGCTGGTCGAGATTGCTAAAACCGTGGCCGGGAAGGTTTCGGTAGCTGCGCTAACGGCCTAGCAAAACCTCATTCCGATGAGACGACGGGAGTGCTACTGTAATTACGCCGCGACTCCGGCCATGGTACCATGGCCGGAGTCGCGGTGATCGGAGTTTGGCAGGATGGTTATGTCCAGTTCTTTTGGGATTCACTCTAATTGGAAACGCTGGCTCAAAGGATGGCAGTATGTTGACTGGTCACTGCTGCTGATCGCGTCCTTGCTAACGGGGTTTGCCAGCGTCGTGATTGCCAGTACCCAGATCAACCTCGATGCCACGATCTTTGGCTGGAATCACGCTATTCTCGGCGTGCTCAGTATTGTCATGGCCCTCGGCATTGCCCGAGTTAACTACAAGGTATTTTTACAGTGGCAGTGGGTCATCTATGGCGTGGTCAATGCGTCACTGCTGGCGGTGATTTTTATCGGCACCTCGGGCTTAGGGGCCCAGCGCTGGATCACGATTATGGGCTTCAATGTGCAGCCGTCAGAGTTTGCCAAGATTGGGCTGATCATTACTTTAGCGGCTCTCCTCCAGGGACAGAGGACCCTTACGCTCTTGGGCATGGTCCGAATATTGGCGATCGCCGCTGTTCCCTGGGGATTGGTTTTTATCCAGCCTGACCTTGGGACATCTTTGGTATTTGGGGCAATTACCTTAGGCATGCTGTATTGGGCCAATGTCAACCCCGGCTGGCTAGTGTTGATGATTTCGCCATTGGTCGCGGCGATTCTCTTTCATTTTTCTATTCCGATTTGGCTGACGTGGTCGATTGGCATGGGCGTCATTGCTTGGCTGACCCTTCCGTGGCGACTGTTTAGCACGGTGACGGCCACGGCGCTGAACTTGATCTCGGGAAAGTTGGGCGAAGTGTTTTGGGGTTTCCTCAAGGACTATCAAAAAGACCGCCTCATTCTGTTTTTAGATCCCGATAAGGATCCTTTGGGCGGTGGCTATCACTTAATTCAGTCTCGCATTGCCATCGGTGCTGGGCAGCTCTGGGGACGAGGACTGCATCAGGGTACTCAAACCCAGCTCAACTTTATTCCTGAGCAGCACACGGACTTTATCTTTTCCGCCATTGGTGAAGAGTGGGGATTTGTCGGGGCGATCGCAGTCGTGGCGGCTTACTGGTTTATCTGCTTGCGATTGGTATTGATTGCGCAAAATTCTAAAGACAATTTTGGCTCACTGCTGGCGATCGGTGTTTTTTCGATGCTGATTTTTCAAGTGGTGATCAACATTGGTATGACCATTGGCCTCGCTCCGGTCACGGGGATTCCGCTACCGTGGATGAGTTATGGTCGCTCGGCATTAGTCACCAACTTTTTGGCGCTCGGCATTGTGGAGTCAGTGGCCAGCCACCGCCACCGCCTCAAGTTTCGAGATTGATCCTGGTGACTCGAAAATTTTGGACTCGCACTGGGTAAACGGCTTATGGGAGCATCAGTATCGCCAATGGATGTGGTGATTTTGGCTAATGGTCCAGGGGAGATTACCACTTGGGTTAAGCCCGTTGTTGCGGCGCTGCGATCGCACATCCCGACTACAGCAGATTTGCGAATTTCAGTGGTGCTCTCCCCTTGTCCCAATGCGACCGGACGAGAAGCCGCTATTGCCCAACAGTATCCAGAGGTTGATCGGGTCCAGGCGGCGCGACATTTTTGGCCGTTTTTACTGCGTGGCAAAACCGCCGAGCTATGGGACTGGCGCGATTGCGGGGTGGTTCTATTTTTAGGGGGCGACCAAATTTATCCCGTCGTGATCGGTCGCCATTTGGGCTATGCCACAGTTGTGTATGCTGAGTGGTTTGCTAACTGGCCGCGCTGGGTTGATGCCTTTGGCGTGATGAATCAGAGCTTGGTTGATCAGGCCCCTAATCGCTATCGTGAGAAATTTACAGTCGTCGGTGACTTGATGGCCGATGGGCAATCCAGCCTAGCTGGGCAGGCGATCGCCGCTGGACCGCTAGCCCCAACGGCGACATCGCCCCTTATGGGTCTATTACCTGGGTCAAAACGTGCCAAACTTACCCAGGGCGTACCCTTGCTACTGGCCACGGCGGCATATATTCATCAGCGGCGGCCGGAGGTCCGATTTGTGGTGCCGGTTGCGCCAACGGTCGACCTGACAACGTTGATGACCTATGCTGACCCTCAGCAAAACCCCTTTCACTCTGTTTTTGCCGCTCCCACCGCTGAGCTCGTCACTACCGATGGGACTGAGCTGCCCTTCATCAAGACCGCTAATGGTGCCCGCATTTTTCTGTGGCAGCCCTTTCCCGCCCATGCCGTGACCAGCCAATGCGAGCTGTGTCTAACCACCGTTGGTGCCAATACTGCGGAACTTGGGGCTTTGGGGGTTCCTATGTTGGTTTTGCTGCCGACCCAGCAGCTAGAAGCGATGAATGCCTGGGATGGTCTGCTCGGTCTGCTCGTGGCGCTACCGTTGTTGGGCAAACCCCTAAATAAACTGATCAATCGGCTATTTTTGGCTTATCTATCACGACGACGCAAGTTGTTTGCCTGGCCCAATATTTGGGCACAGCGGGAAATTGTCCCCGAACTGCTCGGCCAACTCAGTGCCCAAGATATCGGCGATCGCGTGCTGGACTATCTTGACCACCCTGAAAAGCTAGAGGCGATGCGAACGGAGTTGCACCGTGCCCGAGGAGACGCTGGGGCTGCAGAAAAACTGAGCCAGTTGGTGTTGCAAATGGGCGATCGTGCTTAATCAGCTTCCCGACTCTCAGGCACAATAGAAATGTTGTGCGACTTGCAAGCGCGCTAAATTTTGTGAATGGGAGAGACAGTCATGATGATGGGCTTACCTCGAAAATTTCAGCGCCAGGTCTGGGCCGTAGGGGCGATCACTGGCCTGATTATGGCGTCGGCGTCAGGTTTGTTCATGTCATCCCAGGCTGTACAGCTCAGTGACGGTAGCACTTCCTTTGTCAATCCTCCCCGCCTCGAGGAGTTTGTGCCCAATCGAAATTTGACCAATCAAAAAGATATCACCTACTACGCAACCATTGACCTGTTGCCCGATGCTGGAGAGCCCCTCAAAACGCTGACGGTTGAGCTGATCGAAGGTCGCTTCACTCGCCTCGATTATCATGTAGAGGCGATCGAGGTCTATGGAGAAGTGGCGGGAAACCGCGAAGACTATGCGATCGCCTCAGCTGACTATGATGACAACACTCAAACATTGACTATTCAGCTGGCAGAGGGAGTACCGCCCGGACGCCAAGTGACGTTTGCCCTCAAGCCAGTGCGCAATCCCTCTCGTAGCGGCGTGTACTTGTTTGATGTGATGGCTGCTCCAGGGGGAGACCAGCCGCGATCGCAGCGGGCTGGTTTCGGTCGAGTCCAAATTTATCAGCGTCGATACCTGACGCCCCGTGGATAAGGTGAGGTGACGCGGGAGAACTGTGAACAAGCGGCGTTTGCGGCGATCTCGGCAGGGAGAGAGACCTTCGCGCCGGGGGATGACGATAGGCTAATCCTCGTCTAAAGGGGGAAATGCCTCTTCAATTTCCCAGAGATGGCGGTGATGGGCGATCAACCAACTGCGGGCTTCCGGGGTTAGCTCATGCCAAATCACTTCAATGTCGGCGTGGGGCAATTCGTATCGATATTGTTGACCCAGCAGCTGTAGATTGCTGGCGACCGTGGGTGGAATGCCAAAATTCATCCAGTCCACTGCAACCATGCGACCGGAAACACCGCCGCCCAGATGATCAATGAGTTGGGCCACCCGAATCAGGTCAGCAAAGTGAGTAGGGGTTAACCCGGTAAGGCGCTGGATTTCTTGACTTTGTTGTTTTGGGGATGACATGTTCATGAAGTTAAAGGGGCGATCGCGCTTTCCCTCTTTTCAACGAGGACTCAAGGAACCTTTAGGGCGCTGGCTTGTCGTCCAATTGAGAGGAACTGATATGTTAAGACTGCATGCACCCCCCCAGCAGCTCGCCCCATTGCATCGGGGTCAGGCAATGAAGCAGAGTCTGTTGGCCGCATGCTGCTAGGTGAGCTGGCTGAGTTAACCCACGGCTTGGTAATTTTTTACCCGCTGCGGGGCCGCTACGCCTAAGATTTTGGCTAGCCAAGGGGGGGGAGATGTGGCGATCGCGTGCTGCAAATGTGCCAAAACATCTCGAATATTGCCGCCGGTTTCGACCTTCATGGGATAGATATTGGCTTGTACTACTTTGGCGGCGGCAGGTCCACCAATGGAGGCAACGTACACGACCGGGCAGTCCCGAATGAGGTTTACCCGAAACAGGTTTTTATCATCACTCAAGTCAGCTGCTACCGCCGAGCGCACATCGATCAGTTTGAGGGCAGTGGCCGATAGCTGATAAATCAAAAATCGATGGCAAGAGCCAAAGTGACCATCGAGGTTTTCCCCCGTGTTGGAGGCCACAGCAATCCGAATCGAGTTGGGTAAATCGCCCGCTTGGTCCGGTTCAACGGGGAGAGCCTGCTGGCACTGTGCGGTTTCACCCCAAAGAATACGCACGGCATCTTTAAACGCGGCAATGTCTTGGTTGTCGGCGGCTTCGCCTTCCCACTCACCATCAACTTCAAAAATACTGCCAAAGGAACGTTTAAGCTGGGTTACGGTCAGCGTGCCGAGGCTAGCCTCGGTGAGCTCGCCCTCTAGGTGATCCTGCAGGACCTCAATCAGTTCGGAAATGGAGATATCAGGAAGGGTGCGGGCGGCCAGGGCAATTCTCACAGCGACTTCATCGGAAATTGGTGGGTGGGTCATGGTGGACTCCTCAAAGTAGGGTGGATATAGGAAAACATGATCGATGGCCAAGGCTAGCACCCCTTTGACCATGGAACTTATGGGCGGTTTTGTTGCCCATCACGGTATTCGGATCGTTCGTCAACTCGCATAGCAAACGGGCTGCCCTTGTCTCTGGGCGGATACACGCGAATTTTGGCAAGCGGGCTAAATTGCGCCAGAACTTTGGCGATCGCCGCCAGTCGGTTCAGCACGCGCCAGTTGGTCAAGGCGTTAGGGCAGCGGATTATCAGCACTAGGACGGTCCCCACTTGGATATCCCAAGTGCACTCCATCAAGAGAGATTGGACCGCACCGTCACAGGCTTCAAAAAAATGCTTGCAGGTTGACAGCTCAAGCTGCCGCCGCAACAGGGCATCGAAGTCACCCGCCAACTGCGACGGCTGATCGTCAGGGGGTAAATCGTCAGAGGGTAATACTAAATTCATCGGTAATGCTCGGTGAAGACATCAAATTCGGCCACCATTGCGCTCGGTGGCGATCGCTGTAGCAATCGAAGGCGGAAATTCTTGCAAGTCCGCATCTTCGCCCGCTGGCATTGGCGAGCTAAAGGTGTAGCAAGGGTCGCAATTGCCTGTATCAAATACCTGCAAAATCCACTTGTCAGGGAGTCCCTCGACGCCAATTTCAACGACATACCATTCACTACCTGACTCACGGTTGGACAAGACCGCAAAGAACTCGCGATCGTCCATCGGAATTTCTAAATCGGCGACCAAAAAATCTAGGGCAATTTGAGTAGCATCTTGGGTTTGCAATGTCATCATGGGGCAGCTTCCTGTCTGGGATAGAGGTGAATTGAGCATGCTCCCCCATGGTGTGCGCGATCGCCAGATTGCCCAACCGAGCCTGCAACAGCCCCGCTGCTAAGTAGGCCTTGAGATATAAGCGGACTCGGGGAGATGTTAGCTGAGTCTGCAAAATGGGTTTGAACTGCGGCCAAGCAGCGGGCCACAGCTCAATTTTCTGCAGGCGATCGCAGAGGGCGATCGCCATTTTTAACGCCATTGCCGCATCACTTTTATAGAAGTAATCGCGACAGGCACTAATGAGCCCATCTAGGTCAGTCTCTTGAGCCAAGACCGCCTGAATATAGCTCGCTGAAGTTGAATTATCTTCCCAGTGCTGCACAGCTGCAGCGAGTAAATCGGGCGTCGCAGCTGACGGTCGGTGACCACACAGGTTGTGCAAATTGGGGGGAGTCATGGCAAGCAGCCAATATTTTACGAAACGCTGTTTACTGACTGCTGAATACCATAATCAGCCAGCAAATAGGCACGCCAAATAGCTATTTTCTTGCACACTCTCTTGCTACTTATGCTATCAGAAACTCTTTGCTTATGCTGAACTTGCAACAATTGAAAACCTAATAACGTATCGGCAGCGGAGAGCTTGATAATCACCGTCAGAGAAAATACTGTTTGTGCGCTTTTTCGTAAACCAGATTACCGTTTAGGGGCTGATTTGTAAGCGTTGCTAGACATGATGGCGAGGCAGAAATTTTCCGAAAAGAAATATTTATACCCGTAAGTTTTAGAAACATTGTCAGAATTTGCTGTCTAATAAAACTCGCGATCGTAATCAAAGAGACATATTTTTGAATGAGGTCGTTTATTCTGAACTTCTCATCGGTTTGATGGATTAAAAAAATCTAAAGTGTAATCAAGGATATAAATTTCTTTGCTGCTAAATTGTTACTTCTAATGTCGTTAGATAAAGCCATTGAATCAAGCGCGATCGCGGTCTTACTCCCTCTCGATTTGACTCACCCGTGGCGGTGCTATCCATCTTGAGGGGGGCGGCTTCAGTCGTTGCCTAACTGCTGACAACCCCCCTTGTGCTTATGCCCTACACCATTAAAGACGGTTGTGTTGCCTGCGACGTTTGTGAGCCGCAATGCCCCAATGGGGCAATTAAGCCCAGGGAGGAAGCTGTCGAAGGCTACTGGATCGACCCGACCCTCTGCGATGGTTGCCAGGGGTTAGAGGTGCCCCGCTGTGTCGCAGTCTGTAACGTTGGCTCGCCAACGCTATTGCAACCCAAAAAAGGTCGCCTGAAAAGTACTTTGCTGCCAGCGGCGATTCCTGACATCTTTTTAGATGGTAAAAATACGCCTTTTGCATCCTCCATGGTGATGTGGGAAACCTCCAACCTGTTGGCCCAGCGCCAGACGCTGCCTTGGCAAAGCGACGACCAAGGATTTGCCACCTATTGCCGACCTGTTCGCCGGGGACAGGGAGAGCTGCGGTTTCGTTTGGCTGCTTGCCCTGATGACCCCGCCATGGAGCCGATGACCCCCGATGCCGCGAACGAGGCGCTGGCTCATTTTGATTTGCGAGCGGCTTGCGTGCATTTGATTTTTGCCGCCTATGCCGTGACCTGCGATCGCCCCTGGGAAGAGACCTTTGTGCTCAACGATCAGCATATTGAGAGGTATCTCGGCTTAGACAAACGTAAAGACCTCACTAAGCTAGACAAACTTACCCTGATCAAAAACCTGGTCAACCAATCCTGTTCTGTATTGGTCGCCGTTGACTGGCCGCGACAGGGAAAGGTTCAAGCCTTCACCATTGCCGAACAATTTGTCTGGCATTTGCTCGATATCCAATACTTTTTTGAAGAAGATGCCGAGGGCTGCCGTCATCTAATTGGCCTCAGCTTTACCTTGCGCGCTGGCCTGTGGGCGAAATCTTTTTTAAACTAGCAGGACTTCCGTCGCCAAAGCGCTTTTTATCAATATGGGTCGCTCCCCCAGTCCCTCATCGGCGAGGTGATGAGTAATTGGCAACAGCATGAAGGGGCAATTCGGCTGCTGTTGTGGCTTCTATTTAAGCTCCGACTCGGCGGCGAGCACCGCATGACTGTTCGTACGCTGTTGCGCATCGCCTATGGAGAAAAGCGGCTACACGAAGCAATGACCGTTCGGGGGGCCCACAAGCGCTTGCTCAAAACATTTGAGGGAGATTTAGAAACGCTTTACTACTATGGGCTGCGTCCCCTCTTTGATCCAGAAACATATCCCGTCGAAATTCAACCACTGTGGGCACAGGTAGCTGCCATTCCAGAAGATGCTGATGACGCACTAGAGTTTTGGACTGATGATGCCAATCAAGCAAGGAGTCTGACGGATACGGCACCTCGGGATAAGTGGCAGCGCCTGATCAACGCCCGCCTACTGGGGTTTGCCACGCCCGAGGAGTGGCAGCAGGTCGCCAAGCGCCCTACCAACCGCCGTCGCCGTCAAGCTCAATCGGCGCTGCAGCCACCGGCAAAACGGTTTTCTGGGGAGATGATCAAAGCTGCCAGAAAGCAGCAAAATCTCACCCAACGAGCTCTGGCGGAGCAGTTGGGCAAGAGCCAAAGCTGGATTCGCGATATTGAGAAAGGCCGATTTAGCGTCAGCGCTGAAGATCAGGATTTGCTGCGCCAAGTGCTGGAGATGTGAGCAGGCCATGCTGGGCGCGATCGCTTGCTGGCCCAAGTCAGTTTGGTCCGTTGCTGAGCACTGTCCAACGTGGCTCGCATGAACTAACTGATCGAGGGCTTACACCACTTTAGGCAATAAACGCTATCGGCAGGGGTAGGGTTCCCCTTACTGCTTTCCTTATCAAGGGGAGTGGGGTGCCGGGGGCAGCTTTAACCGGCTGCGCACTCACCCGATGTGTAAGACCAATTCTCTGTAATACCGCTACAGATTTGAAGATCCCCCGCTGTCGCTGCCCCCTTGAAACAGGGGCTTGGAAGAATCTATGGGTAGTCGTGATTCGCAGAAACAGGATAAGTCCTATAGTCCTTGGGGGCAGAGCGAGTAATCCTTGGGGCCAGAGCGCGGGCCACAGTTAGGTCTAGACCGCTCCAATCGTAGGCCCACCCCAAAACTGAAATAAAGATGAAGCAGGCAGAGGCATCCTCTCCGGGCTTTCCTTGTCGAGTTGTCAAGAGATTGGGTTATTCGGCGAAGGGGTTGGATGATCGAGAAAAATAGTCGCGTCCTGATGCTTGAGAAATTCGCAATAGTCGGCCAGATTATCCATCTCGATGTAGCCCAGGGTGATTTCAGCAAAGATCCAAAAACATCCCTCACAAGATGAGTCGTCGCAGGCGGACTTTCATGGCGGTGACCTCATATATGGACTACGCACACGCCTGCTGTAACCCCCGCATGTGGTCAAACAGTTGCCAGCAATAGGCTTCTGGTAACTGGCAGGTGATAGCCCCCCGTAACACCACGTTGAAATACCAGTCGTTAGGCGGGATTTCGACGGGCGTTTTTTGCACGACGGCGTAGGTTCTAACGCCAACGTACTGTTGCATCGCGGTTTGAATCGCCACCTGCTCGTGGCGATAATCGCCTCGGTGTACTCCTTCTCGGGCATCTAAGCGATCGCTTAGGTGCCACGGCAGTCGATAGAGCACCCCGTGGACTTCGCTGGTTGGATCCGGCAAGATATCCAACGCTCCACATTGCCGTTGGGTGGAGTAGTAGTGAAATCCAAGGCGGTGACCTTTGAGCACGGCTGGCCCGACGACATAAGGGTGAGTGTTTTCGCCCAGCGATCGCTTCAGGTCAACGGGGCACATGCAGGATCCATAGGCAAAGTAGAAAAACCCGGCAGGATCGTCTGGGGACAACTTGGCAACGGGTTGCCGAGTCGGTAGAGCCGTACAGCTGGGGGCGAGGGACAGCATAATAAATCAGGCTATGCGTGGGGCGCATCAGGTGAACAAAAATGCTCCTCAATCAATGCGGTCAGATCCTTCGCATTGACATTTTTGTAGCAATATTTGCCCGGCATGATAGTGAGATTAGGCGCTTGGGAGCAGCGCTTTTGACAGCCGGTAGGCTGAATTTCGACCTGATCTTGCAGCTGATAAGTATGCAAGACCTGCTCTAGCGCCGCAACGATTTGGCGACCGCCGCGTTTTTGGCAGCCTGACTTGCGGCAGATCAAAATTTTGGAGCGTTTTGTTGCTGCTGTGGCGATCGCCGGCTGGCTGGGGATCGGCGGTGGTAAGGCAGTCACCGCATCGGACGCCACCGATGTGGGGGCGGGCGGCAGCGCAAAAATTTGATAGGCTCTGAGCTTGATGACACCAGCCTTGAAATCAACTTGACTGCTGCCGATACAGCGCAGGCGATCGCCCATCTTGAAGGTGGATCGGGCATAGCCTCGCAGTTCTTTTGGCAGCTTGATGGCCATTTGCTCTTGCTCAACTTCGAGAATGAGCGATTTGGGTTTGTGCTCGTCGTTGCCCAGGAATCCGAGAAAAGTACCTTCTAAGACAAACATGCGAGGGAGCAGTGGGGGAGGGGTAGCCATGGTGATCACCAAGTAAATGGCCAGTGTGTGGAGGGCGGCAGCTAGTTTAAGCGTTTGGCATTGACGGTTTTAGGGAGTTGCAGCGGTTCTGCCAGCCCAGAAATGGCCAGCTCCCAGCCGTTTTCGAGGGTGACGAGGGTCGTATCGCCCTCGCGACTCTGCTCAACGACGTGCTCTTCTAAATCTTTTTTGGGGACGTAAACCATTAAGGTGCCGTCTTCGCCGTTGTGGAGCATCACTTTCATAGCAGCATGTCCTTTCAATAGATGAGGGTGAATGGAGTAGACAAAGGCGAAAGCAGGGCGATCGCACGGTGCTGATTAGGTCTCAACAGTTGGCTGATAGGGCGGTGTCAGTGGTCAAGGTGAGCACCTCATCGGGGGTCAGATTACGCTTGAGCTGGGTGGAATAGTTGCGCACGGCATTGAGCACCGCTTGTCCCCGTACGGCATCTAGCTGAATGCCATAGGTTTGCAATACTTGATTGAGCGCACTCCGTCCGGAGTGCTTGCCGATCACCAATTGGCGCTGCCAGCCCACTTCTTTGGGATCGAACGGCTCATAGGTACGCGGATTTTGTAAAATGCCGTGGGCATGAATGCCGGACTCATGGGCAAAGGTGTTTTCACCGACGATCGCCTTCCAAGGGGGGACCGGGCAATCTACCGTCTTCGCGATGAAGCGTGATAGTTCCAAAAAGTGTTGGGTTTGTACGCCGGTTTTGATTCCATAAACTTGCTTGAGGGTCATGACCACCTCTTCGAGGGCGGCGTTACCCGCCCGCTCACCCAAGCCGTTGACTGTGGTGTTGACCGAGGTCGCCCCAGCCCGGATGCCGGCTAAGGCATTGGCCGTTGCTAAGCCCAGATCGTTGTGGGTGTGCATTTCTACGGGAATGTCGAGGGCTGATACGAGCTTTTGCACCTTCTCAAATGTGAGGAAGGGATCGAGAATGCCCACCGTGTCGCAAAACCGAAAGCGAAACGCGCCCCATTCCTGCGCAAACTGAGCCGCATCTAACAAAAAGGTTTCGTCTGCCCGAGAACTATCCTCGCCCCCGACACTAACTTCGAGGCCGTGATCAACGGCAAAGTTGATGGCATCCCGCAGTTGCTCCAGCATGCGGGCCCAGCGCCCTTGAAACTTGACGCTGATTTGAATGTCGGACACGGGGATGGAAATATGAACCCGCCTGAGACCGCAATGTAAGGAGGCTTGGATATCGGCCAGAACAGCCCGGTTCCACCCCAATAGCTGGGCATTGAGGCCCAAATCAGCGATCGCCCGAATGGCTGTGGCCTCAGCTTGACCCATGGCGGGGATGCCGACTTCGAGTTCTGGGACGCCAATGGCATCGAGAAATTTGGCGATCGCGATCTTGTCCTCAATGCCAAAGGCTACTCCGGCAGCCTGTTCACCATCGCGGAGGGTGGTGTCGTTGATATAAATCGGTGGTGGAGTTGTCATCAATGCCTCCAGAAGATAAGGGGGATGAGCGATCGTTACAGCGGTGGGCACCACTGACCCAGCGGCCAGTCAGTTCAAATTTGCCTCAGAGCCTGGCGGAGAAGGCTCTGAACTTGCCTGCTCAAAGGTTTTGAGATCAGCGTCGATCAGGCGGTTGAGAAACTGTTGCTGGACCCAGGCAAACATAAAAATGAAGCTAACGATAATCAGAGAGCTAAGCATCAGACGGAGACTCCTGAGCGAAGGGGGCAAGCGGCGGGCGAGGTAGTCAACAAGGGAAGGAGTGGGCTGGAGAGTTCGGAGCCGGTAGATCAACTTGCACTAGGTAAGCCTTATGGCTAGACCCCAATTGCGAGCGCCAAACTCTCGGTGGCGGCCTTGGGCCTAGTGGATAAAGGCCAGCGTCAAGCTGTCTTCAGTTAAGAAGTGGTCAAGGTGGAAGGCGCGGTCTTCGGTTTTGAGTAAAAACTGCTCATACAGATAGCGGGTGGCGCGATCGCCCATGCTTTCTGCCTGCCCGGCTAATCGACGCAGCAGAGCAACAATGGCCTGTTCCGCCACCAGGTCGTTTTCAATCATTTGCCGACAGGTGTAGGCCCCGTCGGATTCAGGGGTGAAACAGCAAAGCTCTGACAGGGTGGCAAAGGCGGCGGCTGGTACGCCGCCAAGCCCATTTAAGCGTTCAGCGACATCGTGGGCGTGGCCTTGGGTGGCGTCATAGGATTCTTGAAAGAATTCGTGAATCGAGTAAAACTCGGCCCCTTCGACCACAAAGTGATGCTTTTGATATTGCAAATAGAGCGCTTGAAAGCTGGCGTATACCAAGTTCAAACCTTCGCAAACAATCGTGGTGACATCATGGTCAAACCCGACGGGGTTGCTACCCACTTCACCAAACGCGCGGACAAGATTTTGGGTGGTCATACATTTACTCCGATCATGAATAGAAGGACAGCGATGCGGTTGAGAAATTTACGCCTTTAGTGATCTGCTTTGGCAAGTACTTGGGTAGTCCAGCAGCGCTCTAACCAATCCAGGTCTTCTTGGCGAGAGGTGAGAAATTGTCGAATCGTGCTGCGAACTAGAACTAAATCGGTGGCATTGTTGACCTGGACCCATAACGTACCGTCGGCGGGACAAAGACTGGCAATATCCAGTTCTTGTAAACGGCGGTGAATCGACCAGCGATCGCTCCGATTGACTGACACAACAAGCCCCCAAATGGGGGTGGCGGACACAAGATTATTCATCGGTTGTAAGTTCCAGAGAGAGGAGTCGGTTGAGAATGAGAAAGCCTCTGCACTTCGGCTTCCAAGGTTTCCATGCGATCGATCAATGTTCGGAGGACTTTGGCCTGGGCATCGGGTAGTTGAGCATGATCGAGTGGAGACGCGGTGGTGTTACAGCGGCAAACATTGCGATTGGGCACTCCGACCGCGGTACAGTGAGCTGGGACACTCTTTAACACCACTGAGCCAGCACCGACCCGGGCGTAGTCGCCGACAGCAATATTGCCGAGAATTTTGGCCCCAGTGCCGATGACCACTCGACAGCCAATGGTGGGATGGCGCTTGCCTGTTTCTTTGCCGGTGCCCCCCAGGGTGACGCCTTGGTAGATCAGGGTGTAGTCACCGACAATAGCGGTTTCACCAATCACAACGCCCATGCCGTGGTCGATAAATACGCCCCTGCCAAGCTGAGCGCCAGGATGAATTTCAATGCCGGTGGCAAATCGGGCGAGATGGGAAATGAAGCGAGGGAAAAAGCTGATTTGCCGATTGTTTAGCCAGTGGGCTAAACGATGGGCGGCGATCGCATGTAAGCCGGGATAGCAGCAGATCACTTCGAACCAGTGCCGGGCAGCGGGGTCCCGCTCAAAGATGATAGTGAAATCTTCGACCAGCGGTAGTTGCTGACTTAGGACGGCAAAGCGCGATCGCCAACGTTGAATAGATAAGGGTTGCAGAGAAAGGCACATGGCTCGGGTGGGGCTGTGTTTCCCTGCTTATAGCAATGGCAAATTTGATAGCGCGATCGCTAAGTTCGCATCCAGATTTACTAGAAGTATTAACCCTGTACTCAACTGCTGAAACGCTTAATATCTCTAGAAATCTATTTTTCTAGGGGGGCGGGGGTTGAGTATTTGAGTGCCTAGGTGCCGGTATTTTTGCTAGGCGGGACATGTATTGTGCACTCAGGGCAAGCCCTGACGGAGCAACTATTAGAGTGGATTTGTCCCATGATTAAGAACTACCGACTGGATGTACTCAAGGTACGAATTCTCCATCGTCGTTTCATAGATCTCAAATAAAACTGTAGCAGTCATAGCAAAAATGTCTGTGTTTAATTCAGCATTCCTTAACACATCAAAACGAGTCCATGTCATCTTGGGGGTCTCCTCCAACTCGCGGCAAACCTAGAGGCAGTGGCGTGGTTTCGATATTAGTCTGGTCGACATTTCTAACACTTCGATGGAGAAAGTCCATTGGCCTAAGCCCAACCCAGACGGCCTCGCTCAACGCTGATTTACATTCTTTAATACATGAATGGTTAATTTGACTACTAATTAATAGAAGCGATCGAAAAGTGGGATACAAAACTGACTGATGCACTTTTTGAGCGACAGTGATTTTTGTAGCAGATATAGCTAAATGTCGAGGTTTGAGTACTCAAAAGTTGCCCTTGAAAAATTGCGTTAATGGCCGTCAATGACTTGCCTGCTCTGCGATTGGGTTGAGTACATAAACACCGGACTCACCTAAGAAAAAACAAGCGCACTGTCGATTAAATACTCGTGCCCTACCCTTTGAGGAAAATTGAGGGTCCTCAAGGCAAGGTCTCTGGCGGTTGAGTGCATGGTTAATAACTCAATAAACCCTATCGCGATCGCCCCCTGAGCTGGTTTCACCCCCGCTGCTATAACTCTTCCAACGCCAAACGACGAGTCTTTCAAGAACTCCCAACGGACAAAGTCACGGCAGTCATCGTCAAACTTCAGCTCAGTTAGAGCCCAATAAAAAGATTACGACGATGGTTTCCACGGCTTGCTCAGTTGCTTTGTTCTGGCCTTAGCAATTTCAGGCGTATCCACCCAAATCTGAGGGCCCTGGTGAGTCTTCCGTAAGATTCCAAGCGCCTCTCCCAACCGTACACCGTGGAAATTGCTGGCCATCGATTAAGACTTGCATTGGATGCTTCAACACACTCTCTTAGACCCCATATCGACGTTGCATTGCCCCGCATCTCTATCTCAGTTCCCTGGTTCTCAACCCCGGTGAACAGCCCATCTGTGCTTACAGACCTGCCCGATGCTGCGGTGCAACGTCTCTCTTTTTTGGGGAGTTCTCAGAGCGCGATCGCAAGTATCTTGGCATCCTCATCTCCCTAGTGCTCTCCGTCCTTTTCACACTTCTGCAAACCCATGACGCCACCGCCACCCTCTGCCCTTGCTTCTGCGCCTACTGCGACGCCCGAGCTGGACATCACCTTAACCAAAACCCAAACCAAGGTGAAAAAGTCTGGCGGCGGCTGTGGCTGTAGCACTAAAAAGGCTGCCGCCCCCGCCATCAGCGAATCGATGCAATCCCGGATCGAAAAGCATCCCTGCTACAGCGAAGAGGCTCACCACCACTATGCCCGCATGCACGTTGCGGTCGCCCCCGCCTGCAACATTCAGTGCAACTACTGCAACCGTAAATACGACTGCGCCAACGAAAGCCGCCCCGGCGTCGTCAGCGAACTGCTCACCCCCGAAGAAGCCGCTCACAAGGTGCTGGTGGTCGCCGGCAAGATTCCGCAAATGACGGTGCTGGGCATTGCCGGACCCGGTGATCCGCTGGCAAATCCCGAAAAAACCTTCCGCACCTTTGAGCTGATTGCAGAACAGGCCCCAGACATCAAGCTCTGCCTTTCGACCAATGGCTTGATGCTACCCGACTATGTCGATTGCATCAAAGCCCTCAATGTGGATCACGTCACCATCACCATCAATATGGTGGACCCGGCTGTGGGCGAAAAGATTTATCCCTGGGTGCACTATCGTCGCCGCCGGTATCGGGGCATCGATGGCGTCAAAATCCTCCATGAGCGACAGATGGAAGGTTTGGAAGCCCTGCAAAAGGCCGACATCCTCTGCAAAGTGAACTCAGTCCTCATTCCGGGTGTGAACGATGAGCACATGCCGGAAGTGAATGCCGCCATTCGAGAGCGGGGGGCTTTCCTGCACAACATCATGCCCCTAATCTCGGCCCCGGAGCACGGTACGTACTTTGGCTTGAACGGTCAGCGCGGCCCCAATCCCAAGGAGTTGAAGACCGTTCAAGACAAGTGCTCCGGCAATATGAAGATGATGCGCCACTGCCGCCAGTGCCGCGCCGACGCCGTGGGCCTCTTGGGTGAAGATCGCAGCCAAGAATTCACCAAAGAGAAGTTCATGGAGATGTCGTCGGACTACAGCCTGGAATCGCGGCAGGCCGTGCACATCGGCATCGAGCAAAACCGCGCTGCCGTGGCTGAAAAGAAAGCCGCGGCGAAAGCCGAAAAAGCAGCGAAAGCCGATAGTCCTAAAGTTCTAGTCGCTGTCGCGACGAAAGGTGGCGGCTTAGTAAATCAGCACTTCGGTCATGCCAAGGAATTCATGATTTACGAAGTGGATGCCACCGAAGCGAAGTTCATCGGCCACCGCAAAGTGGCGGACTACTGCCAGGGCGGCTACGGCGAAGAAGCGGCCCTCGCAGGCATCATCAACACCGTTTCTGACTGTAAGGCGGTGCTGGCTGCAAAAGTCGGCCCTTGCCCGCAAAAAGAGCTGAAGCAAGCCGGCCTAACGGTAGTCGAAGCTTACGACGTGATCGAAACTGTGGCTCGCCATTTCTACGACGAGCACGTGTTGACCACCGCGTAACCCTGTGCGGCGCACAGCCGTGCGCCCCGATACCCACTACGAGGAACCCAGCCATGACTTACACCATCACGAGCGAATGCATCCGCTGTCAGCGCTGTCTCACTGCTTGCCCCGCCCAAGCGATCGCCACTAACGGCACCACCTTTTGGATTGAGAGCGATCGCTGTAACCAGTGCGAAGGCACTCACGGGGTTCCTCAATGTTGGGCGGTGTGCCCCACCAACGAAGGCTGTGTCCCGCTGGCCAGTGGAGCCGTTGCTGTGCCCCTCAGCTCTGGCTCCGAGACCTCACCCGACTACTGGGAGTCGTGGTTTGCCAAGTACACCCGCATGGTCGGGCGTCTCCAAGATACCCAGCAGTCCCCTTACTGGCAGCAATGGTTTGACGTTTACTCCCGGTCGATCCAGCAGTTACAGACCCAAACCAGTTTTTAGAACTCGTAGAGACACCCTCCCCCTGTACTCCCCTAACCCCTTACCTATCGCGGAGATGACGAGATGGTCGTTTACTTAGACAACAACGCCACCACCAAGATTGACGCCAAAGTCCTAGAGGCGATGCTGCCTTATTTAACTGAGTTTTACGGCAATCCCTCGTCAATGCACACCTTTGGCGGTCAGGTGGGCGAAGCTGTACAAACTGCCAGGGCACAGGTCGCCGCGCTGCTCGGCGCTGAAGATACCGAAATCATCTTCAACAGCTGCGGCAGTGAAGGCAACAACACCGCCATCCACGCGGCGCTCGCCGCCCAACCGGAAAAGCGCCACATCATCACCACCGCCGTTGAGCACCCCGCCATTCTCAATGTGTGCAAGCACCTGGAAAAGAAAGGCTACACCGTGACCTACCTGTCTGTAGATGGGCGCGGCCAACTTGATCTCCTCGAGCTGGAAGCGGCCATTACCGGCGGCACGGCCCTAGTTACCACTATGTACGCCAACAACGAAACAGGAGTGATTTTTCCAGTAGAAGCGGTGGGGGCGATCGCCAAAGAATACGGCGCGACCTTCCACGTGGACGCCGTGCAGGCAGTGGGCAAGGTACCCATCGACCTCAGCACCAGCACCATCGACCTGCTAACCCTGTCCGGCCACAAACTCCACGCCCCTAAAGGCGTCGGTGCTCTCTACGTCCGCAAAGGCTTCCGCTTCCGACCCTTCTTGCTGGGCGGTCACCAAGAGCGGGGACGCCGGGCCGGGACTCAGAACGTGGCTGGCATTGTCGCCTTGGGCAGAGCCGCAGAATTGGCGCAGCAAGATTTACAGAACGCTCCCCAGGAAGCTTGGCTGCGGGATTGCTTGGAGCGCCAACTGCTGGAACTGATTCCCCACTGTCAGGTGAATGGTGGCGGCTCACCGCGCCTGCCCAACACGACTAACATCGGCTTCAAGTACATCGAAGGGGAAGCCATTTTGTTCATGCTCAACCGCGAAGGTATCTGCGCCTCCTCGGGGTCCGCCTGCACCTCGGGTTCCCTTGACCCCTCCCATGTGCTGACGGCGATGGGGTTGCCCTACACCATCCTCCACGGCTCCATTCGTTTTAGCTTGTCGCGCTTCACCACCGAAGCGGAAATTCAGCATGTACTGGCCGTCATGCCCGGCATCATCGAAAAACTCCGGGCTATGTCGCCCTTCAACAACGATCAGGCGGACTGGCTGCAGGAACGCACCGTCGCTGTCATTGCGTAAGGCACAGAAAAAGCTCTCTGCCCGCTCCCTTCTCGCTCCCTCTGTCCACTTCACCCCCCAAAACCGCCATGTGGGACTATTCCGAAAAAGTGCTCGACCTGTTCTATAACCCCATTAACCAAGGGGCGATCGCCGATCCGAATCAGCCCGATGTGGCGGTGGTCTTTGGCGAAGTGGGCAGTATCGCCTGCGGCGACGCCCTGAGACTGCACCTGAAGATTCAGGTTTCCGCTGATGAGATTCTCGACGCTAGCTTCCAAACCTTTGGCTGCACCAGCGCGATCGCGTCTTCCTCTGCCCTGACGGAAATCATCAAAGGCAAAACGCTAGACCAAGCGCTGAACCTCTCGAACCAGGACATTGCGGACTACCTCGGCGGCCTGCCGGAAGCCAAGATGCACTGCTCCGTCATGGGCCAAGAAGCGCTGGAAGCCGCCATCTACAAATATCGCGGCATCGAAGTTGAGCAGCACGAAGACGACGAAGGCACGCTCATCTGCCAGTGCTACGGCATCACGGAACCGAAGATTCGCCGCGTCATCATCGAGAACGACCTGACCGACGTTGAGCAAGTCACCAACTATGTCAAAGCCGGCGGCGGTTGCGGTTCCTGCCTGGCGGGTATCGAAGACATCCTGATCGAAGTGCAGCAGGAACGCGACGCGGTGCCCGGACGAGTCGCCGCTGAGATTGCCATTGCCCAAGCCGAAGAAGCCGCTCCGCCTAAACTCACCACGATTCAAAAAATCACCCTGATTCAGCGGGTGCTCGACACCGAGATTCGCCCGGTGCTGATGGCCGACGGCGGCGATGTCGAGCTGTTCGATATCGAGGGCGATCGCGTGCAGGTCACCCTCAAGGGCGCTTGCGGCGGCTGCGCCAGCAGCACCGCTACGGTGAAAAACTCCATCGAAGCCAAGCTGCGCGAGCTCGTCCTACCCACGCTGACCGTCGAAGAAGTTTCCGCTTAGTCCCTACCAGTTCCTCCAAATATCCCGCATTGCCCCTAAACGCTGTGGGGGAAAGGGGGCCCCTTACCCATGAACCCTGAAACCTTTGACATTCACTTCGGGCGATCGCCACCAGCTTGACCCCGAATGTCCCAGCTTTCCAGAATTCATTCCTCAACCTGATTTCCGCTCCTGACTGTTGAATTCTGGTTTCCTCGTCCGCTTCCTATTGTTTCACCCACAAATTCACGGAGACATCCACACCATGCGACAGATTGCATTTTACGGAAAAGGCGGGATTGGTAAATCCACCACCTCCCAAAACACCATCGCCAGTATGGCCGCCCGCAACCGCATCATGATCGTCGGTTGTGACCCCAAAGCTGACTCCACTCGCTTGATGCTCCACAGCAAGGCGCAAACCACCATTTTGCACTTGGCGGCTGAGCGCGGCGCGGTAGAAGACCTCGAACTCGATGAAGTGCTGCTCAAGGTCTACAAAGATGTGAAATGCGTCGAGTCCGGCGGTCCTGAGCCGGGTGTCGGCTGTGCCGGTCGCGGCATTATCACCGCCATCAACTTCCTAGAAGAAGAAGGGGCGTACGAAGACCTCGATTTCGTCTCCTACGACGTATTGGGCGACGTCGTTTGCGGCGGTTTTGCCATGCCGATTCGGGAAGGCAAAGCCCAGGAGATCTACATCGTTTGCTCCGGTGAAATGATGGCGATGTATGCGGCTAACAACATCGCCCGAGGCATCCTCAAGTACGCTCACTCCGGTGGCGTGCGCTTGGGCGGCCTCATCTGCAACAGCCGGAACGTTGATCGGGAAGTCGAACTGATCGAGACCTTGGCAGAGCGTCTGGGCACTCAGATGATTCACTATGTGCCTCGTGACAACATTGTGCAGCATGCTGAACTGCGCCGCATGACGGTGATCGAGTACGCCCCCGACAGCCAGCAAGCTGCTGAGTACACCGCCCTTGCCAAGAAGATTGAGAACAACAAGAACCTAGTTATCCCCACGCCCATCACCATGGACGAACTGGAGGAACTGTTAGTTGAGTTCGGTCTGTTGGGTGGCGACGAAGAGTACGAGAAGGCGATCGCTCAAGACGTAGCTGCCGTATCGGTTTAGCGTTTGACCCAGGACTGAGCGATCGCGGCACGAGTCCAACTCACTCGCCAGCAGGCCCTTGGGACATCCCCCGCCTTCGATCAGTCCTCGCCCTCAAGTCCAGCAGACAGTACTGACCCGATTCCTTATCTCCTACTTCCTTTCCCATTCACTCCATCCACCCTAATTGAGAGGGCACCATGAGTACCGTAGAAGACAGAAAGGCGCTAGTCCAGGAAGTCCTGGAAGCGTATCCCGCCAAAGCTAAAAAGAGCCGCTCGAAGCACCTCAACGTCACCGAAGGAGGGGCCTCCGACTGCGGCGTCAAGTCCAACAAAAAATCCGTTCCTGGCGTGATGACCACCCGTGGCTGTGCCTATGCCGGGGCCAAAGGGGTGGTTTGGGGTCCGGTAAAGGACATGATCCACATCAGCCACGGTCCCGTGGGCTGCGGCTACTATTCCTGGTCCGGTCGCCGTAACTACTACGTCGGCACCACCGGTGTCGATACCTTCGGCACCATGCAGTTCACCTCCGACTTCCAAGAGCGCGACATCGTCTTCGGCGGTGACAAAAAGCTGGACAAGTTGATCGACGAACTGGAAGTCCTCTTTCCCCTCAGCCAAGGCACCACCATTGAGTCTGAGTGCCCTGTCGGCCTCATCGGCGACGACATTGAAGCCGTAGCCAAGAAGAAGAACAAACAATACGGCAAGCCCGTTGTGCCCGTACGTTGTGAAGGCTTCCGGGGCGTCTCCCAGTCCCTAGGCCACCACATTGCCAACGACACCGTGCGCGACTGGGTGCTGCCCAAGGCCGACGAGTATCGCAAGACGCCCGAAGGCTACGAGCCCGGTCCCTACGATGTCAACATCATCGGAGACTACAACATCGGGGGGGATGCCTGGCCCAGCCGGCGCTTATTGGAAGCGATCGGTCTCCGGGTGATCAGCCAGTTCTCCGGCGACGGCACCTTTAATGAGGTGGTCATGACGCCGTTGGCGAAGCTGAATCTGATCCACTGCTATCGCTCCATGAACTACATCTGCCGCTTCATGGAAGAGAAGTATCAGATTCCCTGGATTGAGTACAACTTCTTTGGTCCTACCCAGATCGCCAAGTCCCTGCGCAAGATTGCGTCCCAGTTTGACGAGACCATCCAGGCCAAGGCTGAGGAAGTCATTGCGGAGCACGAAGCTCGCATGGCGACCATCCAGAACAAGTACCGCGATCGCCTCGAAGGCAAAGAAGTGATGATGATGGTCGGTGGTCTGCGGCCCCGCCACGTGATCCCCGCTTTCGAAGATCTGGGCATGAAGGTCATCGGTACGGGCTATGAGTTCGGCCACGGCGACGATTACAAGCGGACGGCTGATTACGTCAGCGAAGGCACCGTCATCTACGACGACGTCAGCGGCTTTGAGTTTGAAGAACTCGCCAAACAAATGAAGCCCGACCTGATCGCAGCTGGCATTAAAGAGAAGTATGTCTTCCAGAAAATGGCGCTGCCCTTCCGCCAGATGCACTCTTGGGATTACTCCGGCCCTTACCACGGCTACGAAGGCTTCGAGGTCTTTGCCCGCGATATGGACATGGCCATCAACAATCCCACCTGGAGCCTAGTGCAGGCTCCCTGGCAAACCGCGTAGGCCATCTGTTGGGGCGCACAGCCGTGCGCCCCAACG
>JBHJHA010000016.1:0-62634 GCA_050331235.1 Leptolyngbyaceae cyanobacterium
ACCTATTTAAGGTAACTGGCTTTCAATATTCTCTCTGTCGAGGTTCACTTCTCTCAAAAGACCTCGCTACTTTCGCAGCGCTGTCTCCCTCGAGCGCTTTACCAATATAGCTACATCACATCTCAGTGTCAATACCTTTTATGGATTTTTTCTCGAAAGGCTGAAATTGAGTCCAGGCAGGGTGTTCAGAGGTTCTGTTTCGCCTAAGTGGAGTAATCCCCATAAATTTCCTCGGGAAAGGATAAAGTTGTCGCCACACCTTCCTAGGATTGATACCACCCAGATACTGCCCAGGCATGGGCGCTTCACAGGTCTCGAGTAATAGAGGCCACTGTTATCTGGTATTGCACTCAAGCCTTTGAAATTGCTACATTTGGCGTTCTTTTTCAAACAAAACCTAAAATCGGCCTAGATGTAGAGCTATTGATGGGCTACTCTATGGGCATCGTGGGCGTGCTTAGAGATAGATGTAGCTAAGTTAGGCTTGCAAGAGTGGATTTGTACTAGGTCAAGGATTGGGCTTATGTCATTTGTAGGTCTACATATTCACAGCGACTATAGTTTGTTAGATGGCGCTAGCCAGCTACCTCAACTGATAGAGCAGGTAAAGGCATTGGAGATGCCTGCGATCGCCCTCACTGACCACGGTGTAATGTATGGCGCCATTGAGCTGATAAAGGTTTGCCAAAAGGCTGGTATCAAGCCCATCGTTGGCAACGAAATGTACTTGGTCAATGGAGACATTCAGCAGAAGTACAATGCTCTCGGAAAGAAGATCAGGCTGCCTCGCTACCACCAAGTTGTCCTCGCGAAGAATACCCAGGGATACAAAAACCTGGTCAAGCAGACCACTATTCCCATTTGGAGGGCATGCAGGGTTCTGGAATATTCACTCGACCCTGCATCAATAAAGATTTACTTGAGCAGTACAAAGAGGGGCTCATCGTTACCAGTGCCTGTCTTGGGGGGGAGGTACCGCAAGCAATTTTGCAGAAACGGCCCGATATTGCCCGCCGGGAAGCCCAGTGGTATTATGACGTTTTTGGCGACGATTACTATATGGAGATTCAAGATCACGGATCTCCAGAAGATCGGATTGTCAATGTTGAGGTTGTCAAGATAGCCCATGAACTTGATATCAAGGTCATTTGCACTAACGATTCTCACTTTATTTCATGCAATGACGTCGAGGCCCATGATGCGCTGCTATGCATTCAGACCGGCAAACTGGTAACTGAAAATAAACGATTGCGCTACAGCGGAACAGAGTATCTGAAATCAGCCGATGAAATGCGATCGCTGTTCAGAGATCACTTACCCGATGATGTAATTGAAGAAGCGATTCAGAACACTTTAGAGGTTGCCGAAAAAGTTGAGCCTTACGAGGGGATTTTGGGCCAGCCCCGGATTCCAGATTTCCCGATTCCTGAACAGTTCAACGGCGCCGAGGACTACATGGCCTATGTGGCGCGAGACGGTTTAGTCAAGCGGATGAAGGCCCCGAGCTATGAGGAGATTTCGCAGGAGTATCGCGATCGCCTCGAATACGAAATCAAGATGATGATTCATATGGGGTTTCCGACCTACTTTTTGGTGGTGTGGGACTACATCCGATTTGCGCGGGAGAATAATATCCCAGTAGGACCGGGACGCGGTTCGGCGGCAGGATCGCTGGTCGCCTATGCCATGGGGATCACCAATATTGACCCCGTGCATCATGGATTGCTGTTTGAGCGATTTCTCAATCCGGAACGGAAATCGATGCCTGATATTGACACCGACTTCTGCATCGAACGACGGGATGAGGTTATTGACTATGTGACAGAGAAGTACGGAAAAGAACGCGTCGCTCAGATCATCACTTTCAACCGAATGACATCGAAAGCGGTGTTGAAAGACGTGGCTCGTGTGCTGGACATCCCCTATGCCGAGTCCGATCGCATGGCCAAGCTTATCCCAGTTTCCCGGGGCAAGCCAACTAAGCTCAAAGTCATGGTGTCTGACGAAACGCCCGCACCAGAATTCAAGGAGCGCTATGACAAAGATCCGCAGGTACAGCGCTGGATCGACATGGCCATGAGGATTGAGGGCACTAACAAAACCTTTGGCGTCCACGCAGCCGGAGTAGTGATTTCCAAAGACCCGCTCGATGAAATTGTGCCGCTGCAGCGCAACAATGATGGTCAGGTCATCACCCAGTACTACATGGAGGATGTCGAAGCCCTCGGACTCTTAAAGATGGACTTTCTTGGGCTGCGAAATCTAACGATGATCCAACGCGCAGTGGAGTTAATAGAAGCCGGCAAAGGCGAAGTCCTGGATATGGATGCCCTGCCGATGGATGATCCAAACACCTTCAAACTACTCGAAAAAGGGGATCTAGGCGGCGTTTTCCAGCTTGAGTCCTCCGGCATGAGACAAATCGTGCGGGATTTGAAGCCGTCAGGTTTGGAAGATATTTCGTCAGTGCTTGCCCTCTATCGACCGGGACCATTGGATGCTGGGCTCATTCCCAAATTTATTGATCGCAAACACGGACGCGAAAAGATTGACTTTGCCGACAAAGTGCTAGAACCCATCCTCAGTGAAACCTACGGAATCATGGTCTATCAAGAACAGATCATGAAAATCGCCCAAGACATGGCGGGCTACTCCCTAGGTCAGGCGGATTTGCTCAGGCGGGCAATGGGTAAGAAAAAAGTCGCCGAAATGGAAAAGCATAAAGGACAATTCATTGCGGGTTCCGTAGAAAAAGGCGTCCCGAAAAAGGTCGTCGAAGAACTCTGGGATCAAATGGTGAAGTTTGCCGAGTATTGCTTCAACAAGTCTCACTCCACAGCCTACGGATTTGTTACGTTTCAAACAGCATATCTGAAGGCAAATTACCCCGTTGAGTACATGGCGGCGCTGCTGACTTCGAACAGCGGCGACCAGGACAAGGTGCAGATGCACATTGCCAACTGCCTGAACATGGGGATTGAGGTGTTGCCGCCGAACATCAACGAATCGTGGGTAGACTTTACCCCTAAGGGCAGCAAAATTTTGTTTGGTTTGTCGGCGGTGCGCAATGTTGGTCAGGGAGCCATCGAATGCATTTTGGCAAACCGGGACGAGGATGGGCCGTTTCACTCTTTACCAGAGCTGTGCGATCGCGTAGACCTGCGCTCTGTGAACCGTCGCGCTTTGGAAGCATTGATTCTTAGTGGCGCTTTTGACCCGATTGACCCTAACCGTAATCAGCTCATGCACGATTTAGAGTTTGTGCTGGAGTGGGCTCAGGGGCGAGCCCGCGATCGCGAAATTGGGCAAGGCAATTTGTTTGACATGCTGGGCGGTGGAGAAACGGAAAGTACTGTACCCACTGGCGGGTTTGAAAGCGCACCCAAGGCACCACTGGTGGCCGACTTTGACCCCCAAGAAAAACTCAAGCAAGAAAAAGAGCTGCTGGGCTTCTACATCTCTGATCACCCGCTCAAGTCAATCCAACAGTCGGCGCGGATTTTGGCACCGATCAATTTAGGAGAGCTAGAGGGATTGCCTGACAACGTTACCCTCAGCGCAATCGCGATGCTGGCCCACGTTAAGCCCGTTGTGACCAAGAAGGGTGATCGCATGGCGATTGTAACGTTAGAAGATCTCTCAGGTAGCGTTGAGGGGGTTGTCTTTCCGCGTTCTTACGAACGTATTGGGCAGTACATTCAACCTGATGCGCGGCTAATGGTGTGGGGAAAATGCGATCGCCGTGATGACCAAGTTCAATTCATTGTGGATGATGCCGAACCCATCGAAGACGTCAAGATGGTGATGGTCGATCTTGACCCGAATATTGCTTCTGACATTGAGCAGCAGCATCGCCTCCGCAACGTGATTCGCAGCAACCAGGGAGATGATCCCAAATATGCACGAGTCCCCGTGATTGCGGTCATCGGCAAAGCGCATCAGCGTCAAATCGTGCGGTTAGGGGCACAGTTCCGAGTTAAGGATGCCGAGGCCGCGATCTCAGCTCTAGCTCGGGCAGACTTTAAAGCCCGAACGAGTCCGCTGATCAGCGCCTAAAACGCCTTTAAAGAATATTATTTCACTTGAGCAGGAATCGGTCAGATGTTTACTCATCCACTGATTAGCCTGCTTTCAATTATTAGTGCAGACTACATTTTTTTGTTCACTGATTTAGGCTTTCGGGAAATATTACAAAGTCGCATTACTGGCTTTGTGTATCAGTGCTCAGGATGAACTATCGGAAGAGCGGTCAGGCAGGATTTACACTTTTAGAAGTTCTGATCGTAGTTGTCATCACCGGTATTTTGGGAGTGATCGCGACCCCTTCATGGCTTAATTTCCTGGCTAATCGGGAAGTGGAAGCAGCGCGGGACGAACTTCACCAAGGCATTCGTCAAGCCCAGACCCAAGCGATTGCAAACGGTGCAGCCTGGCAGTTTAGTATTCGAGAATCCAGTGATCAGGTTGAATGGGCTGTTCATCAAAGTGGAATTAGTTGGGATGCGATTTCCACCTGGCAACAACTCAGCCCCAAAATTGTCCTAGATTTAGACAACACTTCAAACGCAATTCGAGATGGCGTTCACTATATTGCCTTCGATTTCAAAGGCACAGTCGAGCAGCGCTATATCATTACCCTAGAAGATCGAAATAGCATTGCTGACAAAAAATGCGTCTGGATTGCCAACTTACTCGGTCGAATTCAGAATGGGAAAGAGCTGCCGGCACCGAATCGATGGGGCCTGAAATGCTTTTGATGAGATCTGCTGGCGATGGGCATCCAAATTGCTGCCACAAATCTTTTTCAGAACGACTGTTTAGCATTTCGCATCCAAGCTGAATGTCTGCCTGTTTTTGACTTTCGGTTTCTCAAACTCAAAAATTACAGATCTGGCGATCGTGATCGCTGACCAGAGGATTAGTTTGCAGGTAATCCTGTAGCCATTGACACGCATAGTCGGCAGGCTCAAGCGACATAATGGCCGGGATATCCCATCGAATGATGGTTTTGTCATTGCTAGCCGAAAAAAGATACTGCGCATCCGGGCTAAACACAACTCGCAAGACCTTAGCAGTATGCTGGGTCAATGTCGTATGTAACGTTCCATCTTGCAACCACAGCTTAATAGTTTGATCGGCACTACCAGTGGCTAAGTAGAGATTATTAGCTTCGCCCTGCAAATTTTCGGGAGCAAAGGTCACATCCCAGACGACATCCGTGTGCCCCGCAAGAGTCTGTAGATTTTCTCCAGTGGCGGTATTCCACAGTTGAGCGGTCTGATCGATGCTGGACGACGCGAGGATAGTACCGTCACGGTTAAATTCCAAATCACGAACCGGCGCTCGATGTCCCTGCAACTCACCAACCACTTCGGCAGTTTCACTATCTATAAGTTGAATGATGGAAGTACCGCTCAGGGCGATTTGAGCACCATTGGGGTGCCAAACCGCGCTATTTGTGATTCGTTGCTCTAGCGGAATAGGTTCTAGGGTTTGATCGGATGCTCGCCAGCGATAGATCGCCCCATCATTACCACCAATGATGAGCTCTGGCTGCTCAGGGTGAAAGTCGATGCGACCACCGATTTCGCGGCCTCCATCAATGGTGGAAAGAAGTTCACCGCGGGGATCCCATAAACGGACTGTGCCGTCAAAACTCGAAGAAGCCAATTGCTGACCATCCGGGCTAAAGGTCAGATAGATGATCGGTGCTCGGTGGGCATCAATCGTTTTGAGCAGTGTCCCATCGCGGCGCCAAAGTTTAATCTGCGCGTCACTACCAGCGGAGGCTAACAAATTACCATCGGGGTGGATGGCGATCGCAATCACTGAAGCCTGATGATTGCCCAGTACCGAATAAAAGGGCGAATCGAGTTGCCAGAGCACTAGCTCCCGATCTTCACTGCGCCCTGAAGCAACCAAATATTTGCCATCGGGACTAAAGCTGATTGAGCGGCCGACCGCAAACGTACTCGGATACGCCAGTACCGGCTCACCGTTCAGCCGCCAAAAGCGAATTTCATCGTCTTCACTGACGGAAGCAAGTAACTGATCGGCTGTCCTCAACTGGACGCTAGTAACAGGAGCCTGGTGTCCGCTAAAGGTTCGGATGAGCTCTCCGGCCATGCTCCACAGCTTCAGCGTATTGTCGGTACTGGCGGAAATCAGGCGGCTATCAGCGGTGAACAGAACTGCCGTAACGGTTGAGTCGTGGCCGGTCAAGGTCTGAAGCAAACGACCATCAGTCTGGTTCCAAAGCTTAATAGTGGCATCAGCACTGGCTGAAGCGATCGCTTGACCGTCGGGACTAAAGACCACACTGCGGACCATGGCTTGATGGCCGGTCAAAGTCTGTAATAAGGTGCCATCCAATTGCCACAGCTTCGCGGTCTTATCAACGCTGCCTGAAAGCAACTTTTGGCCATCGGGGCTGAAGGCCAAACTAGTGATAAAGCCCTGGTGAGCTTGAATCTCGATTAATACTTTGCCGGTGTCCACTTGCCATAGCTGAATCAAATCAGTCCCGCCCGTTGCCAAAATTTTGCCAGAAGGACTAAAGGCAATTTGCCGTACGCCGTCTTGATTCACCGTCAACGTTTGCTGGAGCGTCCCATCAGGTGACCATAGTTTCACCGTGCCGTCTAGGCTGGTCGAAGCAATTTGGCGACCGTCAGGGCGATAAACAACCTGGCGAATATCTCCCGCATGGCCCGAAAAACGATTCTTTTCATTAAGACCAAAAATGATTTGTTTCAGGGTGTCGTCGATTTCCTGGGCAAGCTCGGGACTGGGCCGGTCTAGCCCTTTCAGTTGCCGATGGGCCTTCACTGCTTGCAGCAACGCATCTAATCGCTGCCGAGAGTCAAACCATCCCCGGGCCGAGGCCAATAGAGCTTGGATTTCACTTTCACGGGCAATTTGCTCATTGCGGTTGGCTTGCTGAGAGGCGACCCAAGCCGCTAGACCGAGACCTGTCGATAATATAAAGCCAGCGCCAATGGCCCCCAACAACCACCGTTGCAACCGTGCATTCCGGCGAGACTGTTGAAGCTGCGCCGCGATCGCCTGGCTACGTTCAGCCTCAAGGGTCGTTTGGATAGCTTGGAGATCGCTCTCTACCGAAGCAGCCAAAAACTGATAATCTTCATCGCTTAGTCGTTTATTCTGGGTCCACTGCTGAGCATCTCGCAGCGCTTGCCCCCGCAGCAATCGCGAGGCATCTTGCCGGTCGGAGTCAAGCCAAGCCGTCAGCGCTTGCGAGTAAGGCCGCAAACTGCTCAAGTGGTGAGCTACCCACGCTGCGTCAAACACCGCTCGATAAATCGGGTTTTTGACTTGTAAGCCATCGCCAACTTTGCGAACTAGGCCAGCCAACTGTAATTCAGAGGCTTCCTCCGAGTCGTCGTGGGGAATCTGCCCTTGCCGCAAAATCTGCTGATAGCGACCGAGCAATCGCCCTATGCGCTCAGGATGCCGCAGGAGGCGATCGCGGATGGTTCGTAAATGCTCGGGCTCATCTTGGGATTCCCACTGGTGCAGGAGGCGATCGTGGACTAATCTCGCCACCCAAGATGTCGCTTGCTCGGTGGGCACAACAACTTTTCTTGCTTGATTTTGGGCAAGCTGCCAAATCAGCGCACACAGCTTATGGGTTAAAAACGGCTGTCCCCCAGTCCACCGAAGAATTTCTTGAAGGATCATCGGTGCTGGGGTGATGGCTTCTTGCAACCCGATGAGCAACGGGCCACACTCCTCAAACTGAAACCCGTCTAAGGAAATAGGCTGACCAATGTTGAAGGGCGTTCGCTGGCGATCGCAAATCAGAGCGCGGGGCGTGGCCACCCCAAACACCCCAAACGTCAACCGACAGTATTGAGGATCGATGGCCCGCTGGTTATAGCAGTATCGAATGAGCGCAAAAAAATCATCTAAGGGAAATGACAGACTGAGAATGCTGTCGATTTCATCAATCAAAATGACAAACGAGTCTTCAGGAAACCCTTCCAACAGCACTTCTTGAAAAAATCGCCGGAGCTTTTGGGCCGGGGACAGATCGCCTTGAGCCTCCCACCAACCTTTGTAATGGCCCTGGCTAAACAAGCCCAGGCTACGCCACAGATCAGCCACAATGCCTCGATACCATTGACCGGCCGTGACCTGCTGGCTACCCAAACTGGTAATGTCAAGGGTCGCATAGCGCCGTCCAGCCTCTTCCAAGTGCCGTAGCGTATGCACCAGCAAAGACGACTTTCCCATCTGCCGACTATTCAGCACATAACAAAACTCACCTTGCAACAGCAATCGCGGAAGATGGCGGTCAGCCTCCCGATAAACGTAGCTAGGTAGCGTCAGGCTGAGGCTTCCCCCGACTTGGTAAGGCGTCTGCCCTGATTGGGCCGAAGTTGAGGCAATGGAAACCACGATATGTCTGCACCGACGTCAATTTACAAAATCGAAATCACCGTGACGCGATCGCGCCCCAACCGTTTCGACTCATAGAGAACTCGATCGGCCGTTTCGATCAGCGCTTGGGGAGTACAATTATTCCCCGATAACGCTACCGCGACCCCCAGGCTAACAGTCACCTGCGGGGTACTCGCACAAGCGGTTTGCTCACTGACTTGCTCCCGCAAATGCTCGGCCCGTTGCTGAGCCGCCATCAAGTCCGTATTGGGCAAAATGATCGCAAATTCCTCGCCGCCATAGCGAGCGACAAAGTCAGAGTCAGCCCGAATACTTTCCTGCAAGATTATGGCAACCTGACGTAAGCATTGGTCGCCAACCAAATGCCCAAATGAATCGTTGTAGCTCTTAAAGTGATCGATATCGCATAGCATCAAGGTCAACGGTTGCTGCATTCGGAGTAGCTCTTGGCAAGCAAAGTTTAGATGCAGGTCAAAGGCACGACGATTGGGAATTTGGGTCAGCGCATCCGTATTTGCCAACATTTGGAGGCGGCGATTTTCTTGCTGGAGATCCACCTGGGTTGAATAATTTTGCACATCTTCTGAAAGCTCGGTGGCGAAATAGCGCCTAAACAGCTCACAAGAAAAGTGATAACGCCCTTGGTTAAACTGGACAATCCCTAAGCTATCCAGCTGATAGGCAAGCTGCGAGGGCAGTTGCAAACCATCAGGCGCATTGACCAGCTCCTGCAAAACATTTTGTAGCTGAGGCTGGTGCCGGACAGTCGCGTAACACTGTCGCAAATATTCACCGGCTGGCCCACTCGGGTGTAAGAGCACATCTATTAACGCTTCGGCCGCTTCAGGTCTCGAAGCCTGTAAATGTGCAATGACCGTATGGACCAAGTAGGGATGCCCACCCACAAAATTCACGAGCTGATTGATGATGCTTTCCCAAGCGTTATCGAGGTGTAAGGGCAATTCATACAGCTCAGCCAGTTCCCTGGCTTGGGCATAGGTAAACGGCGGTAGGTTCAAAGGCCGACCAACATTAAACGGTGACTGCTCTAGCTCTAGGGGAACATACACTTCGGTGGAATAAGACATCACCAATCGCAGGTTTTGCCACAGGGGCGATCGCTGAGCTTGCTCATGCCAAAAGCGCAACATTGACAGAAAATCGCCGGCAATCTCTGGATGCTCTAGAACTCGATCAAGCTCTTTCAGCACCAGCACTATTGGCCGGTCGAGCTGCCTGAGTAGGCGATTTTCGAAGTAAATCGTGCAGCTGACCTTACTGCCAATCTCTTCGTCCCACCAGTCATCTAAATCATCCGATAGGCCAAGCTGCAAAGCACTCAGCCGACAAAACCACCGCAACAAGCTGCGCAAATCGACAAAGCATGAGCGCTCCGTTTGCCCAAAGTCAATCTCACAGGTATGAAACCTGAGGGCCTGAGCATGGGTCAGAATTCTGATAATTAAAGAACTTTTGCCCATTTTCTTGGGCGCTTTGATTCTGATTAGACTCCCAGGTTGTTCGATCTCAGCGAAGGCAAATTCTTCCAGAGGGGGACGTTCGATGTAGTACGGAGAGTCAAACTTTAAGGGGCCAGTTGGCCATTTTTCTTGTACAGTCGGCATTAATGGATGCACTTTAACAATTCCTGAAAGTTGAACAACCGGATTGATTTGATACAACTACTGGGTATATTTAATGTTCACTTTATACTTCTGAATGTAACACCGTTCTTAAAGCGACGGTTTTTCCCATCCTGACTGATAATTGCTTGCAAGCCGGCCAATATTTTTAGCTGTCGCCTCTTTGCCCTCATCCCCATGTCGTGCAAAAAAGCTAAAGAAATCAGCAGAAAGATTTGAGAGGATTTTAAGGTGAGGGAGTTGATGTTGGAGCGATCGCGATGGTGCTTTCTGCAACTCCTGTAAATTGGGCAGCCCTACAAAACGGTTCTGATATTCGCGGCGTCGCGCTCGAGGGAGTTGCCGATGAACCGGTTAATCTCACGCCCACAGTCGTTGAAACGCTGGGTAAAGCGTTTGCCCTATGGTTGAGCGCACAGGTCAGCCAACCAACATCAGACTGTGCGATCGCAGTGGGCTGTGACAGCCGGTTATCTGCACCGACACTGATGCCTGCCGTCATTGCCGGCATTGCGGCCATGGGATCTCGGGTTTATGACGTAGGGATGGCATCGACTCCGGCCATGTTTATGAGTACGGTCTTGCCAGAGTTTGCCTGCGATGGGGCCATTATGATGACTGCCAGCCACCTGCCCTTTAATCGTAATGGTTTGAAGTTTTTCACCCGTCAAGGGGGCTTAGGCAAGCCTGATATCAAGCAGATTTTGACCCTGGCGGCGGCGGGAGATTTCGCCATATCACCTGAACCGGGGGCGATCGCTCAGCGTGACCTGGTATCAGCCTATGCGGCTGGACTGGTGCAGCAAATTCGCGCAGCGGTCAATCATCCTGACCATTTTGAAACGCCGCTCCAGGGCCTCAAAGTTATTGTCGACGCGGGCAATGGCGCCGGTGGATTCTACGCGGCCCAAGTGCTAGAGCCCTTGGGTGCAGACACTACAGGCAGTCAGTTTTTAGAGCCTGATGGTCACTTTCCCAACCATGTGCCTAATCCAGAAAATGCGGCGGCAATGAACGCCATCCAGCAGGCCGTGGTGAAGCATGGCGCAGACTTTGGCATCATTTTCGACACCGATGTTGATCGCGGTGCGGCGGTCGATCGCGACGGTCGAGAACTCAATCGGAATCGTTTGATTGCTCTAATCTCGGCGGTTGTCCTACGGGAGCATCCGGGTTCCGCAATCGTCACTGACTCCATCACCTCAGAGGGCCTGACCCGCTTTATCCAAGAGGATTTAGGAGGCATTCATCATCGCTTTAAGCGAGGCTATAAAAACGTCATTAACGAAGCTATTCGGCTGAATGAAGCGGGACAAGCCTCTTGGCTAGCGATCGAAACCTCCGGCCATGGCGCCATGAAAGAAAACTATTTCTTAGACGATGGGGCTTACTTAGTGAGCAAATTGCTGGCCGAATTGGCCAAAGCTCGCTTGGGCGGCAGACATCTCACCGATCTGATTCGCACGCTTCAAGAACCCGTAGAGAGCAAAGAGATTCGGCTCAAAATCAAAGCAGCAAACTTTAGCACCTACGGTGAAAGCGTCATTACGCAGCTCAAGCAGTTTGCTGAGGCCCAAGCCGACTGGACAGTTGTGCCGAATAACTACGAAGGCATTAGAGTCAGCTGTGCAAATCCACAGGAAGCTGGTTGGTTTTTGCTACGCCTGTCTCTGCACGATCCCGTGTTGCCCCTCAACGTTGAGGCCGACGTCCCAGGCGGGGTTGCCCAGATTGTCGAACGGCTAAAAAGCTTCTTCGAGGCTCAATCGGATCTCGATATCACTGCACTGAAGTAGCTGCTCTCTCAGCAAGATCGACAAGTACGGCGAGGCAGACTGGACATCTGTAAACCTGGCGGCGGCTCGCCCCATCACAGTTTATATTGACGATAGTTGAGGCAAAACTCGCCATTGCTCTCGACAAACTTGCGCTGGGCGGCCCGTACGACCTCAAATGCCTCGTCACAGTTGCGGACGAGATATAGCAGCTCATAGTCCTCAGGATTAATCAACTGCTTTTCCAATGGCCAAGCCTGTACCCATCGCAAAAAGTCTCCCCACATATCGCCCAGCAGGACAATAGGAATGTTGCAAATATGCTCAACCTGCATCAGTTGCCAGGTATAGGCTAATTCCAATAGAGTGCCAATCCCTCCGGGGGCCACGACCACAGCATTGGCCAAATGCATGAAATGGTCAAGGCGTTCAGAAAAGCGATCGAATTCATGCTTGATATCCACGTGGGGATTAGCAGCTTCCTCAAAAGGTAGTTTGATGTTGAGTCCGTAAGACTTGCTAGAGCCATCGATACTGTGGGGATCTTCTCGCCCCTCACGATGACCAAGATTGGCGGCTTCCATCAAACCGGGGCCACCACCGGTAACCACATCCATGCCGTCCCGACCTAGCAAACGGGCCAGTCGCCTCACCTGCTCATAAATCGAATCCCCTGGTTTTAAGCGGGCTGATCCAAAGATGACGACGCGAAATCTATCTGACTCTGACATTGCAAACTTCCGAAATTGAGATACATCACTGTTTCTAATCTTGAAACGCACCCGCAGGTAGCAACGCCGCCCGAAACTATTCCGAGGCAGCCTATCTAGCTTAGCCGTTGATAAGCCAGAGCTAACGCGTTTCCATCTCCGACATTACCCGGAAATAACACTACCGGCATGGCGGGAAATTGCGGATGATCCGCACTCGTACGCACGACAGAACAGCCCGGCAAGATTTGCCCTAAGAGGCGGGTCGTTTGCAGCGCTAGCCCCTTGCTGAGCGTATCGTTGGAGGTGATCCCACCTTTGCTAATTAAGAAGCCCAGGTCATTGGGGAGGCCGCGAACAATATCCATCAGCAAGGCTGAAACCTGTTCACCAAACGCTAGACGGGTTTGCCGATCAGGAAAGGCTAGCTCTTCACGACTGGTGTAGATGACGGGGGTTTGCCCTTGCTGGTGAATTTCACCAACCCTGGCCAGGGTCCTGCGGAGAAGTTGCGATCGCCCCACGGCCCAATCGTCGAGCATCTGCGTTACATCGACCTCGACGCCAGCCACATCTGGCTCTTGTAGCAAAACCTGCAACTGCTCAGTGGTTTTTTTAACATGGGAGCCTACCAAAACCGCTCCCGGATGATGATCTTTGACATATTGCGCCATGTCCGTAGCCGCGACCGGCTGCGGCGGCAAAGCCGCCAGCGCCGTCAATAAGCTAGCAGCACTCCGAAACAGAAAGCGTTTACCACTGGCGGCAGCACTCAAGACATCTTGAGCAAACCTGTCCAAGTCAGCCTGCACTTCGCCATCGACCGCGACACAAGTATTATTTTCAAGGCCCATCAGCTGCTCCCGACAACCCGAGCGGATTTGCTCTAGGATCAGGCACTGTACCTGATTGGCCGCAATACTGCCGTGAGTCTTTTCGGCCACATAATCCGGCAAAAAGCTGGTGCCATAGCCAAACACCGAATCTTTGGCAAATTCAGTTTCATGGGCAGGAATTGGCTGGCCGTCTTGCACCACATAGTGAACACTGTCGCGCGTAATCCGACCGCCCTCAAAAAAAGCGGGGACCATAAAGTGGGCATCAAAAGGGCCCAGTTCAGAGGCGATCGCATCGGTTTCAATGGGATAATGCCCCCGCAATGTGGAGTCGGAGCGGCTCACGACCAAAAAGTCTTCAACGCCCGCTTGAGGAATCGCTAACTGTAGATTACGACAAACCTCTCGCGTGACGCCTTCTGCCTGCTCAGGAGAGAGGGAACGAGTGTTGGTCAGGATAAAGACGATTGGCGCGTCATCTTGTAAACCGAGCACGAGGGTGTCTACATCCCATCGGAGCAGTAGCAAACAACTGTGCACCGTTTGAGATCCAGTGGGATCATCATCCAATACGATAATTTTTGGCGTTGTACCCATACCGCTATCCAACCATCAAGAGAGGGCCGCAGCGATCGCTGTTGCCAGCCGTCACTTCAGGCTTGGTCATCAACACCACTGCTGTTCTCAGATTGCCACAATGCGTCCCCTTTACTAAACCAGAAGACCTACAAAATAGATGGCAACGAGCAGATAGACAGGCCTTGAAGCATATCGCTCGCGCACCATCTAGGCCTGCAACAGCGAGGGCCTCAAACGCTTGTGGTCAAAGACACGGACGGCGTGAGTCAATTGAAAGCCTCAGACCGTTGTTTGTTGATATCGTCAATCAGTCCAGCTAGCTTACCGCTATCAGCCTGGTAAACCTGTCCACAAAAATGGCAAGTGGCCTCGGCCCCGTCATCCTTTTCAATCATGTCTTGTAGCTCATCAACCCCCAGCATTTTGAGCGCCCCGAGCATGCGGTCATAGGTACAAGGACAGTGAAACCGAATATCAGTTGTCTGGTTTTCCTGCAAGAACGCTAAGCCAAGATCACCCACTAATGATTCGAAGATTTCTGGAAGGGTCTGATTATCACGCAGTTTGGGCGTAAAGTCGGCTAGCAGACCCATGCGAGATTCTAAAAGCGAAATCAATGACTCGTCCCGAGCTGCTTTAGGCATAACTTGGAGCAGTAGGCCACCAGAAGCCTCAACGCCCTTTTCATCAACGTGTACACCTAGCGCTAGCGCCGAGGGCGTCTGCTCAGAGGTCGCTAAGTAATAAGTCAAGTCTTCACCAATTTCGCCCGAAATCAGCTCTACCGTGCTGGAGTATGGCTGACCGTACCCCACATCCCGCACAACATATAAATAGCCGTTGCGCCCGATCGCACCGCCAACATTCAATTTGCCCGACTCCGTGGGCGGCAGCTCAACCGTTGGATCATCCACATATCCCCGGACCGAACCATCAAGACCGGCATCAACCATGACGCCCCCAAGGGGACCATCGCCTTTGATGCGTAGATTAATCCGGGACTCCTCCCGCTTCATACTCGAGACCAGTAGCAAGCCTGCGGACATCGCTCGACCGAGCGCCGCAGTGCCCACATAGGTTAGATTGTGACGCTGTCGGGCCTCGTCAACTAAAGCGGTAGTAATCGTGCCGACAATCCGAATACCGCCATCGGCTGCAGTGGCGCGGAGGAGTTGGTCTGCCATGCAAATTTCCCGTATCTGCTTAACATTTTCACTAGTGCCATTGTAGGGATTTTTGGGCTTGGTCCAAGGTGTGGAAGGCCGATTGTCTCAGTTACTTAAGGGTCATGGTGGCATCTGATTGAGCCGGGGCAGCTTAGGCGAGGGGGCTAATGCTAAGTGTAGGGTTCAGGTGTGCTGCACTAACAGGCTGCTCGCAATTGTTGCTGGTGCCATCTGGTGGTGGTCCCAACAGAGATTTTTGGCTACCGAGCGCGCAAACCTCCCTCGACTTGCTAATTTGGCTAGGTAGCTCGGTAATTTGGCATGGGTGGACTAGCAGCAACGGCGATCGCCTCTGTACAGCGCTTTCAACAGCAGTCGGTAGGGCTACTGCTCTATCAATCGGTTTTACAAACCGCTATTAGTCAAGCTTGGCTTGAACTTTTAGATGCCCTCTGTCGGGAAGATTCCGCCGAATGTTTGACGGCCTATGGTCGCTGGTTTCGCGCGTTGGCTGCCGAACGGCAAACATGGCAGCGACACTTGATTGAACAGATCCTGCTGTCAGAAAATCCCTTTTCGCAGCAGGCGCAGCGATCGCCCGTTCAAGATCTCCCGGCGGCCCTCCTCGAAGCCGCCCAGAGTGATCTACGCCGCCTCCAGATTCTCTACAGCTGCCAAAGCCATCAACTAAGCCATTGGGTGCAGACCGTATGTCAAGTCCCCGAAACGCCGGTGGTCTGGTCTCTCGAAGCAGAAACATGGCCCGATGTCTCGTTTATGACGCTACCCGACTGGCAGGCGGGGTTGGTAGAACTCTCAACCTATTACCGTCAACAGGGGATTGGGCTGATGGGTCAGTATCGGGCTTTGCGTTGGCACGACAATCACCTCGTTGGGATCCCCCACCCTGACCCCGTTGCCCTGGCAGACCTCGCCGCTTACACAGAGCCTCGGCAGCGGCTGATCGAGAATACAGAATTCCTGCTGCAAGGCCTGCCAGCCAGCCATGTCCTGCTGTATGGCAGTCGCGGCTCCGGCAAATCATCCTTGGTAAAGGCGCTGGTTAACGAATATGGCGATCGCGGTTTACGCCTAATCCAGGTAGACAAAGCCGCAATGGTGCACCTGCCTGCCATCATTGAGCAAGTGCGGGAGCTGCCTCAAAAGTTCATCATTTTTGTTGACGATCTGTCCTTCGAAGAGGATGACGACGCTTTCAAAGCCCTCAAAGTCGTCTTAGAAGGCAATGTTACCGCCAGAGCCCAGAATGTCGTGGTTTATGCCACATCGAATCGGCGGCACTTGGTGCGTGAGTATTTTGCTGATCGTCCCCGACCCAGCGACCAAGATGAAATTCAAGCCTGGGATACCGTCCAAGAAAAGCTATCTTTTAGCGATCGCTTTTGCCTCACCCTCACTTTTGAGGCGGCTGATCAAAACACTTATTTAGCGATCGTGCGTCACCTCGCAGCTCAAGTGCAGCTCCAACTCCCTGACGAGTCACTCACACAACAGGCCCTGCAATGGGCAATTCGTCACAATGGTCGCTCTGGCCGTACGGCCAAGCAATTTATTGACTTCCTCACAGCCCAGCAAGCCACGGCACAGACACCCTGGTAACCGCTAGCTAATATTCCGACTCTCAAGCCGCGATGCCCTGCTAAGTGCCCCCTTACGACCACCGCTTTCTGGATCGTCATGCCCATCTTTGCGCGATCGCAGGACAGAGGTATCAGCTCAACTTCCCAGTCCGGCAAACTGGTGCTAGGGTCACCACAGGAGCTTGGTTGGCAAACGTAGATTTATGGGTAGGTTTGCCGATTCCCAACAGTTCAGCGCGCCATCGCTATCCGTCCACTTTAGCCACCCCAAGAACCACAGAGACCTTTGGGTAATATTGAGTTAACTTAAACTGCAGGCATAGATGAAACTGTCGATTTCCGCCTAGTGTCTAATCCCGGTTGGGGACAATATCACGTCCTAATAATGTCGTAGACGGTGTACTTTTCACCCATACATAGCCGCAATTGATATTGCAGAAAGTGGCCCTGCTGTTGGAAAGCGGGCATTCTTAATCACAGATTCATTTCCGATTGCTTGCGGGCATAACTTTATTATCCGCAGGTGGGTCGCGAAACGAATGTGATGTTAATGTTACAGAACCGAGGCGAGGAGATCGCTGACGGCCGTGGCATTGATGTTGGTCATAAGTGAAGGAAGAGGCGTCAGGATGTCTCCAGAATCTCAGCTCAGCAATATTTTTATCGTTGAAGATAGCAAAGGACGCCGCGAAATCAACTTAGACGGTTCAGTCTACTCTATCGGGCGAGATCCTAAATGCGATATTCGACTCTCATCGCAGTTTGTCTCTCGGCACCATGCAACTTTAGTGCAGCTGCCCAAAGACGACAATACGTTTTACTACCGAATTGTAGATGGCAATCTCAAAGGCAAGCCCAGTGCCAATGGCATGCTCATTAATGGGCGCAAGGTGCCTGCCCATGACCTCAAAAACGAGGACGAAATTGTATTTGGCCCCCAAGCAAGGGCGATTTATTATCAGTTGAGGCGTGACTCAACGTCTCCACTGCCCCCTGATGAGTTTGACATCACACTCAATAGACCTAATATGGTTGATGAGTTGGACGATGAAGACCTCGACGAATCGGCTGATCAAAGTGACACCGTCGGATAATCTCTGAAGCTAAACCTGGGCGATCGCCTAGCTCAGCCGTATTTTAATGGGTTTGTAAATCCGCTGTTTGAGCAAGCTCCAGGGAAAGGACTTGCTATGATGACAGCACTTGCTTTTTGTTGGCTGCATCAATAGCTATGGGCCTCAGACTAATTGAACTTAGTCCAGCTAGTAGCCAGTGGCAACGGTTGTTCTGCAAACAGTTCAGAACAATCATGGATTTTGTGAAGCTTCTCCGTAGAATGAGCCCCCCTAGGGTCAATCGATAGGCATACTGAATTTAGAGCCTTTTTCTCTTGTCAGGAGTTTTATGTCTCGTCAGATTCGCACTCGCAAGTTCCTAGCATTGTGTGTGCTGGGCGTTTTTTTAACTCTGCTACTTACCCTCGGGATTACTAGCCTCCAGTTGATTCCAGCCCAGGCCCAAAACGACATGCCTACGGCTGAGGTCAACGAAGACGCCACCGACGCCGGTAGCCTTGATGTCCCCTTGCGCGACTTTGACGAGGTAACGCAGAACTTAACACGACAGGACGGACTCTTGACGCTCTACAGCGATCTTGAGAAAGGGGAAGCCTATTTAGCGCTGACTCCCCAACAGCTCAACCGGAACTTTTTGCTGGCCGCCACCTTAGAGTCTGGAGTAGGAGAAGCAGGGCTCTTTCGGGGATGGCCGATCAATGACCTACTCATTCAGTTTCGCGATTTGCCTGGCGATCGCCTGCAAATTGTGGTGCCCAATACCTACGTTCGTAATTCCGGTCGGGAAGGATGGCAGCAACGCCTACAGGACAGCTCTTTCAGCGACTCGGTTATTTTCGCAGTAGACGTCATCAGTATCGATCCGGAATCTCAGGCTAAGCTAATTGACTTTAAGACGCTCCTGATGGACCGAGACCTGGCTAACCTAACTGAGGGACTCGGTTGGGTTCTGAGCGGCTACAGTCGCAACCCAGAACTATCCCGGCTAGACTCAGTTAATGCTTTTCCAGAGAACCTGGAGATTGGTACGGTGCTGGGCTTTTCTGGGGGAGGAGCAGTGGTTGATCCCCTGGCAGGACTGTTTGCTCCATCCCTGAACGGCATTCCCGATAGCCGTGGGTTTACCCTTGAGGTACGCTATAGCCTTTCTCAACTGCCGGTAAACAATGGTTATCAGCCACGGGCTGCGGATGAGCGGGTTGGTTACTTTTCCACTGCTTTTCGATCGCCCGTCCAGGCACAGCCCACCGATGAATTTGTTCGCTATATCAATCGCTGGCAGCTCGAAAAGCAAAATCCCCAAGCGGCGCTATCCCCTCCTAAACAACCCATCGTGTTTTGGTTAGAAAACACTGTGCCACCGGAGTATCGCCAGGCAATTGAACAAGGTATTTTGCTATGGAATGACGCCTTTGAGCAAGCCGGCTTTGTCCAAGCAATAGAAGCCCGTCAGATGCCCGACAATGCCGACTGGGATCCCTCTGATGTGCGCTACAACGTTGTGCGCTGGTCAGACTCGATCAGCACCTGGGCCATTGGCTATGGCCCTTCTCGGGTTAACCCACTTACGGGGCAAATCTTAGATGCTGACGTCATTTTAGATGCCAATGTTATTCGCTTTTTGCGCCAGCAGTATCAAGCCAGGGGACTAGACAACGCGCCAGCGACAGAGTTCTATCTCCGGCTTTGTGGCCAGGAATCACAAACTTGGTATCTCCAATGGTTAGCTATGCAGCAGGCCGGTGAGGCGGGCTTGGAAAGCACCCGTACCCTCGGCAATACCTCCCTAACCGAAAGCAATCATCATTTAACCGATGACCACTGTGCCGGCTATTTGAGTGCCCAGCAAAATGCGTTCGGCTCTTTGGCGCTGTCAACCTTGTCCGGTGCCGATTTTTCCAGCGCTCAGCTGGACAACTACATCCAGCAATATTTAGTTGCGCTTACGGCCCATGAGATTGGTCATACCCTCGGCCTACGCCACAACTTTGCGGCAAGTTTGCTCGTGGCACCAGAGGACCTCAACAATCCAACCGTTACCCGCGCTCAGGGCTTAGTAAGTTCTGTAATGGATTACTTTCCGCCCAACATTGCTCCCCCGGGTGTAGAGCAGGGAGAGTTTTTCACCTCTCGTCTTGGTCCATATGATGCGTGGGCGATCGAATATGGCTATCGCGAAGCCCCACCTTCCCCGCTCAATCGCCAAGAGCAGCAGATGCTCAACCAGATTTTGCGGCGTAGTACAGAATCGGAACTGATCTACGCCACCGACGAAGACATTTTCGACTTTATCGATCCGCAGGCCCGCCCTTGGGACCTGAGCAGCGATCCGATGCAGTACGCTCAGTGGCAACTTGATAATGCCCAGGCCGTTTGGGATCGCCTCAATCGGCTCTCGGTCAATCCTGGAGAGGGATACGGCAGTTTGCGTCGCCGCGTCGACTTAGTTTTCAACTACTTTTCTAGCAATGCTTCAGTCCTGGTCGACTACATTGGGGGACAACGGTTTCGCCGATTAGACCCATGGGAGACCCGCGATCTGACCCCGTTTCTACCGTTGCCAGCAGCGACTCATAGGGCCGCTTTAACCGCACTAAGCGAGCAGGTCTTTGCGGCTGATACCTTTGACTTTTCTCCGCGGCTGCTTAACCAGTTAGCTCCTGAACGCTGGCGTCATTGGGGTGTTCCGTTGACCCGATATCCCCTGGACTATCCCATTTATGAGCGGGTCTTAGAGGTGCAAAGCGTGACTTTGAGCAACCTCTTCCGAGCCAATCGGTTGGCTCGAGTACGTGATATGGAGTTTAAAACTGAGGCAGAGGACGTCCTGACCCTGGCTGAGCTTTACGAATCGCTATATCAGAGTATCTGGTCGGAGATGACCACGGCGACCGATAACATGGCGGAAATCTCCAGCCTGCGAAGAGGACTCCAGCGCCACCACCTGAATATTTTGTCCAATCTGGTTTTGCGCAGAACGTTTTGGGATGCGCTATCAGCACAGAGTTTTAATGAGTTTATTGCGGTGCTTTCTACTGTTGGGGCTCCTGAGGATGCCCGAGTGTTGGCCCGCTATCAGCTCCGACAGATCCAGCAGGATATTAGCGATACGCTGTCTCGCTATGACGATCGCATGGCGGTAACAACCCAAGCACATTTAGAAGACGTGCGCGATCGCATTACCCGAGTCTTAAATGCCCCCTTGCTTGGCCTCTGAAGCCGATGCCAGCAACCGGCCATGCTGCTTGTCAGCAAAAAAGCGAGATAGACAGGCCATCTCGCTTTAACAGCGCTACTCATTCGGGGCAGCGACTAAGCTTAATCCGCCTTACGACCTAGCTCGCCGGTAAACGGCTGTACGCCGGTGTTGGGATAGTCATCATGGGCTGGAGCAAAAAGTCCAAGTACGGCCTTGGCTAGCTCGCCAAAAAAGCCAGACTTTTCTTTGACTACGGGCATCACGGTTTTCATAGTAGTGTCCTCCAAAGAGTCGAGACCTTGTTGCTCAGCCAATCGAGATTGTGGCTTTAGTTATCGACTAGGTTCGCCAGGGACAAACCGCTATCTGAAATAGAGGCCATCGTAGCGAAGGGTTAGACCAAGCAACCTGTTCGTGGTGAATCTACTTTTATGATGCGTCTTGACAATAGGGAATTATGAAAAATGCAATAGAGGCTTGCAAATCTTGAATCCTCGCAACATAAACGACCGGAACCGCCTGCTGAGACGAATCCCGGTCGTCAACGTATTTTGAAGCGTCACGATGCGATATCGGCGATCACTGTCACATCCTAGCCAAGCAGCTCTTTCACCTTGGACATAATGCCATCAGGATCAATGCCCTGGTGAATGAACTGTTCCCAAAGACCGCCACAGCCCTCTTCATGGGTGCCGATATAGGCATACTTGGGAGTGTAGCCACGCTCCAGCAGCCAAGATCCAAATCGGCTACCCAAACCAGTCCGGCGGTTAAAAGATTCCGTCACCAACACAAATGGAGCCTGACCGACCTTAGCCATCATGTCTTCGTCGATCACGTTGAGAGTCGCTTTGTTAATCAAACCCACCTCAATACCTTCTTGCTTGAGCCGCTCTACTGCATCAAGGGCGCGGTAGACCGAATCACCAAAGGTCACAATGTACCCAGCCGATCCCTCACGGACGACTTCGTCCTTCCCAGGTGTAAAGGTATAGTCGCCACCAAACAGCTCATTGCCATCGGTATCGAGCAAATACGGCACTTTGGATCGCGTTGAGAAAATAAAGCGCATACCCGGATCATTGAAAACAGCCTTGACGACAGCTTTCATCTGGTTGCCATCCGCTGGGAAATATAGCCGAGTCTCGTAGCCGTCATCCAGGCCATTGTCGGCAAACATGTTGTTGATGCCAAAGTGGCAGGTGTTGTCAGCCATGTCGTCAATCCCTGCATGGGAGAAATGGCAGAGCAGGTTAGAGTAATTCAACCGGGCCATGGTGATTTCGGAAATACACATCTCCAAGAAGGCGCTAAAAGTTGCAAAAATCCCCTGCTTGCCCTTCTCCATGCCAAATCCGGCGGCGGCTGACAGGTTGCCCCGCTCCTGAATGCCACCACTGATAAAGATCTCAGGATGCGCTTTACGAATTTGCGCCAAGCCGCAGGATCCTTCCAGATCACTATCAACGACTAAAACGCTGTCTTTGCGGGTCTGCTCATCCATGCCGCCCAAGATTTCCACCACCGTATCGCCAAAGATATTGCGGTTAGAGCCTACATTACTGGTCGACCCTGTGAAGGTGTAAGTATTCTTGGGTTTCTCGATGCCTTTGAGAAACTCGACAGCCGCAGTATGGCCTTTGGCCTCAAGATACTTCAGCGCGGCATCAACCGGAATCACATCGTGACCGTGGGTGCTGCCTTCGATCCCGTCGATCCCGACTGCCATAGCTCGCTTGTTGACAATGGCGATGGGTCCAGGAGTGTTGATAGCTTTGCAGATATTGGCGTATAGCCCATCTAAATCTTCACCATCACCCTCGAGTACGGTGAGGCCGTGCCCCTCTAACGTGCGCTTGACGCTAAAGCCCCCCATATACTTGGAAGGATGACCCGCGATCGTGACATCATTGTCATCAATCAGCAGTTTGACGTTGATATGATTAGCCACCGCAAGACGAGCGGCCTCAGCATCGTCGCCCTCTTGCTGTGCCCCATCCGAGCCGAGACAAAAGACTGTCTTGCCGGGGTTGGCTAACGCGACACCGTTGACGTAGGGCCACATGTGACCAAGACGACCCGAGCTGAACTTTACGCCAGGAGTCAAACCCAGTTCAGGGTGACCGGGGAGCTTGTCGTTGGCGGCTCGGTAGCGCAGAAGCTGATCAGCGGGCAAGTCACCATTCAGCGTCGCCATGAGATATTGGGTGGCAACCCGGTGCCCAGCTTCATCGAAAAAAATCGGCACAAATTTATCATCTTTGTCGCGGAAGATGGCGTCCAAGATCATCACTTCGGGTACGGTGTCGTAGGGGCCGCCAGTGTGTCCCCCGACCCCACGGGCAGCGCCGGTTGCAGTGAAGAAAACGATCGCGTCTCGGCAGAGCTCAATGTTGGCTTTGAGCGCGGTCCGCTGCTCATCCGTCAGTGTGGAGACAGAGGGGTCCAGCGAAATCCGTTGGTAGGCGTTGAGATCAATGGGAAACTTTGTCATGGTGGCGAACCTGTACGAACGACGTTAGAGCAAATTGATAGACGCGTGAGGCGATTTCTATCCTTTCATATTTGCGGACAATGTTTAAGAAAACATTGCACCGCCCGCTATCAATCTAGAGCGATCGCGGACAACCGTCCATGCAGACCACGTAAAAGTTGACGCAGCTGAGGCCTCTATGACCGTAGCAAATTACCTGGCCCACACTAGTGGCGATGGCGCACAGGCCGACCAAGCTGTAGTAGCTCGGAGACAGTAACAAATCGGTACCCTTCAGCCACATATTTATCCAAAATCTTTTTTACCAGAATCACCGTGTTGCGGCGATCGGCTCCTTCAGATTCCCCATCACCATCATGCATCAGCACAATTGCGCCCCCTTCAAACTTGGGAGCTAGCAGCGACATCATGACATCCGGGTCTTCCGGCTTCCAATCATTCATCTGCACCGTCCACAAAACATTAGCCTGGCCTCGCTGCTTCAAAACGTAGGGCAGCGTTAGCCAACTGTGGCCGTAGGGCGAACGAAAGGGAATGTCGTCGGTGTAGCCCAAACCTCTCAGAAGCTGGTCGGTGGATTCTAATTCCGACCGAATCGTAGCAGGTGATTTCAGCTTGAGGCTGGGATGACTCCAGGTGTGATTGCCAAGCTCATGGCCCTGGGCCACCAAAGTCTGCACGATATCTGGATGCTGCTCAACGTGGCGGCCCATGACAAAAAAGGTGCTCGGCGCTCCGGCATCCGCTAGTAGCTGCCCAATTTCTTCGGTGTAGCGGGGGTCAGGGCCATCATCAAAGGTGAGCGCCACAACCTTTTCTGAGGTTTGGACCCGGTAATAAGCATCCCCAAACAACCAGGGGGCCATGTAGCGATTGGGCCAAAACACTTTGTCAAACAACACAATCAGCAGGGCGATCGCTCCGGCTACGACAAGCCCCCGCAGGCTCCGACGCCAAAGCCGAGTCCGCCGTTGGGGGAAGGTTGGTGCATGCTTCATAGTGGGCTGCATCAGCTCATCCCCGACTTATCAACCGTCTTATTGAATCATTAAAGTTGGTGAATGAGAACAGTATTAGCCCCATACCAGCCGGTTTGCTAACGGGTGCGATCGCTAGCCGACCATCACAAGTCCTCTGATTTGCTTCAATGGCATGAGAGCACAGAGCCCATTTGCGGCCACTGTTGACAGTATCCCTTGTCCAATTCAGCTAACGCGAAGGACCTTCATGCATAGAATCGAAACCATCATATGGAACTTCCGCTTTTTCACCTTGGTGCCTGTCATTTTCGGCCTCTTGAGTACAGTTCAATTTTTTATCATTGGCACATTAGATATTTGGGCCGGCTTTAGCCTGAAGTTTGACATCAATGATCCGGAAGGAGAGATCACAAACAAGATTATTTCCTACGCCATTGGCGGCATTGACTACTATCTAATCGGGATTGTGTTGCTCATTTTTAGCTTCGGCATCTATGAGTTATTCATCTCAAAAATTGATATTCGGTTTGAGCAGTCAGAGCTCAACATCCTACAGAGTGAGACCCTAGAAGAGCTAAAAACCAAGCTAGTTCAGGTCATCGTTGTTGCTTTAATTGTCAATCTATTTAAGAAAGCGTTGGGTGTTGATATCATTGAGTCTTTAGATTTGATCTACATCTCACTGGCTATTTTGCTAATCTCAATCAGCAGCTTTTTATTACAGTACGGAGCGTCTCACCAATCGGCAAAAATGCCTCAAGTGCATCAGGACAAGAAAACAGTTCATTGATAGTTTTTCATTTTACTCCTATCAATCTGTTAATCAATGCTTAAAGCAAACGTTTCTTCGAGCACCTAGAGCAGCGATATCTTTGACCTTGACCTGAATCTTCATCCCTGGCGGCGTCAACATATAGGGCTGATCGCACAACGCCCTTTAAGCCTTATAGTCCGCCTGTAAAATTTTGCTGTTAAATATATTTTCGTGGGACTTTAAAAATATGGATCGACCTGCTTTTTTCTTTGCAAGCAGGTTGTAAACTCCAATGACAATTATCACAGAAATCTCGTTCTTCCTACTGCTCCATCTCACAATAGAAATAGGCCCGATAAGAAAGGAATTTGCCCGATGAATTTCGTGGCAAATCTAAAGATAGGGCGACCAAAATGCCTGCCGGGTCCTGGTCAAGCGAGCCCCATGGGCTGGGATCTCGTACCGGATCAGCTCCAATTAGTGCTGCGCCAGGAAGGTTGTCTGCTGCTTAAGCACTGGGTCCGTAAGCGCCATGAGGCCTATATCCGCTTTCAATATGCACCACTGACCTATCAAGGTGCACTGTTTTATCTACAACGCTGGTCGGCGACGGAGTGGCATGTTTCACCCAGCCAACTCATCTTTCCTAATGATGGCTGGCCTTGCAATGAGGAGACTCTACGCCATGGCAGTCAGCTATCGATTTTAGTTCGTCAGGCGATCTCGTTGCTCTATCCCGAGCCGATTCTGAGCTTTTCCAACGCGGGCTGATATGGGCCATTTAGTTTAGTGGGCCCGCAGTTCCCGATATCTTCCATCAAAAAGGCAAGCCATAAAGCTTGCCTCGTTGAGCTACCTGAAGTAATGGATAAAGCCAAACAGTAAGTGAAACCGCTTTACCGATCAAAATGCTTAGCGGCTTTTTCAAATGATGAAAATAATTCGTTCCAAGCCGCTTCGAAGCCTGATTGGAGTTCATTCCAGGCGGCTTCACCAGCGACGTTCATTTCCTCCCACTTAGCCAACAGGGCGTCACGCTGGCTGCTCAGCTCTTCAACGGTGTTTTGATAGTTGATCTCAGCGTCGGCCTTCGCCTGTTCCGCTTTAGCCTTAAATTCATCAATGCGAGCATTCAGTCTATCAAGTTCTGCTTTGACCTTTTCTGCATAGGCATCGCGCTGGTCAGCGGGAGGCAACTTGGGTAACTGTTCAGATGATTCTGTAGTCATGTTGAGTTTCAATCTCACAGTAGTCATAAATCGGGAAAATCTTGCTGAGCAAGAATTGCCATTTCTATGATCCATTTCAATCGTTTTTGACACTTCCACTATCAGATAGAATTGGCATCTATCCTTAGCTAGAAGCTAGGCGGAGTTGGCTAACCAGAAGTCGGTTTTTACCGTTATGCCGACCCGCTCCAGGGCCGCGTTAGGTCACCGAGCCACCGAGGTCGCACGCGGGTAAATCTTTCTAGAAAACCATGGTTGCCCATAGACTAGAAGGTGGAAAGAGTTGGCGAGGCGATTGCAGGTTGGTTTTGCCAGCTTGAGGAAAGTCCGGGCTCCCGAAAGACCAAGCTTGCTGGGTAACGCCCAGTGCGGGTGACCGTGAGGATAGTGCCACAGAAACATACCGCCGATGGAGCGATCGCTCACAGGTAAGGGTGCAAAGGTGCGGTAAGAGCGCACCAGCAGCATCGAGAGGTGCTGGCTCGGTAAACCCCGGCGGGGAGCAAGGTCGCAGGAGCAAGGGTTGGTCTTTTTCCTGTTCCGCTTTTGGTGTACCGCACGAGGCGTCTGGTAACAGCCGTCCCAGATAGATAATCGCCCTCCCATTACGATGGGAGAACAGAACCCGGCTTACGTCCAGCTCTTTCCCATTTCCGCTATCCCAATCTTTACAATCAGGTCCCAATCAGTGGTATCGGAACCTGCCCCCTTAGAACGGCAACCCAGGAAAGGGGACATTGTCCAGGACTTCGTCGAGCACTCGATCAGTTAGCTCTTGAACGACCGCATCGGCGATCGCGTTAGCCGCCGCATTGGTAAAGTCCGACTCGCCCGTTGCCGCCACATCAAAAACACAGCCATCGAGCAACGCTTCATCTACACCGGCCTCGCGGCAGGTGGTTAGCGCGGCATCAACTCGGGCCGGAGCCACGCCATTCAGCGTGACAAACTCACTCGGAAACGCCGAATCGGTAAACGTCGCCGTTGACTGTCCCGTGGGATAGTCAAACAGTGACTCCGACTGGCGAATGCGCCAACTATCGCCAAACTGGCGATGCAAGCTGTCGAAATAGGCATTCTCGATATCTCGCACAGGAATCACCGCTGGCAAAGCCTGATCTAACGTATTGGTCGCTAAGCTGTAGCTCGACTGAGCCGGCACGATGGAGCCATCGCGGCTCATTAAGTCATCACTCACGGTGCCGTTGAAATTACCGAGCAAGCCAGTCAGACCATTTTGGCGGGAGGCACGCAACGTCGGCATGATGTTCAAAAAGTCTTCTCCGCCCGCCCGGATGGAGCGCACCAGCACCTGATCGCCGCTGGGCCAAATCACTGCATAATCGTTGCTGCCAACCTGTTGTATCTCCCCACCGTTGGGCAAGGGTAACGCGTCGGCCGCAACAGGCATGGGAATGCCATCAATCCACAACTTCGTAGCCCCCCCATTGGGTACATCTTGAGCATAAATTGCCACTCGATGGCCACAGACCTGTATGGCCACCGCTGAGTTGAGAGAAATACCGTTGCTGCCGGACACCGCTTTCTGGCGAGTTTGCACCTCAAAATCGCTGCTTTCTGCTTTAGTGAGCATAAATTCGCCCACTAGCTGAAAGCTGTAATACAAACCGTCATAGGTATTGATATGGGGATCACCGTAGCTTCTACCTAGAACCGACTCTGACAGAGGTAGCGTATTGGCAACGCAAAAGGCCAAATCGTCCGCCTGGCCATCTTGAGCTTTGACTGGAGCCAAGGAAAGACTCATGACGCTGAAACAAGCCACCCAAAACAAGCTCAGCCAGCGTAGCGATCGCCAGCGCCGAAACCAATTTTTATGCAAATAGACCATCAACCACTTCGTTCCACTGCTACGGGCGGTTTACAGGCGTAATTCTACAAACGGCGCTAGCCCAATTCCGGAAAGTAACCTAAGGCAAAAGACGACGATTATCCCCAGAGAAGTTCCCGGCCTCACCTGATGATAGCTGTCACCCAGACCAGAAAAATGCCTCAATCAGAGGGTTTCAGGCTTTGCAGCGCCTGTCTCAGATGGCCACCGTTTTGCGCCAGGCAGGCTTCGGCAGCACTCGCTGAAAGGTTGGCCCAATTCATCAAGAGCGCAAGTTTCACCCGTTGACCACTGCGATCGAGCAGGTCTGCCGCTGCTGCGCGGTCAAGCTCTGTCAGGTCGCCAATCATGCGAATGGCGCGATCGCGCAGTTTGGTATTGGTCACAGCCACATCTACCATGCGATTTCCGTAGACCTTGCCCAGTTGCACCATGACGCCCGTAGACAACATATTCAGCGCCATTTTCGTAACGGTGCCCGCCTTGAGCCGGGTCGACCCCGCCAAGATTTCTGGACCGACTAATAGCCGAATGTCGCCATCATAGTCAGCGGGCACCTGCTCGCATGGCACACAGGCCATTAAAATCGCCGTGGCTCCCCGTGCTTGGGCCGCTTTCAACGCACCATGGACATAGGGCGTCGTGCCGCCAGCGGTGATGCCCACCACCACATCGTGTGTCCCCACCTGATGCTCGCCCATGGCAGTTGCACCATCCTCAGCGATGTCTTCCAACCCTTCTGAACTGCGGACAAGCGCGGCGGGACCGCCCGCAATGATGCCTTGAACCCACTCTGGCGGCGTGCAAAACGTCGGGGGACATTCCGACGCATCGAGCACCCCTAAGCGACCACTGGTGCCCGCGCCAATGTAAAACAAGCGTCCCCCCTGTCGCATGCCCTGAGCCGTCACCGCGATCGCTGCGGCCAAGTCTTCACGGGCTCCGGCGATCGCCGTTAAGGTTTTCTGATCTTCTGCATTCACTAAGTCAACAAATGCTAGTGGCGAAAGTTGATCCAGGGTTTGGCTAGCGGGGTTAGCCTGCTCCGTCAGGAGAAAGCCCCGATTCGTCAATTTTTGGTCAGCAGGGAACTCGGCAGCGGTCACGCGGGACTCCTTGTAATTCAGACCGTCGAGGGATTGCATTCCCCCAAACATTTACAGCAGCTTTTCTAAACGCTGACGGATGTCATTGAGCTCTTCATTAGAAAGGCGAGACTCATCCGCCGTGGGGGGCACCTCTTCGTCATAAACTCCGTCAGAATTCCAGTCGGTTTGTTCAACTCGATGGTCAGGGGGAACCATCAGTGCCCCCGACGGAATCAAACGATGATCAAAGCCCGCTTCTTGGCAAAACTCCTCAATTTCATCCTGTTCAAACACCTCCACCTCTGGGGTCGGAAAATCCTGCGCTTCTAGCATCAGGCCAAACCGAGTAGCATCATCTTCGTCTTCAAACATCAGGACGATGTTCCGACCATTCGCCTGCAGAGAATGAATGCCTTCGTTATCGGTCCCTGCGTTAAACAGGAGCACGTAGACTTGCATGAGTCTCTAATCCTTCTATCATCCATAAGCGTTAATTTTAAGTATCTTATGGGCAGCTAGACCAGGGAAATCGACAGACAATTCTCAGTTGCTGGGGATCGCCATGAAGAAAATAACTAAAATTTCAGTCCACCTTGATAAGGTCTTGATGGTTAAATGTCTTTCACTGCAACGGTCGTCACGAAATTTGCCCCCAGGCAGCAATTAGGAATTGCAACACAGGTGTGTAGGTCATCATGAGTAATGAGTCGGGTCAGGAGTCACCGTCAGCCCCAAAGCAGCAACGCCGCCGAATTTGGACGACGACCTCTCTGACATTGGGCGCGATCGCCACCCTAGGCATAGCTGGCGGCGCGTGGTGGGCTTGGATGTTTGCTAACGAACGGCTGGCTCCGTGGGCCTCCGATTTTTTAACCGATGCGCTCGATCGTCCTGTGTCATTAGGGGAAGTCGAACGCGTTTCCTTAACGGGGGTCCGGTTTGGACCGTCGGCCATGCCCGCCACCGCCACGGATCCTGACGAGCTGTTTGTCGAAGGCATTGATGTCCGATTTAATCCATTAGATTTACTGCGGCGCGAGATCAATCCCCGCATTCGTCTCACAGGCATTCAGGCCTACATCGAACAAAACGCCCAGGGTGACTGGGTTGATGTCGAGTTTGATCTCGATGACAATGAGGAGGATGACGACGAGGAGACGGATCCCTTTATTCAGGTGAGTCCCACCGTTGGCTTTACCAACAGTGAAGTCGTCTTATTGCCTTATCTCGGCCCAATGGCAACGCCCCTGCCTTACACCATCAGTGACATTGATGGCAGCGTCACCGTCGAAGCGGTCGAGGTGGAAAACCCGATTGAAACTGGGAAGCCCAAGGTGGAAGCTCAACAGATTTCCCTAGCATTGACAGCCACCCCAGATGATGCCGGAGATCTCAACATTGATGGCGTCATCCGGCAGCTCAACTATGGCGAGGATGCTCCCGACAACCTGCTCGATGCGTTTGAAGCCAACTTAGCCATTCAAGTCCAGCGGATCGACTTGGGAGCGCTAGCGCCGATCGCGATCGCCAGTACACCGGGGACCCTACCCATCACTATTAACGGCGGCATCATCAGCGGCAATGTCGATGCTGAGCTCGTCCCCTTTGAGACGCCTCGACTCACCGGCACAGCTACCGTGCAGGATGGAGAGCTAGTCGTCGATGCGTTAGAGACCCCCTTCACCCAGATCAATACCCAAGCCCGCTTTCAGGGCAACCGTGTGGCGTTAGAAGAGACGACAGCAACCTATGGCGACCTGATGGCGATGGCCCGTGGCACCATTGATCCCCGCAATGGCTACAACCTCACAGGGGCGATCGCCCCTGTCACCCTAGCTGGTATTGCCAACACCTTCAACTTTGACTATCCCATTGACATGGCCGCCACCCTCCGGGCGCGCGATGTCAAAATGACAGGCCCCTTGGCTGAGCCGGTCGTGACGGGACTGGTCGAAACCACCGATGCCGCCACCCTTGATCAGGTGGACTTTGCTCGGGTTGCCTCCCAAGTGACCTATCGCCCCAACGGTTTCGACTTTGATGACTTCATCGCTGAACCGTTGGCCGGGGGCACCCTCGCGGGTCGCGGGGCGTTTGACTTTGGCCAGCCCCCTACCGTTGACCTCAAGCTCGAGGGTCGTAATCTGCCAGCGGATGCGATCGCCCAGCCCTACGGCTTGCCCGAGACGGTCGCCATCGGTACCCTCACCCTAGATGCCGATATCTCCGGACCGGTCAATGACTTAATTGGAGTCGTCACCTGGGATGCCCCTGACGGCACCTACCCCACACGGGGCACGGCCGAAGTCGCCGCTAACACCCTGCGCATTCCCAACGCGGCGATCGCTGGGGGCACCCTCACGGGTATTGGCACCCTTAATCAAGGACAGTGGACCGCCGATGTCCAGGCACAAGGGCTACAGCTTGGCAGCTTTAATGAATCCCTCCAAGGGGTGACCGCTGGCGGCGATGTGCGGCTAGCTGGCAGCACCGACAACTTTTCCCTCGCCGGCATTCGTGGGAATGGCGATGTTACAGCGGCGCTCCGCGGCGGTACATTAAACAGCCAGTTTGACCTAGCTGGCGGCAACTGGAACGCGAACGTGAGTACCCGCAATTTTCCCGTCCAGCAATTTTCCCCCAACGTTCCTGTGAGCAGTCTGTCAGCCGATGCTCAATTGGCCGGCAACGTTAATGACTTCAGCCCCACCGGCATTCGCGGAGACGGAACCGCAACCGCCGCGATCGCTGGGGGTACCGTAACTAGCACCTTTACGCTGGCCAATGGGGATTGGCAGGCGGACGGGCGAGGCGACAACCTGCAGCTTCAGCAGCTATCCGACGATTTACGCGGCACGGGCCAAGCCACCTTTCAGCTGGCCGGCAACCTGGATGATTTGAGCCCCACGGGCATTCAGGGGCGCGCCAACATCCGCCTCTCCGATGGGTTAGCCACGGCCAGAGCGCTCAATCCGGCGCTGGGGCGATCGCCGACCCCCCTGGATGCGAGCCTCGCCTGGGATGGTCGCCAACTGCAAATTGATCGCTTAGAAACAGCCGGGCTCTTTGCCAGTGGTACTGTGACACCACTGCTCTCGGGACCAAGTGCCCCCGGCATCAGCGCCATTGATTTGGGCATCCGAGCCGACGACTATGCTCTCGCTGCTCTGCCGGTATCCTTGCCACCGCTAGTAGGCGTCGAAGGCACCGCTGACTTTCAAGGTCGCTTAACAGGCACACCCAGCAATCTGAATTTTGCCGGCGACCTCGCCCTCTATGAACTGGCACTAAACGATCTCGTATTTGACCCAGTCTTGGCTGGCGATGTTAACTACTCAACAGCCGCAGGGCTGGCCGTCGGTTTATATGGTCAAGCTGATGAGATTTCGGTCAACTATGTGCCCCAGACCCGACGACTAGATGCCCTGATCAGAGCCGGAGACGCGATCGCGGTTGCCGATACCGAGGGCGATTTGCTGCGGGCAGAGGTCTACAACTTCCCAGTGTCGGCGCTCAACATTCCCCCTGCCAATACGCAATATGGCTCGCTGCGGGGCCGGGTCGAATACGCCAATGCCAGCATCAACCTCACAAACTTCGACACGGTGGGACAGTTCGACGTTCAGAATTTGGGGTTGGGCCTTTATAGCGTCGATCGCCTTTATGGCGGCTTTAGCTATGCCGATGGGATCGCCCGCCTAAATGAAGGCCAGATTGTCATGGCTGATCGCAATGCCCGGGGCGAAGCGATCGCAACGCGAACCTACGACTTATCAGGCCGCTACAACTTTACCCAAACACCACAGCTAACCGCGTCTCTGTCAACAGACGAAGGGGAACTGCAGGATGTGTTTGAAATCCTCAAAATCCAAGACCTAGCCGATTTTCGGCGCGGTCTGACCCCGAATGACGGATTCATTCCGACTTCGACGGCAGAGGCAGAGGCGATTTTGGCCACCACACCGGTCGGCAATCCCAACGACACCCTGCTGAACCAACTACGGCGGCTATCTGAAATTGAAGAACTCGAGTTTTTGGCTGAGGTGCAAGCTGAAGAGGCACGGGTGCCTCCCCTGAGCGAACTGCAAGGGAGCTTTAATGGACAGATTGACTTAGCCGCCACCCTACCCGAGAATATCGAACTCAGCTTTGATCTTAAAGGCAACAACTGGGCCTGGGGGCCCGATATCGAAGCCGACATTGTCGTGTTGCAGGGTAACTATACCAACGGGTTAGTGAACCTATCCCCCGTTCGCTTCAGCACCAAAGAGGAAGGGGAGTTGGCATCCGTCAGTCTGGCCGGCAGCTTTTCGCTAGATCCCGAAGATATGGAAGAGCGCCAGATGAAACTGAGGGTGATCAATGTTCCGATTGATCAGATCGAAGACTTCGCCAAACTGCCCTTTGATTTGGAAGGGCGACTCAATAGTACAACCACGCTCAGCGGCCGTTTAGGCGATCCTACGCTGGCAGGCCAGTTAGAAGTCGTTGACGGGATTCTCAATGGCACGGCGATCGATGATGCCACCGCCACGTATACCTATGCCAATGCTCGGGGCACGCTGGATGCCGAGCTACTGCTGATTGGCTCTGATGATCCGCTGACGCTATCAGCCCAAGTGCCTTACCAGTTTGCCTTTGTTGAGGTGGAGCCCGCCGACCAAAGCTACATTATCAAAGCCAATGTCAAGGATGAAGGGCTAGCGTTGCTCAATATCTTTACCCAGCAGATTGCCTGGGAGTCGGGCCAAGGTGAAATAATCCTTGATTTGGAAGGAGATTTGGCCGAAGATATCTTGCCCACCAAGTTTCAAGGCTTAGTGCTGTTAGAAGACGCGACCATCTCCGCCCGTGCCCTGCCGGTGCCCATGACTAACGTGACGGGGCAAATCCGTTTGTTACCGGCTTCTTTAGCCCTAGTCGTTGATGATCTCACTGGGCAATTTAGCGAAGGGGAGTTATCGGCACAAGGCGTCTTTCCGCTGTTGTACCCCCTCGAAGATCTGTCTACCGAGGCCCCCGAGCCCGCCGCTCCAGATCTGGAAGATGTCAGCCCGGAGATGTCTGAGGACAGCGCCACCGCAGCGGCGAATGAGACCACCGGAGAAGCGTCTACCGCTGAGGATATCACTGGCGCTGCCAGTGTGACTGCATCGCCAGCGCTCGCCCAAACCTCACCCCTTACCCTCAGCCTTGACAACATTGCGTTGAATCTTCAAGGTCTCTATAACGGTCAAGTCGATGGGCGCATGCAGCTCCTGGGCAGTCTCCTATTTGGCCCCAAACTCACTGGCGAAATCGATTTATCCCAGGGCACTATCACCGTTCCCGAAGGGGGCAATACCAGCACCAGCAGCGTCGCCAATTCCGCCACCGAAACCCAGCAAAACTCCATTCCACCCTTTAGTTTTGACAACCTGAGAATTGTCCTGGCCCGTAACATCAATATCGTCCAGGGCAATTTTTTGAACGTCGCCGCCCGGGGCGGGTTAAGGCTGGACGGCACGCTCGACACCTTGCAGCCCAACGGGACAATCCAGCTCCCCTCAGGTCGGGTAGGCCTTTTTGCCGTGGCCTTGCGTCTAGCCGGCAGCAACGATCGCGCCGAGTTTCGAGGCAACTTTGACCCCATTCTCGATGTCACCCTACAAACGTCCCTCCCAGATGCCTCATCCGCAGCCTCTGATATTGGCGTTACAACCAGCCCCTTCCCCCAAAACGAAGTTTCCGACAATACCATTCAAAACATTGGCCTCACCCAACAGGGCAACAGCTTAGTCAGAATCAATGCCCGTTACACGGGCCCGGCCAGCGAATTGGCTAATCTGACCACCGATTCTCGCAATCTGGAGTTGAGTAGTTCGCCCCCGCGCTCCAACGCCGAAATTGTGACTCTGCTCAGCGGCAATGTCATCGGGGCCTTAGACGCCTTAGAAAGCGGCGATGCCCTGACCGGTATCGGTACCTTTGTCGGCTCTGCTTTACTCAACTCGGTGCGAGAGTTCTTGGGCGATACCGTCCCCATCAGCGAGTTCCGCATCTTTCAAGTGAATGAAAGCTCAGGTGGGGTCAACGATAGCGAGGACATCGGTGGCGAGATCGGCTTTGATGTGACGTCTAATATCTCGGTCTCGGTCCTCAAGGTGCTGACTAACGATACGCCATTCCAGTTCAATACGCGCTATCGCCTTAGCGATCAGTTCACCGTGCGCGGGACCACTAGCTATGAGGACTTTAGCGATCGCACAGGAGTCTTGCTAGAGTATGAAACGCGGTTCTAAACGATAGTCAGTGATGAAGTCAAAGTCAGAGGATGAGTTATCTGTGACCCAACCGGAGGCCGATAACGAGAAGCCAACGGAACGCTCGGGATGGCAGCGGCTTTGGCTCAGTCAGCGGGAAAATTTTCGCATCCTCGCGATCGCCCTCGTCATCGCTGTATTCCTGCGGATCTTTGTGGCCGAGCCTCGCTTTATTCCCTCCAACTCCATGGAGCCCACGCTACATGTTGGCGATCGCCTACTCGTAGACAAGGTTTCGGCCCGCCTGCATCCCCCCCATGCCGGCGACATCATTGTGTTTGCACCGCCACCGCAGCTGCAGGAATATGGCTACAGTGGCAAACAAGCCTTTATCAAGCGAGTCATTGCCACTCCGGGGAAAACGGTCACTGTCACCGACCACCAGGTCATCGTTGACGGCCAGCCCTTGTCGGAAGGCTACCTCCTAGAGCGCCCTGACTACCTCATGGGTGCCATCACCGTGCCACCCGATGGCCTCTTTGTCATGGGCGACAACCGCAACGACAGCAATGACTCCCATGTATGGGGCATTTTGCCCCAGGAAAACGTCATTGGCATTGCCCGTTTCCGTTTTTGGCCCCTTTCCCGAATCGGCACCGTCTCCTAGTGGGCGTTAAACTTACGCAACAAATTCCTATCGTCCATCTCCCCCTTTAGATACATCAATATCCTGCCTGGGTAGCCTGATTACAAGCCTCTCGACTCAGATTAGTATCAAGCCTTTTTAGTACAGTGCCGTGTCAGGCTAGCCCCTAACTTGGACCAAGGCAATCAGATGTCAAGGTCATATCACCGACACCAAGCTGGCGTTATCCTGCGGCTTATTTTTATCACTGTCAGTGCGAGGCCGAGACGTTCTCAAGTCTGCTCACATTATCCGGGCTGACTGCGCATGATCCGGAGCAAGGGAAACTATGGTTAGCGCTCCACAACGATTTATTGACTGGTCGCAGCTTGCCTCAGCACTCGACTTTGAGGTAATCGCAACGATGAATTCGCCCCTCTTAGAGGGGTCTCACCTGCATAACAGCTCTTTTGCTGATTTGCTGGCCCCCCTCAGTCCGGACACCTGCGAACCGGTTGTGCAACAAATCAAATTGCAGCTACAGGTGGTCAACCAAACGCTGCTGCTGCTGGAGGGACAGACCTTTGATGCCATCCTGCAGGACATGCTGCAGGCCTTTGCGCGTAAAGTCGGGGAGATTCTCGGGGCCGATCGCACAACCGTCTTTCTAGCGGACCAAAAGCGGCAGGAGCTGTGGTCAACCGTAGCCACTGGCAGCCATCCCCACGCCCATTATGAAATTCGCTTGCCTTGGAATCAGGGCATTGCCGGTGAGGTTGCGGGCTCCTGTGGCAGTGTGAATATTCCCTTCGATTTTTACGATGACCACCGGTCGGCGGCAGCCAAAGACATCGAAACGCAAACCGGCTATCGGACCTACACCATGCTGGCGCTGCCAGTTTTAGACCGACAGGGCCAGCTGCTCGCCGTCATCGAATTGTTAAATAAGCTTTCGCCTCAAGCGGCTGAGCTGGCTCCCCTATCAGAGCGGATTGATGCGCAAGGCTTTACCGCCGATGATGAAGCAAGGTTTGCTCAATTCTCAGATATCTTTCGCCTAATTTTGGAAAGCTCACAGGCGTTTTATCAAGCGGCTCGTCGTCAAAAAACGGCTACGGTGCTGGTTAAAGCCGCCCAAGCCCTGAACCATAGCGGCCTCACCTTAGAGAGTACGCTAGAGCGAGTCATGCAAGAGGCCCAGCACCTCTTAGAGGCCGATCGCGGCACTATCTGGCTTGTCAATCACGATCGCCAAGACCTGTGGACTCGACTACCCGATACCCAAGGAGCGATCGCTGAGGTCAGGATCCCCATTGGCGAAGGCTACGCCGGCCAAGTCGCCCAGACCAAGACTACCCTCAACATCCCGTTTGATCTTTATGAGCGTCCGGATTCCAAAACGGCGCAGCGTATTGATCAAGCCAGTGGCTATCGCACCTATAGTCTGTTGTGCATGCCCGTTTTCGACACCCACGGTGACTTAATCGCCGTCACCCAACTCGTCAATAAACGCCATTCTGGGGCCGCCGCCAAAGCTAGTGCCCCAGGCAGCGACGATGACATTCCCACATGCTTTCAGACGAGCTTTAGCGATGATGATGAATTTTTCATGCTGGCTTTCAATATTCACGCTGGAGTCGCGATCGAGCGAGCACTCTTGTACGAATCGTTAGAAGCCAAAGTCATTGCCCGGACCCAACAGCTCCAGTTGGCCAACCAGCAACTCGAGCAGGAAGTTGAGGAGCGCATCAAAGCCGAGCAAGCACTTAGCAAACTCAACCGTCAATTAACCACTATGGCTCGGGTTGATCCCCTGACCCAAGTCGCCAATCGGCGTGAATTTGACGAACATATCCAAGCCGAATGGCGGCGGATGCGGCGACTCCGAGCCCCCCTTTCAACCATCCTGTGTGATATCGACTTTTTCAAACGATACAACGATCGCTATGGTCATCCTGCTGGCGATGAATGTCTACGGCAGGTTGCAGCGGCCATGCAGGAGCAAATCAAACGGTCGGGGGATTTGCTCGCCCGCTACGGCGGTGAAGAGTTCGTCATTGTGCTGCCCAATACGCCACTGGCAGGCGCTATCCATGTCGCCGAAGAAATGCGCCAAGCAGTTTTGAATCTGGCAATTCTCCATGAGGGCTCTGACGTTCACCGCTGCGTAACCTTGAGTCTGGGCGTGGCAACGAGCCTCCCAGAGGCTGATAGTAGCGAGGAAGACTTAATTCAGAAAACTGATGAAGCACTTTATCAAGCGAAACAACAAGGCCGTAACCGCGTCGTTGGCAACCAGTACTGATAAAAAACCAACCTTCATAACATAGAGCCCGCCTGAGATGGCACGGCTGAAAAAGCCTAGCCGCCGTCTGTCTAACAGGCCTTTAGGACTGCCTTTAGGAACATCGTGATTTTGACCACTAGGTTCGTCGGAGTCGAGAAAGGCCCAGAATGTTGAGCTTTTCTCGACTGAGTCAACTCAAGAGCGCTTTAGACCTGAGTGGCGACCTGGGTTTGCTTGGCGTCTTCCGCAGCCAAGAACTTCTCTAGTTCGGTCAAGGCGTCAGCATCTACCTTTGTCTGCATGGGACAAAACTTAGGCCCACACATGGAACAAAACTCAGCGGTTTTGTAAATGTCAGCAGGCAACGTTTCGTCGTGATACTCCTTAGCTCGTTCGGGATCTAAAGACAACTCGAACTGCTTATTCCAGTCAAAGTTATAGCGCGCGTGAGACATCTCATCATCGCGATCGCGGGCGCCTGGGCGATGCCGTGCAATATCGGCCGCATGGGCCGCAATCTTGTACGCAATCAACCCTGACCGCACGTCTTCTGCATTGGGCAGTCCTAGGTGTTCCTTAGGGGTGACGTAGCAGAGCATCGCGGCACCGCTCCAGCCCGCCAGCGCAGCACCAATGGCAGAGCTGATGTGGTCATAGCCTGCAGCAATATCGGTCACCAAGGGACCCAGCACATAAAAGGGCGCTTCAGAACACTCTTCCATTTGCTTTTTGACGTTGTAGTCAATCTGATCCATCGGGACATGCCCGGGACCTTCAACCATGACTTGTACGTCATGTTCCCAAGCCCGACGAGTAAGCTCGCCAAGGGTTTTGAGTTCGGCGAGTTGTGCCGCATCGGTGGCATCATGCAGGCAACCTGGTCTGAGGGAATCTCCCAGACTGAAGGAGACATCGTACTTTTTGAAAATTTCGATGATGTCTTGAAAGTGGGTGTAGAGAGGATTTTGCTGATGGTGGTGCAGCATCCAACGCGCTAAGATACCACCACCGCGGGAAACAATACCGGTGATGCGATCGCGCACTAACGGTAAGTGCTCAATTAAAATCCCCGCATGGATGGTCATATAGTCGACCCCTTGCTGGGCATGCTTTTCAATAATATGCAAAAAGTCTTCCGGGGCCAGCTGTTCGATATTGCCGTGGACACTTTCTAATGCCTGATAAATTGGCACCGTACCGATGGGAATGGGGGAATTTTGGATGATAGCGGTACGAATTTTATCCAAGTCACCACCACCAGTGGAAAGATCCATCAGCGTATCCGCACCATATTTAACTGCTAGATGCAGCTTGGCGACCTCTTCTTGAATATCTGAAGAATTAGGCGAGGCCCCGATGTTAGCGTTGACCTTACATTTTGACGCCACACCGATACACATCGGCTCTAGATTAGGATGATTGATGTTAGCAGGAATAATCAGCCGCCCCCGAGCGACCTCGTTACGAATCAACTCAGGCGGCAAGTTTTCACGCTTCGCCACATAGTCCATTTCCTCAGTAATTAAGCCCTGACGCGCGTAGTGCATCTGGGACACATTGGTGTGACCTTGGCGTTTTGCAATCCACTCAGTTCGCATGGAAAAAAGCTCCTATAAAGGGTCAATCATTTTTGAGGCGGCATGTGGAAGGTCAATTCTATAAAGCCCTTCCAAAACTCTGTTGACGTAGTTGCCCAGAGATTTAAAAACGCCACCTCGCCGTAGGAACGCAAGGGGCTAGAGGTAATGTCAGGTTTGGAAGGATGAAGGGAAAAACTAGCGTGACGTTGCAAATACCGATTGGGTAGGCAAGAAAGTCGAAATTCATCGTCAGAGAAACCGCATGGCTACATTTCCCAACTTGAATTCAAAATCCCAAATTCGCTATTTCGCTCGTCGCTGCGGTCTCGTAACCTCAATCAACGCTTCCCTCCGCTGGCATAAACCAGGTCAGGTTCTGAGGGTATGATCTCAGCCCGATGTGATTCGGACACCCCTAGCTTACGGATGATTGTATCACTGCTCCTTTTGACCGTGCAGGCCTTTACGTTCCGCAATCTCAGTCCCATTTGGCCAAAATTTGTCCAATCTGAAAAGCCTTACAAACATCACCTCCCAGCGCCCTTAGGCAGTAAGTCGTCACTCTCGCTGTCAAGGTCAGAGGCCAGCAACTCATCGAGGGAGACTAGAGGCCGGATTTTCGTAGACGGCTGCAGCTGAGTAGGATCAGCCTGGCAACTCGACTACGCTTTGAAGGTGCGTAGGCTTTTGGCGATTTCCAGATATTCCCTGTAGTCGGCAATAATAGCAAGCAAGCCGCTCACGTTACGCACGTCTCACAGCAAACCGACTAAGTGCAGCGGGCCATGACCACTGATTAACTCCACCATTAGCGCTAGGAAGCCAATCATCGCTAGGCGGCCATTCCACACTTCGGCAACTGGCGTCATACCCCAAGCAGAGCGCTCTTGAGGATAGATTTTAACCTTCTTATCCGGTTCTACGACATCCGCAAATAGTCGCCGTGGGGCCTGCAAAGCCTCCATGACCATGGCCGCCATGTCTTCAATAAAGCCAGGATGGGTGTTGAGGGCAGGGACTCGACGAAACGTATCAATGCCAGCCTCCTCAGCGATCTCACGATACTCAATATCGATTTCTTGTAAGGTCTCGATGTGTTCGGAGACAAAGCTAATCGGCACGACAACCAATTGCTCGATGCCGGCTTCTGCCAATTCTTCGATCGCATCCTCAGTGTAAGGTTGTAGCCACTCTACTGGACCTACCCGGCTCTGATAGGCCAGGGTATGACGATTGGGTCGCTCAAGTGCCTGCATGATGAGATCGACACAGTGCTCAATTTCTCGCTGGTAGGGGTCGCCAGCCTCTTCAACGTAGCTCACCGGTACACCGTGGGCGCTAAAGAAAATATGCCCCGCATTCGGCTCAGGCAGCTGGTCAAGTTCCCGGCGGATCAAATCAGCCATGGCCTGCACATATCCTGGACGGGCATACCATGACGGAATGACGGTGTAGTGGATGCGCTCTAAGGAGGGATCTTCCTTCCACAGCTTTTGTAACAGTCGGAAGCTCGAGCCGCTTGTACTAATGGAATATTGCGGATAAAGGGGCAAAACGACAAGTTCTTCAATGCAATCGCGCTTAAGACGGGCGATCGCCTCTTCTGTAAAGGGATACCAGTAGCGCATGCCGATATAAACCTCGGCCGGCTGCCCTGCGGCTTCTAATCGCGACTTCAGCGCATCCGCCTGCTGCTCAGTGATGCGACGAATGGGAGAACCACCACCAATCTGACTGTAGTTTTGCTGCGACTGCTTTGCCCGACTATTGGAAATCAACCAGGCCAATGGCTTTTGCAGCCAGGGCACTGGCAAGCGGATGATCTCAGGATCGGCAAATAGATTGAACAGAAAAGGACGGACGTCCTCAAGCTGCTCTGGCCCACCCAAGTTCAATAGCAATACCCCTACACGGCCCATATCGGTTGAGATCCTAAACTTCTAATGATTCTTAAAATTATCGTAACAATTGATTTAACTAACGGACACATCCGCAACAAAATGCAGATTCATCCGTAGCCAGCATCGGTAGCCCAGTCGTGCAAACCTTTAGAGTGAAATCATTCTAAACCAGCAAAGAGACGATTTTATGACCGAGTTATCAACGATTGAGTTAAAACAATCCTTATCCCAGACTTCACCCGTAACCAGGCGGCCTCGCTTAGCAATCCCCCTAGGCGATCCTGCCGGCATTGGGCCAGAAATTGTGCTCAAGGCGATCGCTCATCCGACGCTGCATACGGCGGCGCAGATTGTAGTGGTGGGACATGCCCAATATCTGCAAAAAATCCTCGCCCAGCTTGGGACTATCGATGGGTTCGCCCTAGACTTTAGCACCGTACCGCTGATTGAAGCAGAGGAAGCCCTACCGGCAGTGATGGACATCATCCCTGGTCAGCCCAGCACCGTCAGCGGTCATGCAAGCTTTGTGTGGCTCAATCGAGCCATTAGTGGGGCTCTCCAGGGAGAGTTTGATGCGGTAGTGACGGCTCCCATTGCCAAATCTTTTTGGCATGCAGCGGGGCATACCTACCCGGGGCAAACGGAGGTTCTAGCCGAACGATCTGCGGTCAGCCGGTTTGGCATGATGTTCGCCGCGCGATCACCCTACACTGGCTGGCCCCTACGGTGTCTGTTGGCCACTACCCACATTCCGCTGTACCGGGTTCCGATCGATCTCACATCAGATCTGATGACCCGCAAATTAGAACTTTTAATTGAGTGTCTTCAGCAAGACTTTGGCCTTGCTAATCCTCACATCGCGATAGCGGGGCTCAATCCCCACAGCGGTGAATCAGGCAAACTCGGGAGCGAAGAAAGCACCTGGCTCAACGCTTGGTTAGAGCAGGCCCAAGCAAGCCATCCACAGGTCAAATTAGCAGGCCCCATCCCCCCTGACACCATGTGGGTGAGTGCTGGTCATGCCTGGCATACGGAGGCCCAGGCCAGTCCCTTTGCTGCTTACCTAGCGCTTTATCACGATCAGGGCTTGATCCCGGTCAAGCTCCTTGCCTTTGATCGGGCCGTCAACACCACCATTGGTCTACCGTTTGTCCGTACCTCGCCCGATCATGGGACGGCCTTTGACATTGCGGGGCAAGGCATTGCTCGCCCCGATAGCATGGCGGCGGCGATCGCCTTAGCGATCGAACTAGTCAAACAAAGAAAAGGCTCAGACCTCAATGGGACCGAGCCTCAACCCTACAGTAAAAAGTGAAATGGAGTGTTAGTCAGACTTTTCCGCCGCGATCGCTCAATACTGACCAGCCGTGCCGCTCCAGCGAATAGACGTCTTAGCTTAGCGCCGAGCCGCTGCGATCGTAATCATTCCGGGCTCGCGAGCTCGGCTTGCCCTGAATCGTGCTCCAATACCCCGCCGTTTCAGCCGGCATCCCAAATTCAGAATTAGCACGACCTAAAAGCGATAGTTGCCGCAGCTTGATGGTGTGGTGATGGAGATGCATTAGGGCTCGTGCTTGCTCAGAAGCAGACATCTTAGTGGCCTCCCAAAAAAGACTTGTGGATTGAAAAACTGTTGTATATTTCAACGGTAACAAGGCAATTCTGTAACATGTGTTACAGAAGTCGGATTCTTTACAGACGTTTAAATGTCTTTACCGAGCTTAGCAACGAACTTATTTAGGCGCATGGTCGTTGGGTCGCGTGGGCTAGGTACCGTTTTGCCGCATCATGTCGACAAACTCGCGGAATAAGTAATCGGCTTCGTGGGGGCCAGGGCTCGCTTCTGGATGATATTGCACAGAAAACAGCGGCAATGTTTTATGGCGCATACCAGCCACGGTGCGATCGTTCAAATTGAGATGACTAATCTCAATCGCTGCATCATCAATGGAATCCGCAGCGATCGCAAATCCATGATTCTGGCTGGTGATTTCTACCTGCTGGGTCAGCCCGCAGGGATGATTGAGGCCCCGATGTCCAAACTTCAGCTTAAAGGTCTCCGCGCCCAGGGATAACCCTAGGATTTGGTGGCCCATACAGATACCAAAAGTGGGCAGCGCCTGGCTGAGCAGCGTCTTGACGGTAGCGGGGGCAGTTTCAACCGCAGCGGGGTCCCCTGGCCCATTGGACAAGAAAATACCGTCCGGCTTATAGCCTAGAATCGTCTCTGCAGGCGTATCAGCAGGGACTACAATCACGCGGCACCCATAGCGGGTAAGACGGCGGAGAATATTGCGCTTGATGCCAAAGTCAATAGCCACAACCGTCAGTACTTTCTCTGCCGCCTCATCGATTTGAGGGTGACATTCCCAAGCAGTCTCTGTCGGTTCTGACCATTCATAGGGAGCAGTTGTCGTCACTGTCTGCACTAAATTCAGCCCCGCCATATTGGGGGCTGCCTGCAACTGCCGTAATAGCTCATCAGGGTCAGTGACCTCGGTCGAAATCGCTCCGTTCATGACACCCACACTGCGGAGTTTGCGGGTTAAGGCACGGGTATCAATGCCAAAGATTCCCGGAATCGAATGCTGTTTCAGATATTCAGTCAGGGTCTGGGTAGAACGCCAGCTACTCGGAATATCGCAAACATTTTTAGCGACTACTCCCCGAATATGGGGGCGATCGGACTCTTCATCCTGGGGATTGACCCCGGTATTGCCTAATTCGGGATAAGTGAAGGTGACAATTTGCCCGGCATAGCTGGGGTCAGTCATCACCTCCTGATAACCCGTCATCCCCGTGTTAAAAACGACCTCTCCCATAACCGTACCGGCAGCGCCAAAGCTCCAGCCTCGGTAAACAGAACCATCCATCAGAACGAGTAAAGCCGGTGAAGAGTTATCAAAGAACATAGGCATGAAGCGGATGACTGCAAGGGTGCGCTACCGTAAGGGCACTCTTAGAATAACGGACACCGCTCTGTCCGAGTGACTGATCTAGCTTTTATTCCTGAGAAAAAATGATGGTTCGCTCACTTCAACGGCTGGGCTGGCTCTGCGTAGGGGCTTACGCTTTATCAAGCTGTACGTTACTAGCCACGCCCAATCCGCTGCCAATGTCGCCAGAGTCGGCAGCAACCACCACAGACGAGCCAGCTCCAACTGATGCAGCAACGGTGTCAGATCCGCCAGCAGTCGCTGACACGACGGCCGAGAGTCAGGCTACCGCAACATCCCAACAAAATTATTTCCAAGAAGGAGTGACAAGAGCTCAAAGTGCGGTCGCCATTGGTCAGTCGGCCCAATCAAGCGACGACTGGACCTTAGCGGCGAGCCGGTGGCAGCAGGCGGTTCTATATATGCAGCAGGTACCAAGCTCCGATAACAACTATGCGATCGCTCAGCAAAAAATTCAAGAATACGGGCAAAACCTGGCACTAGCTGAACAGCGAGCCGCCGGAAACATGAGCGCGGCGCCGGCGCCGACCAACACCAATCAACCTCCAGGTCTGGTTGCCAGCATCCCTGTGGTTGATCAATGGGGCGGTACGCCCGTCGTACCTGTGACGCTAACGGGCAAAAATGGCACCCAAAGGTTTACGATGCTGTTCGATACAGGAGCGACAGGCACCCTTATTACCCAAGAAATGGCTCAGGCTATTGGAGTAGTCGTAACAGGCAGCGCTGTTGTTACTGTCGCCGATGGCCGACAGGTAGAGATTCCCGTTGGCTATGTCGATACGCTACAAGTTGGCGATTTAGTGGTCAGAGATATTTGGGTTGGCATTGGAGGCGATGTCGGCTTACTCGGCCAAGACGTCTACGGTGAATATGGTTTGTCAATTGGCGGTAGCCAGATCGACCTCTATGAATAATTTGAACAGGCTGGAAGTCTCTAGGAGTGAATCTCCCAGCAATCATCGCTGCAAATTATAGGTTAGGTTTCTGCTGCAAAGCGTCAAGCAGTTTTTCGAGAGCGTCATCTTCAGCCTGGTTGATATGCTTGTCCATCAGAGCGATCGCAATAGCTTTGGAAAGGGCAAAAGAGGCCACCTCGGGCTCCAAGTCTGCAACCAGTAGCTCCATCGGCATATCAACTCGGACGGCCGCTCGCAGCTCACTGATTAAAGCCTCAGACAAACCGAGTTCGATTAGCTGAGGTGTTAAGCTATCCCAGCTATTGATTGGATCATCACTAGCCGCCCGCAAAACACACGCTAACAGCCGATGAACCTTACGCTGCTGGGCTGACGTCATTGCCTCGTAGGTCAGCTCCTGAGAATCGAGCGCCTGCTCATTACCCTTACGGGTAATATTATCCAGAATCTTTCGCCACTCATCTTCGTTGCACTGTTCCGGCTTGCCAACCCGCAACGATACTGCAATTAATTCTCCAGTTGTTTCCAACCGAGTGACCTCAGCATGAACGCCCAAATAGCCGAGCCACTGGGCCACCATACTCGATAGCTTGGTGTCAGCAGCGGACGTGTTGGCTAAAGTCTGAATCTGCGATCGTACCAATGGACGAACAAGCTGGACAAGCATCTTCATTTCCCAACAGTATTGCTCAATATGACACGATCTTTTTCAAATCTGCGATTCTGCAGGGCTAGCATCGCCGCCAGAAAATCAACTGGCAATGTAAAAGGTCTGCCAGGAAGGAGACTTGGCGTTAGCAAATACGACAGCAGCTTCCTCACAAACCTTTCCTAAATCTCAGCAATTGCACATCACACAAGAAGATGATGTCGCCGAAAACGAACAGGCAGTATCGCTCTAATGCAGCAGCAGATAAACCGAGGCGGTGGTCAACAAGGTTGCAGCCGCCAACAAAATATCAAAAGACTGTTGTTGTGAACCCCCATCAATCCGAGCTTCATCTACCAGAACAGCAACCTTGACTTCCTCAGCACTGTGATAGTGGTTGGGATAGTTCATACAGAATCCTTAAAATAAAGCTTCGCAAACCACTTATAACGTAACAAATACTTCACAAAACTTCCAATCCCTCTCAGGTAGTGTGTTTGTGTAGCCGCAGCCAATACCGTGGCTGCCTCGGAAAACCTGACGACAGAAGCGATGGCATATTATTGGAAGTCGCCAGAACGACGGATTCACCAGCTAGCAGAGGTCTTGCATAGCCATCTACCGAGTTGCTGATGCATAAGAGATAAAACTTTGCAACAAGCTAAAAGTTTTGTTAACTTGCATATAGCTAATATTTATAAGACTTCGCAGAGGTATCCACCCATGACTAGACGATTTTTCGGTCTGTTTCCGAAACCGACCCCGATGCGAGAAATGTCTCGCGTATATGATCTGAAATCCCGCCTTGATTGGGGCGAACCTGCACTCACGATTGTCGATATTCGTGATCGCACTTTATTCAATGAGTCCCACGTAATGGGGGCTATCTCAATTCCTGCCTATGAGCTAGTCAGTCGCATCCAGAACGTGCTTGAGTATGATCGCGACATCTACATCTATGCCGACACCGATGAGGAAGCGAATGAGGCTGCCACTCAGTTGCGCGCTGTTGGCTATGAGGAGGTCTCTGTGTTGCGCGGCGGTGTCGCTGCTTGGAAAGCGGCTGGTTTCCAGGTCGAAGCCACCGTCTTAGCAAGCTAACTAGCTTCAGGGGCGGCTTAGCCCGCTAGGTTTAGGACGAGCCTTAGTGCTCGAAAACGTTAGAATACTGTAGTAGGTCGAGGGCAACGTAGGTGGGAATGCAGCTAAAGCATTCTTGAGCTAGCTGCCATCGGCCTTCGCGCTTTAACATGTCGATCAGCGACTGCCGAATTTGATGTAAAAAGCGTACGTCATTGGCAGCGTAGCGTAGCTGCTCCTCCGTTAAGTTCATCACATTGCCCCAGTCAGAGCTTTGCTGGGTTTTGTCGAGCTCAATCCCGGAAATTTCTCGTACCAGTTCTTTAAGACCGTGCTTAGGGCTATAGGTGCGGATCAGCTTACTGGCTACCTTCGTACAAAAAATTGGTGCCACCTGGATCTGTAAATGATGGCGGAGGGTGGCCAAATCAAATCGGGCAAAGTGAAAAATCTTTGTCGTTTCTGATGTTTCCATGAGCTGCTTGAGGTTAGGGGCCACAGTTTGCCCCAGCTCAATGCGCACCACCGACACGTAGCCTGACTCATCGCAGAGCTGCACTAAGCAAAGGCGATCGCGCCAGGGCAATAACCCCATCGTCTCCGTATCGACGGCGATCGCCTCTGCCTGCAAATACTGCTCCAACAGGGAATCGGACAAGTCGAGATCGCAGACCTCAAACATGTCCGGGGCTAGTTCATCACTCACGACAAGTTCCCTAACGCTTTAGCCACTGTTTGCACATCCTTATCACCCCGCCCTGAACAGTTAATGACAATCCGAGGGCTTCCCGACAGCTGGGGGCACAGCGTTTCTAAGTAAGCAAAGGCATGGGCAGTTTCTAGGGCCGGGATAATACCTTCCAATTCAGAAACTAGTTGCAACGCATCCAGCGCTTGCTGATCTGTCACGCTGTAGTATTCGGCCCGGCCGATCTCTTTGAGATAGCTATGTTCTGGTCCCACCCCTGGATAATCGAGCCCCGCACTGATGGAATGAGCCTCCTGGACCTGACCGTGACTATCCTGTAAGAGATAGCTCATAGCACCATGTAAAACGCCGATCCGACCTTGAGTAAGGGTAGCCGCATGTATGCCAGAGAGCACCCCCTCCCCTTCGGCCTCCACACCAATCATGCGGATTGAGGTGTCTTCAATGAAATTATGGAACAGTCCCATGGCGTTAGAACCACCCCCCACACAAGCCATCAAAATATCGGGTAAGCCATTCCACTTTGCTAAACACTGGCGACGAGTCTCTTGACCGATCACCGCGTGAAAATCTCGCACAATCATGGGATAAGGATGCGGTCCAGCAACCGATCCCAAAATGTAGTGGGTTGTCTCAACATTGGTCACCCAGTCACGAATCGCCTCTGAAGTGGCATCTTTTAGGGTGCCAGTGCCGGCAGTCACCGGGCTCACTTCGGCCCCCATCAAACGCATGCGGAAGACATTGAGCGCCTGTCGCTCCATGTCTTGAACACCCATATAAATCACACATTTAATACCAAAGCGAGCACATACAGTAGCGGTTGCTACGCCATGTTGTCCGGCTCCAGTTTCGGCGATGACCCGCGCTTTGCCCATGCGCTTTGCCAACAGGACCTGACCCAAGGCGTTGTTGATCTTGTGGGCTCCAGTGTGATTTAGATCCTCTCGCTTAAGGTAGATTTGAGGACCGGTGCCCCCTGATTTTGCATAGTGCGCGGTTAAGCGCTCAGCAAAATAAAGGGGTGTTTCTCGCCCAACATAGTTCTTTAAAAGGTCTTGGAGTTCCGCTTTGAAATCAGCCGTATCTCGGTGGCGATAATAGGCTTCTTCGAGCTCTGCTAAGGCCGGCATCAGCGTTTCGGGTACATACTTGCCCCCAAACTGACCAAAGCGGCCAAGGGTATCGGGGCGAGCCGACGACGCTAACGCCGCTTTTGCCACCTGATGACGGGCAGTTGATGAAGCACCGGAGGGAGAAATGGGCGTTTGAGTCACAGCAGCAAGCGGTTTGAGTAAGGTCAACAGTTAGCCCCCATTATACGGAATTGGGGCAGCTGCCTCAGGCCAATGAGCTTAAGAAAGCGCAAAAACTCGGGGCAGGAGTAGGGAGGAAACGATCGCCGCGATGACACAGTACGTATCCCGGATTGAGACCACTCTGCCACCGTCGTCGACTATTGCCCGGTCAATGCTTACAGCTCACAAAACTTACGGGCGACATCAAACTCGCCATCTTGCCAAGAATAGGCAAAGTGGCTCACCGAGTTAATTTCTGGCATTGACTGATAGATTGCCTGCATCTGAGCTTCTAGCGACGGGCGATCGCGGGTGGACTGCCCCCAAACGCCCGCGATCGCCGGCTTCACAAACTGAGCGCCCTGGGGCCCTGCTGCTGCCATCACTTCACGAATCTCATCTAAGATGCAGCCAGTATGACCACACACGCCATAGGCCATCGGATGCCATGACATCCAGGTGGGAAAGCGATCCCAGTACTGCAGGCGCGAGTCAAAACCATTGCCCACGATCCGATTGCCCCCCGGGAAAAAGACAGCCCCCGTCCGCAAACCTTGCTGCTGCGCCAACTGCCCCGATTGCGTGAGGAAGTCAACCACACCTTGAACCGCATGGGCTACTGTCAGTCGCCATAGTTCATTTTGCACATCTGACAGCGGTGTGGACGGATCGTTTTCCTTGCGATCGGAGGGAATGCGGCTTTGCCAGAGGGGCTCAACTTCGTTGGGATATAAACTGGCAATGTCAGCCAAATCAGTCTCTACTAAGTGGCCTCGACTAATATAGCGGCGGATCAACTCCAGGCCTTGGGCATTGGTGGCTCGACGCAAGAGCGAATTCCGCGAGGCATCGCCATAAATCCACAAATCTCCGACTTGGCTGGCCACTGAGTAAGTTCCGACGCCCCGGGGATAGCGAATATAGTCGAACAAAATGCCCTTCGGCTGGCGTTTGGCAATCTCCGCCAACATTACCTGAAAGTCTTGTTGAGCTTGCAGATTGTAAGGATCAACAAATACCTCTTGAGTATTACTGCTAAACCCATTGGTCGCAAAGGTATACGAATCCTGCCCCTGACCATTGACCGCTAAGGTGCGACGCTGCTGGTCATCAAGCGTATAAGTATAGCCAAAGTTGAGCGTAAACACCCAAGCATAGGTCTCGAGGCCTCTTGGTACTCCCTTGGCGATCGTCTCTGCCAACAAGTCGCGACGCTCATATCCCGGCGCTACCACCAAAGAGGGCCAAGCTGTGGGATTATCAGCCTCGGGCAGCAAGACCAAACCGCTAAAAAACGACTCTATATAAACCTGGTTATATCCCAAATTGGCAATGCGATCGAGGACCGCCTCAAGGATGCCGGGGCGGAGATCGCAAGGATAAACCCGTAGCCACACGGCTTGCTCACGGGGCCAAGTTGAGGCGCGACATTGCTCTAGCGCTCGGGCATGTGCCACCACCAAGGCTTCATATTGGCTTTGGGCCTCAGCATCATTAGACTCAAACGCAGCTTTACGGAGAGCCTCTTTGCGGGATGCATCCGCCTGGGAAATCTGACAATAGCGATTGAGCTGGAGAGCCACAGCGGGCTTCGGAAGCAGAGCACTCCAAAGGATCAAAGCAACTAGGAAGCCCCAATATTTGCTGGCACGGGTCATCAACTCCAGCGATCGCCCCCAGCAGACTTGCGACTTGCTCATACCAATCCTGTTTTCCTCACACTTTCGAGCAATAGACGCACCCAGCCAATAAATGTTCACCCTATCCTGAGATCCAGCGCATTGCCCTGATTTATCTAGTCAGTGACTTTTTGCCGCTGTCTGCCAAATGCTATAGGGACTGAGCCTTATTCGACGCCGACAGCCTCCAGGCAAGAGACATCGTTCGACTTACTCTCCGGACACGGCTTCCGTGCCATCCCCTAAATCGACAGGTTGCTCCTCTAGTTCTATCTCGTTTAGCAGAGAACGCAACCGCATACGTTGAATGTAGGGCCAGCCACCGTTGACCTCGATATCTCGTAATAATGCATAGAGGCGTTGACGATTGGTGGGCAGCGAGTCCTGAAATCGACCGTCCCGAACTTGACCATGTAACCGTTCTAGAAGCCTCAAGAGTTCCAGCAAAGCAATTTCGTCGCCCTCACGAATGATGGCGGCCTGCTCAACCGCTTCAGCTAACACCTGCAAATCCTTCGGCAATGCTTCAATATCGACTGCAATGCGATCGTCTCCCATAGCCCTCCGCCCCCCTTACTAACAGACATAAGAAGTTCTCCACTTACCCTATCGGTTTCTTGGACCTTGAGAAGACATTAATCTCATTTACATTTCTTCATCTTTCGACCTGAATCTTGTCGCTCTCCAGTGCTCAGTAGCCATGCCATGTAGAATGCTAACTTGAGGCTTTGGATTAATCTATCCGACCGAATATCAAGAGCGTTCTCACGTCCCCTTGGCTGATGGGATGGTGATGAAAGTTTAGAGTTCATACCTCCTGGCTCTCGGTCGAAGATTACAGACATGAGAATTTGTTTAGACTGGTTCGCTATTGTCGTCCAAGCTCACATTTATATTCTGTGCTGACAGAGCTCCATATAGAGACTTTATTGCTTTTGAGGTTGACCATGAGGTATCGCGCGCTCATTGTGGCTTTCCTGGCAGTTTGCCTGGGATTTTTAACCGCTTGTAGTGGAGGCCCCGTTGCCACCGCTGATGTGCCCCTGACTTACGATGAAATTCGCAACACAGGTTTGGCCTATAAGTGTCCTCAGCTTTCGGAAACAGCCCGAGGTACGATTCCCCTGACTGCGGACAAAACCTATCAACTCGCGGGTTTATGCTTAGAGCCCACCAGCTTTTTTGTAAAAGAAGAGCCGACAAACAGCCGCCGCGAAGCGGAATTCATTCCTGGAAAATCGCTCACTCGTTACACTTCATCCTTGGATCAAGTACGAGGCGATTTGCGCCTTGAAGACGATGGCAGCTTGACCTTCGTTGAAAAAGATGGATTTGACTTTCAAGCCATCACAGTTCAACTTCCAGGGGGGGAACAAGAGCCTTTCTTGTTCACTATCAAGGGCTTGACGGCGCGCTCCCAGGGTGACTTAAACGCCATCACAACTTATACAGATTTGGAAGGTAGCTACAAAGTTCCTTCTTATCGGACATCGAACTTCCTTGACCCCAAAGGACGCGGATTAGCGACCGGCTATGACTACGCAGTGGCACTGCCTGCCAGCGGCGATAGCGAGGAACTGCGTCGGGAAAACACGAAGGCTTTCGATATTCTTGAGGGCAATATTTCTCTCATGATTTCTAAGGTTGATACCGAAACTGGTGAAATCGGCGGCACTTTTGAAGCGATTCAGCCCTCTGATACAGATATGGGCACTGCTGAGCCGGTGGATATCAAAATTCAAGGCATCTTCTATGGCTATATCGAGGATGACTTGGAATCGGCTTAGGGTAGCAAGCTGATAGACATAAACGAGTGGTCTTTACGTAAGGGGGGAGCCTTGGCTTCCCCTTTTTGTTTTCAGGCAATGACAGCTGTCGAAACTTTAGTCAGCTGCGATCGCGAGTGCCCCCAGCCTAAGCCGATCGCCCTGTATTGACGCCTGCTCTTGAACAGTAATTGGCAAAGGCAAAAGCTCGTTGACACGATGAACATTTAGCGATCGAACAATAAAAATTCATCATTTAGAGCATTGCTTATCAGTGCAAATTAATATCAAGACTATTTATTAAGGCTCCTCAAGAAGAATTTTTGTTTAAGGAACAGAAAAGACTGTTTTTTTATACTTTATGTAGTTATTGAAAACAGCTCAAACGCCAGGAGGGCAGAGCCATGAGCCACACATACGAGGCCTTTGTGGATATTAAGGAATACACTGGTAGTTCCACTGCCAACTCTCGCATTTATACAGAACGTTACGAAGTGAATGCTCTATCCGTTCGGGGAGCCGATGAAGCCGCTCTTTCCAAAGCTACCGGGATTCATCCTAAAGCAGCCGAGCTAGATGTACGCATTACTCGTTTGCTCAAATAACGGCTCCTAGCACTTAATCTCTATTGCCAATCATCTTTCCCCGGGGACAGGCACTTACCCCTGGGGAAAAGTTCCGAGCGATGGCAGCGGGCAAATTGCGGCCATCCAACTTGCCCCTTCGGCCTTAACCCCCTGCCTCTAACAGGCTGTGCTGGATCAGGTCGTTTTAGCGCTCCGCTGATGCGTTCTATCGAGATTGATCGCGATTTGAAGCAGCAGATTCAGTCGCAACCCACGATCGCTCACCGGCCTTTCCTTGTCTTGACGCCGCCTTACTCATGGTAGTGATGGCTTACCGATATCCTTAAAAAAAAGCTTGCGTCCCCTCAGATCAGCAGTTGTTTTAATCTCATCGGGAGTGTGAAAAGTAAAACGGCGGCTTTTACTATGGACTTGCCATTGTTGCTGAATGGCAGTATCCGGAAAGTTGCCTAGCTCTAGCTGTTCTAACATTTTGGGCCAGCGAGTTTTGAGGTGTTTTACTTCCCCCACATAGAGCCGGATATCGCCAAAGTTGGCAACTGCATAGATTCCGGAAGACATTGCTCCATTCACCATTAAGTTGTCCTTAAGCATGCCTCAGGTCGGACCATATTGCCAACTTTTTCTGTCATGACTTTCTAAGGCTTTCTGATATGAGCCAGTAGGCATCATGGCAGCGGCGGCAATGATAACTCCGGTGTGGTCAGCTTGGTCGCAGACCGGCGCTGGAGCAACGCCGTGGCGATCGCCGTGGCGGCATAGGCGACGATGGCCGATGTCATCGGCATCCAGCCACCGATCATAAAGACACCTATTGGGACACCAATCAATACAATACTGCCCAGTCCCAAACCACAACACCAGGTCGAAAGGCGCTGCATTCGGGTTGTCAACATCAGTCCACCAGCCGCCGCCAGTAATATCCAGGCCAGCTCAATTAGCTCAGGCATTGCCCAATAGAGCGATCGTTCGCCCAGGGCGGTTGAGACAATTTGGCTGGTGGCGTGGGCATGTAGCATCACCCCTGGCATCAAAAAATCTGCTTCAGCAGTTGCACTGTAAGGAGTCAGAAAAAAGTCTTTCGCCGAGGCGGCGGTCGTCCCAATGATGACAATGCGATCGCGAATCAGCTCAGCTTCAAACTGACCGCTCAACACTTCGCCCAAGCTCAGGCTAGGAATGACCCTTTGAGCCCCTCGATACTGCAGCATAATTTGATAACCACCATCATCAACCCTGCGATAGCCCCCAAAGTTCGGCCTTAGTGGAACGTAGGTAGTGCCATTTAGATCCAGATAGTCAGGATTAGCATCACTTGCCAGGGGCAAAATATTACGCGGTTTAAGATAAGCCAACGCCAACCGTAGCGAGAACGAATACAGCACCGCCGTATCAGAGGGCAGGTCAGTCGAGGCCAGCAACAAATTACGCCGCACGACACCATCGCTATCCACCGGAAAGTCGTTGAAACCAATCCGCTCAGGGGGAACACCGCGGGGGGCAGGAATCTGCTCTGAAGGCGTGTTACCCAACTGACGAATAGCGATTACGTTATCCGCCGATAGTTGCTCTAAGAGCTGCATCTGACCGTTCCCCTGAGGAATATCCCGATACAGGTCGAGACCAATTACTTGCGGGTCATGGGTTTGCAAGGTCTTAATGAGTTGAGCTAGGGTTGCATCGCCAGGAGTCGTCTGCTGTAGCGCCATGAGATCAGCTTCAGTAATTTGTACCACCAGCAGCCGCTTATCTGGCGGTTGCTGGGGCTGGTGCTGCATCCACCGGTCGTATATCCACAGTTCTAGAGGCACCCAGCCACCCAACTGACGAATCAGGAGAACCACAACCGTGACACACAGGGCCGCCAAGGTAGCTCCCCAAGGCAACCTTCTGGAGACGTCGGTAGGCGTCGTCGGTGGATGGATTGCTGTTGTCGGAATCGCCGCGGAGGGAGGTACGGTCAGTCGTTCGTACTGCTCTAGCTCAGCCAAAGCTGCCGCCGCAGAGGCATATCGCTGGTAAAGGGAAGCCCTCGTTAAGCGCTGCAAAAAAACCTTCAACCCTGAACTAATATCGGACACTTCGGGATCCCACAACAACTCCCCAGTGGTGGGATTTTCGGGCAGATCAGTGGGCGATCGCCCAGTCAGCCCCCGAATCATAGTCATACCCAGGGCATATAGGTCGCTACTATACCGAGGTCGCCCCGCCATTTGCTCTGGAGCCGCGTAGCCCTGAGTACCGATACTGACGGTAAACTCTTCACTGCTCTCCGTATAGAGCTCTGTGGCAATCTCTTTAACCGCCCCAAAGTCAATCAATATGAGCTGCCCATCGGCCGCTCGCCGCATGAGATTACTGGGCTTGATATCCCGGTGAATAACCTGCTGCCCGTGGATAAATCTTAAAACCAATAGGATTTCCCGCAACCCGCGTACAGTTTCGGCCTCTGTCAAGGGACCTTGGGTTGCAAACCACTGATCCAGCGGCATCCCGTCAATGAACTCCTGAACGAGATAAAATTCGCCGTCAACTTCAAAGGCATCGAGCAACGCCGGAATCTGAGGATGAGAGCCCAATCTTCGGAGGGTATCGACCTCAGCTTGAAATAACCGCCGCGCAGTCTCTAAAAATTGCGGTGATGGATTGGCCGGCGTCAAATGCTTGACCACACAGTAAGACTGAGTCTGTCGCTGATCAACTGCCAGATAGGTTTGAGCAAAGCCTCCTTTGCCTAAAAGCTTGAGCACTTTGTATCGCCCAACTAACCAGCTATCACTCATCGCAGCCATCGCATCCAGGGGACTCAATTTCAAGCAGTCCTCATCCTAACCGACGTCGGGGAAGGGCACGATCGCGCCCTTCCGCTAGGCTATCCCTGTGACGCACATGGCTCAGTCGTCCCTCCGGTGAGTGGCTCAGGGGAGCATGCTGCCGGCCATACCTAGCAGCGTCGATAGCTGTGGCGGAATAGCCGCATCGGCTGATGCCAGCAGACTGGTCGGGTTCTCCCCAGCCGCCAGATCGATAGATGTTTTATGCTGATTAAGTGTGTTAATTAAAACTAAAGCCGTTAAGGTGCTCGAGCCTCCAAGCTCCTATCTATCAGGCAGGACTTTTGGCCTCACCCTGCCTAAACCTCATCAATTGAAAGAATGCTAGATCGATTACTCGATATTTCCGCTAATTTTGGCGTCGATACGCTGCTGCTCCTGCCCGTTTTGATAGCGTTGGAGGCCGTGCTATCAGCCGATAATGCGATCGCCCTTGCGGCCATTGCCCAAGGGTTAGAGTCTGAAAAACAACAGCAGCGCGCCCTCAATGTCGGACTCGTAGCCGCCTTTGTGCTGCGTATGTCACTAATATTGACAGCTTCTTGGGTACTGCAATTTTGGCAATTTGAGGTGGCAGGAGCCCTATATTTGCTGTGGTTGGTCTATCAGCATTTCACTGCGGCCGAAGATGAGAAAAACCATCACCATGGCCCCCGCTTCCAAAATCTTTGGCAGGCTATTCCTATCATTGCGCTGACCGACCTCGCTTTTTCTCTGGACAGCGTAACTACCGCGATTGCGCTCTCTCGAGACATTCTCGTGGTCTTACTGGGAGGCACTATTGGCATTATTACGCTGCGCTTTATGGCTCAGCTATTTATCCGCTGGCTCAACGAATACGAATATTTAGAGGATGCCGGATTTATTACGGTTGCATTTGTAGGCATTCGCCTTTTGCTAAGGGTTGCCAATGACAACTGGGTGCCCCCCGAATGGGTTATGGTCACCCTGATCGCAGTCGTTTTTGCCTGGGGTTTTTCTAAAAAGACAGGCCAGTTTGAGGAGGTTACCGAGCCGACGGTCCCCTCTGAGCTCACTGCTCACCCGCCCAAGGACCAGTCAGCAGCAGATTTAGAGCACTCAAAGGCCGACGTCACCGAGTCCACAGTTGATATTGGATAGTTTTCACCGACAATGGCTCAAGCCTCTGGAAGTCTGACAAAAAGCCTCAAGCTTGCTCTTGGCGCGAGCGGTCATTTATGAGCACAAATCTTTGTCGTTCGCTTTAAGTAAACTGAGAATTTTTCGCCCTGTGTAAATATTCTCTGGGAATTGTTGAGTTGAGCAAATCCTTGCAAATATCCTTTCTTGATAGTTTTTTCAGTCTTTGAAGTAGCCTTAAGATTCAAATACGCCTGTTGATGGTTTTGATCGTCGCTGATTCCGAACTCTATCGGCTATTTTGCCGGCCTCACCTGAGTTAGTCCCCGAGAAGTAAGCACTCTTATCCCCTAGCGGATGTTCTGTGTGCAATCTGGAGAGAAGGCATTATGAAACTTACCTGTAAAGAGTCTTACCACCTCGCTAGTGATCCGTTGGCTGGCAAACTGTTTCGGGACTCAACGGTTCTGACATTCAGCTTTTTAGTGCTCATCTGCCTCCTTTAGCAAGCCGACTTAGGGCCGCAGAGGTACCAGAATTCGGCTGCTAGCAACCCAGGAAAAGTTTGAGTCGATAGCACAGCTTGAGCAATGAGGCCAGCTCGCCCTTCGGTTGGTGGGCGAGCCACCTCTAAGAATGGCGATCGCTCGGCAAAGCCCGATCGCTGCGAGGGCTGACGGTCCATCCTTGGCAAGGTAGTTGGTGCTGAAAGCCGCCCCATAAGCCTGACCTATCGTTAGTCAGTACTCTTAAGTTAGATGTTATAGCCGACTCTGCTAAGCAACAATTTTCTTGAAAGGCTCGGAAATCTGGCACATTAAAAGAACTCCATTCTTTCAACTCATGCTGGATTTTAGAAATACCAACACTTTGTGGGCTTCGGTGTTGGTAGCAACCCTGGCTCACCTCGGGGTGAAAACGGTCGTCATCTCCCCTGGTTCGCGCTCCACGCCATTGGTCATGGCCTTTGCCAGGCATCAACAGATTCAAGCAGTCCCGATTTTAGATGAGCGATCAGCCAGTTTCTTGGCGCTGGGGGCGGCCAAAGCCAGCGGTACGCCTACCGTTTTAGTATGCACTTCGGGCACGGCTGGAGCCAATTACTTTCCAGCGGTAATCGAAGCCTATGAAAGTGAAATTCCCCTCATCGTTTTGACGGCAGACCGCCCACCCGAACTGCGAGACTGCACTTCTGGGCAAACGATTGACCAGCAAAAGCTATTTGGTCGCTTTGTCCGCTCTTATCGAGACTTGTCCCTACCGGAAGCCACTCAATCGCAGTTGCGCTATCTGCGACAGGCGATCGCCCACAGCTGTCGACTGAGTCTTGCTCCCGTGGCTGGCCCCGTCCACATTAACTGCCCCTTTCGCGATCCCCTCGCGCCGTCTACCACCGAATCCACCCCGACCGCCTCGTTGGTAAACACCATCAGCAAGGACCTTTTTAACCACTTAGCTCCGACGTCTGTTTCGCCAGTGGCATCGGGAAACGTCTTGCCTAAGCTGTTTGGGCAAACGGCGCGGGGACTGATCATCGTCGGTCCGCACCCCCTCCCCTCGGTCGAGAAGGCTCAATCATGGTGTCAAGCGATCGCCACCCTCTCAAGCCGTTTGGGCTGGCCGGTGCTGACCGATGGCCTGTCGCCCCTACGCAACTATGCGGCGCTCAATTCCCAACTCATCACCACCTATGACTTTCTGCTGCGTCACGGGCACCATGCCCAAGCGCTCTTACCGGAACAGGTGCTCCAAGTGGGTGCCTTACCCACAAGCAAGGTCTTGCGACAGTGGTTAGCTGAGGCCGACCCGCAACGGTGGATATTGAGCCAGAGCGATCGCAACCTCGATCCCCTCCATGGTCAGTCCACGACACTAGCCCTGTCCGTGGAACAGCTCACCGCAGCCATGGCTGAGCATCAACCAGCTGCCGGAGAATATGGACAAGCCTGGAAAACTCGGCAGGCCCTCGCCCAGACACGCCTCAAACAACAATTCGACAGTCTGAATACGCTGTTTGAGGGCAAAGTCAGTTACCAACTGTCTCGATTACTGCCGCCTCAGACCCCCATCATGATTGCCAACAGCATGCCCGTGCGCGATGTCGAATGGTTTTGGTCGCTCAACGATGCGCACATCCTGCCATTTTGCAGTCGCGGGGCCAATGGCATTGATGGCACCCTATCCACTGCCCTAGGCATTACCCATGAACACGGAGCAGCGGTTTTACTGACGGGCGATTTGGCTCTGCTACACGACAGCAACGGTCTCTTAAATGCCCAGCAAAGAGCCAGCCACCTCACCATCTTACTGATCAACAATCAAGGGGGCGGCATTTTTGAAAGCTTACCGATTGCTCAGTTTGAGCCACCCTTTGAGAGGTTTTTCGCGATGCCCCAGCAAATTGATTTCTCCCGCTTAGCGGCTGCCCATCACCTTGAGTACATCCTAATCACCGACTGGAATTCGTTGGCCGAGCATTTGAAAGCACTGCCGCTAACCGGAGTCCGCATATTAGAAATCAGGTGCGATCGCGCCTCCGACACCCAATTTCGCATTAACCTGTTAGCCGACATTGGTGATTTTTGGCTGTAGCTTATATCTCGGAAGACACAGAGACGACCAACGATTGGGCGATCGTTACCGTTCCATGTCTTCAACAGATTTAGGCACTCCGACAGTCAGCACCTCATTACCCGTATCCGTAACCAAAACATCATCTTCAATGCGAATGCCAATGCCCCGCCAGCGATCCTCTATTTGGGGTTGCCCCTCCGCTGGCTCGTAGTCGGGAGTGACGTAGATGCCTGGCTCTACCGTGACGACATTGCCCACTTCAAACGGTTTCCAGGTTTTGTCCGGATTGCGCAAAATACCCGTGTCGTGTACGTCTAATCCCAAGAAGTGGCCTGTACCGTGCATAAAAAAGGCTTTGTGCTTTTTCTCTTCGATCAGCGTGTCAACATCACCAGCGAGTAGGCCCAGATCTACCAACCCCTCGGTAATTGTCCGCACTGCCGCGTCGTGGAAAGCGTTGAAAGGACGGCCCGGCTGGACTTCGGCGATCGCCTTGAGTTGAGCCGCTAAGACCAGTTCATAGAGGATACGCTGCTCATCACTGAATTTGCCTCCCACCGGAAAGGTGCGCGTGATATCGGCGTTGTAGTAGTCGAGGCAGCCGCCGGCATCGATCAGCAGCAAATCCCCCGCCTGCATCTGGCGGTTATTTTCCACGTAATGCAAAATGCAAGCGTTGTCGCCAGAGGCCACGATGGATGGATAAGCTGGCCCCCCACCTGCCAGCTTAAAGAGATGTTCCATCTCCGCTTGAATTTCGTATTCATAACGACCCGGTTGGGCCATCTCCCGGGCGTGATTGTGGGCTTTAACCGAAACCGCGATCGCCTTACGAATCAGATCGATTTCTTCCGCTCCTTTTATCCGCCGGTGGGCCTGGAGCAGCAATTTTGCATCGGCAAGGGCGGTCGGTCCCGTCCCCCGCTTGATGTAGCTGGCCAGCAGTCGCCGCCAATGCTTGAGAATTTTGGTATTAAGCGCTTCGTCATGGCCAAAATGGTAATAGAGGCGATCGCTCCCCTTGAGATATTCCGGCAGTTTTTCATCAAGCTCTTCTAGCGAAAAAACCTCATCTGCCCCCAGAGCTGCCCTAGCCGCCTCAACCCCTAGCCGTCGCCCCGACCAAATTTCTTTGTCTCTATCCTTGGGTCGTACAAATAGGACAAATTGATGCTCCTCATGATGAGGGGCAAACACCGCCACCGTACCCGGTTCGTCGAACCCGGTGAGGTAATAAAAGTCACTATCTTGCCGGAAATTATATTCCACGTCATTGTGCATCACTGCGAGGGGAGCACTGGCGAAAACGGCAGATCCCTGACCCATCGCGGATAAGAGAGCTTGACGACGCTGGCGATAGACGGATTGCATCATTGACTGCGAAAAATTGAGGTTATATTCTTAACTGTGGCAGACCTAGAGGGCAGTCTCATTCCCACAACGGGGAAACACCTTGAATGGTTGAATTTTACAAAGAACTCAGCCATGTCTTTCCGGCTTATTCAAGATAGCGTCCACGGCTTATTGGTAGAGTGCTGACTTTAACGAAACCGTGAGCTAGTAGCTGGACTAAAAGGGGTAGGTCATGAGCTGCACAATCATGCCATCGCCCCCGGGCAAACTCGCCTCAGTTACCGTAATCGTATTGCCATCGGCCTGCCGTGTTGGAGTCGAGCGCATCAAATCAAGGAAAGGCTGTAGACCTTCAATATCACAGACTTCACCAGCCGCTTCGGTACGATAATGCGTTGGAATAATAATTCTAGGATTCAAAGCCCGGACCGCGGCGATCGCTTCTTCCGCGTCATAAGCTTTGGGACCACCGCCAACGGGCACCAGCAAAATGTCCGGTCGCCCTAGCTGAATCTGCTCCTCAACGGAGATAGGTGCTGCGGCTCCGCCCATATGAACAATAGTGAGACCGCCCTGTTCCCAGCGCCAAATCAAATTTTTGCCAAACCGTCGTCCCCCCAAGCGATCGTGATCAACCTCTACGGACCGCATGCGGATGGGGGCCAACTCGTACTCACCCTGTTCGGTCAAAATAGGGGGATTGCCCGGCAAACCCTCTAGCGTCCCCCCTTCATCAAACAATCGGCTACTAATCAACACAACATCAGCCGCAACTGTTGGCGATGCATAGCCGGCCGTACAGCCCAAGTTACGAAACGGATTGACCAAAATGCGGCGGCCGTCGCCCTCAAACAAAAAGCTCGTATGCCCCAGCCACTGCACTTTTACGCCAGAAGTTTGAGCTTCGGCGCCCTGCCAAGTCGCCACTACTCCCAAACCCAGGGCAGTGATAAAGCCCGCTCCCAGTTGTTGTACAAACTGTCGTCGCTGCATCGTTGCTTCACACTCTCCGTTCACAATAAACGCCGATCATTCTGAGTCAGGCGTCATTATCCTATCGTCTCGCGCGATCTTCGTGGGCGCGAT
>JBHJHA010000017.1:0-125947 GCA_050331235.1 Leptolyngbyaceae cyanobacterium
TGAGCCCGTGGTGGAATCGGCCGGGTTTGCGCTGCAGGAGGGTGAAACGGTCTTGCTGACTGCTGCGGATAACCTGAAAGTGACGGATGAAGAGACCACTGATCCCAGCAATCTGCTCTACACCGTCGATATCACCAATCAGGACGAGACTCAGCCAGATTTCTTCTTGATCGATGGTGTTAAGGAAGTGGGTGACACCATCACGTTTTCCCAAGCGGATGTGGATGCTAATTTGGTGTCGTTTGTCCACGGTGGGTCTGACTTTGCGCCCAGCTTAAGTGTGACTGTCACTGACACTGAAGTCGGGGGCACGACCAATACCGTTCCCGTGACCTTAGATATTGACTTTGAGCGCGAGAACGATGCGCCCACCTTGGCTACCTTGGCGTTGACCTTATCTGAAGGCAAAACGATCGCGCTCACCAGGGCGGCACTGTTAGTTGTCGATGAAGAAGCTGCCGCCACCGACATCACCTATACCGTTGATACCGTCACGGACGGGCGCTTTGTCCGCCTGCCGGTGGAGCCTGACACCGAACCCACCGAGGCGATGACCTTCACCCAAGCTGATATTGACGCGGGTACGGTCATTGGCTTTGAGCATAACGGCTCCAATGATGCGCCGACTTTTATTCTGACGGTCAGCGATACGGTCAACAACATCGTAGTGACCAGCGCTGATGGCCAGATTGACTTTACGCCTACGAATGATACGCCTGTAGTCGAGGCCAGTACGATCACGGTGGTCGAAGACAATACGGGTACCCCGGTGGCCATCACACTGAAAGAAAATCTGGTGACTACCGATGAAGAAAGCTCCGCCGGTGAGTTGACCTACACAATTGAGCTAAAAGACAACGATGCGACCAATCCCGACCAGTTTGAGATTGATGGCGAGTTGACGACTGGGCCTGAGGTGACATTTACCCAACTACAGGTCGATCAGGGCTTGGTGAAATTTGTGCCCGGTGGGTCTAACTCTGTTGTCACCCTCGAGGCCACTGTGACGGATACTTTCCCGTCAGAGTTTGGTCAGCCTATCACCGTTGATGTGCCTCTCACGGTGAATTTCACTGCCCAAAATGATGTGCCCGAAGTCACCAAAAATAGCCTCTCGATCAGTGAGAACGAGACGGTTACTTTGACTCCTGACATTTTGCTGACACAGGATGAAGAATCCCTTGCAGAGGAGTTGACCTACACCGTTGAGGCAACCACTAACGGCAACTTTCAACGCATTGACCCCGACCAAGGAACTCTGGTGGGGGCGATCGCCGATGGACAAACCTTTACCCAGGCGGAGATCAACGCTGGTGCCATCCAGTTTAAACATGATGGTGGCGAAGCCGCCCCAGCCTACACCTTGACGGTGGCAGACACTCCCTTAGAAGCGGATGGTCAGATTAATGAGGTGCCCATTGAGGGCGTCATCGCTGAGTTTACCAATGTCAACGATGACCCCACCTTTGATCTCAACAAGCTCACCGTGACAGAAGGCGGCGAAGTCACCTTTTCGACGGACAATAATCTTGTGGCGAGTGATCCAGACCATGCGTCCAGCGAGCTGCGCTTTTCCATTACCAATGTCACCGGCGGCACGTTCTTTTTGCAAGGCGAAGCACTAGTTGAGGGCACGGGCTTTAGCGCCTCTTCCCTCGCGTTTGGTGACTTAGTCTTTGAGGACGATGGCGATGAGATCGCCCCCAGCTACGAGGTCACCGTACGGGATCCCCTCGGTGGCAGTACTACTCAAGCTGCCGATGTAACATTGGTCCCTGAAAATGACCCGCCTACCATCGATGTCAATACCTTCACCATCAAAGAGGGCGATCGCCTCATTCTCAACGATGGTGACACGGTAAACTTGCAGGCGTCGGATCCAGAAACCCCCGACGATGAACTGGTCTTCACTGTCAGCAACGTTGAAGGTGGTGAGTTTCGAGACTTCAATGCGCAACCGATCACCGAATTTACTCAAGCTCAGCTCAATCTAGGTGAAATCAGCTTCGTCCAAATTGGTGATCGCTCGATTCCAAGCTTTGACATTACGGTCAAAGATGGTGACGATGTCGCAGTCACCGCAGCAGCGGCCATCAATTTTGAGCCCATCAACAGTGCTCCAGTGGTCGAAAATAGCGCCTTTGCGGTGACTGAAGGGGAAACGGTCACCCTGACGGTTGAGAACCTGCTGACTACTGATCTCAACGAAAGTACTGCAGCGGAACTGACCTACACGATTGAGCTAAAAGACAATAATGCAGAACAGCCCGACCAATTTGAAATTGACGGTGCGTTGCAAACCGAGTCAACGGTGAGCTTTACCCAGGCACAGGTTGATGCTGGTCAGGTGAAATTTATTCATGGTGGCGCTAACACCGTGGCAACACTCGACGCGCAGGTTACCGATAGCTTTCCTGCGGAGCTGGGCCAGCCTATCACTGTTGATGTCCCCCTGACCGTTGACTTTACCGCTGAGAACGATGCCCCAGTAGTAGAAACCAACCAGCTCACCATCAATGAAGGGGCGACGGTGACGCTGACCCGTGACAATTTGTTGACAACGGATGAAGAGTCATCGCCGGAGCAGTTGACCTACACGATTGTGTCAGCCACCAACGGCACCTTCCGCCGGATTGACCCCGATCAGGGGACGGAGATTGCGCTCTTGGTCGCGGGTGATACTTTTACCCAAGCCGATATTGACAATAGGGCGATTCAGTTTGTGCAAAACGGATCGCCGGAGGCCCCGACTTACTCACTCACCGTGGCAGATACTCCCATCGAGCCCGATGGTCCGGTCAACACCAGTGAGCCGTTTGCTGGAAAGGTCGAGGGTTTTGAGCTGACTAACGACAATCCTGTCTTTGCCAAAAACACGCTGACCCTCGAAGAGGGGGGGGAAGTTACGCTAACGGCGGACAACTTGGCAGCGACTGACGAAGATAATCTGCCCAGCGAGCTGCGCTTTGTCATTAGTGACGTTACAGGCGGCGAATTCTTCTTGGCGGGAGAAGCTTTGGCTGATGGACAGAGCTTCTCAGCGGCGGCGATCGCCTTCAACGAGTTGTCCTTCAAAGATGATGGAGATGAAGTCGCACCCACCTATACCGTTACTGTTCGGGACACCGACGGTGGCAACACGACGGCACCCGCTACAGTTGTGTTCGAAGAGGTGAATGATCCACCGAGTCTCGACACCAATAGCTTCCAAATCACTGAAGGTCAGCGTCTGGTACTGAACAATCCAGATACTGAGGTGGTCAACCTAGCGGCAACCGATCCAGACTCCCCCGAAGAGGACCTACTCTTCACCGTTGAAAACGTGGCAGGTGGTCAGTTCTTTGACTTCGACGCGCAGGTCATTACAGAGTTCACCCAAGCCGAACTGAACCGCGGCGAAATCAGCTTTTTGCATAATGGTTCTGAAACCGAGCCCGCTTTTGACATTGTGGTTAGCGACGGAGAGGGCGGTGAAATCTCTGTGCCTGCTGTGGTTGATTTTGTGCCGGTCAATGATCTGCCAGCGGTAGGCCGAGCTCAGCTAACGGTCACTGAAGGGGCAACGATAACTTTGACCACCGATGACTTGGCCGGAGATGATCCTGATACCGCACCCGAAGGATTGACGATCACCATTTCTGAGTTGGCGGGCGGTCGGTTCAATCTCGTAGTGGACGATGTTGTCGTTGAGGAAGATATCCTCAGCTTTACCCAAAGCCAAATTGCTGCCGGTCAGATCCAATTTGTTGATAATGGCGACCAGACTCCCCCCAGCTTTGACGTCACCGTTAGTGATGGCGAGTTTGATAGTGATCCTGTCCCTGTGACGATTCTGGAGTTCATCAATGTCAATGACAATCCGGTGGCAGTTCCTGACAGCGGCACTGGATTTGAGACCGATGAAAAGACGCTTTTTGTCACGGCCAGCGTGTTGACCAACGATACCGATGATGACCCAGGCGATCAGGCAAATCTGACCGTCTCCACAATCAACGGTGAAGATGTCGAAGTTGGTAACATCGAGCTGGAGTCTGGGGCGACTGTTTCGCTGTCGGGTTCCGATGGTGCCATTAGCTATAACCCTAATGGTGCCTTTCAACTGGCGGCAGGAGTGACTGCCGAAGATACCTTTACCTACACGGTGATTGACGGCAACGGTGGTTCTGATACCTCCACGGTCACCGTGACCGTCACCGGGGTGAATGATGATCCGGTAGCAGTGGATGATCCGGGTGAGGAGGCAGTCGAACTCTTCTCGGGGCCAGATAATGCCTCATTTACTACGGCTATCTTGACGGCCAACGATGAAGATCCTGATGGCGACTCTCTACGGATTATCAAGCTCAACGATGCCACCGTTAATCCAGGCGACACGGTGTCGTTGGATGATACCGACGATGCAACGGCGACCCTCAACGCGGATGGCAGTATCACCTACACTCCATCGACAATCTTTAAATTTTTGGCAGTGGGTGAAACAGCAGAAGACAGTTTCACTTACACCATTACTGATGACAACGGTGGTGAAAGTCAGGCGACCGTAACGATCTCAGTCAACGGTGCAAACGAAGTCCCTGAAGCTAAAGATGACCTTGGTTTCACAACGACCGAAGGGACCTCGATCGCCATCAATGTGTTAGCCAATGACAGTGACACTGATGTCAACGATATCCTGACTATCAGCAATGTCGATACGACCGGTCTGATTGGCTCGGTGATCAACAATGGCAGTAGCTTGACCTACGTTCCTTCGCAAGTGTTGAGAGGCAATGAGACCGCTACCGAAACCTTTACCTACACCGTGAGCGATGGCAACGAAGGGACAGCGACAGGCACTGTAGAGGTCATCGTCACGGGCATTAACGATGCCCCCATCGCAACGAACGATAGCGGCGTTGGGTTTGTGACCAACGAAGCTGTGACCTTTACCACCGCAAGCGTTCTAGCAAATGACGTGGATCCGGAGGGTGGCGCGCTAAGCCTCGTTGGTCTAGATACGTCCAACACGCTGGGTTTAATTACCAACAATGGTAATGGCACCTTTACCTATGACCCCAATGGCGCGTTTAACACTGTGCCCGTGGGCAAGACAGCGATCGATAGCTTTAGCTATACCATCCAAGATGAGGAAGGCTTAACGGCGACGGCCACCGTCTCTGTGACGGTCAATGGTTTGCTCAGTTCGTTCTTTGACTATGAGCAGTTCTTACAATTACAAAATCCCGCCGCAGTCGCCCCTGCTGACACGGTGGATGTCCTGCCCCTAGCCCAACTCTACGATGAGTATTTCTATCTCAATCAGAATCCTGATGTGGCGGCCTTGGTGGGGTCAACCTTTAGCTCGGGCTATGACCACTTTGTGCAGTTTGGGCAGTTTGAGGGCCGCAGTCCCAGTGTGCTCTACAATGAAGCGTTCTACCTACAGGATCCCGACTTTAGAGCAGCGGTACTAGGAGGCGGATTTAGCAGCGGTTTACAGCACTACCTGACCTTTGGGCATCGAGAAAATCGTGACCCGAGTCAATTCTTTGATGCCAGTGATTACCTGCTCAATAATTCTGATGTCGCTGGTGCAGTTGGGCGCGGCGAACTGGCGAGTGGCTTCCAGCACTATATCTTGTCGGGGGTGGATGAGCGTCGTTTGCCTAATCTGTCGCTCTTTGACAACACGTTCTATCTCCAAAACAATTCTGACTTGGTGGCAGCGGGGGTTACGGACGGCTACAGTCACTTTGTCGTTTCCGGGCAATTTGAGAATAGACAACCGAGTTCGCTCTACAGTGAGTCGAGCTATCTATCTCTCAATCCTGATATTAAAGCGGCTGTGGATGGCGGAGCCCTGGGCAGTGGCTTCCAGCACTATACCCAGTTTGGTCGCTTTGAAGGACGGAGCGTGTTTGCTTAGGTGTGATGCTTTTGCCAGGGTTGACTGGCGGTGATCCATATGACCCGTCCTGCGGTCGATCAGGCTAGGGCGGGTTTTCGCTTAATCGTGCGATAGACTGCGGCTCTTCCCTTGTCGCCCTCTCTTAGGCCTTTGCCACTGTTATCCGACTTCCCAGGGCCACTCAGAGGCAGTTTGCAGCAACTGCTAAGCAACCGTTATATGCTTGGGCTCTCACCTAGCAGTGTTAATTCATTAAGTCCCATCCTGCGATTAACTCTATGACAGGTAAACTAACCACCCACGTATTAGACACGGCCAACGGGTGTCCTGCGGCGAATCTGCAACTGACGCTGTGGACGATTGACGACGCAGCTTCTCCAGGGCGATCGCGCCTCAGGACGACCGTCACTAACCGGGATGGACGTGTGGATGAACCGTTGCTCCAAGGTGCCGAGTTCAACCTTGGAGTGTATGAGCTGATATTTGCCGTCGGGGCATATTTCCAGCAACAGGGAATGATGTTGCCACAACCCAATTTCCTAGACGAAGTGCCGTTACGGTTTGGGGTGGCTGACGCTGATGCCCATTACCACGTACCGCTACTGGTTTCTCCCTGGTCCTACAGTACCTATCGGGGTAGCTGAGGATGTGTCGCTTGGGGCGAGCGATCGCGACGTCTACGTCGGCTTACTGGTGACTTTACTGTCCCTGACCATGACTACGCCATGAATCGGGCAGGTAGGAACTTCAGTCGCAACATCGCGACGATACCAAACCTGGTGACAGCTAGCCACAGGACAACGATAGCGAGGACTGGCCACCGTTCCCGATTTACCCGGCAAGGGTTGATAAGTCCGAATAATGTCTAAGATCTCGGCCTCTGAGTGTTCCCCCTCAAGATAGAGCTGCAGCCACTGCCGTGTCATCTCAGTGGCTGATAAGACCTGCATGATTTCTTGGGAGGGCTCACCATCGGTAGCGATTGTGAGGGCCAAATCTAATTGGCGTGCCATTGCTTCAGCATCCCGCGGCGAGAGCAACTCAGGTAGATATGGCCGAATGGCCTGCGTAGCTTGTACTAGCTTGGGAGTAGACGTCATGCTCAGGATCCCATCGAAAAGAGGCTCATGTCTGCCTGACACATCTGCATTATTGGGCTTTTCCGCTGTTTTCAGAAAGATCCGTCACACAGATTAAGAATTTAGGTGACGTAAACTTCAGCAAAAAGCGGGAAGCCTAAACTTCCCGCTTAATAAGCTCTTAGCTAATGAGTCGTTGAACCTTAGTAAAGGTCTTCTTCTTTGTGGGTTTCGATGGTGCAATCAGACGTGGGATAAGCCACACAAGTCAACACGAAACCAGACTCAATCTGATCATCATCCAAAAAGGACTGGTCAGACTGGTCAACGCCACCGGAGGTTAGCTTACCAGCACAGGTGGAGCAGGCGCCCGCACGGCAGGAATAAGGCAAATCAATGCCCTGCTCTTCAGCCGCGTCAAGAATATACTCGTCGTCTGCGACTTCAATCGTGGTGTTTAAGCCTTCGGATTCGTTGACCAAGGTTACTTTGTAAGATGCCATACTGAAATCCTCTCAATAGAAAATTGGGAACCGTTATATTGGCAAACTATCTAACACAGAGCGTGCCCAAACATTGAAGATGCTCAGTTCTGTTTGCCTTCATGTTTGATACTACGGGAAAACCTGTAGCCTGTGGGAAAAGATCCCCCTTTCGATTGAATGGGATTCGTAATCGAAAATCTTTTTTTCTACTTTTCGTCTTATGAATAAAGGTTCATAAGCGCCCCAAAGCCTTTGCTGGAGAGCAACTCCCGGTGTTGGGCGGGTGTATTTCAAAAGACAATTTTCGCGATCGCAAAGCCTAACTCTAATCATAATTAAGGTTGATCATAGCTTTTGCTTATATATCAACTGTGGGTAATCACGCTGTCAAGAACCGCATTGCAATCGCTTTCTGAAAACGATCAGCGGAAGACGGCTGTTTTTGCTTGCAAGACATTCTAGAATTTGGACAGTCGAGTGTTATTTGTAGTGGCGGGAGCCGCTTAGTGCCAGTGGGATTTGATTTGAAGCAGCAGCGATCGCTACGATTTGGCCTCGTCGGGCCTGGGTTTGTTGGTCGCGTCCGTGCCGAGGCGATCGCCGCAGACCCACGCGGTGAAATGGTCGCAGTTGCTGGACATCGAGTAGAGTCAGCGACTGCCTTTGCGGCTCAGCATGGCATTCCCAGCGTCTGCCCCGATTGGGAGACGCTGATCCAGCGGTCGGACATCGACGGGGTGATCGTGTGCAACATCAATTGCGATCACGACCAAGTCGTCCGAGCCGCGCTGGAAGCTAATAAAGCGGTCATTGTCGAATATCCCCTCTCCCTCTCGGTGGTGGCCGCTAGTCAGCTCATCACGTTAGCCCGGGGACGCGAACAGTTTTTGCATATCGAGCACATCGAGCTCTTTGGCGGATTGCACCAAGCGCTGCTAGCCAATTTGTCGGCCATTGGTCTCCCGCACTATGTGCGCTACTGCACGGCTGTGCCCCAGCGTCCGGCCCCCCAAAAGTGGACCTACCGGCGCGATGCCTTTGGCTTTCCCTTGGCTGGGGCGTTATCGAGACTCCATCGATTAACCAATTTGTTCGGCGCGGTAGATTGGGTAGCCTGCCAAATCGAATATGTCAACACACTTACCAAAGATGACGACTGCTTTGCTAACTGCCGCTGCCTGGCCCAGTTACGTTTTTGCAGTGGCGTTATGGCAGAGGTTGTTTACGCTAAGGGAGAGACCACTTGGCAGCCCCAGCGATCTATGGTCGTGGAGGGCGATCGCGGTGCCCTCGTGTTTGAGGGTGACCAAGGCCAACTGCTGTCAGCAGAGGGCAACAAGCCGATTACGGTGGGTTCCCGTCGGGGGCTCTTTGCCAAAGATACAGCCGCCGTTTTGGATGCGCTGTGCGATGGCAAACCGCTGTACGTTACCCCTGAGGAAAGTCTCTACGCTTTGCAGGTGGCCGCCGCTGCCGAAGTGTCTGCCCGCACCGGCCAAACGGTGCCGGTCACGGCTCCCTATCCAGGAGCGACGACGCGGCCAGCGGCTTGAGATGCCCGATACGGACGAGGGCGAACCGGGGTAGGTCCAGGGGCTCACTTTTGCACATCTGTGACGCGCCAGTTGAGCTTGAGATTGACGCCAAAGTTCCACATCGTCACTAGGGCGATCGCGATAAATTTGGCCAGGTAAGCATTCACCCCAAACCAGTTAAACAACACGTTCACAATCAGGGTATTGAGCACAAGGCCCGCTAGGCAAACCAGGTTGAATTTCAAAAACCGCTTGAGTCGGGCTCCCCAGCCTCGCTGCCGTTGGGCTAGGTCCGCAAAGGTCCAGGCGTCATTCCATAGGAAGTTATTGAAAATCGCCACTTCGGCGGCCAAGGTGTTGCTGGTAGTGAGCCCCCACCTCACTTGGTCAAATAACAGATAGAAGACGGCATAGTCGACCAAGACGCCGCTCAGGCCCACGGTAGCAAAGCGCAAAAACCGCCCCAAGGGCAGTGCCAGCTTTTGGGGAATGCCGCGGTGCAGCCGGAGCCGCAGCAGATGCCGCAGATAGTCAATGTAGTGCTGCCCGCTCACCTTACTCTCGCCCTCCGTGCGCTCTTGAAAGACATAGCCGATCTCAGCGATCGCATCCACCTGTCCTCGACCGAGCACTTCCAGCAAAATTTTATAGCCGCGCGGATGCAGGGCTGGTCCGGCGATCGCCGTGCGCCGCACCAAAAAATAGCCGCTCATGGGATCCGACACCCGACCCACTACATCCGGCAAGATCACCAGACCCAAGATCTGCGCCCCCCGCGACAGCATCCGCCGGAGAAAGCTCCATTCACTAACGCCGCCCCCTTCGATATGTCGGCTCGCTAGCGCTAAATCGGCTCCCTGTTCCATTTGCTCAAAGAGTTTGAGCAACGTGTCGGGCGGATGCTGCAAGTCAGCGTCGATGACGCCTAAAATTTCCCCTTGGGCGACTTGCCACCCCCGAACTACCGCCGATGACAGACCGCTCTCTGTCTGTCGTCGCATGACCTGAAGCTGAGGATAATCCTGGGTTAAGGTGGCGGCGTGCTCCCAGGTGCCATCGGGACTATTGTCGTCCACCACAATTAGCTCGTAGGTTCCAGGACAGCGGGCATCGAGGATTTGCGTCAGGTGTGCCACTAAGGCCCCAATATTTTCCCGTTCGTTGAAGGTGGGAATGATTAGGGAAAGCTGTAGAGTTGGGGCCTGAAGCGATCGCCCAGCAATGGCTAAGGCTCCCGCAGGGGGCGCAACGAGGCTAAGAACGTTCCGATTCATCAAACGGGCGGATAAAAGGACCTGGAGCAACTATAGAGGACATTAGCCACGTCCCACGTCGGTTGAAGGGCACTTTTTTAGCCTGACAGCAAGGCGTGGGGGCGTCAGCTTGACAACGCCTGACCCGACGAGAACACTGAAAGCCTTGTTCCAATTTGCTCCATTGAGAGCTAATCGCTTGGGTGGTGGGTCCAGGTCGCCAGTGCATCATCAAGATTGAAGTTTTCAGTCGGGTGAGCTTAACCCAACCAACCATTGCCTGCGCTGGGGGTTACATCGTTCAACCCAACTAACATCAACCCATATCTTTCGAGTTGACAGACCACCAGCGACTGAGCGATTCCAAGCTATGGTTTTACCGTTATCGTGCATGACCCAAGTTGAGTGAGCCTGCCATGACGTCCCGCCTGCCTAGACCGTTAGGGTCGGATACACTCATTGAAGCGACCTATCGCCGCACTCGGCGGCATTTGATTGGCGGTGCGATCGCCTTGGGGGGGGTCGTTCTCCTCGGTATTTTTTGGTACAAGCTGGTCGAAGGCTGGACTTGGCTCGATGCCGTTTATATGTCAGTTATCACCCTGGCCACGGTAGGCTTTGCGGAAGTGCAGCCGCTGGGTGCGCGGGGGCGGATCTTCACCATCGTGCTGATTTTGTTGGGTGTGGTGGTGATTGGCTATATTCTGAATTCGTTTTCAGAAGCGCTCATTCAGGGTCACTTTCAAGCCGGGATTCGCCTACGCCAGCGTCGCAGACTTATGGACTCACTGACTAATCACTATATTATTTGCGGGTTTGGGCGCACGGGCCGACAGGTCGCTGCCGAATTTTCCCTCGAGCGCATCCCGTTCGTTGTGGTGGATTCGGACGAGTTGTCAATCCAAGAGGCTCAAGATTTAGGGTTTATTACTTTTCAAGGGGATGCGACTCAGGATCAAGTGCTGCAGCGGGTGGGGGTAGAGCGCGCCAGCTGTTTGGTTGCGGCCCTTCCCTCCGATGCCGAAAATCTCTATACGGTCTTGTCGGCGAAAACCCTCGCGCCCAAAATTCGGACCATCGCCCGCGCCAGTAGCGAAGAAGCGGTGCAAAAGCTCCAGCGGGGTGGGGCAGATGTTGTCGTCTCCCCTTATATCACCGGGGGCAAGCGTATGGCGGCGGCGGCGCTCCGCCCCCAAGTCGTGGACTTTTTGGAAGGTATTTTGTCCGGCAGCGATCGCACCGTTTACGTTGAGGAGTTCTTGATTTCTGCCCAAGACTGCCCCAAGGTCAATCAAACCCTTGGTCAAGCTCAACTGCGACTCAAGTCTGGGGCGCTGATCTTAGCCATTCGTCGGGCTGACCGCAGTTCTATTGTGGGGCCCAACGCTGACACGGTAATTTGTGCGGGCGATTTGGTCATTGGCATGGGCACCTCCGAAGAGCTACGCCGTCTCAGTCAAATTTTGTGCCCGATCAAACGCGATCGCTAACCAGCGCGTTCCTCGCCGAGGCCATGCTTTGCTACAAAACCTTGCCTCGGCACTCACAATAGCCGCCCGTTGTCATTCCAATTGCCGTACATCTTCCCAGCCGCAGTCTTGCGTAAAAAACTGTTGAGTCGGCGAGTAAATTCTTCGGGTCGCCGCCGCATTTCTTCGATGTAGCCGATTCTGACCCGGACATAGAGATCTGGAAACTCTTCGAAGTAACGTTTGGCGTTCGTGTCCGCGGCAATGGCAGCCAAAATGTCATCCGCAATCTCAAATTCTTGTAATAGGTCAGGCAGTTTACTCCGCCCCGCATCGGTCATGAGCCCCAGTCCTATCAGCCGCCGCGATCGCGCTTTGTTCAGTTCAGTCCAATTGCTCCGAGGGCGACGTGGGGTGAAGCGCTGGGCCTTCTCAAACTCTGAAATCCGTTTGGCGATGCTGTCTATCCAACCGAAGCAGATTGCTTCTTCTACTGAGTCAAGATATTCAACCGTCGGTATTTCCGGACGATCATCTGCAATCAGCCAAATCTCAGGCTTTACTGCGTGATTTTCCATGAGCCATGATCGCCACTCGGCCCGGCTTGCCACTTTGAGCTTTGAGGTTACTTCCATCGCTGACTTACCAAAGAAATCGCATCGAGAGCAGCATGTTTGATTTTCTGTTCTTCCTTTCTCATGCCCTATCCTGCCGCGTTTTGAGCGATATTGCTGATCTTGTTTCTAGAAAAAGTTCCCACTCTTTAAAACCGATTCTGGGTGACCCGTGTACCGATGACAGAACGTTGTTCACACTTACTCACTCATTTTCTGGAGCATCACTATGAACTCTTTCTTCGTTACCCTCTTCAACCAAATCATCGACGGTTTATTTGAAGACGCCCCCGGTATTCAAAATATTGGCGACTTTTTATTCGGTAGTTTTGGCAATGATCAGATTCAAGGTGGCGACCAAGACGACCTTATTTTCTCCGGTTCCGGCAACGATTTGATTGCAGCTGGTGCGGGCAACGACTTTATTGTTGCTGGGTCAGGGCATGACATCGTTATCGGTCAGACTGGCAGTGATGTGGCTCTCCTCGGTGCAGGCAATGACCGCTTCATCTGGAACAACGGTGACGGCAGCGACTTTATCAATGGTGGAGCTGGCTATGACACCACAGAAGTCAATGGTGCTGACGGGGCGGGCGACGAATTTGAACTGACCCAGGTAGACGGTCAGGCTATCTTCAACCGCCTCAATCTCGGACTCTTTACCCTGACCAACGAGAAGATTGAACAGTTTGAAATCAATGGTCAAGGGGGCGATGATTTCCTCACGGTGGGCGATCTGACTGGTAGCGCAGTGAAAAAGGTTGTCTTCTCCGGAGGCGAGGGAAATGACACCCTGGATGCGACAGCAAGCGCAACTGCTGTCGAGGCTAATGGCGGTAACGGCAACGATCTACTGCAGGGCGGCTCTGCTGTCGATACCTTTGACGCGGGGGCTGGTCACGATACTGTGGTCGGTGGACGCGGCAACGACATTGCGGACCTCGGCGCCGGCGACGATCGCTTCATCTGGAACAACGGTGACGGCAGCGACTTTATCATTGGGGGAGCTGGCTATGACACCACAGAAGTCAATGGTGCTGATGGGGCGGGCGACGAATTTGAACTGACCCAGGTAGACGGTCAGGCTATCTTCAACCGTCTCAATCTCGGACTCTTTACCTTGACTAACGAGCATATCGAGCAGTTTGAGATCAACGGTCAGGGCGGCGATGATGCCTTCACAGTCGGTGACCTTACAGGTAGCACAGTCGAAAAGGTCATCTTTTCTGGAGGAGCCGGTAACGATAGCCTCGATGCAACGCAGAGCCTGACAGCTATTGAAGCTAGCGGCGGCGATGGTGATGACTTACTCAAAGGGGGAGCCGCGATCGACACCTTTGATGCTGGCTCCGGCAACGATATCGTGGTCGGTGGACGCGGCAACGACATCGCGGACCTCGGTGCAGGCAATGACCGCTTCATCTGGAACAACGGTGACGGCAGCGACTTTATCAACGGTGGAGCTGGTTTCGACGTCACCCAAGTCAATGGTGCTGACGGTGCCGGCGACGAATTTGAACTGACCCAGGTAGACGGTCAGGCTATCTTCAACCGTCTCAATCTCGGACTCTTTACCCTGACCAATGAGCATGTCGAGCAGTTTGAGATCAATGGTCAGGGCGGCGATGATGCCTTCACAGTCGGTGACCTCACAGGCAGCACGGTGGAACAGGTGGTCTTTGCTGGCGGTGAGGGCAACGATTTCCTTGATGCCAGCGGTACATCCACACCGATTGTTGCGGATGGCGGCGACGGTGATGACATCCTGATCGGCGGCGACGGTGATGACATTCTGATCGGCGGCAGTGGCAGCGATCTGCTGATCGGGGGCGCGGGCAACGACATTCTCATCGGTGGTGATGGCGCTGACCTGTTTGCTTTTGCTGTGGGTATTCCGCCGGCAGAGCAGGGCAATACCGTCATCCAAAACTTTGGGGCTGAGGATAGCATTTTGCTGGAGTCCAACATCTTTGCGGCTTTGACAGAGACGATGGATGGGTCCCTATCTGCGAACGAGTTTGCGATGGTCAACAGTGCTGAGGAGGCGGCTCTCAGCGAAGCTATCATCGCCTACAGTGCTGCGACTGGAGCCCTCTACTACAACCCTAATGGCATCGAAGAGGGCTTTGGTAATGGCGCGCAGATTGCCACTATCGAAGGTGCGCCGGCGCTGAGTGCCGATAGCTTTACAACCTTCCAAGTCTAAGAGGACTGGGGCTATCACAATGGGCTGGGGGGTGTCTACGCGAAGCCCCCCAGTTTTTAGCCATCCCTCTGCTGTGAATTGTCACTGCTGTATCAGCATAGTAATCTCAGTTGTGCGCTTCTTTAGCCCCCGCTATTTGTTACCCACCATGAGTCATGGCTCGTTTTTCTGACACAACTGCTGATGCTGAGTTAATTGAGCATCTGAGAGCTGGCTATCAAGATGCCCTCAGGCTGCTGTATCAACGCTACAGTGGCCTCGTCTACACTACCGCCCTCAAAATGTTGAGTCGTCCTAGCGAGGCGGAGGACTTGACCCAAGAGGTCTTTCTAACCTTTTGGAAGCAAGAAAAATTTGACCCTACCCGAGCGGCGCTAGGTACTTACCTATGTGTGTTGACTCGGAGCCGAGCGCTGAATCGCATCCGAAGTCGCGGCAGCCAGCAACGATCGCTCGAACAGCTCCAAGCTATTCCCCCACCTGAGCTCATGGCTTCGACCCCTCTGGAAAAGGCGTCTTTACAGGAGCAGCAGCAGACCCTCAAACAAGCCCTCGCAGAGCTACCAGAGCGGCAACGACAAATTTTAGAAATGAATTTTTATCAGGGCGTCAGCCAATCTAATATCGCTCAACAGCTGGATTTACCATTGGGTACAGTAAAGACAAACGCCCGCCAGGGACTTATTAGCCTGCGAAGACTGTTGGGGAGCGCAGTCGAAGGAGTGGAAGGAGTATGACACAGTCACTATCAAACGAGGAACAGGCCCTTGTGGCCGGGTATGTCTTGGGAGATCTAACCCCTGAAGAAGAAGCTCAAGTCGCGCAACTGCTGACCACGAATGCCGCCATGCAAAAAGAGATCGAGGCACTGCAAGTCAGCCTGGATTTGATACCCCACGGCTTAGATCCGATGATGCCCCCTGCCGGTTTAGAAGACAAGCTGATGCGGGCTTATGAGGCTAGTGAGGCTGGTGAAGCCGGTCAAGTGGCCCAGCGCCCAGGCGTCCAGACTGCCCGTTCACGGTCTTGGAGCAAAATTATTGCGGCTTTGTCTATACCGGCGTTGCTATTGCTAGCGTTGGACAACGTGCGACTCCGACGACAGTTTAGCTTTGCCCAGGGCGATCGCCCCGCCGAAGTTGCCGCCATTTTGCAGCAGCCTCAAAGCCGGCTTGTGGCCCTTCAAGGCGATGACTCGGCTGGCACACTGCTGTTTACTCCAGGGCAATGGGAGCAAGTTGTTGTCTCTATTGCGGACCTGCCGCCGTTGCCGCCTGAGCAGGTATATCGCATGTGGCTGTCCCTCGATAATGGTCAACCTTTTCTCTGTGGTGAGTTCACCACTGACGAGCAAGGTTCTGTATTCATCACCCTCAACCCGCCCGCAAACATCCCAGACGGTGTCAAGGCCCAAGGCGTTTTTGTTACTCAAGCAGCCGCGTCAGATCCGCTGGAACCGACTGGAGAGCCTCTCATCGTAGGTGAGATTTAGGCTTACCTCAAACGACGCTGTGAATAACGGCTCACATCAGTAGCAATGGGCCGAGTCAACTTCGCATCCCGTGCGCAGACATGCTCGGACATGGTTCCATCGCCTTTGATGTTTACCCGGCATAGACTGGCTCGAGTAGCGACTCCGTGGTGACAACGGTGGCAAATTCGCCATGGAGACTGGCTAAGGAGATGTTATGTACCTGGTCCGCAGGGTACCAAGTCCCGTCTGGACCGGCTCGGTCAAAGGTGGCGGTAGCGTCAGCAACGGCGAAAGTGCTAAAGCCAAGGTTCCCGGCCATGCGGACCGTCGTCGAAACGCAGTGATTTGTCGTGAGGCCGACCACAACCAGTTAATTGAGCGATCGCCTGTGCAGATAGGTTTCTAGATTCGTCCCGATAAACGCGCTATTGACGGTTTTTTTGAAAACGGGTTCACTGGCTTGCGGCCGAACGATATCTTTGAAAGCACAGCCGGGTTGATCAGGTCTGAGCGGCGACTCTGGATTGGTTGAGCAGTGCTGAATGTGTAGAATCGGTCGGCTAGCGACACGCCAGTGCTCGATGAGTCGTCCAATATTGGTCTCCGCCTCCGGGTTATTTCTGGATCCCCATTGCGGGTCATCAAATCCTTTTTGAACATCGATCACCAATAGTGCAGCATTCTCAATCGCCATAGTGGTTTCCGATATGATTGTCATCAGCAACTCAGCTTGAGAGCAACGGGTTAGCAGGGACGACTCTTTTGAGCAAGTGCCGCTGAGCTCCTCTATCTTAGGCGGAGCTGGGGCGGAGAGGCATCGCCCTTGGCGAGGTCTGCATGGGGCAATCTCGCTTAGGCTAAAATCCTAGATGTTCTTGAAAGGAGCGTTACCCCTTGCGCCGCTCTTCTTTGCCAGCCCATGAGTGACGTGTCCCCAAATTCCCCCAAGCCAGACTGGAGCCGGTTACAGCGGGCCTTAATGGTTGAGGCAGAGCGCGGCTTCAACGATTTGGAGGGACATCGGCAACGGTTTAGTGAGTTTTTGCAGGGGGAGCTGTCGTCGCCACCGGAGCCGCTATCCGATAATCAGCAAGGCGTTTGGCGATCGCTCGCAGCAGATTATGGGCGCTATAGCGAAATGGGCTTTGCGGCGCGGCAGCATTTGGTTGCAGAAACCCGCAAGACCATCTATGAAACTCAAAAGACTTTAGATAAGCCCAAGGCTGCGGCGAAGAACCTGCCGCAAACCCTACCAAAGAAGGTGGCTCAGCCCTCAGCACCTGCTCAGCGTCACTCCTCGAAGCGGCGATCGCCCACCGCTACTGCGGCAACGCCTCCCCAAGGCAAGTTGCCCGCCCTCGAGCAATCTGTGACCTACCTCAAAGGAGTGGGCCCCAAAAATGCCGAGCGCTTAGCAAAGCTTGGTATCTGGACCACCTTGGACCTGCTGCATTACTACCCCCGCGATTACATCAACTATGCGCAGCAGGTGTCGATTCGCGAGCTACAACCAGGGGAAACCGTAACCCTCGTGGGCACAGTGGCGCGATCAAGTTGCTTTAGTAGTCCGAAGAATCCCAACCTCACCATTCAAGAACTGGTGCTAAAGGATCCCACGGGACAGATTCGCATTACCAAGTTTTGGCCCGGCAAACGGTTTCGATCGCCTGCCTGGCAACAGGGGCAAAAACGAAAATATCCCCAAGGCGCTGTCGTGGCGGCATCGGGCTTAGTGAAACAGAACAAGTACGGCATCACCCTAGAAAGTCCTGACTTAGAAGTACTGGATGGGCCCGATGGCGATCCGGAGTCTTTGACGGTAGGCCGGATTGTGCCGGTTTATCCCCTGACAGAAGGAGTTGGAGCTGCCTTAGTCAGGCGCGCGATCGCCGCCGCCATTCCCACGGCTATTGAGCTTCAGGATCCTTTGCCACCGACTATTTGTCGAGAGTTTGGGCTGGTGCCCTTGCCAGTGGCGATCGCCCATATTCATTTTCCTAAGGACGAGGTAGCACTGCAGGAAGCTCGGCATCGGTTGGTTTTCGATGAGTTTTTCTACCTGCAATTGGGGCTTTTGCGCCGGCGACAGGACCGTCGGCAACAGGCCACATCAGTGATCTTGCCGCCGACGGGGGCGCTCATCGATCAGTTCTACAACAATCTACCCTTTGCCTTTACCGGTGCTCAGCAGCGGGTTGTTAACGAAATTTTGACGGATATTCAGCAGCCCACACCTATGAATCGACTCGTCCAAGGAGATGTCGGCTCCGGTATATCCGTGGTGGCGGTGGTGGCGATTTTGGCGGCGATTCAAGCGGGCTATCAAGCCGCTTTGATGGCTCCAACGGAGGTGCTGGCCGAGCAGCACTACCGTAAGCTGGTGAACTGGTTCAACGCGCTCGGTTTGCCCGTGGAGCTGTTGACTGGCTCGACCCGCACTGCTAAGCGTCGCCAGATTCACAGTGAGCTCGTGACGGGAGAACTGCCGCTGCTGGTGGGCACCCACGCCCTCATTGAAGATCCCGTCCAGTTTCAGCGGTTAGGACTGGTGACGATCGATGAACAGCATCGATTTGGGGTGCAGCAGCGAGCGCGTCTCCAGCGCAAGGGCGATAATCCCCATGTGCTGACGCTGACGGCAACGCCCATTCCCCGAACGTTGGCGCTGACGCTGCATGGCGATTTAGACGTGAGCCAGATCGATGAACTTCCCCCCGGTCGCAAGGCAATCAAAACAACTCTACTTCGGGGGCGCGATCGCACCCATGCCTATGACCTGATCCGTCGGGAAATTGCCCAAGGTCGCCAAATTTACATCGTGCTGCCCTTGGTGGAAGAGTCGGAAAAATTGGACCTCCGATCTGCGATCGATGAGCATCAGCGTCTACAAGACGTGATCTTTCCAGAATTTAAGGTGGGGCTTTTACACGGCCGACTGTCCTCAGGGGACAAAGATGCTGCGATTAGCCAGTTTCGTGATGGCGAGACGCAGATTTTGGTTTCCACCACTGTCGTTGAGGTCGGGGTAGACGTGCCCAACGCCACCGTTATGTTGATCGAACATGCTGAGCGGTTTGGGCTGTCCCAGCTCCATCAGCTTCGGGGCCGGGTTGGGCGGGGGGCAGCCCAGTCCTTTTGTCTGCTGATGAGCAGCACTCGCAATGATTTGGCGCTACAGCGGCTCAAGGTACTGGAAGAGTCCCAAGATGGCTTCTTTATCTCAGAAATGGATATGCGCTTTCGTGGCCCCGGAGAAGTCTTGGGTACCCGACAGTCCGGCCTCCCTGACTTTGCCCTGGCTAGTCTCGTAGCCGATCAAGATGCGCTTTCACTAGCGCGTAAAGCGGCAGAGTCTTTGATTGACACTGACCCGGAGCTCACGCAACTGCCAATGCTGCGCAAAGAGCTTCAGCGGCGTTACGAAAAGCTCATGGGTGGCGCGATTTTGACGTAAAGCCGAAGTTCATCACTGGACAATCGCTCATCAACTGTTCATTGAGTCGCCTACTGAGCGATCTCAATATAGTGATCAGGCTCCTCAACCCGCTGAAACCATGGCTGGATGGCGGCACAGGACTGCAAATCAAAGCCGCCTTCGGAGGCGACGTGGGTGTAGGCAAGAGGGCAATATCGGTAATGGAGTAGGCGATCGCCCGCAAAGAATTCATAGTCGGATAAATGCTGCTCCATCGCCAGCTGCCGCGACAAAATTTGGTCTAAGGCAGTGAATGTGTTTTTCCGCAGTATCTTTACTGCACTGCTGGTAACTGCTGAGTTAGAACTCGCCACAGTTTGGTCAAGATGGGGTCATCTTGGCGCTGGGCCAGCATCGTTTCAATCGATTCAACAAATGCCCAATCAACGGCAGCTCCATCGCGAATAGCCTTACTGGCGGCATAGTAGCCTACCGGTGGCGGCACATCGAGCTCTTCCGTTTCGCCCGTTTGGAGAGTGCCAGTCGATTTCCAGGAGAGCACCTTGCCTCGCAGGGTCAATTGAAACCACGATAGTTCCCCATCTAGCATCTCAATATTGATGTCGAAATAGGTCTCATCCCCTTGATACCAGAGGCGCTGATATTGCTCATGGCCTGCTACAGGCTTCATCAAATCAACATCAATTGGGCGCAGAGATCTGCCTAAGGTCGTAAGTTCAGATGGGGCCAGTCTCATTTGGAATTCCTGTAGACAAGCATGTCGACTATCCTAGCTTTACTGAGATCACATGCCTTCCCCCGGAGGAACTACGATACAGGTGCATAAATTGCTACAGCTAGTAACAGTTAATAGTAGATGTCCTTATTAGTCTGGTTGCAATTTACCGTTTACGCGAAGTCTCGGTCTGTTGTTTGAGACTTCGCGAGTCCGCCGACAGATCATGATAGAGTTGCCAACCGCTACAAAAAACGGCTGGCCCTAAGCTGAGCAAGCCGTTGATACATGGAGCGTTAACTTTAGCCACTCTATTTTTGACGAGTGCTTTGGTAGTACAACGGTGAGCCCTCATTGGCCACGAAATGGCAATCTCGATAAGACCGGAAAAAACTTTTCCAGATGGGTACCGTAGACTTGCGATAATAGCTGCCTAAAACAGGCTTGATTGCCTCAGTCGCCGTTTGTAAATGGTAGTGGGGAATGCTGAGAAAAATATGGTGGGCTACATGAGTGCCGATGTCATGGTGAATGGGGTTGAAGATGCCGTAGTCACGGTCAATGGTTGACAGCGCTCCCTTCAGGAAGTACCAATCCTCATTGCTATACCAAGGAATATCTGCTTCGGTGTGGTGTAAGTAGGTCACCAGGTCTAGCCACATGACAAAAATGGCGTAGGGCACCCCGTAATAGGTGATGACAGTTCCCAACCCATAGTGAAAACTTAGCCCTGTGAGCAGGCTGACCATCCCGATTAGCCACACCGTACTCGTCAACACGTCCCATTTTTCACTGGGTTTAAACAAGGGGCTACCGGGTAAGAAATGTGAACCACCCGGGCGGCTCGGCGATCGCCGAAACAAGTAAACCGGATATGCAATGAGGGGAAGATAAAAACGAATCAGCTTCTCCGGCCAGGTCATTTCGTCATATTTGGCTTCACTGATGGGATACCAGCTTTCATCGGTCTCTAGGTTGCCGGTGTTGGCATGGTGAGTTCGATGGCTGATGCGCCACCCATGAAAGGGGACCAAAATTGGCGTGTGACTTAGGTGCCCGACGAGGTTATTAATCCACTTGGACTTGGAGAATGAGCCGTGACCGCAATCGTGGCCAACGACAAACAGCGCCCAAAACATGGTGCCTTGGGCAAACCAGTAAATGGGCCAAAACCACCAGGCGTGAATTGTCGCCGCCAGGTAAAATAGGCCCGCAATGATGCCGATGTCGAAAAAGAAATACGCGAGCGATCGCCCTAGTGAGGGTTCAAAACACTCTTGTGGAATGGCAGCTCGAACGTCTTTGAGAGTAAACGGCAGCTCGGTAGGCTGCGTCAGGTTTTTAGCCGAGACGCCAGCAGCGTTCGGGTTGGCTTGTAATTGCACAGGTAATCAAGATTCCGGGTTAACAGCAGCGAACTCTATCAAGCCAGACCCACTGCATAACCTTGGGAGCTTGAAGATTAACGGGTGAGATAAGCTCTATCACTCATAAAACGAATGGAGCTGTATCAGCATTGAGAAATAGCTCGAGGCTTGCTAACTACTGCACGCTTTGAAAGGAGCGATAAGCAGTTTGCGCATCATATAGGTGACACTGGCGGGTAATCTGGCCCATTAATTGCCAGGAAAACCGACGCAGATAGATGTACTCGCCCCAGTTTTGCAAGAGGCTGTGGTGAGCCTGACGCAAGTTATAGGAGGGAATCCCCGTTGACAGATGATGGGGAACGTGGACGTTGATGTCATGGCACAAAATCTCGATCCACTTTGGGTAGGTGCAGTGGACAGTGCCCGCCAACTGGGCCGGGACGGCTGACCAATCATTTTCAGTGTGGAACTGAATCTCTGGAATGGTGTGATGCACGATGGTGAAGGTGCTCATCCAGAAGTGATAGCCGAGCCAGGGCATGAGCCAAAACTTGATAATGCCCCCAAGTCCCACGGTGAAGTAAAGCGTGGGGAAGAAAATCGCGGCAAAGCCCGCCACTACCATTACGGACGTTTTGACTGCTCGGCGATCGCGCTCAGCAAAGCTACTGATATCAAAATGCAGCACCGCCCAGTGAGCAACGGAGCCCACCCACCAAAAGTTCCCCCGCAGTTGACGATAGCCCCACTGTAGCCAGGTGGGCGCTGACTGATAGGCCTCGACTGTCCAAGGTTCCCACGCGTTATCAACATGTAGCTTATTGGTATGAACGTGGTGGTGATCATGTAAGATCCGCCAGCAGTGGAAGGGATATACCAGCGGCAACATGGCGATATGACCGACCCAATTGTTGACCCAGCGCCGTTTCGCAAAGGACCGGTGACCACAGTCATGGCCAATGACAAATAAGCCCGTCGCCGCTGTGCCGGTAAAAATCCAAGCAAGGGGCAATAAATACCAAGGTGAAAGGGCGATCGCCAACACTCCCAGAGCTATACTGACAAGGGTTGTCAGCACGGAGAGCCAAGCCTTACGCCAATCCTTTTCAAAACACTCCTTGGGAATTGTGCGAATAACGTCGCTGAGTTTTAGGTGATTGAGCGCGGGAGTCATCTCTGTCAGGGCAGTAACCTGCACAGAGGGTGGTACAGTAGCAGTCATTCATAGCCTCAAGTAAATACCAGACTTTGCTGATACGCTGCTGTCAACCGAAATAATGTGTTCGTTCTTATATGAGAAAACCGATCCAAAGTGTTGAGCTTTGAAAAGTTTTGTCAAGGAAGATGGCAAACAACTCGAAGTCCAAAAAAAGTCTGGTAGCAAGCCTATGTAGTCTACCCTACGCCGGTTCGCACGCACACAAGCTAACCGGGCGTAATCAGCAGTCCTGAGACATTATGGATTTTTGTTAAGGAAAACTAATGGAAAGATCCCTGTTCACGCTCATGATTGGTATCGCCATTGACAGATTGACGGTATCCTGACTAGATGCACGGCATTACGCAGGTTGAAGGAATGCGCCTCGAACCCAGAACCTGTGACTGAGAGCCTGCCCTCTGACACTTGGTAATAAGTCAACTTGAATGTTGTCATAAACAGCCGTATTGCCTGGGTATTCTCCTCGAACTAGCGTCACAGCATCAATCAGGATTTCGCTAATCGGTATTTTGCTTGGTCAAAACCCTAGGTCGGCTTTGGCGGCTTCTGACGCTCTAAACAAGGGCTGATCGGGCATTTCCTCCCAAGCGGTCGCTCCCACCTCCTGATAAAACTGAGCGTCATAGGCGCGGGTGCGCACAACGACGGGCATCGGGGTAGCGTGACCAAGGATTAACGCTTGCTGTTTGGAATCGAGTTTTGCCAACACCGATCGCAAGCTTTGCGCACCAGAAACCCCCGTGAAGATCGCGTCGATATCCTTCTCATCATTCAGCAATGCCGTAATGCGGGTGCCAATCTGCGACATGACTTCATTGTCAATGCCGGATGGACGCTGGTCGACCACTAGCAGCGTGACAAAGTACTTGCGCATTTCGCGGGCGATCGTGCCAAAGATGGTTTGCCGGGCTGTGGCGGGGTCAAGAAAGCGGTGGGCTTCCTCAATAGTGATCATCAGCTGCCGAGGGCGATCGCTGGGTTGCTTAGTTTGCAAAAATCGCTCAGCCTTTTGCACGTAGATGGCATGAATCCGACGAGCGATGACATTCGTCGCCAGCATGTAAGAGAGGAGGTTGGACTGCGAGCCAAATTCCACAATGACATGCTGGCCGGCCTCAATCGCGGTCAAAATTTGCCCAACATAGTTGTGGGGACACGCTGCACGGATATATTTGAGGTCGGCTAAGCGATTGAGCTTGCGCTGGAGTGCCATGATGGAAGACTTATTGCCCATCTTGGTTTCACAAAACTCTTGAATGTCTTCATTGGTTAGGGACAGCAGCCGATTGATCCAGCCCTTGCCAAACTCGTTGCGAAGGATGATGGCGTTTTCTAAGCTGGCTTCGGATAGGTTGAGCTCCCCCCGTACTAGCATCAGATCTTCCACGTCAATTTGATCAAAGCTGATGTAGAGCTCTTGGGCATCGCGCACGCCGCGCCGTTTCGTCGCTTCTGGATCGAGGGTAAAGATTTGCACTTGCCCCGGAAATAGCTGCCGCAACCCTTTTACCGTGCTGAAATGCTTGCCCTCGCTGACTGCTTCCCAGCCATATTCGGAATGCATATCAAAAATCAGGTTCACAGCTGCCTGACGCTGGATGGTGCCCGACAAGAGCACCCGTGTTAGGAAGGACTTACCCGTACCAGATTTACCAAAAATGCCGTTGCTCCGCTCGACAAACCGGTCTAGGTCGAGGCAGATGGGCACGTTCATATCGATGGGCTGGCCAATGATGAAGTTGCGGCGGTGGGGGTCGTCTTCCCAACCAAACACAATGCGAAAATCGCGTTCGGCGGCATCATACACCTGGCTGAAGTGGCTCGGAATCGTTTTGACCGGCAAGAGCTCCACGGCGGCACTGCTCTGCACCTGATACGCCGCCGCACCCTGGGTAGTTTGAACTGGCGATGATGGCTGCTGCCCGTTTGAGGATTTCTCCTCCGTGGGGGTAAACATTAGCATGGGGCTGAGGCTGGCGGTACCGTAGGTGCCCGTACCAGACAAGACCTCTTGCAAAAAGAGATTGGAAGGTTCTGGCGGATTGGCTAAAATGCGAGCGCTGGCGGTGCCTAAGGCGACATCGGTCAACATACAAAAGAAGCGCGATCGCCGTCCCTGCACCACCAAAAACTTGCCCACTCGCATTTCTTCGACCGAGACATTGGGATGCAGGCGCACCTCCAATCCCCGTGCTAAGGATCCTTCAACAACCGAGCCTAAGGGCTTACCAAACTCCATCGGGCGTCTCCTTGCTTGCCGTCCACCAACTGAGTCAGCCTACTGCTATTAATACATATGTCTTGAGTATTTCTGTATTAATCCATAAAAAAGGATAGGAAAATTGCTTCCCTATCCCTCAGCCAACTTGCTCTACTGGAGGCGATCGCCGTTCGGCCACGATGAGAATAAGCGCTTGCTTAGAACTGGTAGCCCATGCCCCCTTGGATGGAAATCCCCATGTTGCCGCCTTCGCGATAGGCGTCAAACGCAAAGATCGCGCTACCAAATAGGCTCAGGCGGCTATTGGGAAACATATAGTCGATTCCAGGCTGTAATACAAATGACGTCTGATTACCGATGGGAGAGACATCTTCATCATCACCAAAGGGGAAAGATACCCCAGCGCCCAAGTAAATATCAGTGTTCCAACTGAGAGGGTAGTCGTAGGAAATCGTCGGCACCAGCGTAAAGTTATCAAATAAGAAGGCCGTGGCTCGTAGGGAAACCGGCATGCGGAGAAACCGGTATCGACCCGTGATTACCATGTCTAGCCCGGCACCGCGGCCAGTTTCGGCCTCTTCGGTCAGGCCAAAGGCGGCACCAACGCCTACGTAGCTGCCGTAGGCGGCCTGAGCATTGGCGGGGGTTGCTGTTGCCGCGATCCCTGCGCCGGTCAGGGTGCTACCTACTGCAGCGGCGATCGCTGCCTGCATCAGTCGACGTTTCATTTGCTTCATTACTACTCACTCCTCAGGCAGGCAATGTATCCATAACGCCTGTGCGGCCACAGTCGCTCGTTGCTGCCGGTCCAAACGACCAACAGCTTTGTTTAACCACAACTTTATAATTGGACGAAATTCTCGTGGGGCCAGGCATTTAACCGACCAAAAGGATACGTCACGGCTTAATTCAAGCAAAGATGCTCAGATCCGCAAGAAAAACTTTACAAACTGTTACAAGTTCAGGGGTTAGCCTGTATTCCTCATGCCGGCGGCAATGCCGTTGATGGTCAGCAGCGCTCCCCGCAGCAATTCTTCGCGGCTATATCGAGATTTGATGACGCCCGAAGCGGCGCTGCGATAATGCCGCAAGCGCTTTAGCAAGGCTACTTGAATGAAGCCGAGGGGGACGATCGTGCCGTTGCGCAGGTGCACTGATCGCTGAAGATCAGGGTCGCCATCCAGGAGCCGCCGATGACCGGTAATGGTCAAAATGATTTCGGAGGTATTACGAAACTCCTCGGAAATTTGCTCAAACAAAGGATAAAAGCGCTCGCGATCTTCTGGTTGCGTCAGTTCGTGGATATAGTGCTCAGCAATCTGGAGATCGACCTTGGCTAGGGTCATTTCTACCTTGGAGATCACCATTTTGAAGAATGGCCACTTTTGATAGAAGTAGCGGAGAAGTTTTAGTCGTTCTTCAGGATCTTCCGATAAAAATTCCTTGAGCGCGGTGCCGACCCCATACCAGGCAGGTAATAAAAAGCGCGCTTGGGTCCAGCTAAATACCCAGGGGATTGCCCGTAGGCTGTCTAGGGTTTTCTTGCCTTTGCGGCGAGCGGGTCGTGAGCTGATCTGTAGCTGACTGATTTCCTCGATGGGGGTGACTTGATGAAAGAAGTCGATGAAGTCAGCCTGTTCGTAGATCAAATTGCGATAGTGGCGGCGTGAGCTAGCGGCTAGCTCTTCCATGATTTCGTTCCAAGGTTCAATTTGATCGACGCTGCTGTGTAGCAGACTGCCCTGGATCACCGCCGTCGCCACTGTTTCTAAGTTGTAAAGCGCCAGGTCTTGCAGATTGTATTTAGAAGCCAAAACCTCTCCCTGCTCGGTGATTTTGATGCGTCCATTCAAGCTCGCGCCAGGCTGTGCCAAAATGGCCTCATAGGCGGGGCCGCCGCCTCGCCCTACGGAGCCCCCCCGACCGTGAAAGATACGCAGGGCGATGCCAAATTGGTCGGCCGTTGCCTGTAGTGCCTGCTGGGCTTTGTGAATTTCCCAGTTGCTGCTGAGAAAGCCGGAGTCTTTGTTGCTATCAGAGTAGCCCAACATAACTTCCTGAATGGGTTGATTCGATGAGGCGGGGGCGGCGGCGCGATCACCGGTGGTGTCGTCCACACGTCCCCCTTGGGTGACGGCCCGATATAGCGGCAGCTCAAAGAGCGATCGCATCACCGAGGGAGCCCGCTTTAAATCCTCAACTGTTTCAAACAAAGGTACGGGCTGAATGCTAGAGGCCCAAGTGGCGGGGTCAAAGAGGCCGGCTTCTTTAGCGAGCAGCAGCACCTCCAGCAAATCGCTGACGGTGTGGCTCATGCTAATGACGTAGCTATGGCAAATTTGCGGGCCAAACTCCAGATGCAAACGCCGCATCATACGAAAGGTTTCGATGGTTTCACGGGTGATGTCGGAGCAGGGTAGCTCAGCGGGAATCAGCGGGCGGCGAGTTTGCAGCTCTTGAATCAGCCAGGCAGTTTTCTCGGATTCAGATAGCTCGTTGTAGCGCTTAGGTAAAACCTGTAAGTAAGCTGTCACCTCATCCAGACAATCAGAGTGGCGGGAGCTTTCTTGGCGCAGGTCAAGCTGAGCCAAAACAAAGCCGTATAGCTCTACCTGACAGATGATTTGCTCTAACGCTCCACAGGTCATCCCCGTTGCCGCCAAATCTCGCTGAATCAGCCGCAGATCGTCTAAAAAGCTGTCCCCTGAGACATACAGAGGCCGCTCTGTGCCCTCGGTTTGGTCTTCCTGCAGCAGGTCGCCCTGGTAAAGTCGCTGACTGCGCAGCAGAGTGTTTTCAAGGCGCTGTTGCATATAAGCGAGCTTGAGACGATAGGGCTCCTGACGGTAACGAATCGCCCAGTGCTCATACAGCTCTGGCATGACTTGCTGGTCGTGGTCCAGGGAGTCCAGTAATTCTGGCTGCACTTCGCTCCAGTGGAGCGATAGGCTCAGCAGCTTAGTGAGGTGATCGAGGGATTCGATGTATTTTTCGAGGACGAGGTTGCGCTTGTAGCAGGCCGTTTTCCAAGTGACCTCTGGTGTGACAGAAGGGTTGCCGTCACGGTCTGAGCCTACCCAGGAGCCAAACCGGCAAAACTGGGGCTGGGGCGGCCGCAGTGAGGGAAAGGTACTCTTGAGCGATCGCTGAATCCGCTGAAATAGTTGGGGCAGGGCATCAAACAGCACTACATCAAAGTAGTGCAGGGTGTAATCAACCTCATCCAATACAGAGGGTTTAAACTGATGCAGCTCATCGGTACGCCACCATAGACGAATTTCCTCAGTGAGCTGTTCTTTGAGGGTGTCGATTTCCCAGGTGGAACCGCCATCCATGGTTTGCAGGGCATTTTCCGCTTGGTCAAGCCGGCGAAAGAGTGAGGCAATGCGCCGCTGCTTGTCTCGAATGGTATGGCGCACAATCTCAGTGGGGTGAGCCGTAAAAACTAGGCGAATATCGAGATTGTCGAGCAGCTTTTGAATCAGCTGGGGGGGCACATTTAGTCGCTTGAGGGCGGGGAAGAGCCAGTGAAATGTTCCCGCATCTCGATAGTTAGTAGGCAGCATTTGATAGTCAAAGGTGGACTTGACCTGCGGTGCCGACTGGGTGGACTCGCTATGGTACTCGGTGCTGTTTTGCTGCGGTCGGATGGTCGCCAGACCCGCGATCGCCGAAGCCGGATCAACCTCACCGTAGGCAGCGCGATACTGTCGCTGTTGCCCTTGCTGCTCATAGTGCTGTTCCACACTGTTAATGAGCTGGAAATATAGCGCAAAGGCCCGCGCCACTCGAATCGCATCTTGCAGTTCGAGATCTTCCACAACCTGCACCACCGTTTGCACACTGGTAGCGCGGGCTGCGGGGGCTTGTCCCTCTTCAGAACACAGCCGCCTCAGCTGATGCAACAGTGTAAGCAACTCAGCTCCACATTCCTGATGTAGCACCGCCTCCCAAATGTCCTCCACTATCTTGATACGCTTCTGGACTCGCAGACTATAGGCCGAGCCGGGGGGAGTGATTGAGACTGCAGGTACGGATTCAATAATGGCTTCTTGGGTAGTTGGCATATTCTCAAAAGAAGTAGGCACAGTGGCAGGTATAGCTTTAGTAAATCAGAGTATCGCTGTCGGTCTGCCCAATGAAATTCCTTGCGGATTAAATTAAGCTCTTTGACCAATCAATTGTCAGTATCGGCGTCTGGACTGTCGGCGGCAGCGCTGGGGGTTTGCAGGTTTGGCAAGCGTTCACCCCGGAAAAACTCTTCGCTGGCGATGCCAAGCTGCGTCAGAGTTTCTGATAGGGCTCTAACGCTCATCAAAGCCACCAAAAATGGTCCTGTTAAAAGGCTTATTACCACACTTGAGCCGCTAGAACTGTTCATTCGCTGGGGATCTAGCGGTAATTGTTGAGAATCTTTATGTACAGTCGTCATAGCAACAAAGAAAGTAAGAGTGCAAGAACTTATCGGCGGCTTGGTACCGCTTGGGGGCCTGCTAATGAGGCTGTTCTCAATGTAAGCGACTCGGCTCGGGATACGCGTAGTTTAAGCTGCAGTCACTGGTACAATCGCTGACCCAACCCGAAATCGCGATTGCTCGCTGTGAACACGACTCCTGAGAGCCCGGCTCCGATGGCCGCTGCAAACTAGCTTTTGGATGGATGAAACGCTTGAGGTCAGAGGGATTTAGTGTTGCAAGCCCCTTTGATTTAGCAAGATTGCCGAAAAGTGCCAAGCCGTTGTCTGGAAGCTGAAGCCAGGGAGCCAGGGCTGGCCGCGATACTGCTTACTAACGACACGGAGCCCCCTTCCCATGCAACGCCTCACCCCTGATCACTTTGCCCCTGCTTTTCAAGCTTCTCTGCCGGTCTGCGCCCGCTCTACACATCAGTTGGGCGATCGCGATGTCAACGGGCTAGGGCGGTGCTCCGATTTATATGTCCAAGGCTGCCAGCAGCAGGCGCTAGGGCAGCAAGAAACCGCACTCAGAGCGTTTCAAGAATTGCTGATTATGGGGCGGCAGCACGGTCATCAAGGATGGATCCTCGCAGCTGAACGGGCGATCGCGGATCTGGGCGTAGCGGTTGCCGTGGTCACCTCTGTCCCCAACCCATTTGCCACTGTCAGCATGCCTCCGGAAATCTTGCAGAACTGTCACCAGGCCGCCGTACTGTCCGCCGAAGGACGCTGGCATGAGGCTACTGCTGCTTATCGAGCTGTTTTGGCCTTGGCAACCCAAGCGGAGCGGCCGGTGGACATGGCCCGCTGCCTCAATGGACTGGGGCTGATTGCGCTGGACCAGCAGCACTATGCCACGGCAGAAAGCCACTTTCGTGCGGCAGCCGAGGTCTTGGCCGATATGCCGCCGACCGAGGCTACCGCGATCGCGCTTCACAACCTTGGAGTGGCCCACTTGCAGCAGGAACATTACAGCCAGGCCAAAGTGGCGTTGCAATCTGCTCTAGAACGCTGGCAATTGCAAGCAGACAGTCTAGGTTTGGCCGTGACTCTGGAATACCTCGGCCGCGTGTATGCTCACCATCAAGAATATTGGCTAGCCCTTGGGAGTTTAGAAGCCGCTGCCGATGTCTTATCTGAACTCGCTGGGCACCAAGACGTCACCCAAGCGCTGGCGGTGCTGCTAATGCAGGTGGCTGCCGTTTGCGAGCAGACTCAGCACCCTGACATGGCGATCGCCTACTGGAACGAAGCACTCACCATCTTTCAGACGCACCACATTCTGGCTCCGCAACTGATGATTTGGCAGCGTTTGAGTCAGCTGTGCAATCAGTGTGGTTATTGGGCAATCGGCCAGCAGTTTGCCATGGCCCTTGGACAATGCGCCACGCTCTGAAAGGGCGAAAACTCGGTGGGCCAAACAGTTATCAGCTTCAGCCGCGGCCGGCATTTTGCGAGGTCGCGTTTTTTTTGGGAGTCATGACACATGCTTAATCGTTTGAGCGCTAACGTGGGATCAAACTCTGGAAAAAGCGTGTGAGATTGGTGAACGGCCGCTAGTATTGTCAACGACATATGTGACTTTGCGAAAGGGCCGATCTCCTCCGGCAGTTTAGGAACCTTATCTGCAAATTCTTGTCGATTTTGGCGGAATTGGCTGGTGAGAATCCGTAGACTGCGATATGCTTCACAGCTATATTTCCTAGGATTGTGTCGGTGCTGCCGCTAGCCCTAGCCGTAGTCCAAATTTATGACTGCAAAGCCGTCTGTATTTCAAACATCTTCTGCCCCTGATCCATCGCCCGGTGATTGGGTGGCGCAGCAATTGGCTCCCAACGCTCACGTACAGATGAGGTTGCGGGGAAATGTTTTGCACGTACTCTCGGAAACGCCCCACCCACTGCATCAAACTGGTGCCGTTTCACGATTAGTCGATGCGCTGCTAGAGCAACCCCAGGGGCAAGATGTGATTGCCGAGACTTATCCCCAGGCCTATCAGCTTTATATCTACAGTCGTCAGGTGGGGCAGGCCCGTCCTGACTGGACGGCTCCCATTTATCTCAACCGCTTAGAGCGCCATCAGACCCAGCTACATCAGCAAGCGGGGGCGTCTCTGAAAATTGCTGACGCAGCTCAAATGGCTGGGAACGCTGAACATAAGGATGACGCCTCTGGTGCTGTAGCGCCCGATGACTCTACGACAGCCATTGTGCTGTCTCACCTCAGCTTGGCCCGCCAGGGTGACCCTGATGCGATCGCTTGGTATCTCAGCGAAGTGCTCAGCACCCTCGACGTGGGGGTTTGGGTCAGTGTCCGGGCGGCATCTCGGCAGGTGGCGCGCCACCGAGAAGCGGTAGCCGCCGAAGAAGCGCCGGGTGAGTCTACTGCAGCAGCGATAACGGCTGACACAATTCAACGGCTATGGGTTTGGTGTGAGGCTACATACAGCCCCGATCCGCTCCTCATTGCCGAACCGGTCACCGAGCGCCTGCGGCAGCTCTCATTAACGCAATTCAAAGATGCGGTGATCGTCATCCAGGTCCATGGCGAAGCAACCCCCGATTGGAGTCTCCGGATCGATCTCACTCCAGCAGAAGAAATGCTGCGGGAATGGGCGCGCTGGGGCGATGAAGCCGCCATTGTTCGTCTCATCAATGCCGCTCTGGTGGAGCGCAGCGCTACGGTCACTGCCGAGCGTAAAGAGGAGAGCCTGCATTGCATTGTGCATCCGACCGCTCCGGAGGATGCGGCGGTTCCCTCAGAAAATTTGGTCATGGGGGCCATTGCGTCCTTGCTGGAGGCGATCGCCCCCCAGGGATTGCTGCGCCTCATGATATACGGCCAAGCTCCAGAGGCGGAGACTCCAGCGTGGGTAAGATGCCTCAATTTGCCAGCTCAAGATCACCCCGATTTACGCACTCCGCCCAGTGACCTTGCTCAGGAGGGAGATTTGGCGGCGTTGGCCTATTTGCTGACGCGCTTGTTGAACCCTGATCTAGAGGCTCAACTGGCCACTGGGGGGATCCGTGTGCAGGTTCTCCGCCGCGATCGCCTGCTGCATCTGATGGCCGATGCCCCGGTATGCCCTACCCGGCGGCAGGTGGTACCCCAGGTGCTTGACTTCATTGAGATGCTCGAATTGCCTGACATTACTGGCATTCGCCTCTACGGCCGTCGAGCCGGCCAGCAACGTCCTATGTGGAGTTTTGGCAAAGACTTCGAAACCCGCCCTGAATTGGTGCCGAAAGCGGAGCCGGTATTTGCGGTATCCGATCAGTATGTGGGCGACTTGTTGGCGGGACCCCCAGCTGCGGTCCCGGATGAGGCGACGCCAACCGCCGTCGCCAATGCCCTCCAGACTGCCTGGGCACGGGGGCTCGATCACGTCCGCAAGTTTTTGTTTGAGACCCAGCTGGTGGTACCGCAGCAAGATCTGGCCCGCACGCCAGCGACCCTTCCCAATGCCGACTCCCAAGACGTGGTCAAAATTGGCTTGGTCTGGGCATCGGTTGGCTTACTGTTGGCCCTCCAAGCTGACTGGATTTTTGGTCAAGTGATCAACCCTAGTCAGGCTCAGGGGGCACCGGAGGCATCCATGTCAACGGCCTCAGCCGTTTCTGACGGGGGGGCAACGACTACTCGCAAAGTGCCGACCGAAGCTGAAGGCGACTGGCAGCTGGATGATTGGCAGGTGAGTAATCCTCAGTCAGAGGCGGCATTGACTGACGATCGCCTGGGGGACCGCAGCGATATTTTTAACGATCGCGATCTCATCGCTAGCCCTGAGCAGTCCCTCGCCCCGACCCCGGAGCTGCTGTCCTATTCTCCCTATCCCTCGTTTCGCAGCCAGCAAATGGATGAAAAGCTGGCTCTCTATCATCAGCGCTTGGCGGAGTCAGGGCCGCCAGATATTTTGATCATCGGGAGCTCACGTGCTCTGCGAGGAGTTGATCCGGCGGCTCTACAGCGAGAGTTGGCCGCGTTGGGATATGGCGATCTAAGCGTTTTTAACTTTGGGGTGAACGGTGCCACGGCGCAAGTGGTCGATCTCACCATTCGCCGTGTCCTAGAGCCCCACCAGCTGCCACGCGTGATTGTCTGGGCGGATGGAGCCCGGGCGTTTAATAGTGGGCGTACGGATGTCACTTTTAATGCGATCGCGGCCTCGGATGGCTATCGGGAACTGGGACGTCGCAATCCCGACGTGGCGGCTGCCCCCAGCGATGGTGAGGCCGTAGATGAAGCGACTGAGGTGGCGGCTGAGCCCCAGCCCATTGGCGAAGCGCTGCGGGAAAGCTATCAGGCGTTGGATGTCACCCTCAGCGATCGCCTGGGGGAACATTCCGCCGTTTATGAAAACCGCGACGAGCTGAAAGCTTTTGTCCGCGATCGGTTGCTCACACCGCTAATGGCGCCAGTTGCCCTTTCCTCGGGGACGGACAAAGCCACCCCAAATACCTCTGATATGCCGATCCCCGAGGGTAGCCGGATTGACTTTGATGGGTTCTTATCCTTAGATGTGCGGTTCAATCCGGCAACTTATTATCAGCTTTATGCTCGCGTCCCTGGAGCTTACGACAGCGATTACGATGAGTTTGGCCTAGCGGGCGAACAAACCCAAGCCTTTGAACAACTGCTGACCTACACCCAGCAGCAGGACATTCCCATCATCTTTGTGAATACGCCTCTGACGGACGAGTATTTAGATGGCTACCGCACCGATGCGGAAGCGGATTTCCAGAAGCTGATGCTGCAATACTCAGCGACAGAGGAAGATTTTATCTTTCGAGATTTAGGACAGGTGTGGACTAGCCGTTACGATTATTTTTCGGATCCGAGCCATTTGAATCGATATGGTGCTTATCAGGTATCGTTGCGGTTGGCGCAGGATCCTATGATTGCCTGGCCCCGTGCGCTTGATTTGTCTGCTGCCAATCCTGACGACACGCCATGACCTTACCTTCGATTCTTTATGGTCTCTTTTTGCTCAGCGTTGTTGGGCTCTATTGGGCTGTTGAGCGGCGATCGCTGCGAATCTGGTTATTGCTAATTGCCAGCATTGTTTTCTACACCTCGCTACAAGTGCACTATGTGCCGTTGATGTTGGCGCTGGTCGCGATCAACTACTGGTTGGGGCGCGTGCTCACCGTCCCGACGGACTGGCGGGTCCCCAATGAACAGTGGCAGATGGCCGAGCAGCAGTGGTATCGCCGTCGCCGTTACTGGCTTATTTTCGGGATTGTGCTCAATGTAGTGCTACTACTCGGCTTCAAATATCTGGAGTCCTGGCTGCGTTGGCTAGTACCCGTCGGCTTTAATCCAGAGATTACTGATGGCAGCTGGCTGACGATCGCCTTTCCCCTAGGCCTGAGTTTCTTTACGTTTGAATGCCTTGCTTACCTGGTGGACGTTTATCGAGGGGCCCCTGCGACCCATAGTCTGTCTGAGTTCGCTGCCTACAAGCTGTATTTTCCCAAGCTCATCTCGGGCCCCATCACGCGCTTTCACAGCTTTGTTAACCAAGTCGGCGATCAACCAAGCCTGAATCTCACTTGGGCAGTCGAAGGGCTCTGGCTAATTGGCATTGGTGCCGTCAAAAAAGTGTTGATTGCTGACCACATCGGTACTTTGGTTAACCTGAGTTTCGACAACTTAGCCCGGGCCGGTAGCTGGGATGTTTGGCTGGCCTTGTTTGCCTATGGGCTGCAGCTTTACTTAGACTTCAGCGGCTATGTGGACGTGGCGCGGGGCAGCGCCCTGCTGATGGGTATCAATCTGCCGCAAAATTTTAACTTTCCTTATCTCACTACGAGCATTGCTGACTTTTGGCGGCGCTGGCACATCACCTTGGGTGATTGGCTACGCAACTATCTTTACTTTCCCTTGGGAGGATCGCGCCGCGGTTTGCCCCGGACGGCGGTTAATCTCATGGTGGTCATGCTGGTCGCTGGGGTATGGCACGGCAACACCTGGGGATTTTTGATTTGGGGAGGGATTCACGGTTTGGCTCTAGTGCTCCATCGGTGCAGCTATGTAGTGGCCCAAGGGTGGCAGCCTTTCCGGCGATTTTGGGAGCGGTCCTGGGGCGTGGCGATCGCCTGGGCCTTGACCCAGGGCTTGGTCTTTTTTAGCTGGCTCTTTTTCCGCTTGCCAGAGCCGGCACAATACACCTTGGCCCTACAAAAGTTGTGGGGAGCCAATAGCGATCTGCAATTTGCTCAGAAAGTCTATGTCGAGTCCCTGGGGCTGACTGCGGGGCAGCTGTGGACCTTGCTGTGGGTGCTAGTCGGTGGCATGATGGTAATTTATTTCGCCCAGCGCGAGCTCAAGCTACAGCTCAACTGGCCCGTTAAGCTTTTACTGGTTCCTCTCTGTCTCTTCTTTGCGTGGCAGCTGGCCCCGAGTGAGACGCTTTCATATATTTATTTCGACTTCTAAACCTGTAGTGGGTGAACGGCTAGATCCTGTGGGACACTACTCCAAAGGTGACGCTAGTGATAGAGTTAGCGCCGTTAAGAGTCGAGCTTGGACACGCTGCTTTGACGTCGCTTTGACCAGGCTGCCTGGGTGGCTGCGCTAGTTAGCATCGAATCGCCGGCGATCGCCTCCCCCCAATGTTTGCTGTCCTGTTTTTGTTTATGACTGTTTCTTCGTTTTCTGCTGCTTCGGCATCGCTAGCTGCGACAGCCCCTGAAACTCAACGTCGCAAAGCCGACCACATTCGCGTGTGTCTAGAGCAAGACGTGCAGTGCCAGCAAACAACGACTGGATTAGAGAAGTTTCGGTTTGAGCACTGCTGTTTGCCAGAGCTTGACTGGGCAGATCTAGATATCTCCACGCACTTTTTGGGCAAAAGGCTGGGTGCACCGCTATTGATCTCCTCAATGACTGGGGGCACTGACCAAGCCCAAATGATTAATCAGCGCCTTGCAGTCGTTGCCCAAACCTATAGTTTGGCCATGGGCGTTGGGTCGCAGCGGGTGGCTATCGAAGCCCCTGAGGTCATGCCCACCTTCGCGATGCGCCGATATGCGCCAGACTGTTTACTCTTTGCCAATATTGGCGCAGTGCAGCTCAACTATGGCTACGGGGTGTCAGAATGCCAGCGTGTTGTGGATGCCTTGGCAGCCGATGCCCTGATCCTGCATCTCAATGCTTTGCAGGAAAGTGTGCAAACTCGAGGCGATCGCAACTTTAGAGGACTACTCGAGCGGATTGCCCAGCTGTGCGATCAGCTCCCGGTGCCAGTCATCGCCAAAGAGGTGGGTAATGGCATTTCCGCGCCGATGGCCCAACGGTTGCTGGAAGCCGGTGTGAGCGCGATCGATGTTGCCGGTGCTGGCGGTACTTCCTGGGCTAAAGTCGAGGGGGGAAGGGCCACTGAGCCCCGCCAGCGCCGACTGGGCCAAACCTTTGGCGATTGGGGCTTACCCACGGCGGACTGTGTCGCCCAGGTAAGGGCGATCGCGCCCACCGTCCCCCTCATTGCTTCCGGTGGCATCCGCAACGGACTGCAGGCAGCTAAAGCGTTAGCTTTGGGGGCTGATGTTGTTGGCTTGGCTCATCCCTTCTTAGTGGCCGCTCACGAGTCAGAAGCCAGCCTTGCTCTCTTAGCCGAGTGTCTTACTGAGGAACTGCGCACTGTTTTGTTGTGCACGGGGCAGCCCAACTTTACCCAGTTAAAAACGGCTGATGTTCTCCACCGAGTATCGGGTTGATGTCTATCCGGCAGCGGCAGACCGAGTTGTCGCTCTCGGGTGCTGGCGTTACCCAGCTCGCTGCTTGGTCAAATGTGAGGTTGAGATCAGAAGCTCAAATGTTCTGGTGACCCGATTGAGCGATCCACTCCCGCCGAGGGAGTGGTGTCTGCAGAACGGCGTGGGGAGAGGCTACGTTTGCCCCACCCCGTCGACCTCTTCTAGGAGGAGATAATTAAAAGGGTTTGGCCCTAACCCGAACTGAGGTCATCCAACGGTAGCCAAGTGTCACTAGACTGCCACACCTGCCTGGTCCCACAAAGCTAAAACTCATCGTCGGCGTAATTGGGATTCATCCCCGCTTCATTGTCCCGCTTTGAGCCCAGCAGTTCTAGACGATCAACGCGAATCACTGGTGACGTTCTGAGGGCTCCCGTGGCGCGATCGTTCCACTGGTCAAACTTCAGCGCCCCGCTAATGCCAATTAAGCTGCCCTTGCGCACGTAGTTAGCTGCGACTTCTGCCGTTCGCCCCCACATTTCTAGATTGAACCAGTCTGGCTGGTCAGAGTTGCGGGTGCGGCGATCCACCGCTAATGAAAACTTGCAGACAACACTGCCTGATTCAAAATACTTCACATCAGGGTCACGTCCAGCTCGGCCTACGAGAGTAACGGCGTTGATGCTCATGTCTAAGCTTCTCCTGATTGGGTTGACGGTAGGGTGTAAACCAGATTGAACGAGATGTTGAAAATCGTCTAACCGTCCAAAATGGCTTACTTGTACTGCTCTCCAGTGTGCCTCAACTTGGAGCAAACCGAATCTGAAGAACCGGATGAGGCGTCCTGCACAAAGCTGTTAGCAAGAAGTGCAGCTAGCCGCTATCAAGCGTCATGGTTTAACTGATTTCTGATAGCTGCAAACATCAGTCGCTAGACGCATCGATACGAATCGTAATAAAATCCACTTCGTCCGTGTTGCAATGAGCAGCAGGCGTTCCCTAACTTTGTGTCTCGGCAGTTTGTAGTTTCAGTATCATGAGCGCATCTATGACCTAGCATGAAGTTCGGCGAGTTTACATCTAACCGTCCATTTCGTTCGTTTGGGGGCTAAGTCTCGTGGGTTTTCTCGACCGGTTTTCGTTATCCCGAGACATGGGTATCGATTTAGGCACTGCCAATACCTTGGTGTATGTCTCAGGCAAAGGGGTCGTTTTACAAGAGCCCTCAGTGGTCGCGATCGATCAAGTTGAAAAGAAGCCTTTGGCTGTTGGCGAAGAGGCCAAGCGCATGCTCGGGCGTACGCCGGGCAACGTGGCGGCGCTCCGTCCGTTGCGGGATGGCGTGATCGCTGACTTTGATACAGCTGAGCTCATGCTCAAGCACTTCATTCGGCAAGTCCATGAAGGGCGCACGCTCGTTTCACCCCGCATTGTGATTGGTATTCCTAGCGGTGTGACGGGAGTTGAGCGTCGTGCTGTAATGGATGCCGCTCAGCAGGCTGGGGCGCGCACCGTATATTTGATTGACGAGCCGGTGGCAGCGGCGATCGGAGCCGGGCTGCCTGTGGCTGAGCCGACCGGCAACCTGGTTATTGATATCGGTGGAGGGACCACCGAGGTTGCTGTTTTGAGCTTGCAAGGGACCGTGCTCAGCGAGTCTGTCAGAGTCGCCGGTGATGAACTGAGTGAATCGATCGCGCAGTACCTCAAAAAGGTGCACAACTTGGTTGTGGGGGAAAGAACGGCTGAGGAGATCAAAATTAAAATTGGCTCAGCCTATCCTACAGCTGATGACAGCGAGCTCATTATGGATGTACGGGGGCTACACCTCTTGTCGGGGCTCCCCCGAACTGTCACAGTCAAGGCTGGTGAGATTCGTGAAAGTATGGCAGAGCCCTTGGCCGTCATCGTTGAGGCGGTGAAGCGGACCCTAGAGCGCACCCCACCCGAGTTGGCAGCTGACATTATCGACCGTGGCATCATGTTGGCTGGGGGTGGGGCTTTGCTACATGGTCTCGATACATTGTTGAGCCATGAAACAGGTATTGTGGTCCATGTGGCCGCTGACCCCTTAAGCTGTGTGGTTTTGGGGACTGGTCGAGTCCTTGAAAACTTTAGCCAGATGGGTCGAGTCTTTAGTGGTAGTTCTGGTATTTAGGGAAGGTTAGAACTGCATGTTTGCCCTCCGGCGCTGGTGGAATCAATATGCGCTCAAGGCTGGTTTGGTGGCCTTGCTGATTGTCGCGGCCTTGGGCCTGCGAGAAAGCGGCGGAGCCGTCATTTATGAAATGTATCGCTGGGTAACGCGGCCCTTTCATCCAGGTCCCTCGCGGGAAGCCATCCTGCAGTCAAGCTATGCCCAGGAACTGCAACAGCGGGTAGTGGAGCTAGAGAGCCAAAATCGATCGCTCCGGCAAGTTGTCGAAGGGGACAGTCAGCTCCTGTCAGAGGGGGTGCCAGCGGCCGTGATTGGGCGCAGTGCCGGTGACTGGTGGCAGCAGCTGATCATCAGTCGCGGACAGCGTGATGGCATTACGGTTGATGACATTGTCACTGGTCCTGGTGGACTGGTGGGTCGGGTGATTGCGGTATCGCCCAACAGCAGTCGGGTTTTGCTCATCAGCGACCCGACTAGCCGCATCGGCGCGCGGATCAGCCGCAGCCGAGCCACTGGCTACATTCGGGGCACGATGGGGCAGCAGGTCGTGATGGAGTTTTTTGACAAGCTACCCGATGTGGAAGTTGGAGATGTCGTGGTGACTTCGGCCTACAGCAAGCTCTTTCCACCAAATATTCCAGTGGGTCGCGTCGTTGCGCTAGACCTCAATAAGAGTCCAGCGCCTGAGGTGACTGTGGAGCTGACCTCACCACTCAGTATTGTGGAATGGGTTGAGGTTGTCCCCTTTGCGCCCAAGGATATTGACATGCCAGAAGCAGAGGCCCCTCTACGGGAGGCGTTTCCGACTAATGAAGACGAGGAGCTCGAGCTCGATCCATGACTTCAGTCCGACTGAGTAGTGTCGCCATGCGACGTCGCTATCGCTGGCTCAATATTGCGGTGGTCGTAGGGTCAGCTTTGTTATGTACCGTGCTCTTGCCGATGCGTTTGCCTGGCATGGTGTTGCTAGGGGTAGGTCCCAGTTGGCTATTGATGTGGCTCGTGGTGTGGAGTGTCCAGCGCAATGGCGTTGAAGGGGCGATCGCGGGTTTTATCTTAGGCCTCATTCAAGATGGTCTGACCGGTTACTTTCCTACGCACACCGTTGGGTTGACCTTAGTTGGGTTTCTCACAGCCAGCATTCAAAAACAACGCTTCATTCAAGAGGACTTTGTCTCGGTGGCCATTATCGTGTTTGGCATGACCGTAATTGCGCAAACCTTTATGGCGTTGCAGATTAGTGCCCATCAGTTGCTCAGTCCTACATCGCCGTATCCAGGGCTGCCAGAAATTTGGCTACAGCATCAGCGCATTGCCTTGAGTTCTGCCATTTTAAGCAGCCTATGGGCACCGGCCATATACTATCCCCTGAGCCGATGGTGGGCTCACTATGAGCAGGTCATGACCCCGCCGAGTGGCTAAGACAAGACCTAAGACCAGTAAGCTCGGCCATATCGGTCGGGCAAGTAGGACAGCAGGAATGAGGAACTTGTGGCCCTAAGTCAATTTGTTGCGCTCGTAGTCGCCGGCCTCTTGGCGGGTATACTCGCCGGTCTCTTGGGAATTGGCGGCGGCACGGTGATGGTGCCGATTTTGCTAGCGTTGGACTATACTCCCATCCAGGCGGTGGCGACGAGCAGCTTAGCAATCATCGTGACTTCCCTGTCAGGCAGTTTTCAAAATTGGCGCATGGGATATCTCGACTTTGATCGGGTGCTCTGGTTGGGGGTACCCGCAGTGATCACAGTACAGATTGGAGTCCTGATTGCGAGTAATTTATCGCCTCGGCTGTTGCTATTTGCCTTTGCAGTCTTATTGCTGGTGAATATCTTCTTGGTGAGTCTGCGCAAAAGCCTAGCGGCTCAAACAGCTGGGGATGTAGCTATGCCCCTGCGGCTACATCCCACTGCAGCTAGGGTGCTGACGGGGGCGATCGCTGGTCTGATGGCGGGTCTTTTAGGCGTAGGGGGCGGTGTCATCATGGTGCCTCTGCAGATGGCACTCATCGGAGAACCAATCAAACGGGCCATCCAAACGAGTTTGGGCGTTGTAGTCATGACCGCGATCGCGTCCACCATCGGCCATGCGCTGCAGGGCAATGTGGTGTGGCTGGCAGGGCTGATGCTTGGGCTTGGGGGATTGCTCAGTGCCCAGCTCAGTAGTCGCATATTGCCTCAGCTTCCTGATCAGGTCGTTAGCGTCCTTTTTCGTAGCCTACTGGTCTTTCTAATTGTCTATACGCTGTGGGAAGCTTGGCAGTATCCAGCCAATTGAGTGGTCAGTAGTCCGTTTCACGTTGACTTTGAGTTCTGCTGTGAGCCGATGGCTGAGATTGTTGGCAACCACCGCGCAGGTGCTCACTCAGGGGTAGCGGCGATCGCTGTTAAACTTGGCCTTTGGAATTTTCCCCTCAATTATCGCCGGCGGAATGCGTACTTTACTCCGATTCCAAATGAGTCATTGGGTCCGTAGTCTGACCTGTTTCTATCCAGGGTTGCTTCGCCGCGGTCGCTGGATGGGGGTTGTGCTGACGGTCATGATCATTGGCTTACTCCAGGGGCTGCCGGGGCAGGCTGCCCCGGCGATTGACATTGCCCGGCCAACTTGGGATACGGGGTGGTTTCAGGCGGAGGTGTATCGACAGTTGCTCATCGAGCTGGGATATACCGTCAATGCCCCACAGACCCTTGGCAATGATGAGTTTTATCAGCAAGCCGCTGCGGGGGAAATGGACCTGTGGACTAGTGGTTGGTTTCCGCTACACGATCGCTATTTGCAGCAACCTCAGATTGGAGAAGCGGTCGAGGCGGTCGGATTTGAGGTGCCGGGCGGAGCGCTCCAGGGCTACCTGATTGATCGAGCCACCGCTGACCGATTCAATATTCAAACCCTGGCAGATTTGACCCAGCCAGAGGTCATCGCTGCGCTGGACCACAATGGCAATGGTCTGGCCGACCTAATTGGCTGTAATGAAGGCTGGGCTTGCGCTGACATCATTGACTATCACCTTCAAGAATATGGACTGAGAGGAGCGGTCGAGCACATTCAAGGGGCCTACGCACCCTTGATGGAAGAGGTGGTGGCCCGGCAGCGGCGAGGTGAGTCAGTGCTGTTCTACACCTGGACGCCGAACTGGACGGTCAACGAACTGATGCCCGCCCAAGAGGTGGTCTGGTTAGAGGTCCCATATCCGAGCCTGCCCGCAGGACAGAAGCAACTGGAAAGTGAGACGGTCATTACGGGTATGGTCGGTTGTGTCGCCGATCCCTGTGCCCTTGGTTTTCCGCGGAATGATATCCGAGCTGTGGCAAATACGGCCTTTTTAGATGCCAACCCGGCGGTGCGATCGCTCTTGGAAAACGTTACTTTACCGTTAGAGGACATCGCTGCCCAAAACGCGCTTATGTTACGGGGGGAAGGCGATGAAGCTGATATTCAGCGCCATGCCCAGGCTTGGCTCAGTGCCAATCGCGAGGTCGTCGATGAGTGGCTGACCCAGGCCCAAGCCGCTGGTAGCATCCCGCCGATCCCCGCCGACTTTGCCACCTCAGAGACTGCTCAGCCAATCCTCAGTACCACGCCGCTGCGGGTTGTCACCCAGCGGTTTGAACCCTTTGTGATTTATGAAAACCAGCAGTATCAGGGATTTAGCCTGGACCTCTGGGATGCGATCGCCCAAGAACTGGACCTGTCGTATGATTTAGTCGGGGTCAACTCCGTCGCCAAACTCCTGGATGAAGTCGAGCGGGGCGCGGCTGATGTAGCCATCGCGGGCATTAGTATTACTTCCCAACGCGAGGCGACCCTCGATTTTTCTTATCCTTACTATGAGTCGGGCCTGCAGGTGCTAGTGCCCAATGAAGCCAGCGAAGTGAGCAAGCTGATTACCGTGGTTTTAGCAGTCTTGAGATCGCCCCGGTTGTACTACGGCATCGGCATTCTAATTCTCATTCTGCTGATTGTGGCCCATCTGCTGTGGTTTTCTGAGCGTAATCACAACAGTCAGTTTCCTGATGACTATTGGCATGGTATTTGGGAAGCCTTTTGGTGGGCCGCCGTGACCGTGACCACTGTCGGCTATGGCGACAAGGTTCCCCAACGATTTGCTGGTCGATTTTTCGGTCTGTTGTGGATGTTTTCCGGATACTTTGTGTTCGCCTATTTCACTGCTAGCATTGCCACTACCTTTACCGTCCAGGAACTGCAGGGCGTGATTAATGGCCTTGAAGATCTACCCGGCAAGCGCATCGCTACGGTTACCCAGAGTGCGGCAGCGGAGTTCCTCGACGAACAGACCAATCTGCTATATCAGGACTATGACACTTTGGGCGATTTATACGCTGCGGTGATTGATGAAGAAGCGATCGATGCGGTGGTATATGATGCGCCTGTACTTCAATACTTTGTTTCCCATCAGGGGCAAGGCCAGTACAAAGTGGTGGGGGAAGTGTTTCAAACCCTGAACTATGGCATTGCCTTTGAGCAAGAAAGCCCTTATCGGGAATCTATCAATGCAACTCTGCTTAAACTCTATGAAACTGGGCGATACGACGAAATTTACGAGGATTGGTTTGGCTGAGCATTAAGTTAAAACATTCGCGTAAATTATTGGCTCCCATCGTCATGTCGTCACTGTCTACTGGGGCCCTGGCTGAGTAGAAGCTGTCAAGCAGGACTGATAGATATCAACCGATTACAGGCAGCGTAAAGAATCTTGGTGAGTTGGGTCACAGGTCGGTGACTAGTCGGCCAGATAATCGTTACTATTTTGGGCAGGTCTATTTTTTGTCACGCTAGCAAAGACGGTAATCAATCGACGCTAGCGCGGTGATCAATAACCCATCAGTCCAATCAGGAAATCTAGTGTGAATCACACATTTTTAATTGAGCCTGGACGCTGGATGCTTCACGGCAATTGGTTAGAGCGCGATCGCCCTCCCTTGGCACTGCGAGGCGGCATTTTGATTGCCTGGGGACGAGATAATTGGTTCACGATGGTTATGAAATTAACTTTTCCCAATGATGACCATCAGGAGATTGCGCTCCAATATAAAGGTCGCCTCGCCATGGGTGAGCGGCAGTACACATTTGTGCTGCAGCATAGTGACCTCGGTCGCGTCGAAGGTGAAGGTTGGGTCGCTCCAGCTTCTGTGGTGCAAAGATACTGGTGCTTGGGCGATCGCCAACGTCGTACCGGATTTGAGACGCTGTACCAAATCGACGAGCAACACTACCATCTCTCCAGCGGCATTATGGCTGGGCACTATCTCACTACCGCGATCGAAGCCAACCTAGAACGCCAGTGATCGATAGCAATCCCCAACCCTTGGGTACTTTGAAGCTACTACACACCTTTTATAGGTGAACTCAGAAGCTGATCGCTGGCGGCTCACGTACCATGAGCCGAGCACCGTCCATCGGCGCCAGCCAGAGCGCGATTACCAAGACAACAGTGCGCTGCACTCAAAATTCATCAGGGTCGCTCAACCATCTCAAAATGGGACGTTTAGAATACGAAGAAGGCGCTAGTTAAAACCGTAAAATGCAGACCGAAGCGCGGCTTCAGCTCGCGCCTGTGTGATGAATTAAGCTTTGTTCGTTGATTAGACCTCCAGTCTCTAACAAGGTGAATGTGGTTGAGTAAGACAATCACATCGCTCCAACAGCCTCAGCGAATATAAGATAGGCCCGCACCTTGACCTATGCCAGACCCTAACATCGGCCAGAAACTTGCAGACCGCTACGAGCTCATGGAGCTGGTGGGGCAGGGCGCTATGGGAAAGGTGTATCGCGCTGAAGATACCTTGCTGGGTGGGGTGATCGTAGCCGTCAAGTTTTTATCGCAAACGCTGCTGACGGGCAAAATGCGCGATCGCTTTGTCCAAGAGGCGACAACCTGCGCCCAACTAGGGCAAAACAGTATCCATGTTGTCCGCGTGACTGACTATGGCGTCAGTCAAGATGACGTGCCGTTTTACGTGATGGAATACTTGCAAGGCGAAAGCTTGAGCATTCTCATCGGCCACAAAAGCCTTCCCATTCCCCGCTTTTTGGGCATTATCCGCCAGGTTTGTTTAGGGCTCAAGTCTGCCCACGATGGTATTCGGGTTCGTGGCTATCCTCAACCCGTGCCGATTATCCACCGTGATATCAAACCCAGCAACATCTTAGTCACCCAAGATGCCACACTAGGTGAGTTAGTTAAAATCCTCGACTTTGGCATTGCAAAGTTGATGCAGGCCGATAGCGAACAAACCAATTCCTTTATGGGGACGCTGGCCTACGCTTCGCCAGAGCAAATGGAGGGCAAGGAACTTGACAACCGATCCGACATTTATAGCTTAGGCATTTTGATGTATCAGATGCTGACGGGGCAATTGCCCCTGAGGGCCGCCAGCCATTCTTTTGGCGGGTGGTACAAAGTTCACCACACGGAGCAGCCTCGACCGCTGTCAGAACTGCTGCCCGACACCAACATACCTGCTGTGCTTGAAAAGCTCGTGATGGGTTGCCTGGCCAAGCAGCCAGAAAACCGCCCTCAAAATATTGTCGAAATTCTCAAAGCCTTAGATCCCCTAGAGCAGCGTTATGGTGGTGGCATCCGCATTGGGCAGCGAATCGGAGCGACCCTTTCTCGCGTGCCCATTGTTTCTAGCCCGCAAAAACAGCTGGCCAATAGTGGTCAGCCAGAGTTGCTGACTCCGACAGAACGAGATATCTGTCAAACTGCAACCTGGCCAGCCAATAAACCGATCGCTGAGATTGTATTCCCGCAGTTACTCTCATCCTCTAAAGGAACGCTGCCGACCCTATGGGTCATGCTCCCCCCTGCGGAAATTATTAAACGGTTGCGAGGCACCCGCTACAACACCTTTATTTGCACAATGTCTCCCCACCCGATGGCCCTGTGGCTGACGGTGTTGTACAGCCCCAAGCACGGACCGCGATGGCTGCCCTGCTACCTCGATATCAAATCTCACGCGGGCCAGGAAATCACCTTTCATCTAGGGCAATCTGGTGAGTACAAAGTTCTCTTCTTTTCGACTGAGGAGCCTCAGAAATGCGCCCACGTGGTGACCTGTACGATCGCTGAACCTCAGCAGCATATGCTGCAGCGTTGGGTGATGTCAGCCCGAGCCCAGCACTCAGTTGCTGATCCTAGCTTTAGCAAAAAGATGCTCAAAGATGAGCTCAATAATCACATGAAAGAGAAAATCTTACAGCAGCTAGAAGCGATATATCCCGACAACGATTGATCTGGCCATCCTGTTGTGCTTAGGCCTGGACAGCGATGCCCTACCCAGGTATCTGGCCCAAGGAGACGTTGTCCGCAGCACTGTGCAAATTGTATCTGTCTTGTCTTTGCAAGTCTGGAGAAGTCATGGCCAAGTGCTGCTCTAGCAGAGCTAGATTACGCACATTTGACTTAAAGAAAGCGTCAAAAACGTCACCCAGTAGTGGCACCGTACCTACGAGAAACTCTAAGCCAATGTTGAAGATCATTTTGCCCAACTTGCCTTTAGGCAGATCGAACTGCGTGGCCAAAAAGATGATATAGGCAGAGGTCGCTGCTGTCACCAAATCGCCGATGCCCGGTATCAATCCCACAATTGGGTCAAGACCCACCTTTAAACCCAGACCAGGTATTTTAAAAGCGGTGTCCATCAGGCGGGTGAGACGGCGGATACGGCTGAGCTGTCTGATTTTGGATTGAGTATTCATGCCCAAATTTTGCCGGAACCTGTGGCTCAAATCTTCTGGCCGAAGGGAGACATCACGCGGTGGTGGGGTCTCTCCGCAGGCTTATTAAGACTTGCCCTGGAGGCTTAATAAACCTGCAGCCGGTATGACTAGCGAGTCTGAGGGCAAGCTGAGCAATTAATTAGCGAGTTTTTGGGCTCGCAGTTGTCCACAAGCCGCGTCTTTTTCGAGCCCTCGGGAGTAACGAACACTGACCGCTACGTGACGCTTTTTGAGCTCGTCGACAAACCCCTGGATTTGGCGATCGCTCGGTCGCTGGTAGTCCACCTCGTTGATGGGATTGTAAGGAATCAAATTGACGTGGCTCTGAAAGCCCCCTACCATTTCGGCTAGTTCAGAGGCATGGTGGGGCAAATCATTCAGTCCAGATAGCAAAATGTATTCAAACGTGATCCGTCGTCCGGTCAGGTAAACGTATTCGTAACATTCGGCGATCAATTGCTCGAAGGGATACTTGCGGGCACTGGGAATCAAGGTTTCTCTGAGCTTCTGGTTAGAAGCGTGGAGACTGACTGCCAAGGTGATTTGTAATTGTTCCTGGGCGAGGCGACGAATTTGACCCGGAATGCCTACGGTAGACACGGTGATCGATCGCTGCCCAATGCCGATATCTTGGTTGAGCGATCGTACCGCTTTAATCACATTGGCCGCGTTAAGCAGAGGCTCACCCATGCCCATAAACACAATATTGCTGACCCGTTGGTCAAAGTCCTCTTGCACAGTGAGGACCTGATCCACAATCTCGTGGGTTTCCAGATTGCGTAAAAAGCCGCCCTTGCCGGTCGCACAAAAGTCACAGGCCATGGGACATCCAACTTGGGACGAGACGCAGACGGTGAGGCGTTTGCCGCTGGGAATGCCGACAGCTTCAATAATGCTGCCGTCAGTGAGCTTGAGTAGATATTTAATCGTGCCGTCTGGGGCACCTGACCGAAAATGGAGGTGCGATCGCCCCACCGGCACCGCCGCGATCGCCGCTCGCCAGGCCTTAGAAAACACTGTGATATCTGCTAGGCTCCGAGCATACTTGCCATAGATCCACTGATGTAGCTGCTTGCCACGATAGGCTGGCTGACCGTGCGTCTGGACCCAATCGGTTAACTCGTCAAGGGATTGCCCCAGAAGGGGCTTCGCGGTGGATCGTTCAGCAGTAGTGGGAGAGGCAGAAGCTGGCATATTGCTGACCCTTTGGCATGGCTTATCCATCCTAATACTTGCTCCGCCAAACCGTGAGCCAACCTCAAAGGGAGCGAATCAGCAGCCCTGCCAGCCTTAGAGTGGGATGCCAGCGCAACTAGCTCAAAGCATCCTCGGGTCAGAATGAGAGTTGCTCGCCCCGGATAGACTTATCCAACAGCTCCATTGGATGCATGACGGGTAATGTATCACCGCGCTGCCGTAGATGCTGTTTGATTTGCAGGGCACAACCAGGGTTGGGGGAAGCAATCAGCTGTGCCCCAGTGTTTACTAGGTTCTGGGCTTTCATATCACCAAGTTCGCGAGCCACTTCCGGCTGCAGCATGTTGTAAACCCCAGCGCTGCCGCAACAGAGCGCAGCATCCACTGGCTCAAAGATTTGCACCTGGGGAATTTGTCGCAATACCTGGCGAGGCTGGACACTGATTTTTTGTCCGTGTAAGAGGTGGCAGGCATCTTGATAAACCAGAGGTAGGGGGCCTTCAGTGAGGGGATGAAGAGCTGCCGTCAGGCCGACTTCCGCTAAAAACTCCTGCACATCGCGAACGCTGGCAGAAAACGCCTGAGCGCGATCGCGATAGTCATCGTCATCTTGCAAAATATGGCCATATTCCTTCAACGTATGGCCGCATCCTGCCGCATTGATAATGACATAGTCGACATCAGTATCGGCAAATGCGTCAATCATTTGCCGCGCCAGAGCCTGCGCTTGGGCGGCTTCGCCTTGGTGGGCTGGCAGGGCAGAGCAGCAGCCCTGGCTGGGGGGAATGACTACTTCACACCCGTTGGCTGTTAATACGCGGGCAGTGGCCGCGTTCACCTCAGAGAAAAAGACGCGCTGGACACAGCCCAAAATCATGCCTACCCGAAACCGCTGCTGACCTTGGGCCGGAATGACGGCAGGAAGATTATCTCGAAAGGATTGAGCGGTTACCGGCGGCAGCAAAGATTCCATTGCGGCGAGGTTAGGGGCAAATCGCTGGAGTAACCCGGAGGTACGAACTAGTTTGGCCAGCCCTGAAAACTGGTAGAGACCCAGCGGTGTGAGTAACAACCGGATCCGATCAGGATAAGGAAACAACTGGAAAATGAGGCCGCGCAGCAGTTGCTCAGGTAGCGATCGCCTGTGATTGCGCTGGACCTGTGGCCGCACCGACGCAATGAGTTGGTCATATTGCACTCCCGAGGGGCATGATGTCGTGCAGGCTAGACAGCCCAAACAAGAATCAAAATGCTCAACTGCGGTTTCTGAAAAGGGGACTTCCCCTTGGTTGATGCCGTCCATCAGATAGATGCGACCACGGGGCGAGTCCATCTCAGTGCCCAAAACTCGGTAACTGGGGCAAGTGGTCAAACAAAATCCACAGTGTACACAGGCATCGATGAGCCCTTGCGCCGGTGGATGCTGCGGATCAAACCCCGTGGGCACCGTATTAGCAGGCGGTGCTTCGGGCGGCACATTGGACGAAGCGGTCGAAGAGTCTACCGAAGGCATGGAGGGCAAAGGGGTACGGTATGGCGTCTCCTCCAGCGTACCGCGTTGATTTTAGGTTCGTGGCGGCGTTTTTCTAACAATGACCCTAGAGAAACCTCAATCTGAGTGGATTGAGGCTCGGATGTCTGGCGCTCACCGGCATAACCGCTGGGTTGGGCTAAGGGACTATGCCTGTGAGCGCCAGTGAGGTCGCCCCTAGGCAGAGGGCGTAAAGGGAACGTCTTCCGCATGTCCCCAAAAGGCTTCTAGACCGTAGTAATCACGGGCTTCAGGCATAAAGACGTGGACAATCACTTCACCGTAGTCTTGCAATATCCAACTGATCTCTCCTTGACCTTCGGTGCGAATGGGATGGCGCTCAAACGCTACCGCGGCGACGTCACTGATGCTGCGAGCGATCGCCCGTACCTGAGCTGACGAAAATCCGGTGACGATCACAAAATAATCGGTGATGTAGGAAACATCAGTCACGTGTAGGATGCGGATATCGGAGCCCTTACGGTCATCCGCGGCTTGGGCCAAAGCCGTTGCAAAGGCAAGGGTTGCCTCATCTGCAGCGGCGGGGACGGACGATGATTGATGGGTGGTTTGAAAAGGAGTTACAGCAGGATGTAAATCTGACATATGAAGGTAAATATCCTCAAATCAACAAAACGGTGAATTCATCCTCAAGACAAGTAAAAAGGCAAGTCAGGCAACAGCATTCATGACGGATGATTGCCGCCGGGCTGACATAAACCTGTTATGGGTCAGGATAGTGCGCGGGTGGATAAGACGTTTGCTCTTCAACAGATGTTGTAAGGAAAAAACACAGGTCTCGTATACCGCGCCCCATAAATCAACATAGCTCAGCTGCCTGAGCTGCTGCAGTTGCGGATCTTCCCCCCGGCCCGGTTCGAGGGCGTCGGCTAAGTAAACGATCGCGCCCACCCCGTCTAAATCGGGACTGCCAGTGGTGTGTGCGGCGATCGCCCGCAAGACGACATCATTGCGTACTCCAAAGCGGTCCCGAGCGACGATCGCGCCCACCGGCGCATGCAGTAAGTGGGGCATGGCCTTTTCGACTGGATGCAGCTCCCAACCTTCGGCGGCAGCGACAGCTCGCAACTTGTCTGGAGAAAAGCATTTGGCCAGATCGTGCATCAGAGCAGCCTGCTGTGATGCAGCGATATCCACCGCATGGTGCTCGGCCAGCGCGATCGCCATATCCTCAACGCGCAAAATATGCTGTAAACGCGCCTCAGGCACAGCTGTTTGCAACCACTGTAGGACCTCTTGGCGCAGTGAAGGCGGCATAAAAGCTGGTTTCATAAAAGGCAATAGTGTTTGAGTTTAAACAAACCAAGATTTTCAAGAAGTATATTCTTAATATTTTATCAAGCTGTATTGCGGGGCTTAAACTTGATTCATAAACGGCGCTCTTATAACTCGCCCATCTGTCTGGTAACAATCGTCGGCTAGTGACTAGAGGGCAGTGTCAATTGCCATGGCCGTAGAGAAACTGGGCGATCGCCAGATACTAGCCGCGGTTTCGGTACTGGGTACTGGGCCTCCATTCAGCCCTTCGCCGTGACATTCAGGGCGGCAAGTCGAAGATGTCGATGCAAAATTATGCATTCTATTTGCCATTGCTCGCTACCATAATTGGCAAATCAGTCTGAGTCATTCAGCATTTTCCGGCTGATGACATGTTAGCTGTCGTGGCATATCGAGGAAGCGGCCAATGAATTCATTCACGCCAGGCATCATTATTGCCCTTTTGATCATGTTTCTCATTGGCATTTTGGTCGGTTATTCCTTGGTGCAAAGACGCCTGCGTACCCATGCCGAAGAACTGAAAGTCACCCGCCGCCGATTAGACGAGATGGCACAGTCCCATGAGCTGCGGCTGCGGGAAGCGACCGACCAGTTACGACATGACTACGAAGCAGAATTGTCAGAAACCATCGAACATTATCAAGATCAGCTCTCCCAAAAATCGATTGAGATGGAGCAGATCTACGAAACCCGGTTTCGGGTATTGCAGCAGGGCAGTGGCGTAGCCGCTCCCCAATCATTAGCGACGGCCAATACCGGATTGAGTGCAGTGCCGCCCCAGCGATCGCCGGTTGCGCCCCCCCCCGGCAAGGCATCGAACCGATTGCAGGCAATTCATCGGCAGGTTTGACGCCGCCAGAACTGCAGCATCTCAAGCGGCAATATGAGCTGCGCCTCAAAGAAGCAGCGCAAAAACTTCAAAAGGCTTACGAGACGCAGTTAGCCGAGCATGCGAAGACCACCAAAGCAGAGCTCAAGGCTGACTATGAACGACAAGTCGCCGCTAAATATCAGGAGTTCGAACGACAGTTTGCTGCTCGGCAAGCTGAACTGGAGCAACAGCTTGCCAGTTCGCCAGCTGAGTCGCCGACTTTGTCGTCAATGATGACGGGCAGCTACGCAGTGCCCACCCCAAGTGAGATCATGGGACGGGGTGAGGACACCACGGTGACCCTGGCTTCTTCAACACCGCCGGAACTGGGAGAGCCGGTCCCCCCAGTCGGCCAATATACGCAACACCAAGTAGACGAGCAGGTGCAAGCGGCCACCGAACAGGTGCAGGCTGAGCTAGAGCAGCGCTTGGCTGAACAGCTAGCAACGCAACAGGCCCAGTTTGATCGCCGTCTGCGGGAGCTCGAGGCCGAATATGCCCGACTAGCGGCAATACCTGAAACCACTACGCCCCAGACATCGGCAGATTTGGTGGACGACTTAGATGAAATCTTTGGCGATGCTCCCCCCGCGCCAGCGACGACAGAGATGCCGACGATGACGAACGAAGATGAAAGTTTGGTCGCGGATAACCCGTTGGAGATGACCAGCGGTGCTGAGGCAACGACGAATAATCCCAATGACGATGACGATGATTTTGGGCCTTTAGACCTGAGCGACATTAGCCAGCTGACGTAATAGTTGATAAGCAGAGTTGTGGATTTGCTGCTGCTGGGGCGATCGCTCAGCAAGAGCAGAAATCTGGAATTAATGCGCCGAGCGATCGCCCAAAACGATAAAGTGAACGAGCTACCGTCATGCTGCCGCTGTTCCCGACGATGCCTGGCTGCAAGGGAGACCCTGGGGCAGCTTGATTGACATAAGGAGACTTCATGACCCGCGCAATTATGGACACCGAGAAAGGCACCATCAATTTAGAGCTGTTTGATGCTGCTGCCCCTAACACGGTCAAGAACTTTGTGGACCTTTCCCAGGCTGGCTTTTACGATGGCCTCAAGTTTCATCGGGTCATCTCTGATTTCATGATCCAAGGGGGATGCCCCAAAGGTACCGGCACCGGCGGCCCTGGCTATACGATTAAGTGCGAAATCAATGACAACAAGCACGAAGCTGGTAGCCTATCGATGGCCCATCGTGGACCGGATACCGGGGGCAGCCAGTTTTTCATCTGCCATGCTCCCCAGCCGCACCTCGATGGTGTCCACACTGTCTTTGGCAAAACTGAAGACATGGACGTGGTCAACGCGATTCGTCAGGGAGACAAAATCAACTCAGTAAAAATCGAGATTTGAGCCCCGGCGCGCAAAGCTACTTGAAGCATCGCAGCTACCGAATCAATGGCCCTTCAAGACGGAGGGCCATTGATCAGTCAGGACTTTTGGCACAACAAGAGCGCAAACTTTTGCTGCTGATCGGTAAAGGTATTGACTGTTTCCAGACCAAAAGTTGAAAGCTCCTGGGCGAGCTGATTTGGCTCAAATTTGCGAGAAATTTCGCTAAGCAATTGTTCACCCTGGGCGAAGGTGATGGTCAGATTTAAGGCCTGTAAGGTGACTGTTTGGTCAGCCAAGCTTTCGATATACATTTCAATTTGGCGCTCAGCTTCGTTGTAACGAGCCACATGGCGAAACTGGTCGAGATCAAAATTTCCCTCAAATCGCCAGTTGAGATGGGTCAGCATGTTGAGATTAAAGTCGGCCGTAACCCCTTGGCGATCGTTGTAGGCCGCTTCTAATGTGGGGGTGTCTTTGTGGCGATCGACCCCCAGCAGAAAATAATCGCCCTGGGTGAGTGCTTGACTCACCTGCTGAAAGAAGTGTCTCGCTAATTGCGGTGGTAGATTGCCAAGCGTGCTGCCGATGAAGGCAATCATCCGGCGTGGGAAAAGGGGACTCGGTAAGTGGTTCAGGGCTGCTTCATAGGTGCCGATGAGACCGTGAATTGTGAGGGTCGGATATTCCACTAGGAGGTCGCGGGCACTACTCTCTAAGATGCTGCCGCTCACGTCGACGGGCACATACCTCAGCGGCGTGCCTTGGCGCTGATAGGCGTCAAACAGCAGTCGTGTTTTGCTGGCGCTACCGCTGCCCAGCTCAATCAGGTCACAGGCCCCAATCGCTGCCGCGATCGCCTCGGCATAGGTCGCTAAAATCTGGCGCTCTGTGCGCGTTAGATAATACTCGGGCAGGTCGGTGATTTTTTCGAAGAGTTGAGACCCGTAGGCATCATAAAAATACTTCGGTGGTAGGGTTTTGGGTGCCTGAGTCAGCCCTGCGATGACGTCTTGCCCAGAGGATGCGGGGGTAGGGAGAGCATCCAGGGTGCGGTCTTCTAATGTGAAGCGATCGCCCAGCTCGACCATATCAGTGGGGGGCTGGTCAGCCCCCTTTGAAGTTTCAGGAACAGAAGGCGTAGAGTGGGAGTGAACTGGCATAGTATCTCGAAATTCGGCAGAGGATCTTCAAATCCCTGCATATTTTGACACTACAACCTGAGAAATCACTAGGAACCTAGGGCACATCTAAATCCTGCGAAAGCCTGCTGCACATGGGGTTGGTACCAGTTTCGAAAGGTAGGGCGCAAGACCCAAGGCTGAGTCGCCCAGCTACCGCCCCGTAAAACCCGATGGGCCCGGTCAAAGTATGTCTGCGAGTATCCTTTGTAGGGAAATGCTTGGAAGCCCGGATAGTCGGTAAACCAAGAGCTCGTCCATTCCCACACATTGCCCAGCAAATCATCACAACCGCTAGCGCTGCGTCCCGCTGGGAACTGCCCCACCGGCGTTACCCCTCCGTGCTTGCCGCCATAGTTCCCTTGGGAGGGATTTATGGGAGCATTGCCTCCGAGCATGGTTAGGGGATTGGCTGGGTAAGGTTGCCAACAGGCGGCTCGTTCCCACTCGGCTTCGGTGGGCAGGCGTTTACCCACAAAGCAGGCGTAGGCATCTGCTTCATACCAGCTCACGCCCCATACTGGAGCCTTGGCTAACTCGGCGTTTGTTTGCCAGTACAGGGGCTGACTAATGTCATATCGCTGCCGCCAAATCCAGCCCTGGGGGTGCCACCACTGGCTATTTTGATAGCCGCCTGCGGCGATGAAGCTGGCATAGTCAGCCAGGGTAACAGGGGTTTGATCAATCCAAAAGTCATTGACTTGGACTGCGTGGTGAGGACGCTCATTGTCGAGGGCATCGACGCCATCGGCCCCGAGGGGTTGGGTGCCTCCAGGAATATGCACCATGCCATCGGTCGTGGTGGGGCCCCAGGCGGGCAATGCCGATGATGCAAAGACCTGAGGTGCAGAATCGGGTATTGAAGGCGACCAGCGATGAAGTGTCAACAGATAAGTTGCGGTTTCGAGATGTTGACTTTCATGCTGCAACAGCCAGCGCCACAGCCGTAATTCCGCAGCCAGGGGAGCATGCTCTATGTAGGCCTGGGTGCGATCGCGGATATCAGCCATAAATCTCAGAATCGTTGAGAGGGCCGGGAGATTCTCACGCTCGGCTTTGGGCAACCCGTCCGCCGCAAATAAAGTTTGATACTGAGGATACGGGCAGCGCTGCTGTTGTAAATGCTCAAGCAGCCACAGCGATTCGGTGAAGGCGATGTGGCCTAGGTGCCAGCCAATGGGACTAAAGTCGGTGTGTGCCTGTTGACGAAATTCGGTTTCGCTGAGCTGCTGGGCAAACTCGAGGGTGCTTTGGCGACAGGCGCTCATATCAGCCCGCAGCGTTTGGCGTAACTCAGCGAGCGATCGCTCACTAGTCACCGAGGGGATAAAACTGGACGTCACAGTTAGCGTTAATAGTAAACAACGAAGACTCAGCAACCGGCTCCCAGAGATCGTTAAACAGGGGCTCTGAGGCCACAATGACAGCATCGGGAAATTGCTGTGCCGCTTTCAGCCAGTATAGAGAAGGTGCTGGCTTCTGTGACGCGAGGCGCGCGCCTACTAACTGGTGCCCATCGCTCATGAGAATGTTAGCGGCCATGGCAGTATCGGCTGACTCCGCCAGTGCCAAGAGCTTGGTCAAGGTCCGCCGCAAGGCCTCGACCAAGGAAAGGTGGGGCTGCTGCGCCAAGGCCGTGAGGAGCCAACCAAAGATGTGCTCGGAGTCAGTACTGCCGTTGATGCCCGCATAGACGCGATCGCTCATCGCCTGCCGCATTGGCTGATAGAGGGTGTCTCGAAAGCGTTTGATGTAGCCATTATGGGTAAACAAGAGCTGGCCTGCCTGAAAAGGTTGGCAGTTGGCCAGGTCAATGGCCTGCCCAGGGGTCGCACTGCGGATATAGGTCAGTGCACAACCGGTGGCGACGTAGCGACACAGCGGCTCGAGGTTGATATCGTTCCAAATGGGCAAGATGTTGCGATAGGTAAACGGTGGTTTCTCTTGGGTCGGATGATACCAACCCAAGCCAAAGCCATCGGCATTGAGCAATGCTTCATTGAGCTCCTGAGGGGCATAGGCCTGGACCACGAGGGAATGAGGCGGTTTCAGGACGAGGGTATCTAGGTTAATTGGGGGGCCGATATATCCCAACAGACGGCACATAGAAAAGTCAAAGATTAAGGGACGACCGGCGCTGAAGCCGAGGCTGTTCTATCTTCCCACGAAAATTTCATTTACTTCGCCGCCAGGCACAAGCGATCACGTCATGTATGCTAATCTATTAATCCTTATGCGGGTGTAGTTTAGTGGTAAAACCCTAGCCTTCCAAGCTAATGATGGGGGTTCGATTCCCCCCACCCGCTTTAAATCTTCCAGCTGCCTAGAATAGATGCATCGCAGACATCTCTACCCGGTGGTGCCGTATCGTCATGACTCCCCATGCCCCAGGGCCGACTCAGTTTTTAGATGCGCCCGAGCATCGTCACCTAGATGGCCCGAAAGCCAAAGGCCTCCGACGCAACTTACGCATCCTACGACTGATCTTGCAGCCGACCGGCTATATGGATGACAACGTTCGGCGCTATGGTACTTCGTTTCAGATTGGGGGCGACAGTACGCCGCCTCTAGTGTATGTGGGTGATCCAGCATTGGTGCGAGAAGTGTTTGCTCTCAGTCCCGACCAAGCATCATCGGGGCAAAGCAATGGGGTTTTGCAAGCCATGGTGGGTGAAAACTCGATCTTGCTGCTGGATGGCGAACCACACCAGCGACAGCGCAAGTTACTGATGCCGCCATTTCATGGCGATCGCCTGCGGACCTATGCTCAGTTAATTAGCGAAATTACTCAACAAGTCAGTCAGACTTGGCAACCAGGACAAACCCTTGTAGCTCGACCACCCATGCAAGCATTGACCCTGGGCGTCATCTTGCAAGTGGTCTTTGGGTTGCGTGAGGGGGAGCGGTTAGTCAAGCTTCAGCAGCTCATGGGCCGGTTGCTCGATGCGTTTGCCTACCCCATCACTTCGAGCTTTTTGTTTTTTCCAGTCCTACAGCAAGATTGGGGTGCATGGAGCCCGTGGGGGCGTTTTGTACGGCTACGGGAACAAATTCGGCAGTTGCTATATGCTGAGATTCGCGATCGCCGCCGCGAACTATCCCAGTCTGACGGTGAGGCCGCCGAGCGCTCGGATATTCTGACGTTGCTCCTTTTGGCGCGTGATGAAAGTGGCACTGCTATGAGCGATGCAGAGCTCCATGATGAACTGGTCACATTGCTGCTGGCGGGCCACGAAACCACTACCTCTGCGATGGTTTGGTTGCCTTACTGGATTCATCACCAGCCCACCGTCGAGCAGCATCTACGGGCAGAGTTGGCTCATCTTGGTCCTCAACCTGACCCGATGGCGATCGCACAGTTGCCCTATCTCACGGCTGTCTGTCAAGAGACCCTGCGCATTTACCCGATCGCGCCGACTGCCTTCGTGCGGGTGCTGCATAAACCAATGACCCTAGCGGGTTACGACTTCGTCGCTGGTACGGCCTTGATGCCAGCGACCTACATCATTCACCAAAGCTCGGAGGTGTATGATCAGCCCCAGCAGTTTCGTCCTGAGCGGTTTTTGCAGCATCAATATCCTCCCCATGAATATTTGCCGTTTGGCGGTGGTAGCCGGCGATGCATAGGCTCAGCGCTGGCCATGATGGAACTTAAAGTGGGCATTGCCACCTTGCTGCAACAGTTTGAGCTCATGCTACCGTTTTCTCGTTCAGTCAAACCGGTGCGACGGGGATTGACCCTGGCTCCACCGGCTTCCCTCAAAATCAAAGTAAAGTCTTGCCCTGAGCATTGAGGACTCGCGATTCAGGTTGACTCGCCATCTATGAGGGCGGCTGAGGTGCAATGCAGGTGGCGGGGCTCGGTTCAAGGGAAGACCCGTCTGCAACCTACTGTTGACGCGACATGGCGGTTTGACTGAGTTGGTAACCAGCGAAAACTATACTCCCTGGCCGCGCTGCCGATGCTATTCGATAAACGTGTAGTGGCGGGGCTGCGCCAAACCAGCTATTCCAGCGGTTGCGAACGCGGTTGTCCTTACCTACCCGCTGACTGATGTCGTTTACTCGCCGCTCTTTTTAGGCTGAGAGGGATGTCTGTAACTTCTCTATCATGTCGAGCCAAAGCTACGAAGACAAGTACACGAAGCCGGATCTCCGTCGCCGCCTAAAGGAAGAAATCAAAGCCTCCGACAAAGGGGGAAAGCCGGGACAATGGTCAGCTCGAAAGAGTCAGTTGCTTGTGCAAGAATATGAAAAGCACGGTGGCGGCTATAAAAATGATCAGAAAGACGAGGCCGCCAAATCTTTGGAAGAGTGGACTGAGCAAAATTGGCAAACCCTAGATGGTGATCAGGCTCGTGGAGACGGGATTACCAAACGCTATTTGCCAGAAGAGGTTTGGGACAACCTGAGTGCAGCCGAAAAGCAAGAGGCTGAGCGCACCAAGGAAGCAGGATCAGCAGATGGGGACCAATATGTTGACTGGACGCCCGCCATCAAACAGGCTATGGCAGAAGCTGGTTACGCGCCCGACCCCAATGTCGATGAGCCCACTAAACGCAAACTATATGAACAGGCTCAAGACTTAGATATCGCGGGCCGCAGCACTATGGATAAGTCAGAACTCAAAGACGCGATCGCCCAAGATGGCATCGATCCAGATGCTACCAAGGATGAATTATACGAACAGGCCCAAGACTTGGATATTGAGGGTCGCAGCACTATGGATAAATCGGAACTCAAGGACGCCATTGCCGATGAGCGACGACCTTAGTGGGCAAAGAGTTCTAGAGAGGCTCAGTGCGGCAAATCATTTTGCCAGCTTTCTCAGCATTTGCTGTAGCAGACAGCATACTTCTCAATATGTTGTCGAATATCCTCATGACATTAAATTTGATGTTCAGAAATGAAGCTTGACTTAATCTTGAAACCTGACTCAATAGGGCAAATGAAACAACTTCTCTACTGTCAGGTAGATGATCTTGGGGCAATGGCTTTGCCGGGTAATAGAGACTCTTCAACAAAAATGATTGAAAAGAATGCTTGAAATACCTATTTAAGAGACCTGTGTTGTTGGTCAATTGTTGAGTAAATCTCTCATGAGAGAGCTTGAAATCAGGACCAAAAATATCAACCGCTGCCGCGCTGTGCCCCAAAAAAAAGTCCTGCCAGCAAACATTTCATCCTCCTTCCTTGATTGAATATTAAGCTCAAGTGAAGACAAAAAGAGAAATCCTGAGCGGTCAAAAAGCGCTAAATTTAGCGTCTCGTTTGATGGCTGCCAGCAGCGGAAATAAGCCTTTTGATGTTTATGACAATATATTAAAAAACGTATTTTTTCTTGTCTTTAGTGACTTAATCAAAACCTTAAAAAAACACATTGTTTACGCCATGGAGAAGCGACATCAATCAGAATGAAGTCTGTATTTAAGTCTGGTTATGACGGATAGTCGACGACAGCGATTAGTGATCCGCTATCTGCAAGTTCCCACAGGATGATCACGCCATGCCCTTCTCCCAAGACTATGTGCTCGTTTTAGATGAGCAGGAATCTCAACATCACCAGTCAGAATTGCCTGGCTTACTGGCCGACCTATATCCATTCGTCGTGACCTCTTCGGTGGAGCAGGCCGTCGAACAAGCTCAAAGGATGAATCCTTGTTTGGTGATTTTAGTCGGAGAAGATCCAGCTTGGTTTGAGCATCGCGTGAAGGCTTTGCGTCAGTCTGATCGAGTGCCGACTATGACGATCGTGGCGCTGACTGAGTCAGAATCGCCCCGATGGCAAAAATCTGAGCCTCCGGTCATGCTGGATGGATTTTTAGTCCAGCCACTAACCGATGACATTCTCGTTTCCTTGGTTCAGTCAGCAATTATCAAGCAGTCTTATCAGGCGTCGTAGTCAATTTTGTCTGGCGATGACGCTTGCGGTCATCTCGTCGGGCAGGAGAGACCGTAAACCTTGAAGATATGGGTAATCGCAATCCAAATATCGTGTGACTCCCGCGATTACTGGGGTGATCGCGCCTGAGATAACTAGCCATCGACCCGAACAATTAAGTCACGCATTGGGTAATGGGCTTTACATCGCGGGAATAACATTTCTTGTTTATTAAGATAGAGAAGGTATAGCGATCGCCATAGAGATATGGCGGTTTGTCGATGAACACAGAGACATCTCAAAGCACGAGTCTTGTGCCTTGAACCTGTCCTCCGGCAGTCTGATTAGGCAAACCTGAATGTTGCTATATCAAGCGATCCCATAGGGCGATGATTTACCATTGCCCTAATAGCTAACTAGGCGATTTGTGAAAGGTCAGATCTAAAGCTCTTTTTGGCGTTGACGGCCTCAGCATTCCAGATTAAAACTTTCTTATGTGATCTCACTTTTTAAGCATTGCCCAGGAATCAGCATTTTGCTGTCGTTGTCTGACTGATGGTTACTCCTCACTTATCGAAAGTGTCTTGTTAGCTCGGTCGTTATTCTCTACGGATGTTGTCATTAGTCCGAATGCCCCCTTAACGTTTGAGGATTAGGTGTTTGTTACCGAAAGTTATCGCCGAAAGCCAGGTTGAGCCGTTTAAGTTTTGGTTCAACAACAGTCTTCAAGACGGTGTCCATTTTCAGAATGAGCTTTACTTTCGGTTAAAAGAAAGCCCCATCTCTGAACGCGGTCACCTTTACCAATTAGCCTGCAAGTTGGCTCAGCGCGGGGGCGATGTGTTTATCACAGTGTCGCGGGGGCAATGTCGCTTGTGGGCTAACTTGCGTAACCAAAAAATGGTGGTCCAGAGCGTTGCCTCTAGGCTGGCCTTGCCAACCGTCGATAGCCTTATGCAGTAGCTGTTGGAAACCATGCCGAAGCAGATGAAAGGACAAGACAACGGGGACAATCTGGTCCTAGAGGCTTAGGCGGGGTCTGCTCAAATCCAGTTAGCTAATCCTAGTTTGGCTGTCTGGGGTGGTCGACAATGGTGCATACAGGTCGCCCAATAACATTCCAGCTTGAGCGCCCGTTACGCTGGGCAAGTTGCCTGGGAAACCTTGGTGCCGCCAGTAGCCCAAAACCGCAAAGGCGATCGCTTCCTTGAGATCGGCTGGAATCCCTACATCGGTGGTTGATTGGACCGCGATGCCCGGTAAATGTTGACGTATGCGCTCGACTAAATAAGGATTTTGGCTGCCGCCACCACAGAGCAACATCTCTGCGGGCAGGGTAGGCAAAAAGTTGTGATAGCTACGAGCAATGGAGAGGGCTGTCAACTCAGTTAGACTGGCTAAAACGTCTGCTGGCGATAGATCGAGGGCTTGGGTGTCGGCAAAGCACTGCCGCCAAAAATCGCGGCCAAAGAGTTCTCGCCCGGTGGACTTGGGTGGCAACTGCTCAAAATAAGGATGACTGAGCCACTGCTCGACTAACCTCAAGCTTGGGCTACCTTGCGCTGCCCAAGTCCCGTCTTGGTCGTAGGTTTTTTGCCCAGCGGAAAACGTTTCTACCGCGAGATCGATCAGGCTGTTGCCCGGACCCGTATCCCAGCCCAGCACTTTGGGGGGGGCGCCCTGATGCGGTATCGGCCAAGGGGGCAACAGTGCCACATTCCCGATGCCGCCAATATTTTGCACACAGCGATACTGGGTGGGATGACTCAATAGTGCCAAATCAACGGGGGGCACTAGGGGCGCTCCTTCGCCGCCAGCGGCGATGTCAGCCTGACGAAAATTGCTTACGGTGGGGCATTGGGTCAAATGAGCGATCGCTGCTCCTCGTCCTAACTGCACGCTGTAGGCTAAGGCCGTCACAGCGCCAGACTCTGCCGTGGCCCCCCGTGGTCGGTGAAAAACCGTTTGACCATGGGAGGCAATGAGATCGACGGGGCCATAGGTCTGCATGAGGTCTTGGGCCAACCGAGCAAATACCTGGGCGATCGCTTCGTCTAGCGTGGCTAGGTCAGCCATGGTAACCGATTCCCCGGCTCCAACGGCCAGCGCTTGCTGGCGAATGGCGGGGGGATAGGCCAACGTTGTCCCCCCGATGACAGTGAGGCTGAGGTCATAGCCTTGCCCTTCGATTTCGACCGTGGCCCCGTCAACGCCGTCCACGGAGGTGCCACTTATTAGTCCGATTACGCGCACTTTTTATCGGTCTCCTTCTTCTAAAGGCAGTTTGGCGAGCCCTCGATTATTGCCGATGACCACCATGACCGCTCCCTTTTTTAGCTGGGTCACGGGGCTGGGGTTAACTTCAAATTTTTCGTTATTGTCTGGCTGCGAGAGGGCCAGCAGGGTGACGCCATACTTATTGCGTAAATCTAGGTCGGCGATCGTGCGCTGATCAAAGTTAGCGGGAACGCGCAACTCGACAATGCTGTTATCAGGGTCCAACTCAAATCGGTCGAGGATGCCTGGACGGGTAATTGCCCGGGCTAGGTTACAGCCCATCTCATGTTCTGGAAAGACGACTTGATCAGCGCCTACACGCTGTAGCAGCTTGCCATGAATCTCACTTGAGGCCTTCGCAACCACATATTGGACTCCGAGTTCTTTGACATTGAGCGTGGTAATGACACTCTCTTCCACATAGTTGCCAATGGCGACAATGACTGTATCAAAATCCGGAATACCCGCTTCTTCTAGGGCTAAGCGCTGGGTTGAATCAAGCTGTACGGTGTGGGCTGCAATTTCATCCTTGAGTGCTTGGGTCACGCTCTGTTCATTTTTGTCTACGCCGAGCACTTCATAGCCGAGGTTGTTGAGCGTCATACACACTGCTCGGCCAAACCGCCCTAACCCAATCACGGCGAACTGACGGTTTTTGTTGCGCAAGCTTCGAAAAAAGCCTAGGGAAGACAAATTCACTGGGGACGCTCCTTTCCAGCCATAGGTGTAAAATTCGCGATCGGGTCACGACGAACTGTCTTCATCAGTCTACCGATGTCAGGGACGATGCTCACCTTGGATCGCCGTCGTTGCCCAGAGAGGCAAGCGGTGGTACGGCAAGTTCGCTCACGCCCCGATATGGCACGCAATTTAGTCGCCGTGGGCCAATCGGCAGCCGCGATCGCCACCAACTGGTAAAGAGTCTGGGCGATTGCCGATCTGACCCCAAATGTGCTCAACGCTTTTGTCCTAGAGGAGGCTGTCTCAAGTCTTGCCTAACCCCCCGTTAATGCAACAAAATGTTAGCCTGTCTGAATGACTTCTGGGATGGAGAGAGCCGTGGAGATTCAATTAGGTCGAGGAAAAACCGTTCGTCGAGCGTATGGTTTTGATGAAATTGCCCTAGCGCCGGGTAATCGTACGCTAGATCCGCAGCTTGCAGACACCCGTTGGGAAATCGGTGGCATTGAGCGAGAGATTCCGATTATTGCTAGCGCGATGGATGGTGTAGTCGATGTCAATATTGCGGCTCAGATTTCCCAGCTGGGAGCCCTCGGAGTCTTAAACTTGGAAGGCATTCAGACCCGCTATGATGATCCTGACCCCTTTCTCGATAAAATTGCGGCGGTGGGCAAAGCAGATTTTGTCACTCTGATGCAAAAGCTGTACGCTGCACCCATCCTGCCTGAGTTAATTCGCCAGCGGATTGCGGACATTAAGGCTAAGGGAGGCATCGCGGCGGTGAGTTTGACCCCGGCTGGGGCTGCCAAGTATGGCCAAGTCGTTGCCGATGCCGGTGCGGATCTGATGTTCGTTCAAGCGACCGTGGTTTCCACTGCTCATCTCTCACCCGAATCAATTACACCCTTAGACCTGGCTCAGTTTTGCAATGATATGCCAATGCCTGTCATCTTGGGGAACTGCGTGACCTATGAAGTTTCGCTGAATCTCATGAAAGCAGGTGCCGCCGCTATTCTCGTCGGCATTGGCCCGGGTGCTGCCTGCACCTCCCGGGGGGTGTTGGGAGTAGGGGTACCTCAGGCCACAGCGGTAGCAGACTGTGCGGCGGCTCGCGATGACTTTCAGCGGGAGACTGGTAAATATATTCCGGTCATCGCCGACGGTGGCATTGTCACCGGGGGAGACATTTGTAAATGTATCGCTGTGGGTGCGGATGCCGTGATGATTGGCTCGCCGATTGCACGGGCGCAGGAAGCTCCTGGTCGGGGTTACCATTGGGGCATGGCAACGCCTAGTCCCGTTTTGCCCCGCGGCACCCGCATCAATGTTGGCAGTACGGGAACCCTGGAGCAAATCTTGAGAGGTCCAGCTCAGCTCGATGATGGAACGCATAACCTGCTGGGTGCCCTACAAACGAGTATGGGTACGCTGGGAGCCAAAAATATTCAGGAGATGCAGCAAGTTGAGGTGGTTGTAGCGCCTTCTCTGCTGACCGAAGGCAAGGTTTATCAAAAGGCTCAACAGTTAGGGATGGGGAAATAACAGCGATCGCCGCTAGAGGAGTCTATGGACTCAGCTAATGCGAGTGAACCCCAGTTGACTCGAGGCTTCGACAGGGCATTGCGATTGCTGAGAACTGCGTATGACCAACTCATTGGTCATACCTCTACGTGACTTTTATTTCAAAGCAAAGAAACATTAACTTTGGCAAGGTTGGTAGTGGCGGAATTGCAACTGGCACACGTACAATAAGGTGTATCGGAGACGAAAGTTTCCGTTCACTCCTCACACCACACTCCGCTCAGGCTTCGGCCTGGGCGGTTCCTCATTTTAAGGCTATGCCTCACGGCTGAACCACTGCCACCCTTGCCGGCAAAGCGGCCATCACCCGGTTGCCGGCGCAACGCTGCCAAGAAATCTCCGATGCGGAGCAATCAGCTTGAGCCCCCTGAAAATGGGCCTGACGCCGTCTGGCTAGTGATCGCCAAATGCCTGTTGATCCTTGTGAAACCAGGTGCCAAACTTTTCCGCTCCGTTCTCCTGTCCCTGGGTCTGTGCAAGAGAATGGGTGGGCTCACACTAGCTGTCGGTATCAAGGAGTTCACACATTGGCCGGACTACATCGGGTCGCTATAGATGGGTGGAACTCGATGTAGGGAAAGGGCTGACTCAGCGTTTCGCACTCCAAAAAGGGGCATAGTTTGTCCCAGCCTTCCCCGGCACAAATATTAATGATTAATAACTTCTGGGGATGTGCCTGAAAATATCTGAGCACATCGCTACAGTGCTGCCGATAGATTGCCAGCATGTGATCTGGATGAAAATCATAGCGGCCAAATACCGCTATTTTGAGTAACCTTGTCGCTTCTAAGGTTAGTGACCAATTGGCTGGATGATCTGCGGTTTGATATTGGTGCTCTGCATACTCCCAATGTTGCTCCAGCGATCGCAGCCAGTCTTCGGGATGGCGAATCGTCAGAATAAATTTGCTCTGAGGAAATAGCTGATCAAGCTGAGGATAAAAGGGCACAACGGTCAGATCAGTAATGCCATCATATTGATACAGCAGATGAAAATTTGCGTTGAGCGATCGCACATTTTGAACTGTCGCTGCATCCGTTGGGTAATGAATAATATTCAATCCCAGCATGTTTAAGGCTGCCGTCAGGCTTTTGGTACCCGTTCGACTCAACCCAATACCGAAGACTTTATAACTGTTTTTCACAGGGTCACAATATCCTTACCTAGCTCAGCTATTCATAGCCTGATGAGGTGCTTTGACTGACTGACTTCATGCCTAAAACTTTTCTAAACCTGGTAAAAGCTGCCGATACTCTTGGTGCCTGAGCCGTTGGGGCATAGCTCAACCAATCAGCCTGGCATCCGTCTAAAGATGACCGTTAATCATCCAGGTAGTCAACGGTTGACCACCGAACTTGCTGAGGGTGTGGCGATTTTGATAAGCCAGTCGATTGATATTAACCAGTAAATCTGGGCGCAAATAATATTTCCAACGGCAACGCTGAACAAAAGGTTTGATAGTGGGATAACTCTGGATCAGCGATCGCACCAACTGTTTTAAGTAAGGCTGGTCGTAGACTGGAGGATGAGGCCAAGTATGGTGCAGAAAATAGGGCAAATTGTTTGCCTCGAGTGGTTTATATCTAACCCAGTAATTGTATCTGGCATCTAATAAATCATATTGATACTGCAGCTTTGTAATAGCGACGGCGAGGCTTACCTGCTCTCGAAAATATAAGTTGTTACTCATCGCCCCGGAGCGATCAATTTTCTCGAAACAGTCTAACCACATAGCTGTTAGATCTGAGGCCAAATGAGTGTCTATTGCAATGAAGCCAGAATTAAAGTAGGGCGGCTGCAATTCATCAGAGAATAGCGTTTTGATGCGAGTAGAGGGGACCTCTGCTGAAACTGCTTGATAAATTTCTTCCCAGTTCCTACCGGTTGCCCGAAAAGTCGGAGCTGCGCTGACGGGACATTTAAACTGTCCTTCTGGATCGAAATCCCGTAGGCATAGAAGGTCAGAATCTAGAAAAATTAATTTATTCATTTGCGTAGGAATTTGCAAAGAATAAATCTTATTGGTGAGCGGATTACCTTTAATGTCGCGAGGGCGAGGGTTTTTAAAGTACTCAATTCTGACACCCATTTGCTTAAAGGTAGCTAGCGTCTCTGGTGCGAGTTGACCCCATTTTTCTGCCGGTAAAGGCACCGCGGCAATTAGCTCATATTGCCCCTTAAGAAAGCGCTTGAGAGAAGCTGCTAATAACAGCGACAAGCCTTCAAGGTCACCTTGTTGACATACAAAGACAAACGCATAGCCGAGCGAATTGTCTGGCTGGTTATCCGTGTGGAACATGGCTCATTCCTGTAAAAAGGCAATGGAAAGATGAATCTCGGCCATGTGTAGCTAACTCCCCGTATTTCTATAACGACATCCCTTAGAGGCAAGGCTCAACAAGTCATACTGACTAACGCAATCTAAACTGTGAAAGTTCGAAACCTCATGGTTCAATTTTATTCTAAAAGTGAACTGTCAAGGCATGTTCTAGAGAGCGCCATCTAGCCATGATTAAACGTCAACTAAGCGATTTTTTTTGGTATCAACCGGTTTGGGGTCAGGATAAAAATCAGTTCGTTTATTGGTATGGGGAAAAGGCTGATCTGGAATCGGGAGTTCGAGAAAAGGACATAGTTTTTCCCATCCATCGCCCGCAGTAATATCCATCTCCAATAGATCACCTAGTCTATCTTTGAAATAACGACGGACGTCGGCATGATAACGATGATAAGCATCGATAAACTTTTGTCGATCAAATGTCACTGTTTCATACAGCATCATTCGACGGAGGATGGCAATATCTCGATCAACTGATGGGTATTTTGTATAGATAAACTCTGCTGAGTCTAGCCAATCTTGTAAATTGCGAGTACATAAAACGAACTTTGAATTTGGGTGCTTGTAATCCAGGTATTTATAGTAGATGACACACCCCGCATCGGAAGCCGCATCCAAATCCTGTAGATGCTCTAGACGTGGATTGTGCTTGACTTTCCCATAACCTAGAAGCTTTACGGCTTGACAAAAAGTTGAAGTTCCTGTGCGAGGTAGGCCAATGTCCCAAACTTTGAACTTAGGTTTGCTATGGAGACCGATCTGGGCATCTTGGCTTAAGTTGGTGAATGTCATCATGATGTCAACTGCTAACTTTGCTGCTGTAGACGATCTAATATTCCCATTTTTTATAGGGGCTATCAAGATGCGTTTGAGCAATTGAAACTGGGTGATTATATCAGGATAGAGGGGAGGCGGTGCTGGCTGGTGATGACTGGCGTTTTCATCTAAGCTGTACTGAAGATTGCAGATATCTAGTGATTTGAGTTGATTTACAAAGGGGCAAATCGGCAGATTTTTCTTGTAAGCTGCATCCCTAAGATTAGACTTTCCGCGGTTTGTGGGGGATGCTATGTTTTGAAGGTTAAGTCTGTTTTTCTTGGAATACTTAAATGGTTGAAGTATTTTAGGAAGTTTAGCTTTAACTTTTTCGGGAAAATCAGGATGAAATTTTATGGATTAAACCCTGATTTATGTTTTCTGTATTGAATTGGCAGGGTTAGCGATCGCCCTTACACCAAAGCTCAGTGACCACCTATGGCCTCTCCCGCTTCAGATTCCTTAAAGCGTCGCTTTTGGGTGACCTTATCAACCACGCCCAAGCTGCTGAAGTTGGTTTGGCAAGCTGCACCACGATGGTTGCTGCTATCGCTGGGCGCAACGGTAACCGCTGCGTTGTTGCCAGTTGCCTGGCTTTACATTAACAAGCTGATTATTGACGGATTAGCCGCGAGCTTAAGCATTGGCTCACCAGCTTGGCAGCGACTGGCGCTGTTAGTGACGCTACGATTTGCCCTAGCGATGTTGAAATCTGGGTTGGAAAATATACGTCCCTACATTTCGCTGGTGATTAGCGATCGCTTTTCGCTCTTTGCCAATCAGCAATTGCTGCAGCAAGCAATTCGGCTCGATCTTGAGCACTATGAATCGTCACAGTTTCATGAGTCCCTGAGCCGCGCGATGCAGAGTGGTAGTAGCTATCCGGTCAGGGCTTTCAATAATTTCACGATGATTTTAGGACAGTCCATCAACCTGTTGGGCGTTGTCGGACTGCTAGCGCAGTTCAACCCAATCATGGTGGGTCTATTATTTCTCACCTCTTTGCCGCCCTTGCGAATTGGCGTGACCTACTCGAATAAGGGTTTTTCGCTGATGCGTAAGCAAACGCTCAACAACCGGGTGGCTGCTTACTTTCAAGGCTTGCTGACGCAGCAACCCATGGCTAAAGAGGTCCGGCTGTATGGGCTGGGTCCCTATCTCATGCAGCAGTGGTATCGCATTAGTCAGGAGCATCATCAAAAGATGAATCGACTCATGCTGAGGCGAACGACGGCACGATTTGTGGTGGGGTTGATTCCAAGTCTGGGGTTTTATGCAGGCTATATTTGGGTCTTGATTCAAACTGTGACCCGGCAAATTACCTTAGGTGATTTCACCATGTATGCGGGGGCGTTTTCCCAATCCCAAAGCCTATTGACCAACTTGGTGGAGAATATTTCGACGGCCTACGAGGCAAACCTGTACGTCAGTCAGTATCTGGACTTTTTGCAGCTGCAACCCAAAATTACGAGTCCGGCTCAGCCTACGGCTTTTCCTGCGGTTTTGGGGGAAGGCATTTGTTTTGAGCGGGTGAGTTTTACCTATCCTCAGGCGTCGCGGTCAACGTTACGTGATATCGACCTCACCATTTACCCGGGGGAGAGTATGGCCTTGGTGGGGGTCAATGGGGTCGGCAAAACGACGTTGGTAAAGTTGCTGACGCGCCTATATAGTCCTAGCGCTGGCCGCATCACGATTGATGGCTATCCATTAGAAGCCTTTGACTTGAACGAACTGCGGCAGAAAATTGCTGTTTTGTTTCAAGATTTTGCCCATTACAAACTCAGCGTTGCGGAAAATATTGGCCTTGGGGATGTGGCCGCGATCGCCGATCGCGATCGCATCGTGCAGGCGGCCAAGGCGGCTGGTGCCGATGCTTGGATTCGACAATTACCGGAGGGTTACGACACCAAGCTGGGCAATCTCTTTCCCCACGGTCAAGAATTATCCGGGGGGCAATGGCAAAAGCTGGGGTTGGCCAGGGCGTTTATGAGTCGAGCGCCGATTTTGATTTTGGATGAGCCCACCGCGGCGATGGATGCGATCGCAGAAATGGAGCTGTTCCAGCGATTTCGGGAGCTGACCCAGGAACGCACGACTATTTTCACGAGCCATCGCTTTTCGTCTGTGCGGCAGGCCGATCGCGTCATGGTGTTGGACCAGGGGCGAGTCACTGAATTGGGCAGCCACGACGAACTGATGCAGCAAGATGGACTGTATGCCCAGATGTTTCGTTTGCAGGCGGAGGGCTATCAGATCTAGTCGCTGTGTTTGCCGGGGGGCTCCCTGGTTATCGTAAGACTGGGGAGCAGCTGCAGTTTGCCGCAGGACTTCTCGCACCAGCGCTACGTCAGGCATAGTCCCAATGTTCTGTAATCGCGCTACAGATTTGAAGATCCCCCGCTGTCGCTGCTCCGTTGAAAAAGGGGGGTGAAGAATCTATGGGTAATCGTGATTCGCAGAAATGGTATGGAACATCGCAAGGATGAGTATGAGCTAGGAACGGCGATGACGGTTTGAGAGAGGCGATTTGACTGAGACCCCAAGGCAGCTTGTTGCCACGTCATGCTTACCCAAAATTGCCACAGTCGTCTGCCGCCGCGCTTCGTAATGGTGTCGCTGACCCATTGCCCAGATGTAGCCCCCTGGGCGAGGTAGGCTATCCGGAGCTCGGTCATCACTCAGCGTCCCCCATTCGGCAAGCAATGACCTACTCTAAAGAAGAGTGCTGATGATAAGGGCAGAAGTACAGTCATGGGCGTGTTTGGACGATTGACTCGGGTCATTCGCTCTCAGGTGAATGATTGGATACAAGGGGCCGAAGACCCAGAAAAGATCCTGGATCAGACCGTTGTGCAAATGCAGCAAGATTTAATCCAGCTGCGGCAGTCTGTCGCCCAAGCGATCGCCACCCAAAAGCGTACAGAGCGACAATCTCACCAAACGGCAACCTTGACCCGAGAGTGGTATAACCGAGCCCAACTCGCACTGCATAAAGGTCACGAAGATCAAGCGCGGGAAGCCCTGGCCCAGCGCCATACCTATTTACGGATGCAAGCCCAACTGCAAGGGCACATTGATGAACAACAGCGGGTCATCAAGCAGCTTAAGGCCAACATGCGTGAGCTGGAAGTCAAAATTACCGATGTCCGTACCCGCCGCGATCTGTACATTGCCCGGGCGCGCTCAGCCGAAGCCTCGCAGCGCATTCAAGAGATGATCGGTCAGGTCGGCCAGGGGCGATCGCCGGGGCTGCTCAATCAGATGGAAGACAAAGTATTAGACTTAGAAGCTCAGGCAAGTGCCGTAACTGAGTTGAATCAGGTTTTAGCCTCCCAGTCCCTCGAAGGCCAGTTCCAAGCCCTAGAACAAACGGAAGCTGCAGCCATCGAGCAAGAACTCTCTCGGATGAAGTCTCGATCAAGCGGGGACGGAGCCGAGGAGTGGGCTTAGTTTTATCCCCGGTGCTGTCTATCGCGACCATTAAATCAGTGAGCGTAATCCCTCTCAGGGTTTTCCCTTAGAACCTAACAATTCTTGCTATACTAGATCAATACTGCTGCTCCGTCTCAGGATTGGACTCTCGATGCACTGTGCCGACATCGGACATGACCGGGATAAGCAGTCGGTAACAGGGTGTTTTTTGTTGTTAGGTTACGGTTGAGCGGTTGCAAACGAATACTTGCGACTGCTTTTTGCTAATCTTTTTGCTGCAGGTTGCAACTATGGGTGGTGACTCTTTGACTGCTCATCACAAGCTCTATATCAACGTCATGGAAATGTTGGTGGCCGAAGAGGTCAGTCGCCAACTGGCAAAACTGCCAGAGCGCGTTTCCAAATACGTTAAACGAACGGAAGTTGAGACGTTTGCGCTGAATCGTCTGCCTGCGCTCTATGCTTCGAGCGAAAAAGGCCTTCAGCATCAATATGAGCGGGCTCAGCATGAGCACCAGACTCAAATTACCAGTGCGGTGCGCCAGGCGTTTGCCGCTGTTCAGATTGATCCGATCCGACTATCTCAACCGCTCAAGCTCAATCAAGAAGAAGCAGCGGTGTTAGAGGCGTTGCGTGACCTGCTCCATGAGCCAGAGCTGACTTGGAAGGCAGCCCTTAAGGAAATTAAGCGATTGCAGCATCGGCGTCAAGCCCGCCAAGGAACACCACCCCCCCCTAAAAACCCCCGTACGGCTGCCCCCTCGCCCCAGGAAGTGACTCACGATACGGGCTCTCGTCACAGTACGGCTTGGCGACCGGGTACCTACGGCAGCCGCATCAGTTGGAAGCCCCACGGCCCCGCTTCTGACAGCGGCTTTGGCGATAACGCCCTTTAGTAAGGGCAGTTGGTTGAATTACTCAGAAAAGCCGTCAATGGTTGGGGTCTGATCTGGTTTGACCTCCAGTAACAGCTCCATGAACTTTAGTTCGAGCCAGCGATCGAACTTATAGCCCACCTGGTGAAAGTGGGCTACTTCTTGAAAACCAAATTGCTCATGCATTCTCAGGCTGACGATGTTATCAGCGTCGATGCCTGCAACGATCGCATGGAGATTCCTCGCTTCAGCGGTTTCGATCAGCTGCTTGAGTAGTTGCTTGCCAATGCCACGACCCCGCTGCTGAGGAGTCACGTAGAGTGAGTTTTCAACGGTGTAACGATAGGCTTCCCAAGCGCGAAAGGGGCCGAGGGAGGCAAATCCTGAGACCTGATTTTCTGTGATCGCCACGATGACGGGCCATCCAGCCTGCTGCTTTTGTTGCCACCAAGCGCGACGCATCGCCAGGGTGTGCGGTGTGTAGTCATAAACGGCGGTGGTATGAAGAATCGCGTCGTTGTAAATGGCCAAAATTGCTGGTAGGTCGGCCTCCACAGCAGCCCGAATCGTCACCGCAGACATGGCAACCCGCTACTGCAACTGTGACGGCAGCGGCATGGGGCGCACGGTGATGGTTTCCGTTTTGTCACCCCGCTTGATTTCGACATCTAGCGGTTGGCCCACTTCCCCCGCATCGACCTCGGCTTGGACATCGGTGGGGGTTTCTACCAGGTTGCCGTTGACCCGCTGGATGATGTCGCCCGCTTGCAGCCCACCGGTAGCAGCTGGGGTGTCCTCCAAGACGCGGACAATGAGCACGCCGGCATCGGCATCTACTTCGACCTCGATTTCTTCCTCTGCGTTGATGCGATCGCGCATTTCGGGGGTCAGCAACACCATTTGGATCCCTAAATAGGGATGCTGCACCTCGCCATCTTCAAACAGTTGATTGGCAATACGGTTAAACGTCTCTACGGGAATGGCAAATCCTAAGCCCTGGGCATCTTTGCGAATGGCCGTATTCATGCCGATGACCTCACCTTGATCATTCAGCAGCGGTCCACCGGAGTTGCCGGGATTGATCGCCGCATCGGTCTGAATAAACTGCACTCGCTTATCAGGAATGCCCACCTCAGAGCTACTTCGACCCAGGGCGCTGATAATGCCCGCCGTCACCGTATTATCTAGCCCCAGCGGATTACCAATGGCGATCGCCCACTGGCCTGGGGAGACATTGTCAGTACTGCCCAGGGCAACGGCGGGCATAGCCTCAGCGTTGATTTTGACCGCAGCCACATCAGTCACCTTATCGGTGCCCACGACAGTGCCCTCAAAGGTCCGGCCGTCGGTGAGCGTCACGGTTACCGTCGAAGCACCTTCGACGACATGGGCATTGGTAATGATGCGCCCGTCTGTAGAGATGATGAAGCCAGACCCCGTTCCCTGCTGAAACGGCTCAGGGGGTAACGGCACTTCGTCCCCAAAAAATCGCCGAAAAAACGGATTGTCCAGCCCCTCGGGAATCTCTGCATCGGGATTTTCCGCATCAATCCGGACCACGGCGGCCCCGACTCGATTGACCGCATCCGCAATAAAATTGGGGTTATTTTGGGCTGGGGGAAGCAAGGCCACGGCGGGCAGCTCACTGCTCACGGGGGGATTCGCTGCCTGCACCACCGAGGGGGGGGGGCTGTTGGCACCTCGGCTCCGGATTGCTGAGCTTGCCAATATTGATGGCCAGCCCACCCAAGTCCTCCACCCATGACCAAGGTGGCGGTCGATAGACCAATTTGCTTTAGCGCTAAGCCCATCGCGAATCTCCCGACGATTTGGTGCGTTCAAATTGCTACTACTTTAGCGAAAATAAAACGGACGCTAATAATAATCTGATGAGCCCATACTAAAGCTTTAGCTGACTGAGAAGGTCGAGGGAACTTTAGCGTCTCGTTTGGGTGTCCCATTAACTGATGGGTCAAACAGTCAGTGCTTAAACAGACTAGAGTATAGGTCCATCGCGATCGCCTCGCTTTGCGTAACATCAATGCCCGCATTTGAATCAGCTATGAGGCCCCAATTGCCTGGTCATTATTTATCTAAGTGGACTTTCTCAATTTTGTGTCTGGGCCTCGGGCTGGGGGGCTTGGTGCTGCCCTGGGAAAGTCGCCAACCCCTGGGGGGGATCGCCCAAGCTGCGGAGTCCCTGTGCCCAGAGCCTGCCCTAGCCAGACTCACGACCCACACCGTACAGGCTGGGGAGACCATTGACAGCATCGCCGCAGCCCATAATCTATTGCCGGTAACTCTACTGGCGATGAATCCGGCGACGCAACCAGGCACCGTTGCCCCAGGCACAACGTTGAAAATTCCCCCCTTTAATGGAGCCGCTGTCACCGTCGTATCGGGGCAAACCTGGCAAGATTTGGCTCTAGCCTACGGGGCCCGCGCCGACGTGCTCTTCGAGGTCAACGGCTGCCCTGCATCGATACCAGAGCAGATTTTCGTACCGGGTGTCAGTTGGCTGCTAGAAAACTCTTCGGCTGACTCGGCAACAATGGCAGAAAACAACGATCCGCTATCGATCTATCCGCTGGCTGCCCCCGGTAACATTGTGGGCAATTATGGATGGCAAACTGATGCGGAGCAAGATGCACTGGTCTTTAGCAGCGGAGTCACGATTGCAGCCCCCAACGAGACCTCTGTTGTTGCCGCTGGGCGGGGCACTGTGGCCTATGTGGGCGAAGAGGGGGCACTGGGTTTACTTATCGTAGTGAACCATGACCAGGGGGTGCAAACCCGCTATGCTCAGGTCCGTGAAGCGGTCGTCGCGGTCGGGGATGCAGTGCAGGCGGGGCAGCCGTTGGCGATCGCCACTCCCACTGTAGAGGATACAAGTCAGCTTTATTTTGAGGTGCGCACGAACTCGGCGTTGGGCTGGGTGGCCCGTGATCCTGGCCTCTACATTCCTGAACTGGCGGTGCGGTAATGTTTAATACTATTTTTGCGAATCACGATTACCCATAGATGCTTCAAAGTCCCTTTTTCAAGGGGGCAGCGACAGCGGGGGATCTTCGAATCTATGGCGCTATTACAGAGAGTTGGTATAAGCTACTGCGCGATCGCGGCGATTCACTAAGAGATTTTCATCTCTAGATAGCGGGGTTGTCGCAGGTGCTCGTGAATTTTTCTGGGCGTAGCTTCAGGGCACGTACAAGCTGCCGTCAGGCATGACCGCATCAATTAAGCAGGCGTCTTTGAGGTTAGCCCGCCAAACATTGGCTTGGGAGAGGTCGGCCCCTGCTAAATTAGTGCCTTTGAGGTTGGTTTCGGAAAGGTTTGCCATCTTGAGGTCGGCAAAGCGCAGGTTGGCACCCCGCAGGTCGGCTTGACGCATGATAGCTTCCCGCAAGTCGGCATTCTCTAAGTTGGCACCATTGAGCTGAGCTTGGTGCAGGTTAGCCCCAATCAGATTTGCCCCGATTAAGGTCGTGTTTTCTAGGCGGGCGCGACTTAAGTTTGCCATGCATAGATTCGTCAAACTGAGATTCGCAAAGGTGAGGTTAGCATCATGCAGGGCTGCGCCGATCATGTTGGCGGCGCTACAGATGGCAGAGCTCAAATCGACTTTATGCATCACCGCCTCTTGCAATGTAGCCATCGCAAAATTGGCCTAGCGGAGGTCGGCATTGTTGAGGGTGGCGCTGGTGAGATTACAGCGGCTCAGGTCGCTAGTGTAAAGCGCTGTATTGCTCAAATCTGCCCAGGCCAAATCGGCTTCGGCAAACTGGGCCATGCAGGCATCCGATTGGTTGAGTGAGGCATGGCGTAAATCGGCCTGGCGGAGCTGTGCTTCGCGCAGGATGCCCCGGGTCAAGTCCGCATGGGTCAGCACCGCAGCATTGAGTGTCGCCGTTTGAAGGCTGGCGTCATGGAGGGAGACTTCACGCAAATCGGCCCCCATCATATTGGCGCGATCAAGACGGGCATAGCTGAGGTTCGCTGTGTAAAAAAGCGCCTCGCGCAAATCTGCATCACAGAGATTCGCCGATCGCAAATCCGCCATGCAGCAGTCGGCCAGAGATAGATTGACGCGCGGCAGGTGAGCCTGACGCAGGTAGACCTCGCGCAGGTTAATCCGGGGTGGCCGAGACTCGATGACGGGTTCACGATTGGGCACCTGCGATCGCCATTGATTCCACTCATCTACTCCCAAATTGAGCATGCCCAAGGGATTCGTCGCTTGGGATGAGGACACTAGACTCGATCGGTGAACGTTGGCAGGGGTTGGTGAGAACACGGGATTAGGGCCGCTCAACTCGAAAATTGGACCATCGACGCCAGGTGCAGAAGGTGGTAGCCCTAGTCTGCCCAGGAACTGAACTTGGGTTTACCCTCTGCTCGATTGGCTAAGAGTTGAATAAATCCGCCATCGCTGTGGGACTTTCGTTAGTATGAGGGCTCCATACCGGCGCAAACTTTTTACTGACGGGTTTACTATGACGGCTACGGCAATCACCCATCATCACCAGCAGGTGCTCGATCTCTCTACCCAAGGCAAATCCCTTCAGCGTTTTACCCAGCAGGTGCAGAGTGTTGTGCGGGCCTCGGGCATGACCCAAGGACTCTGTACTGTGTTTATTCGCCATACCTCAGCTAGCCTCATCATTCAAGAGAATGCCGACCCCGACGTACTGGTTGATCTTGAAAACTTTTTGTCAAAACTGGTGCCCGACGGCAATCATTATGTGCATAGTGCTGAGGGACCTGACGATATGCCAGCTCACATCCGTTCCGTGTTGACCAGCACCTCCCTATCGATTCCGGTGATGCGGGGGCAGTTGGCCCTAGGCACTTGGCAGGGCATTTATTTGTGGGAGCACCGCGATCGCGGTCATCATCGCGAAGTGGTTGTTCACATTATGGGAAACTGAAGTCATGGTTGAAAGTTTGGGCCTATCGGCGATTCCGACGGCACCGCCGGAGTTTCGCTCTGGCTTTGTGGGCATTGTTGGACGCCCGAATGTCGGTAAGTCAACCTTGATGAACTACTTGATTGGGCAAAAGGTGGCGATCACCTCGCCCGTGGCCCAAACGACCCGCAATCGACTGCGGGGAATTTTGACGACGGATCAGGCGCAAATTATTTTTGTCGATACCCCCGGCATTCATAAGCCCCACCACGAACTGGGTAAGGTATTGGTGCACAATGCCCGCACCGCCATTGCCTCTGTTGATCTCGTGCTGTTTGTGGTCGATGGGGCAGTGCCGGCGGGGCGGGGCGATCGCTTCATCACCGAATTGCTGACCCAACAGCAGACCCCGGTATATTTGGGGATGAACAAGCTCGATCAACGATCGCCAGACGAAGCCGCTGTGATTGTTGAGAGCTATCAGGCGATCGCCACAGCGCAAGGATGGCCGCTATCTGAATTTTCTGCTATCACTGGGTCTGGTGTACCAGAGCTGCAAACCCAGCTCATTCAAGGACTAGAGCCCGGCCCCTACTACTATCCGCCGGATCTGGTCACCGATCAGCCCGAGCGCTTCATTATGGGTGAGCTAATTCGAGAGCAGGTTCTTTATCACACCCGCGAAGAGGTGCCCCATTCCGTCGCGATTGCCATTGACCGCGTAGAAGAAGACGAAAACATTACCCGCATTTTGGCAACGGTGCACGTGGAGCGCGATTCACAAAAGGGCATTCTCATCGGCAAAAAAGGCAGCATGATGAAGGCGATCGGGTCCGGGGCCCGAGAGCAGATGCAAAAGCTCATTACGGGCAAGGTCTATCTGGAAATTTTTGTCAAAGTGCAGCCTAAGTGGCGGCAGTCCCGAGCCCAACTGGCCGAATTAGGCTACCGCCGCGAAGAGTAGCACTGAACTTTCCTCGGCTGAGGAGCCGTGGCACTGGCTCGTGGCTGCGGCTAGGCTGGATAAGCGAGGCTCTCCCCATCAGTGGCTGACTTGTCTACATTAAAGGCGTAGTGATGAGCGATCGCCCATGTTTTTTCCCACCTCAACTGATTTGGCCAATATCTTTCAGGTCGCCAATTTGTCCGTGCTGCCGTTTTGGGCGTTGATGATTGTGTTGCCTAACTGGGGCGGCACCCGCTGGCTAATGCGGTCCTTTATTCCCTATGCGGCCCTAGCCAGTTTGTATGTCTATCTATTTGTCACCCTCGATGGCGGTGTCCTCACGGCGTTTTCTGACCCGGAGTTAGATTTGGCCAGCTTAGCGGGCATGTTTGCCAATCCCCACGTGATGGCGTTGGGCTGGGTGCATTTTTTAGTGATGGATTTGTTTGTGGGCCGCTGGATTTACTGGCAAGGTCAAGAAAATCGAGTATTCACCCGCCATTCCTTAGCCCTATGTCTATTTGCTGGACCGTTAGGACTGTTGGTGCATCTGATCACAGCGGCGATCGCCCGTAACTTCTTGCTAGATAAGGACGACAGCACACCTGCCGAACCCTCTGCTGTATGAAATCTGATTGACAGCAGTTCCAAGACGGTGGTTAATTAACTTCATTTAGGTTCTGTGAAACTGGGGTTGACCTATGGTGTCTTTTGTCGGATCTCGTTGGCAGCAGCGATGTCGAGTTTGGTCACGTCGCCCGTGGCGATCGCGGCTGCGCTTTAGCGCCCTTTTGACCCTGTGTCTGACCTTTGTCATTGCCTGCACAGGCAGTCCGACCGCGGATTCTAACCCCAGTACTGACGCTGGCGCCGAAGCCACAGGTAATCGGATTTCCATGGGCACCACGCTCACCGCTCGCACCCTAGATCCGGCCGATGCCTACGAAATCTTTCCTGGCATTTTGCTGCATAATCTCGGCGATCAGCTCTATGCCTATGAACCGGGCACCACAGATTTGATCCCCCAGTTAGCCACGGAAATGCCCACCGTCAGTGACGACGGTTTGACCTATACCATTCCCCTGCGGGAGAGGGTTGTTTTTCACGATGGCACTCCTTTTAATGCGGAGGCGATGGCCTTTTCCCTCCAACGGTTTATGAAAAATGGTGGACGTCCGGCGTTTTTGCTGGCTGATCGCATTGAGTCGGTTGAGGCCACCGGTGAATATGAGTTAACGATTACCCTGAATTCCCCCTTTGCCGCTTTTACCGCCTTAATGACATTTTGGGGGGTGACGCCAGTCCCGCCAGACGCCTATGAAATCGCCGAAGGTAGCTTTATCCCTGACAGCTTTATTGGCACTGGTCCCTATAAGTTGGCGGCGTTCAACAGCGACTCCATCCAACTGGAGGTCAATGAAGATTACTGGGGAGAGCAGCCAGCCAACGATGGCATCGATATTCAAATTTTCAGCAGTCCGGCCAATCTCTACAACACCTTTAAGACCCAAGGGGTTGATGTCGCTTACCAAACCCTCGATCCCGAGCAAATTGCTGATTTAGAACGTCAAGCGGACTCTGGCGACTGGCAGGTCATCGAAGCGGGTACCACGGTAGTCAACTACATGAGCCTGAACCAAAAAATTGCGCCCCTAGATGATGTCAAAGTGCGACAGGCGATCGCCGCCATGATTGACCGTGACTTGGTCAATGAGCGCGTCTTCCAAGGCCAGGCCGAGCCGCTGTATAGTCTGATTCCCACTAGCTTTGAGGTCTATGAGCCGGTTTTACAAGAGGCCTATGGCGATGGCAACTTTGAGCTGGCAGAAAAGTTGCTGCGAGAGGCCGGCTTTTCTGAGGATAATCCGCTGAACTTTGAAATCTGGTATCCCTCGGCCTCTACGACTCGCAGCGTTGTGGCTAACACCCTAAAGGAGGCGTTTGAAACTGGGCTGCCTGGATTGATTACTGTAACTGTGCAAACGGCGGAAAGCGCCACGCTGTGGGGCAACGTAGATAAAGGTGTTTATCCTTCCGTACTCGCCAACTGGTATCCCGACTATTACGATGTCGATACCTTCGTGCAGCCGTTTCTAAGCTGTGAAAAGGGTTCAGAGGAAGCTCTGTGTGAAGAAGGTGCTAGTCAGGGTAATGGCTCGTTTTACTACAGTGAAAAAGCCAATGAGCTGGTGCAAGCTCAACAATCTGAGCAAGACCCTGAGGCGCGCAAAATCATCATTCAAGATTTGCAAGCCCTTTTACAGGACGATGTGCCCTATATTCCACTGTGGCAAAACAAGGATTACGTTTTTGCTCAAAATGGTGTCGAAGGGGTCGCCATCCAGCCCACTCAACAGTTTTTGATGTGGCAAATGAGCAAAGACAGCTGACCCAATGGATCGGCCGATTAAGAATTGACTATTCATCGCGATTTATCGGCTTTTGTCCTAAGCTTGGAAAGTTAGATCTTAGTGGTGAGCGTGGTTAATCCGACAATCGCGCTCAATCACATTGGGAAGTTTTGTCTGTCTGCTTACACCTGCTTGACCACGTCAATTAGGTGGTTTGATATTTACCGCTGTTTTTCCCAAAGATGGAAAAAAGGGGCGCCGCAGCGGCGATCGCCCATCGTTTGCAGGAACAAACGGTATAACATTTAGCCAATATTGTCACGAACGTAACAGTGCTCCAACTGGAGAGTTTCGCTCAGCGATTAGAATCAATGCACACTTACTGATGATTGCGTTTCATGACCGTTGCTTGGAATCATAAATCCGATAAAGCTGCCCAAATTCTTAATGGTGCGCTTCAAGAGTTTTTGGCGCATGGCTATGCGGGAACCAGTATGGATCGGGTGGCGACTACGGCGGGCGTCTCTAAGCCGACGGTCTACAACCACTTTCAAGATAAAGAAGGACTGTTTCGAGCGCTGGTGCAAAAAATTGCGCGCGAACGCTGTCAAATTAAGTTTAATCCAGACGGATTTGGCGATCCACCGGCTGAGTCGCTTCCCCGTTTACTCGGTTTAATGGTGGAAACAATCGCTGACGATCATGAATATCAGGATTTTGTCCGCTTAGTGATCGGTGAGTCAGGCCGGTTTCCTGAGCTAGCCAGAACGTTTGTCACCTATCTGTCTAAACCTGGTCTGGAGCTGATGCAAACCTATCTTGAGCAGCACCCGGAATTTGGCTTTGCTGACTCCCAGGCGATCGCTCAAATCATTCTGGGATCCGTCGTTTACATGTGCCTGACTCAGCACATTTTGCATGGACGGGACATTATGCCCCTCAGCAAAGAGCATTATATTGAAACCATGGTGGGCCTGATGTTAAAGTCAGCCATTGCCGATGCAGTTCACGATGATCGCTAAGAGCCCTCTCAGTTCGACAGGCTGTAGCTATGCAGATAGTGACATCGGGGTCAAAAGTTTTAGGGCAGGGGCCCAGTGTGGGTAATCATAAGTGACTGATCGTCAGTATTGCTGGGGCAAATCTGCTAGCGGTATCCGCAACTGTTTTCTACAGCCTGACGTCTGATGTTTCAGTTACCGAAATTTTACGAGGCTGATCTCCTTATCCACGCCATGACCCATAAGTCTTATGCTCGAGAGCATCCCGAGGCCAAAGCGGATAATGAGCGCTTAGAGTTTTTGGGTGATGCCATTCTGACGTTCTTGTGCGGTGAATTCTTATTTGCCCGCTACCCGGATTGTGACGAGGGCAAGTTGACTGCGCTGCGTGCTTCTCTGGTGGATGCGACTCAGCTCGGTGATTTTGCTCGCAAGTTGCGGTTGCAGGATCATCTGCGGTTGGGCAAAGGCGTTGAGGGTAGCGGTGGCCGCCAAAATATTCGTCTGCTAAGCAGCGCTTTTGAAGCCCTGGTGGGCGCCTATTTTTTAGATCAGCGATCGCAGGTAGAACCCGTAAGAAACTTCGTCTTTCCACTCTTTGAGTCTGTGGTGGAGGCTCGCGCTGACCCAACTCAGAATATTAACGAAAAGAGCACTCTACAAGAATGGTCACTGGCCCAAACTGGAACGATTCCAACCTATGCGATTATTGCTGAATCCGGCCGCGACCACGCTAAACAATTCACAGCAATTGTACGGATAGCGGGGCAAACCCATGGGCAAGGAAGAGGACGCCGCAAACAAGATGCCGAAAAAGCTGCTGCCCGAGCGGCATTAGACGCTCTCAATTTACTGTGAAGCCTGTTACTGTGCCGAGCGATTTCCGCGGCAGCTCAACCTCGGGCGAGGGCTGCTGGTGAGCTAAATGTCTGGGTGTGGACCTGAGTTTTGCTGACAAGCTTGCCAGCTTTAAAGACCGTGCGGCCGGGGGGCGCCGTTGCGATCGCCGTCGAGGCATCCGGCGCCTCTAGCAGCACGAGATCCGCTACGTTACCTGGAGCAATGCCGTAATTAGCGATGCCGATGGCCTGAGCGGAGCATCGAGTCAGGATATCCATACACAGTTCGTGATGGTCGGTGGTGCCTAACTGCAACACTTGCGCCAGCAGTGTACCTATTTTGAGCATGTCGCCCTCCCCAAAGGGCGTGAATAGGTTTTGTACATTATTAGTCGCGGTGCCGACGGTGACTCCGAAGTTGTGAAGCTGGTGGAGCGGCGCCACGCCTCGGCGCACATTGTGGGTATCGCGGCGTGCCATCATATACAAGTCAGACGCTGGCAAGGCCAAAATCGCAATTCCCGCCGCCTGTAGTTCCTTAGCGATCGCCGCCAAGTCTTCAGGTGCAAGGCCGGCCAATTTGGTCATGTGGCCCAAACAAACACGTCCATGCCACTGACGTTTGTGGGTTTCGGCAATAACGATGGGTAACTGTAGCGGCGCATCATCATCCAAAAAATCTAAATGAAAATCGACATCGCAATCAAATTCTTCGGCGATATCGAAAATGATTTCAATATTCCGCTGTGGATCAGGGTCGATGTAGGGCGCGGAGCCGATTACATCGCCGCCCATGCTCATTGCCTCTCTCAAGATCGCCTCAGCGCCAGGTTGATGGGTGATTCCCTCTTGGGCAAAGACCGCAAGCTGTAATGAAATTTGGTTGGCATATGCCAGTTTCAGCGGTGAGAGTGCCGCCATGGACATCGTTCCTAAAATGGGGTCGACTTCCACATGGCTTCGCATCGCCGTGGTGCCAAAGGCGATCGCCCGGTCCAAGACGGTGGTGGCGCGACGTTGAATATCCGCAACCGTGTAGTTTGCCTTCAGCTGCGACGTTGTCTGTAGTGCTTCGGCAAAATTGCCAGTTTGTGCTGGTGCCTGAGATAGTAAAAAGGCTTTATCAAGATGCATGTGTGCATCAACGAAGCCTGGAACCAAAAGTTGCCCCTGAGCATCGATTGAGCATTGGGCCTTCATGGTAAGGCGAGGCTGCACCTGGGTAATCGCTCCCTGGTCAATGGCGATCGCCCAATGGCCCCTACGACCGATTAAAGCGGCATTTTCAATCAATAACTCTACGGACATAGGCGGCTTACTAGGTTCATAACGGCATCTCAACGTTAAAGAGGAGGTCATTCATCGCTACTCTCCTCATAGTTTAGATGTGAACATCATCCTTTAAAGTCAGTTGCCCCAGGTCGGTTCTCAAACCTGACCTGGGGCTTTACTCAGTTACGACAACCGCTCGCAGTCAAAGGAATCAGCAATCCACGCAGACTTCTGCAGGCTCGACAACCAAGATGTTGGTGCGGCGGCCCAGAACTTTCACCCGCGTGCCCTCGGCAATGGTGATTGGGCGATCGCACAAAGCCCGCCAGCGGACGCCTTGAAATTTCACTCGGCCGAGCTGCCCCGGCTGAATGGTTGTTTGCACGGTAGCGGCAGCCTCCGACTGGGTGTACCAGGCTTCCGGATCGCCGTTGAAAGAGTTGTTGGTCAAGGGATGTGTGGTTTCGAAGAAAGTAGAAGTCGTCTCCTCAATGTCTGAACTAAAAAGCGTTTTGAGTAAGTTCATGGTGATCTCCCTTAGAGAACCACCTTAAGGCTAGTGATTTCCCTGAGGATTCCTCAATGCTTTTTGCCGCAGATTCATTGCAGAAAAGAACAGCTGCCGCTCCCCAAAACGTTGAAATGGCTGCGCCTACACTCAGTATCGCAGCGATCGCTTACTGTAGAATCTTGCTGCTCAGCCTGCTAAAGCTGTTGTGCCGGTACCTCCGCTAGGCGGCACTCCGCCTTGGGGAATGTAATCTGCCACAAATAATGGATTACCACTCCACATGCAAACGGCTAGGGCAAATGCACCTATGACGACACCCGAACCCTTGAGAGCCCAAAGAGACATAGCCGACACCTACAACTCAATGGTTCAATTGTACCATTTGCGTCATGTGCGGAGCGACATTGCCTTAGGTTAGCTAATGCCCATTCCTGAGGTCGAGGTTCTGCCGGTGGGGGGCTCCCCGCCTTGGGGCACATAGTCGGCAACTGACTCGTGATGGACCGAAAAACTAGCGCTGAGAATAAATGCAAGGATTGCGATTATTTGCAGCTTTGTCGAGCTTAAATGAAATTTGATCATGGTTACGAGCTCCCTGTAGGTGAAATTCTGAATGTGACTAGCGAAAATTACTTAATCAATGAAGGCCATAATAATTCACATATGGTCCCACCTCCTTCTGGTTTAGAAAAACGCGAAAATTTGCCGCACAAAACGGCTTCTAGACGAAAAGAGGACTGGGTACCATCACCCGTATGGGCCGACAATATACCTGGCCCATTGTCCTCTATTCTCAAACAATAAAATTCGTCAATGTATTTCCCTGAAACTTGTATGCGCGTAGTACCGATGGCATGTTTGCCAATATTTTGTAGTGACTCTTCGAGGAACCAGCAGAGCTGACGTTTGATATCAAGATTTAGCTGCTTACAGTTGAAAGGCTCTATGGAGACTGAGCGGACTCTAACTTTTTCAAATCCAGGCAGTTTGCGCTGAACGGCTAAACTGTAAACTTCGTAAAGGACCTCATGCATAGGATGTGTAAGGTCTAATTTGATATCCCCTTCGGAGTAGAAAAAATAAACATCTCCAATCGCTTCCTGTCTCAGTCGTTCACCTACGCCACGAATTTCCTTGTTGAGAGCCTCTAATTCATCAATTACATTTTCTTGATCAATATCCCCATCTTTGGCATTTCTCAGTAAACGGGATAATCTTTGCAGCGGGCCCGCATGAATTGCACTGAAAGCACGTTCGATAGCATTACGCCGTTCTGATTCCAGTACTTTCGCTTCTACAAGCTCTTCTTGTTTATCGCGTAAAGCACTCCGCTGGCTGCGATAGTTAAATCCTAAATAGGTCATGCCTGATAAGGGAAAACAAATTGCCATCGGGGTGACCGGCAGCCATAGCCCCTGACTGGCAATTAAGAAAAAACAAATACAGAATCCCATTAAGGTTGAAATGACGAGCGCGATCGCACTACGGGCCGAAGATTTTAGCGAAACGCTGATAGCAATCCCCGTCAAACCGGATGAAATAATTAAAATATTTTCTAACCAGGAGGGCAGCGTATATAAAAATGGACGAGCGTTGATGACGCCATGCACAATTTGACTAACGCTATGTGCCTCTAGTTCAGGGCCGACAATCCCAAATCGAGGCAAGATTGGAGTTTGGCTACCTTCTGCTTCCTGAATTAAGCTGGAGGATGCTGCAACAGGTATAAATCTTGGAAAGTAAGAATCGATTCTGCCAACAATGACAATCTTTTCCGTGAGAATGCTGGGGGACTGAACTCCACTCAATAATTCTGAAGCGTCAATAACTGGAAAGTTGTTATCGCCGGAGCGAAAGTTCAAGTATGTTTGGATCTTGCTAATATTTCCTTCTCGATAATATCCACCGGAGCTAGCGTTTAAAAATGGTATTTCTACAAAGCCTTGATTATCTGCATGCTGGAAAATGGGAATATCAAGCTTGCGAGGGTGGTTGTCTAAAGAATATCCTTCGCTTTTTAAAAATGTCTCTGCGAGCTTAAAGGAGAAAGAGAACTTAAAGGGATTGTCCTGAGGATCTTCATTGTTGTCTGCTAAATATGTCCCTACAAAAGTTCTACGAATCCTGCCATCCAAATCGACAGGAATGTCATTGTGCATAAACTGCTGAGATAAAACCTCTAGGGGAAAATCTTTTGGAGGATTGATAGGTCTAGGCTGTAATACCTTCTCTATGCCAAATAGGTTGGAATGAGCCTCAAATATCTGAATTAACCGCTCTCGACCGGTTGAATCGTTAGACTGACTCAGAAAAATATTGAGCCCAACGACGGTGGGTTCAGCAGAAAAAATGGTTTCGAGTAGATCCGCAATTTCCTGTTCAGAGACTCTTTCATCATTTTGAACAGAGTTTCGGTTGAAGAGAACGATGACAATTTTGTCATCAGGTGCTTCTGCTGGTCGATTACGCAGCAAGAAGTCGAGAGTTAAGAGTTCCAAGCTGGAAAATAATCCCAGCCAGCGAGTGATCAAAATACCAGCGATGATGCCATAGCCGATGGGCCATTTGGCTGACTTACGGGCTAAGCGTTTGAGTTTCTGTGCTGGAACTTTGATGAAGGACCGCATTGTCACTACTCACTTCGCTACTCGATAAGCCCTTCATCGCGGGCTTTTAGACAGGTGACAATGCGCAGGTTGCGGCCCTCTTCTTTAGCATCTTCAGGATAGATGCCGAGGACGTCATAGATTTTGCTCCAGTAATTACGCACCATGCTTTCAGATACGTGGAGCTGTTTAGCGATCGCCCGATCTTGATAGCCCTCTTTGCAAGCTAAATCGAGGGTTTCGAGCCACTCTGGCTTGAGCTCTAGTCCGGCTTTAAGGCTGCGAATGTCACGAGTGTGAGTATAGCCCTGTAGCGCTGCTCTGAATCGTTCAAAGGCTTTTTCGGTGGAACTATCTTTGCTCGTGACGGTAAACCCACCGCGATGGTTGTCGATATCAGGAATGATCCTCACCAGCGCATCGGGATAAGAGGTGTGAACAGCGATATTCAGAAACGGATATCCTGCCATGAGATCTTTAAGGAACTGAATGCCATGCTCTGTAGCGGCATTCTCTCCAGCGCTCTCAGGCAGTTGCAAATCTAACACGAGCAGGTGCGGCTGTAAGCGTTGAATGGCCTCTCTTGCTTCCTGTAATGTGGTCAAGGTCTCAAGATTGAGGTTATTACCAAAGCGAGCAAGAATGCTGTGAATACCTGCCAAAGTAGTGGGATGGTCCTCGACCACAAAAATGGTATGGCGATCGCTGCCAGAGACCGTTGGAATGGACATAGGCTCTAGGGAACACGGGATAGGGGATGGCGATGCAGATGCGACCGGAGTCATGGTAGAGCACAGATAAGAAAACAGGGAAACGAGCTTTTGCATAACAAAAGCCACATTCTTGTATCATGGCGCGGGTTGCCCGGTTACTCAATGCTGAAAACTACAGACTTTATGGCAGTAAACTTGGGCCGCAAAGCATCAATTCCACCGTCGTCGCAGTGACTTGGCTTTGATTACCGGCTTTGCCAGCACTAACTCCAACGACTCAAACGTCACCCCTGCGTATTTTCTTACGGGTAGCGGCTCAGTGACGTCAGGCGTCTGAACGTTCGGGGCCTTGCCTGACCGCTCAAGATCTTGACGGGTCGTTTCCCTGAGATAGTAATCGCTAATGTCGATGCCCTCAACTTGAATCGGCTCAACCACCACTCTGCCCATAATTTGAACAATCGCATCTATGGCTGGTGGCGCTGCATCACTAGCAACCCAAAGCATTCCAGTGGAGTCTTGGACTTGGTAGAGTGAGCCTTGCAGGAGAGGAGCCTGATTCACAACGACACCTTCAATTTCGACCGGATCGCCATCTTGAGCTCGTGAAAGGCTCTCTATCGCTACGGTCGGTCGTATCATTTGTGCGAGACCAGAAGGAATATGTGACCCCGCCGATTCTTCTTGGATGGTGACCTCTGTTGATGGGCTGCAGCCCATTAATAAGAAGACCAACACTAAACTGCTCAGGGGAATGATCTGCTGGGGAAGTTTCAACATCTCGATTCGATGGAAAAAGGCGGCGCTAAATCTGAGACACTAGACCTCGTGTAAGCCAGCAAAGTTTTTACAACGGTCATCTAGTCTGACCAAGCTGTTTGCGGCTGTTAGCTAGTTTGAAGGCCCGTGATCGCTCTTTGCTCCCAGCGTAACGTATGAAATCCATGGCTCAAATTTTGGATGGTAAAGCTTTAGCAAAAGCCATGCAGGCTCAGCTTGCAGACAAAATTCAAACGTGGGTACCCCAAGTAGGTCGAGCCCCTGGTTTGGCCGTTGTGATGGTTGGTGATAATCCAGCCAGCGCGGCCTACGTGCGTAACAAGGAGCGGGCCTGCGATCGCGCTGGCATAGTGTCATTTGGTCAGCATCTGCCCGGCGATACCTCCCAAGGCCATTTGCAAGGGCTGATTGCTGAGCTAAACGCTGATGAGCGAGTGGATGGCATTTTGGTGCAGCTACCGGTGCCTCAGCACATTGATGATGTCGCCCTGCTCAGCACCATTGATCCGGATAAAGATGCTGATGGACTCCACCCTGTCAATATGGGACGACTGATGCGTGGCGAAACGGGGTTACGGAGCTGTACGCCGTTTGGGGTGATGCAGTTGTTGCAAGCCAACCAGATTGAACTCGCTGGCAAGCAGGCAGTGGTCATTGGCCGCAGCATCTTGGTGGGTAAGCCCATGGCCCTGATGTTGCTTGCCGCCAATGCAACTGTAACCATGGCGCACTCACGCACCCAAGATTTACCTGCGCTGACGCAGAAGGCCGATATTGTAGTGAGCGCGATCGGTCGTCCCCATTACCTCAAAGCTAATCACATCAAAGCTGGAGCGGTGGTTGTAGATGTGGGGATCAATCGAATTGAGACGGCTCCAGGACAGTATCGGTTAGTTGGAGATGTAGACTATGAAGCGGTCAGTGCGATCGCGGCCGCCATTACTCCAGTTCCTGGAGGGGTAGGGCCGATGACCGTGACCATGCTGTTGCACAATACAGTGTTGAGCTACTGCCAGAGAAATCCTGCCTTATCGAGTGAGAGCGCTCTTTTGTCGTGACATTTCTGATGCCCATACCGCGATGACATCATCTACGGATACGCCGTTTGACCTCAAATCATACCTGCGCGATCGCCAGCAGCAGGTCGAAGCCGCTCTCGATGCCTCTATTCAAGAGGGCTACCCCGAAACGATCTATCAGGCCATGCGATATTCGCTATTAGCAGGTGGCAAACGGTTGCGACCAATTTTGTGCCTGGCAACCTGTGAACTGTTTGGGGGGGCGCCGGTCATGTCCATGCCAACAGCCTGCGCCCTTGAAATGATCCATACAATGTCATTGATTCACGACGACTTGCCCGCGATGGATAATGACGACTATCGCCGGGGCAAACTGACTAGCCATAAAGTCTATGGTGAAGATGTGGCAATTTTGGCGGGTGACGCGCTCTTGACCTATGCCTTTGAATATGTGGCAACGCAAACTCAACAGGTACCAGCCGAGCGCATTCTCCAAGTCATTGCAGATCTAGGCAAGGCGGTCGGTGCTGAGGGGTTAGTCGGCGGACAGATCGTTGATCTTGCCTCCGAGGGGGCAACGGATGTGAGCTTAGAGACCCTTAATTACATTCACACTCATAAAACGGGAGCCTTACTGCGGGTCTCTGTGACATCTGGCGCAACTCTAGCAGGGGCAGACACTGCGCAGATCAAAGTGCTGGCTACCTATGCAGATCGCATTGGTCTCGCCTTTCAAATCGTTGATGATGTGCTGGATGTTACAGCCACATCAGAGGAGTTGGGTAAATCAGCTGGGAAGGATCTTACCGCTCAAAAAGCGACCTATCCCAGTATTTGGGGCTTGGAAGAATCCAAGGCGCAGGCTCAACAACTCATTGAGTCTGCCAAAACTGATGTGCTCACTAGTTTTGGCTCAGCGGCCAGCCCACTGGTGGCTTTAGCGGACTTTATCGTTGATCGGACCCATTGATGACCCCGTTAGGAACCATGCAAGACATTGGTGATATTTTGCAGAATCGAGTGCTGATGGTAGCTTTGGCTGCTTGCCTATTAGCGCAATTTCTCAAACTAGTCTTTGAGCTAATTATTCATCGCAAGATCAATGTACGGGTACTTGTTGAAACGGGCGGTATGCCGAGTTCTCATTCGGCCTTAGTGACAGCTTTGGCCTGTGGTGTCGGGCAGACCTTAGGCTGGGCAAGCCCAGCTTTTGCGGTAACCACCGTATTTGCCATCATTGTCATGTATGATGCGGCGGGTGTACGCCAAGCCGCTGGCAAGCAGGCAAAAATCCTCAACCAAATCATTGATGAACTGTTTCGCGAAAAGCCGGAATTCAACGAAGATCGCCTCAAGGAACTGCTGGGGCATACGCCCATTCAAGTAGTAGTTGGCTCAATGCTTGGGTTTTGGGTTTCATTCATGGCAGCTGCTAACTTCTACTAGTTTAGATATTTGCTAGAAATGCCGTGAGCGTAAACAAACTCTAGAGCGAGGTGTCACAGCTTAATCTATGGCAAACGCAGCGCTGAAATCAGTAAGCAGAACCACCCAACAATCAATGCCACCCCACCAATGGGAGTAACTGGCCCAAAGGCTTTGATGCCGCTGAGGCTCAACACATACAAACTGCCAGAAAATAAGAAAGTCCCGCTCACAAACAACCAGCCGGTTGCGGTCAACCATGCGGTTGCCTGTTCCGTCATGCCCAGCAGCAGTGCCACTATAAGTAGGGCCAAGGCGTGATAAAGCTGATAGCGAATGCCTGTGCCAAAGGTTTCAAGTGCCCGCTCCGACAAAATGCCTTGGAGGGCATGACTGGCTAAGGCTCCTCCGGTTACTGAAAGCCCACCCAAAACAGCAGCGATCGCAAGAAATAGTTTCATGAGGCATGACCAGCGGGGGGAAAATAAGGTGTGGGCTAAAGCAGCTTCGTACGGGCAGGGTGTCAGCTGTCCCGTGGTTACCATCCTATCGTTCCGGTCAGCGCCAAGACTAGGCCTGTAGAATCATCCCTTCTCGGGCCAACCGTAGCCGATGACAGCGGTTATGGATTTCCATCTCCAGATGGTCTAGATAATCGTCGTCATGGAGCGGATTGTGACGAAATAGAATCATTTCTTTGGCTTGAGTTTTCTCCGCAATTTCGATGCTTTGATCGCAGGAAATAGCTGCGGGATCACCTTCCAAACTGGTGTAGACCGGTTCAGAGTAGGTTCCACCAAATACGAGCAGTTCCGCACCTTGGGCTAGGTAAACCAGGTTGGGATCCGGCCCAGCTGAGCCATGGAGGCTATCAGTGGCATAGACTAAAGATTTGCCATTGTAGTTGAGACGAAAGCCGAGGGCGCTGGTAGCCGCATTGAGAGAGATCGTTTCGATCGTCAGGTGCTGGTCGAGATGGAGTAGGTGACCCGCTGCGATATTGTGAAACGTCATGTTCGATGACATTCTCTGTAATGGGGTAAAAAAGTTGGGCCGCAACATCTGGTCGGTCAATCGTTGTTTAATGGAAGCGCCATTCACAGCCATGGCACCGTAAATATCAAAGGTGTTGTCTTCAATAAAGGCCGGACCAAAAAATGGAAACCCTTGAATTCGATCCCAATGGGTATGCGTAAAGAATATGTGGGCTTGGATAGGCCTATGAGAATCTAATAGATGCTTACCTAAGACTCGGAGACCTGTGCCGCCATCAAAAATGATGCGATGACCAGCTACCAAGATCTCAACACAGGCCGTATTCCCACCATATCTAACCGTATCGGCACCAGGAGTGGGAACGCTGCCGCGAACCCCCCAAAACTTAACCGTCAAGTTGTTTTCAACTTTGGTCTCTTGCATAGCAGAAGCTGGCCCTACAGGCTCGGGCCGAGCGTTGAGATTAGTCAACATAGAAGCATCTGCGTCTGGCATAGGAGAAGCGACAGTTAATGAAAAGGGAGTGATGAAGATAACAGCGGCTCAGGCAAACTGAGCATCAACATTGCTAAATATTCGAATGATTTTCAGTACGTTCAGGAAAATTTAGTCGTTTTTACTACTAACGATCGTAGAGACTCAAAGTTATATCGATCAACATCAGTGGACAGTGCGTGGCAACTGTCTGTTAAGCACGGCTAGCTGTCGGCTGCGCCCATATGTTTGCGCTGACAGCTAACCGTCTCAGTATTCAGGGTACCCATCCTACGACGACATCAAAACTCGCAGCCCTGGAGTTATTTGACTGCGTCGATACATTGCTGGACGAGGGGCTTGACTTTGTCAACATTTTGCCAGCCCAGAATCTCAGTAATCTTTTTCTCCAGGTTCTTGTAGCTCCGGAAAAATTCTGCAATCTCATCCAAGCGATGGGCCGCGATGTCCTCGAGGGATGTGACCTGGGCATAGCGGGGATCTTCTGCCGGGACACAGAGAATCTTTTCGTCGCGATCGCCCCCATCGATCATCTCGAGCATGCCAATGGGGCGGGCGGCAATGACGCATCCTGGGAAGGTGGGCTGATCCATTAGAACCATGCCATCAAGGGGATCTCCATCATCGGCTAAGGTGTTAGGCACAAACCCATAGTCATAGGGGTACTGCACCGAAGAAAAGAGGACGCGATCTAGAATCATCGCTCCCATATCTTTGTCAAATTCGTATTTGTTTTTACTGCCTGCTGGAATCTCAATTAAAACATTGATGAGTCCTGGTTCGGGTTGAGCAGGAATCCGAGATAAATCCACAATGCGTCTCCAGAATATTGCGTCAAAACAAGCCAAATTACCGCTCTCTGACTGTCTCGATGAAGGATGTCATCAGACTGCAAACCTTAATCCTTGCGAATTGCAGGATGTAAGGTTGAGCGGCGCTGGCATAGCAGCATTTTAGGCGAAGACGTCACCCTAACCCATTGTCTCGGTCGGCATACATCGATTATTCACGGGTTTGTGAAAGGGGATAGCTCGGTAATGTCGCGGGTGGCGGATCCGCTGCTGAAAAGTGGGCGATCGCCAACACGGGAAGCATCAAAGTCAAGATTGCGACGACTGTGCCAACAAAATGAGCAAAGCGATTACTCGGAGGTTCCGGAGGGTTCTCGGAAGAACTAACAGATTCCATAGAGGCGAGATAACAAGACCTAGATGTGAGAACGGTTTGGGTAGACTCGCAAATGTCGATACTAGCAACTATCACAGCGTAGCCTATACCGCAAAGGGCATGGCAAGTAAGCTTAAGCAGAGCTCAAGGCTTTGGTCTGTGTCAGTTGACTACTACACTATCGAACAATGTCGCAAGCGGTTGTGAGCTGAGCCACACAATCTGCATCAAAAATGTGAACCATTATCAATTGTACTACGACATTTTGGGGTGGTGATATTCTAAGGCGACCATGGGCCTCCAAGTTTATTGAACCCAGAATTCAGCCCAACGCGTGGCTATTGAGACTCTAAATGATGGCGGATAGCTCGCAGTTCACTGAGGATGGCATTGAGAATCTCTTGGGTGGTGGTCGCTTCTGAAGGTTGTACAGTAATGGTCGGGTTGAGGCCCAAAACATCTTGGGCAAACCGTCTCACTTCCCGAGGGTGAAACAACAGTGGATCATCTCGATCCTGCCGAATTTCTGGATTTAGCTTATCTCCGTCAAAGGGCGGATTGAGGAGTTCGGGATCAGTATTGGCATATCGGTAAACGGAAGCCCGCGATCGCCGAATTTGCTTTTGCACATCATCAACGGTCAAGTAGGCATCGGGGGGTAACTCCTCTGTTGGTGAGTTGACCATTGAGCTAGTCGATGCCGAAAACAGCGGTTGGTCGTCCATGGCCCTCATGAGCACAGTGCTTATTGAGTCTACAGAGTAGATGGCAGAATCTCAAGCCATCGTTCGGTGGCATAGGCAAGAGGCCAATCGCGCTTGGGAAGGGATAGAAGAATTGCAGCTATGAGTCGGTTAGTAAGTGCTCAAACTCCGTTCGTAAACGCTTGAAATTCGCCACTCGTCCTACAATCAAGCTGGTTTCGTCAGCGCTTCTGAGTTCTTGTTTCCAATGCTCCAGGCGATCGCTATCTTGCATCCAGAAATGAATGATTTGGGCCACGATCACATCCCAATCCCAGGCAGGGCGATGCTGGATGGTCTCAGTCGCCGAGATAAAGCCATCGAGAGTGCATTTGTAGCTGGCCAAGTAGGCACAGCTTCTCTCTGGCGATTGTTCCACTCGCTGTTGATGGCAAAAGAAATCCCACACAGAAGTGATGCCAATAATGTCAAATTGATACTTCATCTGAATACCTGAGGTCTCATCAAACGGGAGGTGAAGATAAAAAAAAGCATAGGGCACCCCTACACCTACATGACATGTTTGAACGAATGCTGGGAAAGCATAGACAGCCAAAATCTGCATTTCAGCAAAGTTACAAGCTCATCACGACTAGGGCTATCCCAAGGGTCACGATGATGGCCCCTTGCCCTTGTCTAAGGATTAGCTTGCTGACAAAGCGCCCTGATTGTTTGTTGCCCTCTAATATAGTGAGTTCCATCTGGCTAACTGTTCAGAATTAACGGGATAGGCAAGTTTTTGCTCCAATGTCATCGGGCCTCTAGCTGCTGGTGCGGAGTTGGCGATTGTCCAGGGGAGTGCAACCGTAACTGTGCCGATTATGGCGGGCAACAATACAGGTGGCATGGCTATCAGAGTCTCACTGAGGCCACAAAAGCGTGCGAGTTAGGAAAGAAATGCCGACAGCTTTTTTATTGGGCCGGCAAGCGTCCCTGGAGCCAATAGGTAGTCATTTCTCCCTTACCCTTGACATCGATCGCGCCGCGCTTTTGAAAAGCGTATTGATGCTTGAGTTGCTCATAAATCGCCGCCGTGACCTGAATCTGGTCAGCAACCCCCTGTGACTCCATGCGGCTGGCCACATTTACGGCATCGCCCCACAGGTCGTAGGAGAACTTCTTGAGGCCAATGACGCCAGCAACAACGGGACCAGAGTCGATGCCAATGCGGAGACTGAAATTAGATTGATCTTGACGCTGGAATTGCGCGATCGCTGCTTGCATATCGAGGGCCATTTCTGCGATCGCCTGCGAATGGTTAGGCAAGGCTCTAGGAATGCCGCCAACTACCATATAGGCATCGCCAATGGTTTTAATTTTTTCTAGGCGGTGACGCTCTGCTAAATGGTCAAACGCAGAAAAGATCTCATTTAGCAAGTCAACGAGTTCCGTCGGTGCTAAGGCTCCGGACAACTCTGTGAAGTTGACAATGTCAGCGAATAAGATGGTGACTTCATCAAAGCGATAGGCGATTGATCGGCTGCTGCGTTTTAGCTGGTCAGCGATAGATGCCGGGAGGATGTTGAGCAGCAATCGCTCAGAGCGTTCTTGCTCGACCCGTAGGGCTTCTTCAATTTCCTTGCGATCTGTAATGTCGGTGAGAAACCCTTCGACTACGGCGACTGATGCATTGCGACTAGAGACCGGAATCCCTTTTTCCAACACCCATTTTTCCTGTCCAGTGGCCGTGAGAATCCGGTAAGTCATTTGAAACGGGGACCCGTCGGGCAATGCCCGTTGTACTTCTCCCTTGACATAGAGGCGGTCGTCTGGATGAATGAGCTCTTCAAACGGGAGGGACTCCTCCCCGAGTAAGTCGCTAGGGGCATAGCCGGTTAGGTCATAGCACCCGTCGCTGACAAAATCTAAGGTCCAGTGAGGATCGCAGTGACGGCGGTAGGCCATACCCGCCAAGTTGCCTAAAAGCGTGGATAGGGTGCGTTGACTTTCTCGCAGTGCCTCTTGAGCTTGGCGACGCTGGGTGATGTCGGCAATGGTTCCTTCGTAATATTGAATCGTGCCGCGATCGCTTTTGACTGCGCGGACGTTTTCAGACACCCAAATGATTTGGCCATCGGCCTGATAGACTTGCGACTCAAAGGCGAAGACAGCTCCTTGGGAATGGAGCCGCTGTAGCATCGTACGACGACGTTCTTCATGGACATAGAGGCGATCGATATTGCTCACCTGTGACATCATCGCCGCCGGATTGGCATAGCCATACATCCGCGCTAAGGCCGGATTGACACTGAGATAACAGGCGTCAGGACTCGCTTGGAAGATCCCCTCAGCACTGTTTTCGAAAATACTGCGATATTTTTCCTCCGCTTTTTGGAGAGCGATGTCTGAGCGCCGCTTTTCGGTGATGTCACGAGCTACCCAGATGACTCGACTGTCGGGCATTGGCGAAATAATGGCGTTATACCAAGCAGTATTCTCGAAATTGTCAGGATCGGCCTGGCCACTAGCATTATTGTTTTGCTGCCAGTCACCAATCGGCAGACTGTACTCCAGCCTTACTGGTTTACGAGCATTGAGCGCCTGCTGGATGTGGCGCATAAACAAACTTGCTTGGTAAGGAGGCAACACATCATAGACGGTCTGACCGATGCGTTCTTTGCTGGGATTAAAAAGTAATTGAGAACTCGTCGCCACCATATTGAGATACCGACCGTCACCGTCAAAAACCGTGATCACATCGGTCATCGCGGCAAACAAAGCCCGCAACTCCGCTTCTGAAGCTCTCAGGGCCTCTTCAATCCGATGGCGTTCGCGAATTTCTGAAAGTAATCGCTGATTCGATTCTGTTAGGGCCGCCGTTCGCCGGGTGACACGTAGCTCTAAATCTTCATTAGCTCGCTGTAAGGCCGCTTCGCTTTCTTTGCGCTGGGTGATGTCTTCAACCGTACCTTCGTAATACAGTAAATTGCCTTGCTCATCATGCACCGCCCGGGCATTTTCCGAAATCCAGATAATGCCCCCGTTGCGCTGATAGATTTGTGATTCAAATCCAGCTAGGGCCCCATCTTTTTCCAAGGTCATTACAAACTCCTGTCGCCGGCTCGGGTCAACATAGAGCTGCTGTTGAATATTGGTGAGCTCAGCCATCATGGCTTCGGGGGATTCATAGCCATAAATGTGAGCCAGTGCGGGATTGGCACTGAGGTAATGACCATCTACAGTGGTTTGAAAAATCCCCTCGACGGAGTGCTCAAAAATGTTACGGTACTTGGCCTCGGCTTCCCGCAGCGCTTTTTCAGCGTGAACGCGTTGGGTAATATCAATGCCAACTGTGAACGCTGCTTTACCTTGGTTGTACTTTTGTGCGACGATCAAAAAGCGTCTTTCTTCTCCCGCGACATGGGCTGACACTTCTCGATAAGCATCTAGCTGGTGACTTTGGAAAAAGTTCTGCACAAAGACATTGAATTCATTACTAGTGTGTAGAAAGCCAATGTCTTGCCCGATGAAAGACTCGACGGGCATGTTGAAAGTCTTTGCTAGATGATTGTTAACGCCCAAGTAGCGCAAGTCATCGCTAATCCAAGACACAATGCCTGGCACGGCATCCAAAATCGCCTGCAGTTGGTCACGAGCGGTGCGCAGCCCGTTTTCAGCTTGACTACGCTCGACAACCTCAGCGACCAAGGTGTCATTGGATTCTTTAAGGGCAGCCGTCTGCGCCTCAAATCGCTGGTTGAGCTCGGTCATTTCTTTCTGGGCTGTCTGTAGCGAATGAGTTTGAGTTCGCAGTTTGGTGCGCAAATCAGACACTTCTCGCTTGAGACTAATGATTTCTTGCCGGAGCGCCTCTTCTCCTGATGGCATGGCCTGATCCTGCTGAGAGGACGTTGCTGCATCTGTTTGCGGTAGCGACGATGGCTCTGTCATGGCAAGATTAGCGTTCTCTTAAGAGGTCCCAGGTCGACTCTATGGGCAATCTGGATAGTATTAGCCAGCGGCGACTCTGCGCATACCGAACCAATCACTGTGTTTGTGATTGTGCCCACATCACTCGTGGAAGTCGTTGACTTGGCTTAATACTTAATCCACTCCCTAAATCGTTATTCCGGCTGATTTTGACAAACCCTGTAGCGATCTCAGGCAGCTTGAAGCTCACGCGGCAAAGATATTCACTCTTCCAAAATAACCGATTGAAATTCTGGCGGTTTTTGCCAGACACCGCCGAACAACGTGGGAAAATGACCACTGAGGAAGTTCGTCATTGTCAAAAGGTGTCCGAAAATCTGTGAAAGCGTTAATTATTGGGAGTGGGGGCCGAGAGCACGCATTGGCCTGGAAATTGCTAGAGTCGCCCAACGTCACTGAAGTGATGTGTGTACCCGGCAATGGGGGAACAGCGACGTTGCCTCGGTGTCGTAACCTGGCCTTAGCGCTGGATGATTTTGAGGGGATTGCTCGGGTTGCCCTTGTTAACAATCTGAGCTTGGTGGTGGTGGGTCCTGAACAGCCGCTGGCTGATGGCATTACCGACTATTTAGAGCAGCAAGGGTTAACGGTATTTGGGCCTTCACAGTTAGGAGCACAGATTGAGGCCAGCAAAGCCTGGGCCAAAGACCTGATGGCTGAAGCCAACATCCCTACGGCGGCGGCGGCAGTTTTTACTGAGGCAGGAGCTGCGATCGCTCATTTGCAACAACAAGCCTTACCCATTGTGGTAAAGGCTGATGGGTTAGCCGCCGGCAAAGGGGTCACAGTGGCTCAGACCCAAGATGAGGCGATCGCGGCAATTGAGTCTGCCTTTGACGGCAAATTTGGCGCAGCCGGTTACCAAGTGGTCATTGAGTCTTTTCTCCAAGGTCAGGAAGTTTCGGTGCTGGCCGTGACCGACGGTGAGACAATTATTCCTCTTATGCCAGCGCAGGATCACAAGCAGATTGGTGAGGGTGATACTGGACCTAACACAGGCGGTATGGGGGCTTATGCCCCGACTCCGATTGTGACACCAGAAATTCTCGATCAGGTGCAGGAGCGTATTTTGGAGCCCGCGATCGCTGCTCTTAAGCAGCGCGGTATCGACTATCGGGGCGTTCTGTATGCGGGGCTGATGATTTCTCCTGAGGGGGACCCGTTTGTAGTGGAGTTTAATTGCCGGTTTGGGGATCCTGAAACCCAGGTGGTTTTACCCCTATTGGAGACGCCCCTGGATGAGGTGCTGTTGGCTTGTGCTCACAAACGGTTATCGGAGCTGCCGCCGCTGCGATGGCAACCTGCTTCGGCGGCCTGTGTGGTAGCTGCCGCCGGCGGCTATCCCGATAGTTATAAAAAGGGGATGACGATTCATGGGGTAGAGGCTGCGACCGATAAAGGTGCGCTGGTCTTTCATGCAGGCACGCAATTACAGCAAGGGCAAGTACGTGCCAACGGTGGGCGGATCCTGAGTGTGACAGCCTTGGGTGAGTCGTTTGAGCAAGCGCTGGCAGCGACCTATGATGCGATCGCCGAAATTCGGTTTGATTCCATCTATTACCGCCGAGACATTGGCTTTCGCATTCGCCGGTAGTCGCCTCAAAGGCAGGATGGCGGAATGATTAGGGAGACCTGTCTGAGTCGATTGACACGGTGTCTGGACTAATACTATTTCTACGAATCACGACTACCCATAGATTCTTCAAAGCCCCTTTATCAAAGGGGCAGCGACAGCGGGGGATCTGCAAATCTGTAGAGCTATCACAGAGAATTGGTACAAATCAGCAACCGTAGCGATCGCAAAATTTCTCCACAATTTCTCTTAGCGGAGGATCTAGCCGCTCCCATACCGGTTGCCGAAGGATGTCGGGGATAGTTCCGTAGAACCCGTGGGCGATGCCCCCGGTAATGCAAGTCAGCGTGTCTGAATCGCCCCCCAATGACACGGCGTTGCGAATGGCATCTTCAAAGTCGGCCGCGTCTAAAAAGGCGATAATAGCCTCGGGAACAGTGCCCTGGCAAGATTCATTGAAGGTATAAACAGGCCGGATTTCATCAACGGTACGCTGCAAATCGTAGCCAAACGTCTGGCTTACATACTCCCGAATTGCTGCCTTAGACTTACCCTGACGACCTAAGAAAATAGCCGCTGCTGTCGCCTGCGCGCCTTTGATGCCTTCGGGATGGTTATGGGTAACCGCGGCTGTGGCTTCTGCCTGGGTAAGAGCGTCTGCCAGTGTCTCAGCAGCGAACCCCACCGGACTGACGCGCATGGCGGAGCCATTGCCCCAACTGTTGTAGGGCGTCAGACTTGGCGAGGCTGCCCACTGATGAAAGCGGGCACCGTAGCTGCCGCTGGGATTTGGATAGCGCCAATAATAATCTTTGAAGGCCTGGGCATAGCTACCGCCGTTAAGCAAAACATCTGCAACTGCAACAGACAAAATCGTGTCGTCGGTAAAGGTGGTCTCAGCCGTAAATAGGGGAAAGTCTTTGCGACGGCGATTATTGAACTCGTATACCGAGCCGATCATGTCTCCTGCGATCGCCCCTAACATAACTTCCCCACTCCTGCATAACCGTTCCTTTTATTGTGTCGATCTTTGGGAAGCACCATTCAGGCAATTGGTATTTCTACACAACCGGCTTTAAAAAGATGTGGGAGCCGTTGTTGCACTCAAAGGCATGGGACCTCTAGTCGCAATGTGACGAGTACTCAGAGCTGATGGTTGGGATCACGGACTACTTGCCCAACTGAGCTAGAATCGCCGTGGCGATATCTGTATTTCCCGTAGTTGAAAACCGGTTCGAGGTCCGGGGTGGGTCAGGATCCCGGTGCAAAAAGTCCCACCCGCCTTCAACAAATTGCCGGGGAGACAAAATCTGGTGATAGTAGGAAGCCTGGAGCCCCGCCACGAGTACGGGTCCTTCTGCAAAGTCATCGCGGGTCACGGTGACGACTGGAATATTCAAACGGCAGGCCTCGGAAAAGGTGCTGAAGCCGGGTTTGGACACGACTCGACTACACAGCGGCATAAAATCGACCGGACGTAGGGCGCGATCGCTGATTTTGCAGAGATTGTCTAAGTTGGGAGCCATTTGATCAAAGGTGATGAACTGCCAATCTGGAAAGCGAGCAAGCTCGGCATAGGGAATTTGGGCTAGTCCTAGCCCCCCAAAGGTGAGCAACACGGTTTTATCGATGGGTGCGGCGAGGGCAAAGCGCGATCTCAACTCAGCTTGCTCAATGCGTGGAGATCCCCCAGTGAGACCTACATCTGTGATCTTAGGAAACGCTTCCATGGGCTCATGAAAGGGTAGGCGAAACAAGCGATCGCAGTCTGCAAAACAGGTCGCGATCCAATCTGCGATAGCAATAAATTCTCCTCCCCAGGGTCGATAGATAAAGTCCCAGCCAAAATTGCTCATCATCCAGCAGGGAACGCCGGCGGCCTTAGCTGCGATCGCCATCAGTGGCGGAATATCCCCCAACACCAAATCAACTCGGGCGGCTTTGAGGAATGTCGCCTCGCGCTCAATCAGCTCAGTCTGATGGGTGCGAATGTCCTGTAGCGCTTTCAGCGTGGCAGCCTTGTCCATCGTCAGGCTGTCCTGCTGCAGGACACCAATATCAACGGCGACTTTTCTCAGCTGATAGCATCCGTCAAAGTAGCTTTCCAGCAACCACTGAGGTGCTGTGGTCGCCAAGATGATGTCAACCTCCGGCTGTAGTTGCTTCAACTTAGCGGCAACGGCTGTGGCTCGAGTCGCGTGGCCAAAGCCGTGGTTGGTGATTGCCACATACAGAGTTTTTCTGCCCATGGTTTCCTTCATAAGTTGACGGCAGGATTCGAAGCTATCCAATGACGCAGGTTGGTTCAAGGATGACCTTCGCCTCGTTATTTTCCCGCAAGGCCAAAACAAAAGGCCCATCCTGAAAAGGATGAGCCTTTGCTTCAACAATAGAGGCCAACAGGGTTAGAGCTGCGGTACAAGCTGCTCTTTTTCCGGGACAGTGGTGTACTCAGAAACAATCTGACGAAACTCATCGCCATCAATGCTTTCCTTTTCGATGAGCAGGTCAACTAAGCGATCAATCACCGCTCGATTGTCTTGAATAAGCTGTTTTGTTTCTTCATAACAGTTATCGACAATGTTGCGGACCTGGACATCAATGCGGGAAGCGATGTTTTCCGAGTATTCGGAGCGATTCATCCAGTCGCGGCCGAGAAAAACTTCGCCCTGAGAACCTTCTAAGGAGAGCGGACCTAAGTCAGACATACCAAACCGAGTCACCATTTGACGGGCCATGCCAGTGACCTGCTGTAGGTCATTGCCGGCACCGGTCGTCACTTCAGCGTCACCAAAGATGATGTCCTCAGCAGCGCGGCCACCTAGCGCCCCTTTGATGCGAGCTAAAATTTGTGATCGCGAAATCAGCGTTTGGTCTTCGCTTGGGGTGAACCAAGTCAATCCTTGAGCTTGTCCCCGGGGGATCAGCGTCACTTTCTGAACCGGGTCATGGGCCTTAACTAAAGTACCCACGATCGCGTGGCCCACCTCATGGTAAGCGATCAGGCGCTTACTCTTGCTATCTACCAGCGGTGTGCCTTCCATGCCCGCGACAACGCGATCAACCGCGTCATCAATCTCGGTCATGGTGATGCCTTCTTTGCGGCGACGGGCCGTGAGAATTGCTGCTTCGTTCAAAAGGTTGGCGAGATCAGCACCGGTAAAGCCAGGAGTGCGACGGGCGATCGCATCGAGAGAAACTTCTTCAGAAAGCTTTTTGTTGCGAGCATGGACATTGAGAATTTCTAAACGCCCCTTGATGTCCGGTGGATCAACGGTGATCTGACGGTCAAAACGCCCCGGACGGAGCAAAGCCGAATCCAATACGTCGGCTCGGTTCGTTGCGGCAATGACGATAATGCCGGTATTGCCCTCGAAACCGTCCATCTCGGTCAGCAGCTGGTTTAGCGTTTGCTCACGCTCATCGTTACCGCCACCGATACCGGCACCGCGCTGCCGACCGACAGCGTCAATCTCGTCGATAAAGATGATGCAGGGAGCACTTTCTTTCGCTTTCTTAAACAGATCGCGGACGCGGGAGGCGCCAACCCCGACAAACATTTCCACAAATTCGGAACCGGAAATCGAGAAGAAAGGAACTCCAGCCTCACCGGCGATCGCCTTGGCAAGCAAAGTTTTACCAGTACCCGGAGGGCCCACGAGCAAGACACCCTTGGGAATGCGAGCGCCAACAGCAGTGAATCGCTCGGGCTTTTTTAGGAAGGTCACAACTTCTTGTAGCTCTTCCTTCGCCTCTTCGATCCCGGCAACGTCGTCAAAAACAACCCCGGTTTTGGCTTCCATCATGAACCGGGCCTTTGATTTGCCGAAATTCATGGCTTGTCCAGGCCCACCTGGTGCATTATTCGAGCGACGGAAAAGGAAAAATAAGCCCCCAATCAAAAGGAATGGAAAGTGCAGATTGCCCAAAATTCCCCAAACGGCGCCAGTGCTCCGGGGCGGATGAGAGTCTAAGCTGACGTTGGCATCTTTGATGCGGCTGATCAGCTCTGGGGCGTTCCCTGGCAAGTCGACCCGCCAGCGCTGCACTCGATTGTCGAGCTGGGTATCCATTGCCTCGACGATCGCGGTTCTGCCGTCGTCGTATAGGTCAACCGCAATGACGCGACCCGCATCTAAGTAATCCAAAAAGCGACCGTAGGTCATTCTTGTGCTGGCAGCATTTTGACCCGTGTCCATGACGTTAGTCGAAAATGCATTCTGCCAGAAGAAGAACCCTACAACCAGAATGGGTAGTGCCCATAACAGGGCGACTCTCCAAGAAAATTTCATAACCAGGTGGCCTCTAAAGCATCGTTAAACGACAAATTTCATATATCAGAAACGCTGAGCGTGCTGAGAAACACATTTTGGTAAATATGATTCAACCTAACAAGGATTCAGCCGATCAGTAGCGGTCGGTTTACCGCAGTCCCGAAAATATGAGTGCTTGTTAACTAAATTTAACGTAATTTCAGAGGTCTGAGCAAATAAAGGTGAGAGTGACCGTCACTGAAACGATCGCTGAGAACGGGTTGACGTAACAGGCTCCCCAACTCAAAGGAAGGTCAGTACGCTGGTACAAGCCCAGAACGTTCGAGGAACAGCCGATTTCTATTGGTTATCGCTTTGCTGGCAAGGCCGTGTTGAGAAACGTTGGGTCGAGTGACAGACGGTAGACGGGCACCTAGAACATTTTTCCTGAGTAACTCTGTAGTGCAACACAGTGCTCTCTCAGAAAAACCAGATTTGTAGTAATTTTCAGGATACCGTAGGCAATATTGAGGGGAATGCGTAGCTTACAGCACTAAGACTGATCTTGAATGAAAAGCGTATAGTCAGGAGCCTGCCCCGCGCGGTAGGCCCCGACCCAAATGCGATAGGCTCCCGGTAGCCAGGCCCCGGCGATCGCTGGATTAGGACCGTCGCTATCGTCATTGCACCAAATGCCACCAGGCCCCGATATGACCAATGTGGTGTCTAAGTCAGATTCCACCCGCACCTCTAATTTGGCAAAGTTAGACGCTAAGGTCAGCTCCTCGTGGGGAGATTCGGAGATATAGCCCACGCAAGGCCCCGTCGGTGTGTTGCGAGTATTAACGACTGACCGGGCTGGGCGATCTCCGCCTCCGGTGCCTTGCATTGTGGTCGGGTTGGGGCTAAATCCAGTTGACAGCGTTACGGCTGCTAGCTGCGCCATGGCAAGCTGTGATTGACCCGCAACAAAACCAAAAAGCATTATGCCTAAGGCATTTGCTAGCAGCTGATCAATCATCCTGGAGTTTTGCATAGGAGCTCCCTTCACCGATTGCGACGAATTGGGTCGCTAGACGAGATTAACTTTTTGCCAGTTCCAAGGCAGCCTGCAGTCGTGGAATGTCAAATTGGCGCTTATGCAATATCAGCCAAGACTCCATCAAGTCAGGACCCTGCATGTCTCCCATGAGAGCCGCTCTCAGGGACTTCATCATGAGCCCTTTTTTTGCACCCTGGGCTTTGACCACCTCATTAACGAAGGCTTTGCCGCTGTCCAAGTTCTCCAGGGCAGCCCCGGCCTGTAATCTTTCCAAGGTTGCTTGCAGCAGCTCAGCAACACCAGCCTGGCCCAATTGTTTTTGGGCTGCTTCGGAATATTCCATTAATTCCGAAAAGAAAAATCGCCCTTGGTCTACCGCATCGGGGAGCCGGGTTAGGCCTGGTCCAAGCAGTCCTGCTAGAGTGGTCAGCCAATCTTTGTCGGTGGCTAGATCAAAGGCGTATCCAGCAGCTTGCCAATGGGGGATGAGTTGCACGACTAATTCATCTGCTGGAATCTCGTGAATATATTGGCTATTGAGCCAATCTAGTTTGTCCCAATCAAACTTGGCGCCGGCTTTATTGACTCGGTCAAAGCTAAACTTTTCAGCAGCTTCAGACAGCGTAAATACCTCTTCGCTGTCGGGTGCAGACCAGCCTAGCAGCGTCATGTAGTTGGCCAGGGCACCAGCGGTAAACCCCATATTCTGAAAGTCGGAAATAGAGGTGACTCCGTCGCGCTTTGAGAGCTTTTGACCGGATTGATTCAAGATCAGTGGAGTGTGGGCAAATTCCGGTACGCTGCCGCCCAGAGCCTCGTAGAGCAGAATTTGCTTGGCGGTGTTGGCAATGTGATCTTCGCCGCGAATGACATGGGTAATGGCCATGTCCATGTCATCGACTACGACCGCAAGGTTATAGAGTGGCTGACCAATGCTGTCCACGGACGAGGCGCGGGCCACTACCATATCGCCACCAAGGTCGCTGCCTTGCCAAGTCATCGTCCCACGGACTAAGTCGTTCCATTGAATCGTGCGGTTATCGTCGATTTTGAAACGAATAACGGCTTGGCGACCTTCTGCCTCAAAGGAGCGCTGCTCGTCTTCGGTCAGGCTCCGGTGGCGATTGTCGTAGCGGGGGGCCTGATTTTTGGCTTTTTGCAGCTCCCGCATGTTGTTGAGTTCTTCGGGGGTGTCGTAGGCGCGGTAGGCCAATCCTTTATCCAAAAGAGTTTGAATTGCTTGCCGGTATAGTTCCAGCCGTCGCGATTGAAAAAAGGGCCCTTCGTCCCAGGTGAGCCCTAACCACTGCAGGCCCTCGGTGATGTTTTCGGTGAATGCTGACCGCGATCGCTCGATATCGGTGTCTTCGACCCGCAAAATAAACTGCCCACCGTGGCGACGGGCAAACAGCCAGTTGAAAACGGCCGTTCGAGCAGTCCCAATGTGGAGGTTGCCGGTAGGACTCGGTGCGATGCGGACACGAACAGACATAAGTTCTGGAGAAAACGCAAACAACAGTTAACTATTCTATGAGTTTAAGTTGGCGATTTGGCTAACTTAGTCTGAAAACTCATTGCTAGTGAGAAAAGCCAATAATCTCGCAGGGCAGTTTGTCGGGCTGTGAGATCAACTCTTTAGGTATCTACGACGCTGAGGGTCATAGATACCCCAGCGCGGCAGTACAGGGATGACCTGAAGGCGGAGAGCTAATCACGAGGCGATCTCGTTGGCATGCCCCTATCGGGCAGTATTTGGCCAATAAAAAAGAGGCCCCAAAGGACCTCCTTTTCCCAAAAGACTCAATAAGTTATTAAGCAACTAAACAAGAGGAGCCATCTTAACCGGATTAGTTGTCAACAATTCCTGTAACTCTTCAGAGTCAACAGTCTCTTTCTCAACGAGCATATCAGCCAGCTTATCGAGAATATTGCGGTTCTCGACGAGCACCTGCTTAGCCCGAGAGTAAGCCTGATCAACCAGTTGACGGACTTCTGAGTCGATGATGGCAGCCGTTTCTTCAGAGAAGTCACGCTCAGCCGTAATGTCTCGACCTAAGAACATATTGCCTTGTTGACGGCCCAAAGCTACAGGACCCAGTTCACCGCTCATGCCAAAGCGGGTAATCATCTGGCGGGCAACACGAGCCACCTGCTGGAGGTCGTTCGAGGCCCCAGTGGTAACTTCTTCGTTGCCGTAAACAATTTCCTCAGCGATGCGGCCACCCAGAGCTACAGCCATTTGGTTTTGCAAATAGGCTCGGGAATAGAGACCAGACTCTAGGCGCTCTTCGCTCGGGGTGAACCAAGTCAAACCGCCGGCTCGGCCTCGGGGAATGATGCTGATTTTTTGTACTGGATCGTAATCAGGCATGAGGGCACCCACCAATGCATGACCTGCTTCGTGATAAGCAACCAGCTCTTTCCGCTTCTCGCTCATCACGCGATCCTTCTTCTCAGGACCAGCCAAGACTCGATCAATTGCGTCGTTGACCTCATCCATCGAGATTTCGGTCAAGTTACGACGAGCGGCAAGAATTGCTGCCTCATTTAATAAATTAGAGAGGTCTGCTCCAGTGAAGCCAGGTGTCCGGCGAGCAATCTTGTCAAGATCGACATCTTTGGCAAAGGTTTTGCCTCGGGCGTGGACTTGCAAGATTTCCGAACGGCCAGCAAAGTCTGGGCGATCAACCACCACCTGGCGGTCGAAACGTCCAGGGCGCAAGAGCGCAGAGTCCAGCACGTCAGGCCGGTTGGTGGCAGCAATGATGATGATGCCGGTATTGCCCTCAAAACCATCCATCTCAGTGAGGAGCTGGTTCAGGGTTTGCTCACGCTCGTCATTACCGCCACCGAGACCAGCACCCCGTTGACGACCAACGGCGTCGATCTCGTCGATAAAGACGATGCAGGGAGCATTATTTTTCGCCTGCTCAAATAGGTCACGTACCCGGGAAGCACCAACACCCACGAACATTTCTACAAACTCAGAACCGGAGATGGAGAAGAAAGGCACGCCCGCTTCACCAGCTACAGCTCGAGCCAATAGTGTCTTGCCCGTTCCAGGCGGCCCGACCAGCAGTACTCCCTTGGGAATCTTGGCCCCGACGGCGGTAAAGCGGTCAGCATTTTTCAAGAAGTCCACAACTTCGGTTAATTCGAGTTTGGCCTGCTCAATGCCGGCAACATCGCCAAAGGTGACCTGGGTTTGCGGCTCCATCTGGACCCGAGCTTTGGACTTACCAAAGTTCATGGCCTGGTTGCCGGGACCGCTTTGGGCTCGCCGGAGGACGAAAAAGAGGACAACTAGCAGTAGTACCGGAATCAGCAGAGTGCTGAAGAGCCTAACCAAGACACTGTCGTCGTTTTGGGGATAAACCGCGATGTCAACGTCGTTGGTTTCGAGGGTGTTAATCAGATCAGGGTCGTTGGGCAGGTTGACGGTCACCTGACCGTTGCCAGCCGGATCTGAGAAGCGGGCGCGAGACCGATCAGCACTGATGCTGACGCGCTCAATTTGGTTATTCTCAACGGCATCGAGGAATTGACTATAGCGCCAAGTCTGTGACTCTTGCCCTGAGTTGTCGAAAATTGCAGTTGCTAGAGCAATAACGACTACGACGAGTAGTGCGTATAGCCCAGCATTTCTCCACCGTTTATTCACGGGGCCGTGCCTCCAAATACATCAGAAAATTTACATCTTCTATCAAGGGACTGAGGTTATCTTTGTCTCACTTGCTAGCTGGATATAAAACAAGGAAATCCTAATTGAAAGACTCAAGTATTAAAATATGTTAACGCATCTTCAGGATTCAGGGAGCAACTTACCGCCAAGCAGCGGTAAGTTGCGCTGTTTTTTCATGATCTGGATTGTAGTTCACCGAGGAATGTCCTTGCAGGATTGTGTGAATGGGTGTGACTTCGACGACGCTGCTGCTGTAAGCCAGATAGGTGAATTGCAAAATTAGCTCAGGCGTCCAGAGTGCAACCTGGACGGTGCTTTGCTGTGCCTGTAATCCCTGTAGCAGGCGCGATCGCAGGGTACCCGGCAAAATGCCAGCCGCTAAAGGTGGTGTGTACCACTGACCACGGGCCCATCCCCAGAGATTGCCGGTACTGGTCTCTAGCCAATGCCCCCGTGCGTCAATGAGAATGGCTTCTTGGGCGTGAGCTCGCTGTGCTGCTTGACGAGCCAGCCAGCAGCTTAAATAGTTACCAGTTTTGTGAGCAGCGAGGGAGCGGCGGAACTCGGGGGAATCGGCCACCCAAGCAGTAATGCCCTGATGTTGCCTAGCCACCAGTCCTTCGGGGAGCGATCGCCCCATAATGAGCTCACGACCATCGGGAAATAGGGTGATGCGCAGCACCGGATAATGACGAGCCAGCAGATCCGCCCCTCGTTGTATCTGATTCCAGTTAGGATCCGCCCAATGAAATGCCTGTAGTGACTGTGTCAGGCGATGGATATGACCGTTCCAGGCAGTCCAAGGGTGCGTGAGAGAGTGCTCGTAAACCCGCAAAGTAGTGAATACCGTAGCACCAAACAGCAGCCCCGGATCTTGATAAGACAGTGTCAGGGTTTTCTGCTCGCTCGGTTCACCGTTGTACCAGTACTGAGGATGGGACACTGTCTTGGAGGTCATCAGCCGGGTTTAAATGCATCTCTCATTGATAGCAGAATATATCCCTTAACTCAGATGTCAGAACGGTAAAGGCTGAGCCACTTTATTCTCAGTAATGTCGTTACCCTGCAAAGCAACCACAACCGCACTGGTTGGCAGAGGAGGTTTCATGCTGCCGGACAATCTCAAAGCTGTGAACGGTTTACTACTTGACCTCAATGGGGTTTTTTACGTCGGCAACCGACCTTTGCCAGGGGCGTCAGCCGCGATCGCCGCCATTCAGCACAGCGGTTTACCTTACCGTTACGTCACCAACAACACGACTCAGTCCACCCAGTCGATGAGCCACAGCTTGCAGGCGATGGGCCTAGCGATCGCCCCACAGGAGATCATCACTGCGGCTTATGCAGCTGTGATGCATCTCCGCCAAATGGGACAGCCCAAGATTTATCCGCTGGTAGCAGAAGACGCGAAAGCCGATTTTGCTGAGTTTATTTGGTCTGATACGGATGCTGACGTCATTGTGGTTGGCGATATTGGTGATGATTGGAACTATCGCCTGATGAACCGAGCCTTTTGCCTGATGATGAAAGGGGCTCAACTATTGGCGTTGCATCGCGGCAAATATTGGCAATGGGAAGCCGGTCTGCAGCTTGACATCGGCGCTTTTGTGGCGGGACTAGAATATGCCACAGATCAGACAGCTACCGTGGCCGGCAAGCCCAATCCAACCTTTTACCAAATTGCTTTGAGGGAGATGGGGTTGCCCGCAGAGCAGGTGATCATGTTAGGTGACGATCTTGAGGCCGATGTCAAAGGTGCGCTAGGTGTAGGCATGAAGGCAATTTTGGTGAAAACGGGTAAGTATCGCCCCCAGTTAGCCGCCAATATGAATATCACACCCGATGGCGAACTTGAGCAAATTGGGGCGATCGCGGACTGGTTTACCTAAATATCCATCGAGAAATAGACGCTGGGACACATCGCAAAGTTTCTATATGCTGACAGAGCTAAGTGGCCATTTAGCTTGTTGAAGAGAGGGGCCTATGCAGTGCTGGCCCTTTCCCCGAGGTTTAGTCATGCCAGCCTGCAAATTTTGAGACACAAATGGCTGGAGAATTTTTATGGTGTCTCTAACTCGGTCAACAATTCACGGTTGCCTCTTTCTGCCTCTTCCAACGAAGAATAAATGCTGAATTCAATCGGGGTCAAGACGCAACGGTGAAGTGCTTTATGCTAATTCTCTATAATAGCGCTATAGCATTGAAGATGCCCCGCTGTCGCTGTCCCCTTGAAAAAGGGGCTTTGAATAATCTATGGGTAGTCGTGATTCGCAGAAATAGTATTACCTCTACTGAGCACCTGCTAGGCAAGAACCTGTCAGCTGAGGGCTAGAGATAACCGATCTCTAAAGGGATTGAAAGGCGATCGCTGCCTGCCTGGAAAATCCTTAGAATCAAATCTGTCGAATTCGACAGCTCGGTAGCCCAAGGTCCCTCTCAAGGTGACCAGCTTGTCGAGTCTTTCGCGCTAAATTTGCAAGGCAATGTCACATCCAAATCATCAGGTCTACGGCTACCTAGCGAGCTTCGACCTACTGCACGGGCTGAAATTTGCGATCGCAATATTGCCTAAACGTACTGGGGCCGGCACTAAAAAGCTATGCGCAGCTATCTGCCCCTGGTGGTGACTTGCGATGTTATTTGGAACATTTTCAGAGGGCAAAAACTTCTCCAGCCATCACTTGCGTCTCAAGTAACGATTGGGCTGTGACAACGGGACCTATCAATCCAATTGCAAAGCGGGTGACTCTGTTGGTGGTGCTGGTTCCACCGGAGGACTATAGCGGGCAGCGTTGATCCAAATGATCGAGATCAATAACCCTACGCCGCAACCAACTAAGAAGATCCAACCGTGGGAGGGCTCCAGAACACAGAGCAAACGACGATTGCTGCCATACACTTGTACGACCCACCCCTCATCTGCATCCAACTTTGGTTGTGATTGCCTTGATTCATGTTTGGGCACTGTTCTCGCTCCATCTGATGATGTATATCGCTGACGGGTTAATGCTCGGATGGCACGGATACCCGTGAACAGTTACCCGCGCAGCGTACGTCAGCTTTAGGACCGTAATCGAGTCTTCAATCTGCCGCTCGAGAATAGACCTAAGTCTATGTATACAAGGGTAACTATTTCTTTAAGTTTATGGAAACCTCACGCAATCAGGGGCGTTTTTTGCGAGAAATTGGCTAAGACTTACCAAATTATTTGATAGCCCCAGCTTATGAATCAAGTCGATGCAGTCGCATACCCTTATTCTTGCAAGCTCACAGCCATTGAAAGGTTGCAAACACAGTCGGTCCCAGGTGCTGTGATCGCTCTGTTTAGGGAAGATGCGACTCTATCTTTGCTAGCCCTGCTCTAACTTAAGGGGCATGTTCCCTCAGAGAATTTCTGACCGCCCCAGACAATGGCAAAATAGGGCAAGTGATGCACCTGAATTACGGGGAACCTTTGACTATGCAAGCCAAGCTTCAAACGGCATTTGCCCAAGGCCAAGCGCTCAAAATTATTAGTGGCCTTACCAACTTTGACCACGATCTCGTAGCTGCGATCGTCCGTGCCGCCGACCAGGGCGGGGCCACCTTTCTAGATATCGCTGCGGATGCGAGCCTTGTGCAAGTGGCAAAAGCATTAACCGATTTGCCGATTTGCGTTTCCGCGGTTGAGGCCGAGGCGTTCATCGAGCCCGTTGCAGCGGGAGCCGATTTGATTGAAATCGGCAACTTTGATGCCTTTTATGCCCAGGGTCTGCGGTTTGAAGCTGATGAGGTGCTAACCCTAACCCAGCGAACCCGCGAACTCTTGCCGCAAATCACGCTGTCTGTCACCGTGCCCCACATTTTGGCCTTGGACGAGCAGGTCGCCCTAGCAGAAGCCCTAGTGGCCGCAGGCGCGGACATCATTCAGACCGAAGGCGGCACGAGCAGCGCTCCCACCCATGGTGGCACCCTTGGCCTGATTGAAAAAGCGGCGCCAACTCTAGCTGCAGCGCGAGAAATCTCCCGTATGGTCTCCGTGCCTGTGCTCTGCGCATCGGGAATATCTGACGTTACAGCACCCATGGCGATCGCTGCCGGGGCCGCTGGCATTGGGGTCGGCTCTGCCGTCAATAAGCTCGATAGCGAACTTGCTATGGTTGCCGTCGTTCGCAGTTTGGCCGAAGCGCTCCAAACCGTTCGCTTGGCAACTGCTGCCCAGTAATCGGCTAGTACAACTTACTCGTGAATGGGGTCGGCTGCGGTCGGCCCTGAATTTTTAACAAAAAAAAGCCCAGCGTCTGCCGGGCTCAAACTTATCGGTTTAATTCAAGTTTTGAATTTATCGGTTTGATTTAAGTAAATCTATAGTTGCTGTCCACCTTAACGCGCAAAACACTTAAGTGCCACCGCACCTCAAAGTCCGCAAACTTTCTTAATGCTTGGTCGATGCCACAGGCTTTCAGCGCAGTCGTCAAGCCATACAACTGCGCTGGTCTTATGCACGAGCAGGCAAGCGTCTACTCCTGGCTCAATTAAGTGACTGAGGCCAAGCCCCGATGGCGTAGCAGGGCTTGGGTACTAGGCTCCCGGCCCCGAAAGGATTTGAACACTGCCATCGGATGCTGACTACCGCCTAGGGCTAAAACAGTATTACGGAAGCGGCGTCCCGTTTCCGTAATGGCGCTGTCATCTTCTAATCCCGCTTCTTCAAAAGCGGCGAAGGCATCTGCACTCAGCACCTCAGCCCAAAAATAGCTGTAATATCCTGCGGCGTAGCCACCCGCAAAGATATGGCCAAAGGCGCATAAAAAGGCGTCTTCGGGCAGCGGCTCCATCACTGTGGTCTTTGGGGCGAGGCGATCGCGGACGTCCCAAATCGTTGCCTCACCACCGGGCTGATAGCGATGATGCAACTCCATGTCGAGCCAGCCAAAATTCACCTGCCGCAAAATTGCATTCGCCGTCATGAAATTACGAGCCGCCAAGATTTTTTGGAATAAATCTTCGGGCAGTGGCTCCCCCGTCTCGTAGTGACGCGCTAGCTGTAGTAGGGTGTCTCGGTGATAGCACCAGTTTTCCATAAACTGACTGGGCAGCTCAACTGCATCCCACTCCACATTGTTAATCCCGGCGGCCCCAGAGTAGTCAACCTTCGTCAACATATGCTGTAGACCATGACCAAACTCGTGGAACAGCGTTTCCACTTCGCGGAAGTTCATTAGGCTCGGCTTGCCATCTACCGGTGGTGACTGGTTACAGACGAGATAGGCAACGGGCAACCGAATCTGGTCATGGACTTTGCCCCGGTTGATACAGTCATCCATCCAGGCACCGCCACGCTTTTCGGCTGGGCGACTATAGGGGTCGAGATAAAAGTGAGCGATCGCCTCACCGGTCTCCCCCAACACTTGAAAATACCGAACATCGGAATGCCAAACGGGGGCCTCGCCATCGGCGGGGGCAATGGTCACGCCAAATAGGCGCTGGGCTAAAGCAAATAATCCGTCTAGCACCTGCGGCAGCGGAAAGTAAGGGCGCAGTTCTTCATCGTTCAGGCCGTAGCGCTCTTCTCTCATACGCTCTGACCAGAAGGCTACATCCCACTGCTTAAGCGCTGCTGTAAAACCGCGATCGCGGGCAAAGTCCGTCAATTCGTCCAATTCTCGGACAGCGCTGCCATAGCTGGCACTGCGTAACTCTTCCATCAGTTGCTCAACCGCTGCCACCGAAGGCGCCATTTTACGGGCGATGCTGAGCTCAGCATAAGTCCCGTAGCCCAAAATATCGGCGACCTGCTGTCGCAGTTCCAACGTTCGCTCGATGAGGGGCTGATTGTCTAGCTCTCCCTCGGCAGCTCGGGTAATAAATGCCCGATAAAGTTGCTCCCGCAGATCCCGACGCTGGCTATGCTGCAAAAAGGGCACATAGCTAGGAAAATCCAAGGTGATTACCCAGGGACCATCTGAAGCCGTGGCCGCTTCATGTCCAGCTGCTTTAGCGGCTTGGGCTGCCAAGCCCAAAAAGCTTTGAGGCAAACCGGCAATCTCATTCGCAGTCCGTAAGGTGAGCTGAAATGCTTTAGTAGCATCTAATACGTGGTTGGAAAATTTAGTCGATAGTTCTGCTAGTTCCTGCTGAATCTGGTTGAAGCGCTCCTTCGTTTCGCCTTCTAACCCAACTCCAGAAAGCTCCGCATCTCGGATGGCGGCTTCAATGATTCGCTGCTGCGCAGGCGTCAACTCGTCCCATACACGGCCTGCGCGAATGTGTTTGAAGGCCTGATAGAGAGGCTGACTCTGCCCCAACTGGTTGGCAAACTGTACCAGCGCTGGCTGGACAGCGTCGAAGGCATTGCGCAGTTCCGGGCTATTTTTAACCCCCATCAAATGACTAATAATGCCCCAACTCCAGCTCAGGCGTTCCTCGATCTGCGTAAGTGGCTCGACTAACCCAGCCCACGTCGGCTCGACCGTAGTTTCCAAGGCCGCTAAGTCTGCGGATAGTGTTTTGATGAGGTCCTTTATCCCGGGCTCAATGTGCTGGGGTTGAATATCGTCAAAGGGGGGCAGCCCGTGACCAATCAGCAGCGGATTTATTTGTGCAGTTGCAGTCATAAGCGTCTCAAGTTGCGTTGCAGGGGTGGTCAGATTTGATGGCTATTGTAGGGGGGCAGATTCGTTATCCAGGGATATCGATCGGCTTTTTCACCTTAGCTCATCGGTTCAGCCAGAGGTCAAAGGGCCATAAAGGAGCTAGCTGCCGCTCATAACCATATTCGTTATGAGTTTATTTTAGCCTGACTCCGATGCTCTGGGGGTCGTATAGAATGGCAGAGCGTTCTTTTTTGTTGATAGCCCCCATGACTCTGAATGTTGGTGACCCGGCTCCTAGCTTTGAGCTTCCTGACGCCGAAGGTGACGTTGTGAAGTTGACGGATCTTCAGGGGCAATGGGTTGTGCTGTACTTCTATCCTCGCGACAATACGCCCGGCTGCACAAAGGAAGCCTGTGGCTTTCGAGATATTTTCCGCGACTATCAAGACAGCGGTGTCAGGGTTTTGGGGGTTAGCACCGATGATGCTAAGTCTCACGCCAAATTTGCGAAAAAGTACGATTTGCCCTTTCCACTATTAGTTGATGCGGGGGGCGCGATCGCCAGTGAGTACGGCAGCTATGGGCTCAAAAAGTTCATGGGCAAAGAGTATATGGGTATCACCCGCAGCACTTTTATCATTGATCCGGATGGCAATCTGGCAAAAATTTATCGCAAAGTCAAGCCTGAGCCCCATGCCCAAGAGGTGCTTTCCGATATGGTTGAGTTATCAACCGATGGCTAGCAAACAGCGGGTAGGGCAACCCTGGTGGAGGGCTGTAAAAACCTTGCTAGGACTGCTGCTGAGGCGTCCCTTAGTCGGGGTTTGCGTAATCCCTATTTTACCCGATGGCACAGTGGTGCTGATGCAGCGTAAAGATTCGGGTCATTGGGGCTTTCCCGGCGGCTTGGTAGATTGGGGCGAAACCGTCACGATGGCCGCCCAACGAGAGTTGGCTGAAGAAACCGGGCTGACTATGACGCAGACGGGCCGCTTGGTGGGTGTCTATTCGTCTCCTGAACGCGATGATCGGTTCCACTCTATCTGTGTCACCCTCGAAGTTTATGCGACGGGTACTCCTCGCGTGAATGATCCTAAAGAAGCCTTGGCAGTCAGTAGCTTTGAGTGGCGATCGCTCAAGTCATTGACACTTGCCCATGACCACGCTCAACATATGGAAGATTACCTAGCGAGTCGCACTGTCATTCTTTAGGTAAGGTCCTCTGTGCTGCCAGGGAGATGGCAAACGGGGGGAATGAAGATCCGGCCCCGTTTGCCCAACGCCTTTGTACTGTCTTTGCTAGCCACCGCTTCCAACATCATGGTCGTTGATGTGATGGTGCTAAGGCAGCAGCGATCGCACTGCAATCTTTAAGCTTGTTGACCATTCAGATAATTTTAAGCAATCCCGACGAAGGGGAAAGCTAAACTCGAAAGAGATACTCTAGGGTTTCACCTATGGCAATTCCTGCCGACTCTGGCTATCGCTGGCATGATGTCCTATCCCAACACGATCGCCTGAGACAGTTTAAGGCAACACTCCCCACAACGGTCAAAACCTGGCTCAACGCTTGTGAATGGACGCTGATCGCCGAAGCCGGGCAGTCGCGAGTTCCACTATTAGTGCTCCGGACTCCGGGCCGTATCCGCCTCAGGCACCCCGCTCTCCTGCAGCTTGCCGAAAGCGTTCATAACACCTGGGGACCTGTCGACTTCTCTTTGTTTTCTGCAGAAACTCAGGAACCGGTCAAGGTACTCAGTCAAACACTGGTCGATTTCAGTCGTCATCAATAACTTAGTTTGAGTGCAGCGACGGGCACCTCGTCCCACGACGCAACCGTGCGCATCTGAGACACCCAACCTGCCGCTCTCTGTTCGCTGCTAAGGTTGGCTGCAAAAGACTCGTGACAGGCGATCGCTTGCTGCTCGTTAGTACAGGCAATGCAGGAATAGACGATCCCGCAAGGATCAATTTGCTCGTTTACCCAAATCACGCGATCAGCCATAACAGTGCAGTTGTGCTCTAATACTGCCTATTATTCTCTCACATTAGTCCTATCGACTCAGCGGATGCCTTCTCTCGATCAAGTCACCCCCATAATGTAACCAGCGACGCCATGCATCACGTCGCCACTGCAGCAACGCCGAGCTATGCTGACATCGCCTCTGGGGCATCACTCATTGCTAAGGACGAAACCAGTTGCTTCACTTCGGCGATCGCCTGCAGCTGATAGTCGCTTGCCTCTTGGAAGTGCGACAGCGATGCCGCAATGTCATCGAGCTTTTGGCGTACACCATTGGTTTTCTCTTCGAGGGGCGCGGTCAATTCCTGCAGAAGCTGAATCCGACCTTCTAAGGCACCGATGTCGCCCCGCTTTTCTCTCAGCTGAGTGTCTTGGTGCGTGAGATCTTCACGGCCCGCCGCCAAATCGTTGACCTTGTGCTCAATTTCTTGCTTCAGCCCATCGATGTGAGACTGCGTTTCCTTAATGTCAGTTTCCATTTGCTGGAGCTCTTCGGAGGTGTGTTGCCGCATCCCATCAACTTGTTTCAAGATGGGTTCCAAATCAACAATGCTCATGGGAGTTTCTTCGGCCGCCAGTCCCTGCCGCCGCCGCAGCACAGCCTGGTGCTGACTAAGCACTTCTTCCCGCTCGAGTAAGTTGCGCCGCTGCCCCACTAAGGTCTCATTCAGCATTTGATAGCGGTCTTGTTCCTCAGCTAGTTCAGTTTCGAGCTGTAAACGGTCAAATTCACTGACCTGCTCCATACGCTGCTTCAGCTCGTCAATCGCCTGCTGCTCAAGGTTCAGTTCTTCTTCTTGATCGTTGACAAAGCGGGAAACCTTTTCCAAATCTCTTTCTAGATCGGAGACCACCGTTTGCAATTCCTCAATGGGCAATGCATCTAGTGCAGCAACATCAACCTTGTTGCTGAGGCGTACCTTATCCGACGTATTTAGCAGTTCATATATCTGCTGATAGAGGTTGCTTTGGGACTGGAGCTGCTGTGATAGTGCTTGAACTCGGTTTTGCTTATTTGCTAAAACTTGCTGCTGTACTTTCAGTTCTGACTTCTGCGCATTGAGATTGGCTTCTGCTTCATGCCAACCATGCCAGTGACCTGATAGCGTTTCGATCTCTTGTTGCAGTTGGCTGCGTCGCGCTTCGAGCTCCTGCTGCTGCGCTTCTATCGATTGCTGACGCTCGGTCAACAGAGCTTGCTGCTGATTGACTAAGTCGTAGGCAAGATTAAGCTGCTCGCGCATGCCCTCAGTCGGTGTGACCGCACCGGTCAAGCGCTCCAATGCTTCTTGTAGCTGCTGAATCTGACCCTCATCGAGCCCAGCCGTTTGCGAAGCATCTTCTTGTCGCTCTTCAAACCGTCGAATTTCGCCATTGAGATGGTTCCATGCCCCTTGGAGCTCTCCATGCTTGCGATCAAGGTCTTCTTTAAGCTCGTCAAGCTCTTGCTTAGCAGCTTCAATTTCTTGTCGCTGAGCATCTAGCTGCTCTAAGTCAGCCTCTGCCTGCTCGACTTGCTCTTGGCGAGTTTCTAGCTCAAGTTCCCGCCGGTTGAGCTCTTGACTCTGAAAGGTTAAGGATTGCTTCCACTGTTCAATCTCTTCTTCTTGAGATTTAGATTTCTTATTCTGATTGGAAAAGTTTTGAAGGATACCGACTAAGGGGCGACCCGCGTCGTAATGCCGTTTAATCTGTCGGTTGTTGGTGAGCTCAACCATGACCAGCGCTCCCCCGTTGTAGGTAGCGTCGTCAGGAGCAGGGATAGTTTCATCGCCGGGTACGCCGGTCCAAATGTCACCACGCTGACACGCCAAAAGTTTGAAATCTGGCTTGCCGCCGCCCATGAATCCAGACTTTCTTTGAACCTCAGCCAGATAAAGCACGCTTGATTTCCTCTTCCCGTATCGTGACCACTGAGTGCTTAGTACCTTGGGATCTCGCCATCATGAAACCGGTCTCACTGATTCACACGGCTTGCTGTGATAGTCGATTACTCCTCAAGAAGCATCCCAAACTTGCCCTGTACTCGCAAGGGTATGAATCCCTTTCATCTGCCCTTAAGCTAACCTATGTTGCCCAGGATAGGGGGAGCTCGCATCAGATCTATCGAATTGTCGACAATTGTATATGGCAAAGACTGATTTGGTACCTCGCTAAATGAATTGGCAGAGGGGTTAAGAGTACGTGTTTGACCGAGCCTTTCAGTCCCTTGGTGGGAGTTGCTGGTGCTACTTGGATGAGAGGATAGCTGTCGCATTCAAGCCAAATCAATAGCGTCATACCTATACGGCTGAGATGATGGCATGCTCAAAAGTTCCTACAAAATATTGACAGCCCGCTAAACTGCTAGGTCTTGTGGCTTACAACTAAGAGTAGTTGGCACGTTTAGTATATCCATGATTAATAATGGTTCACACCCTCGTAACGCGATTTCTCAGGCAAATGAAATGACGTCACCACTCGCTGGTGACGCTGGAAATGTGGCATCTGAAAAAAGTGAGAAACACAAGAAAAAGCATAAAAAGTCGAAGTCTCAGCGAGGCAAAAAGGCAACACCTCCCACCGCAGAGCGGAAAGTTTTTCAGTACTCTTCGGAATCAGAAGGTAGCTCTAAGCTCCCAAAAAAGTTTTATGAGAAAGAACTGGCCCGATTGCAGGTCGAGTTGGTCAAAATGCAGTACTGGGTGAAGCAAACAGGAGCGCGTATTGTCATTATCTTTGAAGGTCGCGATGCAGCGGGGAAGGGTGGCACGATCAAGCGCATCACGGATCCGCTCAACCCTCGAGGCTGTCGTATTGTCGCTTTGGGAACACCGAGCGATCGCGAAAAAACTGAGTGGTATTTTCAGCGGTACGTCGCTCACTTGCCTGCTGCAGGAGAAATTGTCTGTTTTGACCGTAGCTGGTATAACCGCGCCGGCGTCGAACATGTCATGGGATTTTGCACAGATGAGCAATATCGTGAGTTTATGCAAACCTGCCCTCTGTTTGAACAGATGCTCGTTCGTTCCGGCATTATTCTGCTGAAATATTGGTTTTCCGTGAGCGACGAAGAGCAAGAGCGACGGTTTCGCTCACGGCTCACCGATCCAGCCCGACGCTGGAAACTCAGTCCCATGGACTTGGAGTCGCGCGATCGCTGGCTGGAATATTCCCGCGCCAAAGATGCGATGTTTGCCTATACCAATATTCCTGAAGCTCCCTGGTTCACCGTGGAAGCGGATGATAAAAAGCGAGCTCGGCTGAACTGCATCAGCCACATTCTCACAAAAATCCCCTATGTCGACATGACGCCGGATCCCATCGAGCTCCCACCCCGTAAGCAAGCTCCTGCTGACTACGTGCGGCCACCCATCAACGAGCAGTTCTTTGTCCCTCGTAAATATTGACCCATATTCGAATTGTGCGGCGAAACCAGTCGCCTAATAGTCACTGGCTCCTAGGGAATGCAGCATTTGCCGCTCAGAGGCGGTCAGCCCGGAGCAATTTCCGATTTGCATCCCTTCATAGGGGCGATCTACCCGTAAACGGCCCTGCTCCTGACCGGTGGCCAGAGACCAGAGACTGATTTCGCCGCTTTGGCCCGCACAAACCAGCGATCGCCCATCGGGACTTGCCCCGATGTGCCAGAGGACCTCTGCATGGGGGGTAAACCGAGCGCGGCGAGTCTGGGTTGTAATCTCCCAAAGCTCAATGGTTTGGGTGTCACTCACAATGGCTACTGGACGATGCTGTTCATCGAGCGTGATTTGGTGGATGTATCCCTCGCTGAACTGCCAGTCGTTTTGACATTCACTATCGCTGACCTGCCAGGTCCGCACGGTACCGTCGTAGCTGCCACTGTAGAGCTGGTCACCTGCGCGCGAAAAACAAACGCTATGTACCCGCCGGCGGTGTCCGATCAGCATCTGTAGCGCCTCCCCTTTGACATTCCACCTGCGAATTGTGCGATCGCGACTACCGCTAACCACCTGGCGACCATCAGGGGAAAACGTTAATGCCATGACCTGAGCGGCGTGTGCTTGGGTCTTTTGCCAACGGAAGATGCGATTTTCTAAATCCCAGAGGGCAACCGTGCCCGAAACATCACCCGCCGCCAACAGGATGCCATCTGGGCTGAAGGCCAGAGCCGTCACTGCTTTGGGTAAACGGAGCAGCCGCTGATCCCAAATTTGCTGCTGACAATCCCATAGATGTATGTTGCCGCCTTCGGTCCCAATTGCCCAGTAGGCAGCTGCTGGGCTACAGGCCAGAGTGCGCGTTAGCGATGGATCAGGAATTTGCAAGCGTTCTTGGGGGAGCCATCGCTGTCGGGCCGGCACAAACTGCCAGCATCTGAGGGTCGCATCATCATGGCTGCTGAGCAACTGTAAAGGGCTCGTCGAGAGGGCTAACTGACGCGCTGGATGGCGATCGCTACGCCAAACCCGCAAACACTGACTCGCTGGAATCTGCCACCGTTGCACAGTATAGTCACAGCTCGTCATGAGCTCTGCTCGATTAGGAATAAAGACGAGGGACTCGACTGGGGCTGGATGATCAGTAAGCTGGCACAGTCGCGATCGCGATTTCACTTCCCAAATGGATACTTGCTTGCTGACATCACTGGTGGCTAAATACCGTCCATCGGTGCTCAATGCCACCGCCATAAAAGCCTCGCAGGAATCAGGGATGACGCACACCGGGCGGGCAGACTTCATGTCCCAAATGACAAGCTGGTTTTCGTCGCGACCCACCACCACTGAATGCGTCAACTCGGCAGTCGCGGAGGGGAGATAGGCCACTGTTCCCAAAAGATTCGTCAAACGGCCGCGAAAGGTCACCACAGCCTCGCCGGTCTCTGCTAGGTCCCACTCATAGGCGGCACAGTCTTGGCCACAGCTCAACAGCCGCTTGCTGCAAGGGCTAAAGGCGATCGCCGTGACCGAACCTTGATGGGCCGCCAGGGTGTAGACCTCCTGTCCTGAGGCCAACTGCCAAATATGCAGACCGCCGGCTTCGTCACTGCCAGCTAATAACTGCTTGTCAGGGCTAAATACCAAGCTGGTCAGGGCCGTTCCCGCATCGTCGGTGAAATGTTCGGGGCCGTACTCTGACCGCAAATCCCAAAGGCGAATGGTACCATCTTGCCGCGCCTCGGCTAATGTGTGTCCGTCGCTGCTAAATGCGATTGCCCGAATCGCCTGAGACACAGCTAACATGGCTCGTCGCAGCCGCCCAGTTTGCAGATCCCAAAGCAGCAGGCGGCCATCTTGGTCCCCGGTCGCCAATGCAGTTGCCGAGAGATTTACAGCAATGACCGGAGACTGCCCCATTGGCTGGGCCAACAGGGCTTGCGTTAGGTCAGCCCCACTGAGAGACATCCCTTGAAATAAGTCTGACTGTAAGTCGGCCCCCCGCAGCTGTAACCCTTGGAGATCGACATTGACCAATGAAATTTGCCAATGCTGTGCCAAATTAATGATATTGCCGGGTCGATAGGTTGGCGTTGCCAGTGCTGCCAACCGTTGACTTTCATGGAATGCTGACGCCAAAAACTGTCGTTTTGCTTGGTAGCTGACGTGGGTTTTCTCTAAGTGCTGGGCAACAGCTGTCAAAAGCGTTTGGCGCTGCCATTGTTGAGTCATGGCCGGTGCATCTGTTTGCACTAGGGCGTAGCGCCCTAACCACTCAAATTGTTGGCTCTCATCCGCGGCAAAAAAAGAAGCTAAGAAGCGATCGCAAAGATAAGGAATTAGCAACTGGGGCAACACTAAATCCCAAGCGGGTTCAGCCTGTACGACTGAACGGCAGACTCCGCGATCGTACAAAGACTCTAAGGCTCTGAGGGGCAAATCGCGGCCTAAATACTCCCGTAGCTGATGTTGGGTCAGCGATCGCCGACTCAACATCAGCCAAAACAGAATTTGCCACTCCATATCCGACAATGGAGCTAACCAATTGTCTATATAGTCCGTGACAGCCCGATTTTGCGGATGCAGCGCGGCCAAACAAGGACCCAACTGCCCTCTAAAAGACTTCATCAAGGGAGCCGCAACTTCGCCTAGGATTAGATCTGGCAATCCCCCATAGGTTTCCTGAAGCTGTTGCCATTCAGCTGGGGTGGCGGTGACATTATCAGACCAGGGAGCCAACATTGAGATTTCCTCCGGTGTTAACCCCTCCACCGTTTCCAAACGGCAGCTGGAGCCCGCCATGGCACAAATTTCTCGAGGAAACTCTCGACCGACCCAAAACACACAGCTCGGGTGTTCCCGATTGGCTAAGGCTGATAATAGCTGTAAATAACCTTGAAACGCATCGTCATAGCGCCCGGCTAACTGCTGTGGGCTGCAGAGCTGTTCTGTACTATCTAACACAATCAGCGTTGGGCAGTCGGTCAAGACCTGCACTAAAGCATTAATCGCTGCCCCTAAGGAATGCGAAGGTGACGGCTGTAGGCCCAAGCTTGCCTGCAAAAATGTAATCAATGCCGTTGGGGCCGGGCGATCGCTCAGTTTCCTGTAGACCAGTCGTTGAAATCGCGATCGCACTTGATCAGCCAGCTTAATGGCGAGCCAACTTTTGCCACTGCCCGGTAACCCCGAAAGGCACAGCAAGCGTCCCTGCTCCTGCAGCACCCAATCAGTCAGCGCCGCCAAAATCTCTGCACGACCCCGAAAATCGGTCACATCAAACGGCAATGGATCGATGGATGCTGGCACCGGTGCGATCACCACCGATGTTGAATCTTGGGCCCCATTAGAATCGGCTGAGGTCGCCGGAGATGAAGGAGGAGCCTGCTCCGACCAACGTTCAATTGCAGTGCGAAAGTTGGTTTTTTTGACCTGAACTCCCAGTGCTTTTGAAAGGGTGTCCCAGAGTCCGGGACCAACATCTCGACTTAAGTAGCCTTCGGTATAGCCCGCTTCAGAAGCAATTTTCTGGTAAGTCTGCCGGTTCCACGAGCCCTCTAAAACCACCCGCTCGATATCACGCAGGCCTTCTGAGCGCACTGCGCGAACAGCCAAATCCGCTACTCGAAACGCCTCGTCGAAACTCATCAACCCGGACATTACTGACGTTCACCCCGATAATAGACCGAGTCTATCCCGTCTGTCCTGAATTTTTCTGAGTTTTTCTGAGTTTTTAAATTTTGCCCCCAGATCTGATATTCATTAGAGGTTGGTCCGGCAACTTTTATCGAAGTTCCCGAAAATCCTGACTGCACCAACAACTGAACGACAACACTATCAAGGTCGTCGTATCCTTACATACACACGTTACGACTCACAGATTTAGAGCCAAGGTCGTCCCTCGAGAGTCGGGTTTCGAGATCGGAGTGCCATCAACCGCTAAATGCGATAGCGAGGGTCGTCCCAGCCCCTGAATGACTCAAGGGTTTGGCTAACCGCACTGTTTTTCCCTGCCTCCTCAGCCAGCGCCGTCGTACGGCGGCGTCGGTGAGTCCAAGCTACCTGATTATTTTCTAAGCTGCCAGGTTGCCAAGGCTGAGCGGCACGCTTAGATGGGGCAGGAGCGGGTAGCGACTGTCCGGTTTGCTGCAGTTCGTTGAGCTTTTCGAGTGCTTTTTCCCATGTCAGGTCAGGCGTCTTGAAAAAGGCTCTCAGGGCTTGCAATACTGCTTCAGATTCCGCTGATTCTCCCAGCTGAATGGGCTGTGACAGCCTTAGCGGATCGACTTGTACAGCCATAATGCCTTGGCGCACCGCATCGCTAATTTGGCGCCGCATGTCTCTCACAGCGGCCTGCTGCTGATGGTAAAACCCTTTTTCACTAGAGGCGTACAGCGTTGGCAAACGATTGAGCGCGTAGGTCACCACCTCTTCCACTTTTAGGTATCGCCGCACCCGAGCGGGCAAATGCTGCAGCTGCTCTTCGACTTCCTGGACAACCACGCTCTCCATTACATTGATGTAGGTACGCTCCGCCTGGGAAAAATTGGGTTCTTTCATGTCAAGACTCGCATCAATTTTAGATGTTATAACCCCGCAGCTAGACAACTTACTTCGATCGGCACTCTTGCTAATAGCGATCTCAGTTGACAAGCTCCGGCTATCGTCCACCGGATATTTACTTAATTTAGCCTTAAGGAAGCGCTGGATAAAGTTCACAGAGATCCATTCATGGATACTTGATTAAATGAGGGACTATATGAAGCTTCAATATTTTTTGTTCTGGCGAAACGAATATCAACGCGGCAGTGGAGGCTGACCTAGAGCCTCCCCATTTCGCTGTATGGTGGGTGCGTGATGCTGTCTTAGGCAATTGATATGGCCCGCTCAAATGCCCTGCGATACTACGTCATAACTCGGTTATTGCTGGCTCCGTTGATGATCTGGACGATCACAACGGTTGTGTTTTTGCTCCTTCGGGCGACGCCGGGCGATCCGGTTGATGCGCTGCTCGGTCCCCGGGCACCAGATGCCGCTAAGGACAGTTTGAGGGCACAGCTAGGGTTAGATGCGCCCTTGATGATTCAATACCTGCGATATCTTCAAAGCTTGCTGTCGTTTGATTTAGGTACCTCGATCGCCAGCCAAGGCCAAACCGTTTGGGAAATCATTGGCGCTCATTTTCCGGCTACGGTGGAGCTGACCCTCTGTGGCATGGTAGTCGCTGCAGGGGTGGGGTTGACTGCGGGGGCGATCGCGGCCTCCCGCCCCAACTCACCCTAGGGAGCGGGGGGGCGGCTGTTAGGCATCATAACCTATGCTGTGCCGATGATTTGGATTGGCAAGTTGCTCCAGCTACTCTTTGAGGATCA
>JBHJHA010000018.1:0-29527 GCA_050331235.1 Leptolyngbyaceae cyanobacterium
CCATTCCGCTGAAAGCCCACGGGCGTAAGGCAAAAAGTTTGTTTCGCTATGGCTGTGACTTTTGGCGGCGCACGTTCTCCGATTTCTCCCTGCGCCGCTCTGAATTCAACCAGGCTCTAAAACTTTTGTCCCTGTACTGAGGGTCGGTATATATATCCAGCCGATCTGATCTGCCACTGCTTAGTTGATAGAGATAGTAAAGGGAGACCGTCAGGTCGGTGCGAGATTGTCTCACCACCTCTGGATGCATTAGCGCGGCTGGAATAGCTGCCTCCATGTTAACCATTTCGGGATGCTGAAGAATATGCGCCAACCTTTCGTCGGTTAGCCGAATTTGGCTGCCTTGATAGTCAGCAAAGCGCTTCACGATAGCAGAGTCCTGGCATTAACTAGCCCACCGACAGAGGGTGAGATATTTCATTCCTGAACACCAGAAGTGACTGCCAAAGCGTGGGCATAGGTGGCGAGTTCTTGCCGCAGCTTTTCTAACTCGGTGCGGAAGGTGGGTTCTTCAGACCATGCCTTTTCATGTTCCTGGGGGCTCAGGCCTTTGGCATTTTGCGCTTCCCACGCTTGCAACTGCGGATGCCACTTCGACAAAAAGGGGCGAAGACCTTGATTCAGCACGGAGATCGCGATGCCCCCGACCGATTCGCGCGAGGCTCCTACCTTGGGGCCATATTTGCGCAAAATCTCCCGCGTCGAGCCAAACAAACTGTAGAGGGAATTCATGGCTTCCCGCACGGTGCCCTGTTCCGGATTTAAAGACTGCATCGCTATGCGAGTCACTAGCTCGATGTAAAGTTCCCAAGCCGCATTTTGCTCGGTCGGGTCAGCTTCCTAAGTGGTAGAGCCAATGCCAAAAGGCAGACTCACGGACACAGTTTTGAGAACGGCGGGGGCAGGCTTAGCCATGACTGAACGCGTAAAACAAGATTTTGAAAATGCTGTGAGCGCAGCAGAAGTGTCTGTTGTTGAAATTTTAGCTGATTACACTAATAGCTCCATTTCAATATTTCGTCTCGACGTAGCCAGTTGTGACTTGTCTGGATCGCCTGCTTTGCGATTAGGTCAATTTTGCGGCCCGTGATGGCCGCTAGTTCATGCTCCATATTGACGAGATTAACCAGCGTCCAAAGAGCATCGGGCGTGAAAGTCACTAAAACGTCAATATCACTGTCGGGCCAAAGTCATCGCGCAGCGCTGAACCGAACAGCGAAAGCTCAATGATTTGCCAGCTCCGGCAAAAGTCTTGAATGGTCTCAGATGAGAGAATCCTTTGGTCAACTGTAATTTTGCCCGTGTAGATCTGCTATACCAAACAGTGGTCATTCACGTTCATTCACTATGCCTACCGTCATCGTTGCTACGGGCAAGCCCGGCAAACTCCACGAAATGCAAACCTACCTAGCTGAGTTGGGTTGGCAGCTTGCCCTCAAGCCAGCCGAAATTGATGTAGAAGAAACCGGCAGCACCTTTTTAGAAAATGCGCGACTAAAGGCGTCGGAAGTTGCTAAAGCTACTGGGCAGTGGGCGATCGCTGATGACTCAGGGCTGATGGTGGACGCGCTGGATGGAGCCCCAGGGCTGTATACAGCCCGCTACGGGCGCAACGATGCCGAACGGATTGGGCGCTTGCTGGGAGAACTGACCAACACTGAGGATCGCACGGCACAATTTGTCTGCGCGATCGCCCTAGCGCAACCCGACGGTACAGTTGTGGCCCAGACAGAAGGGGTTTGTCGGGGCGAAATTGCGGCTGAACCGCGCGGGGAAGGCGGATTTGGCTATGATCCGGTCTTTTGGGTGCCGACGGCGCAAAAAACCTTCGCAGAAATGTCTCGCAGCGAAAAAGATCAGCTCAGCCATCGTGGGGTTGCCTTTGGCCAACTCATGCCCGAGCTGCGCGTGATCGAGTTTACTGAGTAAAGGTTCCTAACCGTTACAGCAACGGTGACTGAGCAGAGTCGCAGCCAACCCATAACTCGGTTTTTATGCGTTCACTGATGATTAAAGTGCAACGCAAAAGCAGGCAGCTTCTAGTCCGAAACTGCCTGCTTCAGTAGCATCCTGGGATGAGCGGGGCTGTCTACGCTTCTCGATTGTTCAAGAAAGTCTGGAGTTGACCAAGAGCTGCTCTGCCAATGTTAAAAATTGCCCAGCTTGCAGCCAATGCAACGGGAGCCAGCACAACCACAATTCTCCAATCCATTGCCAAACCTCCTAAAATTAGTGACTTAATAGGTCGTCACAGTTTTCTCATAATCTTTTCGTATCATATTTTATATTTGTTTCGAAAGGCTACCCAGTTAACCAAATCCAAGATTTTTTCCCTGACCTGCGTGGGCTAGGGCAAGTTGGTGATACTTTTTCGCGTGTTCGATCAGATCAGCCGCTTCCGCCTCTGAGACAGGCCGGGCCACCTTGGCGGGTAGACCGACGACGAGCGATCGCGGCGATACGTCTTTCGTCACCAACGCCCCGGCCCCAACGATGCTGCCCGCACCTACCCGCACCCCGTTTAGGATGATGGCTCCAATGCCGATGAGGCAGCCTGTTTCGATATGGGCACTGTGAATAACGGCGCGATGGCCAACGGTGACATAGGCCTCCAAAATGGTTGGCTGCCCCGGATCGCCATGGAGCACAGCCCCATCCTGCACATTGCTGTACTCTCCAACGTGAATGCTTTCGACATCGCCCCGCAGGACCGCACCGTACCAGACACTGCTGCCGAGGGCCAACTCGACGTCGCCGATGACCGCGGCTCCCGGAGCCACCAGCGCCGCCTGGGACAGGTCAGGGAACGGCCACAAATTGCCAGGGGCAGTTACGATGGGCGGTGGCATCTCAGTCATGGACAGAAGCTTTATATAGAATGAACAATGGCGGACAGGTTTCCCCCGTTATAATACGGCTAGCGGATTCCGTTGGACTGCATCCATCAGCCTATTGCTTAATGGTTAACCCAGCCCTGCAACATCCTATCTTTGGCCCAGACATTAAGTGTCCCCATTGCCGTCAAAAGATTACGGCACTGACGCTGACTGACACCTATCTTTGCCCACGCCATGGCGCTTTTGAGGCTAACCCAGAGAGCAAGGAGCTGGTACATTTGCAGTCGGGACGTCACTGGCGGCAGTGGGATGGGGAATGGTATCGTCAGCATACCCACCCTGATGGAATTCGGTTTGAAATTCACGAAGCGCTTGATCGCTTATATACCCAGGGCTATCGAGCAACGCGGGTGATCATTGCCCAGCGCTATCAAGACTTGGTCAAAGCTTATCTAGAACGCAGTGCTCCCTGGCGCGGACATGGGGAGGGGGGCACGCCCCGACTGTATGGGTTACCGGTAGAGTTTAGCCCCTCCTCCGAAGAGGATCCCTGTTGGAATGTTATTAACTTCAACTTGGAAAAGGAGCCCGGAGTACCGGTACGGTATCCCTATTTTCGCCTATTTGAGTAGTGCTCAGCAGTGCCCTCGCGCACGCCATCGGCTTGGCTTCAGGCCAAGCAGCTAGAAGGATTGACAGTCGTTATCTGGGAAATGCTTTCCTAATTTTTGTTTTCAGTTTGTATGCATCACGTTTCCATTCGTACTGCCAATATTCACCGGGCGATCGCATTTTACTCGCTGCTGGGCTTTGAGATGGAGACACAGTTTACCGCGGGCATCACCCTAGCCTGCTGGATGACCGGGTTACAGGGACGCATCGAGCTCTTGCAAATCCCGGAGCCCCACGCCACCCCCGATTGCTTTCACGACGAACATTACACCGGCTACTATCACCTGTCGTTTGACTTGACAGAGACCGTCGACAATCTGCCAAATTGGCTAGAATCGCTGGCAACGCGGTTTGCGGATGCCCACCATCAGGCACCGGAGAAGGTAGCCTTGCTTAAGGTTTTGCTCCCGCCACAACAGCAAATGATTGGCCGTCAGGTGTATGAGGTCGCATTTATCGCTGATAGTGATGGCTTGCCACTGGAGTTCTTGCGGATGATGAATCATGAGTAGTAATGGGGTCAAGCCTTTTGAAAATAATTGGGCCTATCTCAAAACTGAATTACGCTGGCTCGACCGCATTTTAATGGTCGCCGTCGCGCGGAAACGTCAGGATGACAAATCCCTCCAACGGGTCGCCAACTCGCCTGCCGATCACGTATCTAGCCACTGGTGGAAAGGTCTCATCACCGTTAGTCGGGGTATCGATGACCGAGAAGGTCCCCCCCCCAAGCGGCAGCCGCAAACGGCGACAAACACCGCGAGCTATAGTTACCAACTCCAGTTGCGCATTCGGGCTAGCCATCAAGCGGGTACGGTGTTGGCGCTGCCGCTGTTGCGCGATCGCCTCAAGCTCTCAGAAGTAGAAAAAAACATCGTGCTGATGGCGATCGCGCCGGAAATCAACCGGCGCTATGGTCGCCTCTACGACTTTTTACAGGATGAGGAAGGGGCATTGGCCGACCTCCCGACTGTGGATTTGTGTTTGCGTCTCCTATGTCGAGATGACCACCATTGGCAGCACGCCCGGGCCCGCTTAACGGCAACCCAATCTTTGACCGAGCGGGGATTATTAGAGTGGGTTGGTGACGAAGAGGGCACGCTACTAAGCCAGCAGGTACGAGTCAGCGATGATTTGACCCGGTTTTTGTTAGCTGATCGTCCGACGTCAGAGGGTTTGAACCAGCTCATCGAGCCCATTGATGGCCAGGCTGCCAGGCCTTTGGATAGCCATGAAACGTCGTCTTTGCTGCGCTCACCGACCGCAGGTACCCTAAGCTTAGAGACCGCAACGCCTTCCACCGCTGGTGGGGAAACAGAGACTGTCCCCTCTGAGACGGCAGCGATCGCCCCCGCCTGGGACCATCTCGTCTTACCCAAAAAGCTCCTTCGGCAGCTGCAGTATATCGCCCGACAAGCTCCCCTGCGCCATCGTCAAACCGATGTCTCAGGTCTCATGACGCTCCTAGTGGGTGCTCCGGGAACGGGTAAAACTCTGGCAGCGGCAACCATAGCCGCCCAGCTCCAGATGCCGCTCACCTGCATTGAGTTGGCAACCCTGTCGCCCGAGGCTTACCCGCCTATCTTGACCCAATCCCCAGCAGAAACGTCGAGCCTGCTGCTAATTAAGCAGGCAGAACGTTGGTTTGGTCGAAAGCCTGAGGTGGAGGAAGCGTGGCTGCATCAGTGGTGGCAGTGGCGACAGCAGTTTGGCCTGACGTTGATTGCAGTCACGGTTCCTGACAGTATTCGTCCCCACTGGCGACAAAAGTTTGACACGGTTTTCACCCTGCCTCGCCCCGATGCTAAAGCTCGCCAGCGCTTGTGGCAGCAGAGCTTTGCCCCCGATACCAAAATTCATAAACTTGACTGGGCCGCCATTGCACAGCAGCTACCACTGACGGGAGGCGAAATTCACGCGATCGCCCAGACGGCTGAACTGGATTTACAGACCCGACAGCGATCGACCTTGACGATAACAGCACTCCGGGCGGCGCTAGCGCTGCACCGACCTGACTTGCGCCTAGCGTCAGCCCTAAACCGGGGGCCTTACTCTAAGTAAGCTGGAGGCGCTGATGACAGGACCAAGAGGAATCCGGGTGACGCTGGTAAAACCGGAGTTCCCAATCGACCGCAGCGAGGGGATCGACTAATTCGCTCGCCAGCGCTTTGAGGGCTGATTCCTGATCGGTGGCAAAGTCATAGGCCAAACTGAGATGAAGCCAATCCTTAGGACGGAGAGGAGACTTGCGGGTGGGCGAGGTAGCAGTGCAAACAAAGTCGAGCACTAGCTTCTTAAGCCACTCTGAGGTCAGCTCAAGACCGTGCCAATCAGGGCGAAACAGCATATCCTTAACTTCGATGGGAGGCGTCGGTTGCGAGCGTCGATATCGCTTCAGCGATCGCTCTAGGGATTGGGTGTATTTAGGAATGCTACTCCGCGCATCTTCAAAAAAGCCTGTCAACGTGCAGTGGGGCATATACTGATGCGCCGCATTGGGACCACAGGCGTGGCGACTCTTATTAAAGTAGACCTCCAGCTGATTGGCCAACTCACCAACCGGGCAAGCATACACAATAAATTTAGCCATGAGTCACAGTGGAAGGGTCTCCTCTGAACATCACATAACGCGATCGCACCCGCTGTACAGGTCACTGTGCCAAAGGCGACACAAATAGCTAGCGGCGTTGCCGTGATCTGACAGTCCTCTGACACCACACCAAGTTTATGGAATGTGGCCTATGGGGGTGTTAACGTCGGTTTATGCCGCTATTAACCTGTCACCCTGCCAAGGCACGATAGGGCAGAAGGGCGGAAGGGGGCGGGGGGCAAGGGACTGGAAAAGGCGTCGTCACCAGCGGTCTGATGATCGGAACATGGGCGAACCTGACTGCCGCTCGCAACCTTGCCGCCACAGATCGCCGATAAATCTTTTGTGAAGCTGCCGCTCCATCAGGATGAGGCGTCCGGCAGAGTCGCCAGAGCGCTTGATCCTCCCTGTCCCAAAATTATGTTGACCGGGCTCAAGTAGGCAGCGGAAAAAAGAGCGCAAGGTACCAGGCAATTAGGCGGTCGCCCCAAAATAGAGTCACTATTCCGCCCATTGCCAAAAACGGACCAAAGGGAATGGGGCTTTTGCGACTGGTCAAGCCCAAGGCGATCGCGCTGCCTCCGATAAAAGCGCCCAACGCACAGGCTAAAAAACTGCTGAGTAACATGCCTGGACAGCCGAGCCATGCCCCCAACATCGCCGCCAGTTTCCCATCTCCCCCACCCATCACCGTTTGACCTGTGAGCAGTGACCCCACGATACTAATCAATTCAAAGATCCAAATGCCTAATACGGCACCGACCGTCGCCGCCATAAAGCCTTTGATCGAGTTTTCTAAGGAGTGAGGTATGGCGTCAAACACTAGCAGAGTCTGGGCAGCCAACCCCAACACGAGCCCCGACTCAGTGAGTACGTTAGGCAGGGTCAAGGTATCTAAGTCAATAAAGGTTAGACAGATCAACCAGCTCAGCAAGATCCAAGTGGCCAGCGTAGCCCAAGCCCAGCCAAAATACGCGAAGGCAGCCAAAAACAGCCCCCCGGTCAATGCTTCGATCAGCGGATAGCGCGGCGAAATAGGGACCCGGCAGTAGCGGCAGCGCCCTTTCAGCCATAACCACCCCAGCACTGGCACATTGTCATAGGGACGCAGCGGATGATGGCAACGAGGACAGCGAGAGGGGGGATGCAGCAGCGAGAGAGACGCCGGCACACGATAAATCACCACATTTAAGAAGCTGCCGATGGCCGCTCCAAAAACGAATATGAGCAACGGAAACAGAATGACAATCACAGTCAGCGGGTGACTTATCGTGGAAAAACCAATGCGGGGGCAAGATCAATGAATGTCTGGCTCGATTTGGTCGAGGGGGACAAAACACTCGCTGGGCAGCAAAACCGGCGGCCCGCTAAAAATCAATTTACCCCGGCGGGTCTTGCGGCTGATCGCCACCCCCATGGGCCGTTGCTCATCGGGGTGCACTTCGTAGTAGGTTCGATAAATATGCCGAGCCGCTTTTAGCAGAGCCGGGTCATAAATCGCTGCGACTCCAGGGATCTCATCTGGATATTGGGCGTGGGGATAAGGTGGGAGTGGCTGGTGATAGCTATGCACAGCTCAGGAACCCGTAATTTTTGGACAAAAGTTCAGTCAAATATAGCAGGACTCTCTGCGATCGCTCAGTCGGTGAGAGGTTTGCAAAACTTCTTAAGCAAGTATTTTTAGGATAGCGTCTCCCATGGCTTTGCAGCCGACCGCTGTCATGCCATCTGCCATGATATCGCCGGTCCGATAACCCTGATCAAGTACTTGGGTAACCGCCCCCTCAATCTTCTCAGCGGCGGCGGGTTGATTGAGCCCATAGCGCAGCAGCATCGCAGCACTGAGCACTTGGGCCAAGGGGTTGGCCTTATCTTCTCCAGCAATATCAGGCGCGGAGCCATGGACCGGTTCAAACACACCGGGTCCATTCGCCCCTAAGCTGGCAGAAGGCAACATGCCAATGCTGCCAGTCAGCATGGCGGCGGCATCAGACAAAATATCACCAAAGAGATTGCCGGTGACGATGGTATCAAACTGTTTGGGCCAGCGCACCAACTGCATGGCCGCATTGTCGACATATAAATGGGAAAGCTCAACATCCGTGTAATCGTCGGCGAGGGCAGTAATGCAATCGCGCCAGAGCTGCGAGACCTCGAGGACATTAGCCTTATCGACCGAACACAGACGCCCCTGGCGTTTTTGCGCCGTTTCAAAGGCGACTCGACCGATCCGATCAATTTCGTGATCGGTGTAGGCCATCGTGCTCACGCCCCGCTTTTCCCCCGTTTCCGCCTGGAAGATGCCCTTCGGTTCACCGAAATAAATGCCGCCGGTGAGCTCGCGGACCACCATAATATCGACCCCCTCGACGACTTCGCGCTTGAGAGAAGAGGCCTCAATGAGCTGGGGCAAAATCGTAGCGGGACGTAGGTTGGCAAAGAGTTCTAACCCAGCCCTGAGACCGAGCAATCCGGTCTCAGGTCGCTGCTGCCGGGGCAGGGCGTCCCATTTATAGCCGCCAATCGCCGCTAGCAGCACTGCATCGCTCTGCTTACAAAGAGTCAAGGTCTCGTCTGGCAGGGGAGAGCCCGTTTCGTCAATCGCAACTCCGCCGATTAGGGCCTCCTGAAAGTCGAAACTGAGGTCGAATTGGCCGCCCACTTGGTTCATAACATCGACAGTGACTGCCATGATTTCGGGACCGATGCCGTCGCCTGAGAGCAGAGTAATACGGAAAGATTGCGTCATGAATTTGCCAGAGAGTCGAGTTGCTGTATTGGGCTAGCCGTTTGCGACCATCACCCAAAGGCGTATTATCTTACGTTCGAGCGAGGGGATTCAACTATTGATTGCAGAATTCTCTCTGTTTACGCTCGGAAATGAAATGTTGAGTGGAGTGCCCCAGCGCTAATTTGCCCCATGGATTATTTGTATCTGCACGGATTTGCTTCGGGTCCCCAGTCGGCTAAAGCTCAGTTTCTCAAGCGTCAGTTCGCGGCCACAGGGCGATCGTTAACAATTTTGGATCTCAATCAAGCGGACTTTACGCGGCTCACACTCAGTCGTCAGATTCAGCAGGCGATTGACTGGATTGACGATCGCCCCCAAGTGACTATTATCGGTTCTAGCTTCGGCGGCCTCACCGCCTGCTGGATTGCTCAACAAGCGGTAGTTCGCGATCGTATTCATCGACTGGTGCTGCTAGCTCCCGCCTTTCAATTTTTAGCGCAGTGGCTACCCCGACTCGGAGCCGACACCCTTGACCAGTGGCGTCATACAGGACAGTTGAAGGTTTATCACTACGGTTTCAAATCGCTCAGGCCATTGGCCTATGCCTTTGTGACCGATACGCAGCAATACGACGAGACGCATCTCACGTCTCCGACCCCGGTGCTGGTTCTACATGGGCGGCACGACGAAGTAATCAGCATCCAGGCCAGTCGAGCCTACGCAGCATCGCGGGCCTGGGTCTCTCATCGAGCTAGACAGCGATCACAGTTTGGGCAATGTGTCGCAAGAAATATGGCAAGCAATCAAGCAATTTTTAATGCTTGCCGATCATTGATCTTGCCTACTCGATACTGATTCCCCCAACAGTCTCAGCGGGCTGGGGTCGCGCGACGGTGGCTTGAGCCATTTGCCGCTGCCTCCGGTGATGCTGCTGAAAGTGATTTTGCCACGCTTGCGGCGCATCCATCGTTTCACCACCGTGCTGGGTGAGGCGCTTACGCACTTGACAGAGCACTGGTGTATTGACACAAGCCCCCGAAATGATTACCTGGCCTTTGGTGAGGGCCGGCAGCTCCTTGAGCAAATCACGACCAGCGGCTTCCACGCCGTACTTCAGGCTTTCTTGATCAACGGGGTTGACAATCCGCATCAAAAACTGGCTCATGCATTGGGAGAGCACGTCAGAGTCCAGCTTGCCCGGGCGCTGGGTAATCAGCCCTACCCCCATGCCAAATTTACGACCTTCGCTCAAGATCGTGCGCAATACCTGCTTGCAGCGAGCCGGTTCGTGGGCGGGGGCAAAGCGATGAGACTCCTCCAGCAAAATAAAGACCGGATAGGGCAGATACGTCTCGTCGGCTTCGGAAACCAACTCTTTAGCCGTATTCATCCGGGCCTGATAGCTTTGCCGCAGGACGGCTGCACAAATCACCTGTTGCTCTTCTTGACTGATTTCGTTCATTTGCAGCACAGTAACCTGCCCCGGCTCAAATAAATCTTTAGGAGCGAGATGTTCAGACCGGTGAAAATAGTCTGAATTCGCCAGTTTCTCCAATTTCCACTCGATCGCCGGGGCAGATGAGCCTAGCTTGGGATTCCCGTCCTCGTCTTCGCTGGTATCGGCTTCATTGACCGCGCGGATCAGGTCTTGCACATCCCAACGGTAATCACCCTGGCGATGACGCTTGAGAATAGTAAATGCCTTACTAAGAATCGCCTGCTGGCGATCGCTCATATTGGGCAGCAGCGTCATGACGTCGTAATAATCTAGGGACGACATCCGTATTCGGATGTCGTCAGGGGTCAGCACCTTGACTGTCGGTGCATAGCCATCGTCCCCCTGAAAGGCGGGATGTCCCCGCATGTCTCCCAGAGTGCCGTATTCTCCGTGAGGGTCGAAAACTAACACCGCTGCGCGGTTGTTAGGGCGTAGCAGTTCCTCAATCAGCACGCCCGCCGTGTAGCTCTTACCCGAGCCCGTACCGGCCAAAATGGCCATGTGGGTACTCACGAGTTCCTTGACATCCAGGGCGACCGGCACGGTCTCTCCCGGACGCAACAGCAGCGAACCGACGTGTGCCCCACCAATTTCCCCCGGCTGTCGCTTGTTCACGACTTTGACTAGGGTTGCATCATCGACACGATAAACTTTGGCTCCCGGATCGGGCGTGAGGCGCGGGTTGATAAAGCCCAAGGCAGGATGAAAATAGCCAATTACGGTGACGGTGACTTCATAAATTTCTGGATTGGGATAAGCAAAACCTATGAGCGCGGCGATCGCCTCCGGACTGATGCCAGTATCAGCAAAGATGCGATCGGGCAGGTGGTCAATGAGGCGGCGATCGGCAATTTTGCCGAGAATGTCTAAAGTCTCGCTCCCCTGCTGCGCTTGATACGCAACAAATTCGCCAATTTTAACTTCGCGGTTATCAGCCGTGATGAAGAGGTATTCATTGCCGGTTTCGCCCGGTCCTTTAACAGTGCCAACAACTTGACCCATGACTCAATTCACCCTCGACAATACGGTTTCCACGGATAGCAGACGCCCTGTTTATCAAACTGTAGCGATTACACGGTGATTGGAACCGGCAAAGCCACAGTAATCTATACCTAACGACTTAATGTTAGTAACTTTTTGAACAAGTCTTTTTTACAGACTTGCGTCTTAGCGCTGGTTTCGGTCTAATATTCAGTAGGTATCGGCAAGCATCCTATGACTGACGCTGCTTCTTTTGAACCAAATAGCACCGCTGATAACGATTTCTTGTCAGCCTGGTCTGGTGAGGGCAGTTTAGAGATCGCGACGGAAAAACTGCAAGGTCGCCACCGCCGAATTTCCGCTTCTATCTCAATTCCCTGTTCAGTCGAACAGCTTTGGGAAATCCTAACCGATTATGAACGCCTGGCAGATTTCATTCCTAACTTGACCGTCAGCCGCTGCATCGAGAAATCTGAGACGCGCACGCTGCTGGAGCAAGTGGGCACCCAATGCTTTCTCAATATGCAATTCTGTGCTCGGGTCGTACTAGATATGGTCGAGCAATTTCCCCATCGGATTGGGTTCTCCATGATTGAAGGAGACTTCAAGCTGTTTGAAGGCGCTTGGTACCTTCAGCCGGATGCCACGTCCTCGGAGGAGCAGACTCGCTTGCTCTACGAAGTTACGATTTGCGCACCTCGGGCAATTCCCACCGTGCTGATTGAGCGTCACCTAAAACGCGATCTGACTCAAAATTTACAAGCAATTCGCCAGCATACTGTCGCTACGGCTGATCTCGTTTAGCCGACCAAAGTGCTATCGTCAGTCTGTGCTGATGTGCAATAGAAAAGGCAGTCAAGGCAATGGCTCAAAAACAGTCCTGCTTGCCTGGCCTGGTGGCTTGGCTCTTGGCGGTGGGTACGGTAGCGGTCACGGCGATCGCATTGGTTACAAGCCGCTATGGCTGGCCAATCAACTTAGAAATATTTTCTCACTTTCAACGGCAATATAGGCAGGACAGCTGGATAGCGCTGGGGGGCATTGTCCTAACCCGTCGGGCCCTACCAGCGCTGGTAGCCTTAGCCTGCGTAGCGGCCCTGACCATGCAAGTGTTGCCTTGGTATCTACCACCGCACTTTTTGACCATGGGCGATCGCGGCGACCTACGGGTGCTGATTTCCAACGTCAACACCCAGAACATGAACTATGAAGCAGTGCTGAATTTTACTCGTCAGGAAGACCCGGATATCGCCCTCTTTATGGAGGTTGACGATGGGTGGATTGCCCAGTTGCAGACCCTCACGGTAGAACTGCCCTACGCTTCGGAAAACGCCACCCCCTACAGCAGTGGGATTGCCCTGTACAGCCGATATCCGCTCCAGGCTGAGGTCATTGATTTCAGTGATGCGAGCACGCCGAGCATTACTGCCACAGTCGATTTCAACGGCCAGCCCTTATCTTTACTCGGTACCCATCCGCTGCCCCCCGTGAAGCCGACTTTTTTTCACTCTCGCAATCAGCAGCTTGACCTGATGGGTCAGTACTTGCAAACAATTGATGGGGCAAAGATTGTGTTTGGGGACTTCAACATGACTATGTGGTCGCCTTATCACCGGCGCTTTATGCGCCAGGCTGACCTCACAAATACTCGCGATGGCTTCGGTATTCGCCCGAGTTGGCCGACTAAAAATGCGTATCGCCCTATTCCCGGGTGGTTGATTCGGCTGCTGACGATTCCCATTGACCAATGTTTTGTGACGGCTGATCTGCGGGTGTCTAATGTGCATATCGGTCCGAATGTGAGTTCTGATCACTACCCGGTGGTCTTTGACCTGATGCTATAGAGTACGGGACGATTACTGGTCTAAACGGGATTTGATGAGCGGCGATCGCAGGAGCCCATGGTCAAACTAGAGCGCTATCAAGCCAAAACAAAGCGCGTCAACCGGCGACGCGTCTATGAGATCAATGGTCACCAATATCCTGGGGTGACAACAATTCTCTCGGCAACGAAGCCAGCAGCGGCGCGCCAGGCGCTTTACGAGTGGCGACAGCGTCTCGGCCAAGAAGCCGCGCAAGCCGTTTCTAACAAAGCATCCTCTGCTGGCACCCGAATTCACAAACAAATTGCTGCATACCTCAGAGCCGAATCCGTTGACATTCCCTCAGATGTGACAGGCTACTGGGAGTCGATTCTGCCCATTCTTGATCAGATGGACGCCCCCCTCCTGATCGAAGGCGCAGTTTGGCATGATGCGGGTTATGTGGGCTTTCCCGATGCCGTGATGGTTTTTCAAAACCAAATCTGTGTCTGCGATTGGAAAACGGCTCTCAAACCCAAAAAGCTGGAGTGGGTCGAGGATTATTGTTTGCAGGTCGCAGCCTACGCACAAGCGATTGAGCAAGTGTATGCAGATACGGGGATTGAAATCCAAAAGGCCCTGATTGCGATCGCCCTCGACAATGCTCCGGCACAAACATTTTGGCTGGAGCGGGCTGATTTGCAGCAGCACTGGAGGCAGTTTCAGCAGCGCCTCAAAGAGTTCACTACAAGGCGACTCCGGCCCATCTGAGGCATCGGGTCTCCAACAAGCAAGAACCAGAGCCTTTGAACAACAGATTTGAGCAACGAAGCGGACGAGCCAGAACCATCTTTAGCGATTGCGTTTGGGACGAGCCGTTTCATAGTTTTCGTAGGCAGCCACTATACGCTGCACTAGCGGATGCCTGACCACATCGGCTTGAGTTAGCTTGCAAAAGGCAATGCCCTCAACACCAGCTAAAATATGCTGTGCCACTGATAATCCCGATGACTGAGTACTGGGCAAATCAGTTTGGGTGGTATCTCCCGTGACCACCATGCGCGATTGAAACCCTAACCGCGTTAGCACCATCTTCATCTGGGCCGGGGTCGTATTTTGGGCTTCGTCCAAGATAACAAAAGCATTGTTTAAAGTGCGTCCCCGCATGTAAGCTAATGGGGCCACCTCAATCACCCCACGCTCCATCAAGCTGGGAATCCGCTCCGGATCAATCAATTCGTGGAGCGCATCGTAAAGCGGGCGCAGGTAAGGGTTGACTTTTTGCTGCAGATCGCCCGGCAAAAAGCCTAGCCGTTCACCAGCTTCGACGGCGGGGCGGGTCAAAATGAGCCGCTCGTATTCGTCATCCAGTAGCGCCTGTACACCGACCAATGCGGCTAGAAAGGTTTTCCCTGTACCGGCGGGGCCTGAGCAAAAAACCAAGTCGCTTTTTTTCAGCGCCTGCACATATTGTCGCTGGCGAAACGTCTTGGCCCGAATGACCTCGCCTCGGCGGGTACGCGTGATGGTTTCCCGCTGAATGGCTTTGAGTTCGTCAAGTTGATCGGTGTTGATTGCTTGACGAGCCGTCAAAATATCCGCCCGACTGATGACGGTTCCTTGACTCCACAATGGCTCTAAGGCCAAGACAATCTGCTTAGCTAAATTCAATGCCGCATGAGGACCAGAAAACAGCAGGTCACGCCCCCGTAGAACAATTTGCGCCCCCGTCTGCTCTGCAATTAGCTTAATATTTTCATTTTGATGACCTGAGAGCGCGATCGCGCTCTCAGATGAAGGCAGATTGATGTGGGCTGTTTGCTGCATGTAGCGGCATCTCAGCGAAAAAACAGAACTACTTTCTCCGGGGGGGATTGGGCCGCTCACCGCGTCGGGGTCGCCGTCGCTTTGAACCTGATTGGTCGTCATCAGACCCGGATCGTGATTGGTGGGACGACTCGCCATATACGTCTAAGGAGATGCGCTCTTCGTGAAGGGCTGCGGTGGTTTCTAGTACCGTTCGAATCGCCTGAATATTTCGGCCGCCGCGACCAAACATGCGACCTCGATCTTCTGCGTCAAACGCTACACGCAGCAACATTCGCGGTTTGCCGCTGACCTTTTCCAAGTCGGTTTTGAGTGCGTCGGGAGAATCGAGGAATGGCTTCATCAGATAACCGACAAGCCCTTCATAATCAGGTGTTTCAGCCATTACAGCCCATCTCACTTCCTACTTTTGGCGGGAACTCAGGCCGGGGCTAGTTAGCCTCAGTCTCAGCCGTCTTGAGTTGTTCAAAGACATTTGCTTTTTCAAGAATGCTGCGTACAGTCGGAGTCGGCTGAGCACCCTGTTGCAAGCGACGAACAATGGCGGGAACCTCTAGCCGAGTCTCATCGGTACGAGGATTGTAATAGCCTAATTCCTCGAGGGGACGACCATCACGGCGGCCTTGGCTGGGCATCGCCACGATGCGATAGCTAACTTCACGCTTTTTTCCAAATCGCTTCAGACGCAACTTAATCATGGATGTTCAACTGCCTGGGAGTAAAGATGACAATAAATAAATTAGGGCCTAGCCATATAATTAGCCGACCTTCTTTGCAGTCTATTATCTTATCAATGGAAGCTGGCTGTGTAAACGGTATGGTCGTTTTTTTTGAGGGACCGGTTGTCCAACAAGGCATCATTCACATAAGGCGTCTTTTTAGAACTAACGATGGTAGGTACTTAAAAAGCCCATAGGCGTTTACCTACAGGCTTTCATGAAGAAATTCAGTTATGAGTTGCAGTCAACTCGCTAGCTACCCGCACAGGGGTCAGCCGCACAGGGGTCAGCGGCGCAAGGATCGGCAGCACAAGGATCGGCAGCACAGGGGTCAGCGGCGCCGGCACAGGGATCTACTTCTTCCTCTTTGGTTCCAGCACAGGGGTTAGTCCCCGAGGCACAGCCAACGGTACCAACAGTAAGGGCAGCAGCGATCGCGATCGCACCAAAGTACTTTGCGTTCATTGAAATCATCTCCCAAAAGTTTGCTAAAGGTCTAGAGAAAAGCCCATAAACCTAAGATTTTTGCGGTGTTCGACATTCTAAATCACCACAGCATATTAACCCCTGCATACCTGAGATTTTCCTGAGAGAGACTTAAAGAATCCCGTTATGGGGCGATCGCACTTCCCGCGTTAACGCTGTTGGGCTTCTTGCAGGGCCCACAGTTCGCTCAGGGTACGCACTTGGTAGCCCGCAGCGGTAAGCTGCGGCAAAAGCAGTTTGAGGGCTTGGGCAGTATTTTTCGAGCGCTCGACTGAGCCTCCATGCAAGAGCAAAATCGCCCCCGGAAAAACGTGTTGCAGGGTATATTGAGCCGTAAAAGCTGGCTCGGCCGTAGCCGCTAAGGTATCAAGAGGGAGCATCGAAGCGAGGGCAAAATAGGGGTTATAGGCGGTTTCTTTGAGTACCTGCAACATCACTGGGGAATAGAGGGCGCGGCCTGGTCGATACCATCCAATGACCAAGTCCGGCACTTGCTCAATCAGACGCTCATGAGTCGTTTGAAATTGCTGCCTAAATTGCTTCGGTGACTGAAGTGCGGCCCACGTATCAAACATGCCGTGGTTGGCAATTTCATGGCCTTGGACCACAAGGTCATACAGTAGCGTGTTATCCCGATTGAGGTGGTTGCCAATAATAAAGAAGGTGGCTCGAGCGACCTGGTCAGGATTCGATACACTTTGATTGTGATCTGCGATCGCATCGAGTATCCAGCGAGTTGGGCAGGGGCCTAGTACACCTGGCGTCGGCACATCGTCGATAGTCAGAGCGATGGTACGGATGTCGGTTGGCTTGTAGAAAATGGCATCTGGGAAAGCCAGTGCCAAGTTTTGCACCATCTTTTGTCGCCAATTGGTTGCAGGCATGGTTGTCAGTGCCAAATGTGCAGATTGCGGGCTCGGCTAAGCGGTGGTTGCTGACCGTTTGCCTATCATTTTGCATGGCAGCGCAAATTTGCGATCGCGGTTGCCTGATTGCGATAGCCAAAGGTCTTAAAGTGCATGGCAAAACAAAGTGCTGGCCTTTTGATGTATCGGTTCCAGGCAGGGCTCGAAGTACTGCTGGTGCACCCGGGTGGCCCATTTTGGCGCAAGCGGGATATTGGCGTTTGGACCATTCCCAAGGGGTTGGTGGAACCCGGCGAGAATTTATTTTCTACGGCCTGCCGCGAATTTCGAGAAGAGACGGGATTGATGCCGCAGCCCCCCTATTTAGAATTGCCAGAGATCAAACAGTCGAGCAAGCGTGTCAAGGCTTGGGCCTTTGAAGGAGACTGTGATCCGCAAAAAGTACAAAGCAATACTTTTTTGTTGGAGTGGCCACCCAAATCAGGTCAGATGCAGGAATTCCCAGAGGTAGACCGAGCCGGCTGGTTTTCGTTGGCCCGCGCGGAGCAGTATTTGCTCAAGGCCCAGCGCCCCCTGCTCAAAAGCCTACAAGCGCAGCTCAGAAAACCAGTTTAAGAGAGCCCGTGGCGCAGCGGCAGCTCCGAAATTTCTCGGTAAGCTGGAAGGAAACTCGCTGCTTAACTATGCTGAAATTTGAGACTCCGCAAGCGCAGCAGTTGGCCGATCAACTGATGCAGCCAGCGCTTATTCGCATCATCGATAATCTTCGTAAGCAGTTGGAGGCGTCCGACTGGCAGGGTACCTACCAAGAAACGCAGCTTTGGCCAGAAAGCACCCGTCCGGAGACACTGCAGCGATTTAAAGAACTCCAGTCTCAGCTCGGTACGGCAACTCCGGAAGAGGCTGACCAAATTCGTGCGGAACTGACTCAACTGCCGCAGCCTTTTCCTGGCTATGAGCTACACCTAAGCAAGGGCGATCGCGAAACCGTCGTGGATATTTGGCAGCTTTGCTATTGTGTGTGTTTTCAGCAATATCCTGTCGCCGAGGGACCGGTCAGCATTGACCCATCAATCATTGACACCGAAATTAATGACGTTGACTGGTTAGTGCTCGATACTAAGGCAAAGTCAATCGTGACAGAAATTTTCACTCAACTGGGGGCCTGACTTTCATGCTAGAACTGCACTGCCATACCACTTGCTCTGACGGTACGTTGACGCCAGAAGAGCTAGTGCAGGCGGCGATCTCCGCTGGGGTTAAGGCTATGGCCATTACTGATCACGACACGCTGGCGGGCTGGGACGCGGCTATCAACGCAGCGGGAGATCAGCTAGAAATTATTCCCGGTTTGGAACTGAGTACCGTGCACCGGGAGCGATCGCTCCACATTTTGGGCTACTATCCTGACCCAGCTAAGCTGGTTAAACCCTTACAGGCTCGCATTGAGGGCCGCCAGCGGCGCGCCCAGAAGATAGCAGATAAGCTCGCGGCCTTGGGCTTTCCCATTGAGGTGCCTAACTTGCCTGGCAATATGGCTCCAGGGCGGCCACACATTGCCAAGGCGCTGGTGAAGGCGGGCTATGTGAGCCACTCTCAGGAAGCGTTTACGCGCTGGTTAGGTGATGGCGGCCCGGCCTATGTGCAGTATGAAAAATTTGCGGCGGTGGACGGTATTCGCCTGCTGCTGGACTGTGGGGCGGTGCCGGTCTGGGCTCATCCTTACCTGTTTCGCGGGGGCACGGTGGAATCGGTGCTGCCGGAGCTCTTGGAGGCAGGGCTGATGGGTATCGAGGTGTATCACCCTAATCACAGCCCTAGCGATGAGCGCAAATTAGAAGACCTCTGCGATCGCTACGATTTATTAATTACGGGAGGTAGTGACTATCACGGGCCCTCGGAGGAAAAGCACAAAGCCGGCGTGTCTTTGAATGGCCTCAAGGTGCCGCTATCTCTACTGCCTCCTCTCAAGGCGGCCGCGATCGCACTCAAGGACGCTAGCTAGAGTCCTTGTACCCACGTTGCCAAAACCAAACGGTCCTTAATCTACCGAATCGCCTCAGCACAATGAGTCAAGGACAATAATCAGAGACAAGATAAATGCCCTCAACATCATCACAGGTGCTGAGGGCCTTCATCACATCAGACTGACAAGTGGTGGCTTCTACCGGCTGGCCGTCTAGCCGTTTTTGCCGAGAACTTGATCCTTCAAGGCTGTGAAGTTTTCAGTGAGTTCTTGTCTGTTTACATCCCTTAATAGGAAGCGATAGACAAACCAGGCACTGTAGCCCAAGCCAATCAGTTCAAAGGTTGGCGCTAGGAGCGGGACTTCATTGACGGCGCTGAGGATAGCTAGCAGCAGCTTCACTGAGATGAAGGCTGCCAGGATCAAACCCACGGTGATGAGGGGACGCTGATATTCCTTAAAAAAGTCAGTGACATAGTCAGGCAAATTTGCCAAAACGCCGGAAACTTTGTCCAGAATGTCTTGCACCTGCTGGTTGACCTGACTCTCTTCAGCAGATTCGGTATGCGCTGACACGTCAGGCGTCTCAGGTACTTCGGCAACTTTAGTTTCAGAGTTGATGTCTGTGCTCATATTTATACGGGAATTTATCACCCAGAACGACGTCCTATAGAAGTTAGTACCCTCGGCGGCCGAGCCCAAAAAGTAACTTTTCTGAACATACCGGCTAGGGGGCAGCGATCGCCACATAGCGATAGCAGATTTATAGTCTGAAACTGTTCAAATTTCAAACCCTCTAGCGTGGAAAATCTTGGGTTAGCATTTATCGTCACCAAACGGAGACGTTGCGATCAGTCATGACCGCTGACCGTCCAGCAAAATTGGAGTTAGGATAATCCTTAACCCAGGTTCTAAACGACTCAACTTCTCGGAGGATCAGGACTCATCGAGACCATTCATGGTAACTTGCGCGGCCTCAAGCCCAGCCAGCTCAAACAGCTCCAGCGGCTATATCATCAGCGCCTACCGGGCGATCGCTTGACGACACCTGAGTTTGCGCAACGGCTCGCAGCCATTAGCACTGACCTTGATCAGTCTGTCTGTGTTTATCTCAACCGACGAGGTCAGGTGATTCGTGTGGGAGTTGGCACGCCTCGTCAAACCCGCATCCCTCCCTTAGAGCTGCCTCGTTATGGAGCTGAACGACTGTGTGGTATCCGCTGTATCGCGACTCAGATGCAGCAGGCTCCTCCGAGCACAGGGGACCTTACCGCCATGGCCATGCAACGGCTCGACTCTTTGATTCTTATAACGCTCTCAGGCAGTGGCTTTGAGCGGCGAGGCGGGGGCGCCACTGGCTATGTTCGAGAGGTGTATCTGGCGCATCTAGTGCCCCATCCCGAAGCTCGGTGGACGGTTTCGGACCCAATGCCCCTAGAGGCGATCGCCCAGCAAGACTTTGTGGCGCTGACCGATGCCCTCGAGGAAGAATTTCGGCGAGCTTTTGTAGCCCAGCAAGTCGATGCCGATCATGATCGCGTCATCGTCGTGGGCTTGATGACGGGCAAACTGTCCAAATTGCAGTTTCACTACAGCCTGATGGAAGTAGAACGGCTAGTGGAAACCGCCGGCGGCGAAGTGTTGGCAACCCTCTCTCAGCGCCGAGAACGCCCGCACCCCCAAACGGTGCTGGGAGCCGGTAAGGTGCAGGAAATTGCTTTGGAAGCCCAAACTCTAGGCGCGACACTGGTCGTCTTTGACCGTGATCTCTCGCCCGCTCAGGTGCGCAATTTAGAGGTGCAAATGGGCGTCCGCGTGGTGGATCGCACCGAAGTGATTTTAGATATCTTTGCTCAGCGGGCTCGCACCGGCGCGGGTAAGCTCCAGGTAGAGCTGGCACAGCTCGAATATCAGCTACCGCGCCTGACCGGACGCGGTCAAGCGATGTCGCGACTCGGGGGCGGTATTGGGACCCGAGGTCCGGGTGAAACCAAGCTAGAGACTGAGCGACGCGCTATTCAGCGGCGGATTTCCCGGCTCCAACGCGAAGTTAATGATTTGCAAGCCCACCGTGATCGCCTGCGGCAACGCCGCCAGCGCACTGATATTCCCTCCATTGCGGTGGTGGGGTATACCAACGCCGGTAAGTCGACGCTGCTCAATGCCTTGACCAACTCCGAAATTTACGCAGCTGACCAGTTATTTGCAACCTTAGATCCGACAACTCGTCGGCTAAGCATCCTGGACGAAGAGACACAAATGCAAAAGCAACTGGTGCTGACCGATACGGTGGGCTTCATTCGTGATTTGCCCGAGTCCCTAGTGGATGCCTTTCGGGCGACCCTGGAGGAAGTGACCGAGGCCGATGCGCTTTTGCATGTGGTGGATCTGTCGCACCCGGCCTGGCAAGGTCAAATTCGCTCGGTGATGACCATCTTGAGTGAGATGCCCATCACACCAGGGCCCATTCTGCTGGTGTTTAACAAGCTTGATCAGGTCGAGAGCGACGCGCTAGAAACCGCCAAGGAAGAGTTTCCGAATGCGGTGTTTGTGTCAGCCCAGTCGCGAATTGGGTTGGAAACCTTGCGCCACAAGCTTTTAGAACTGGGGAGCTACGCCCTTTGTCAGTAACTTAGCAGACCAGAGGATAAATTTGGGTCGCCATTGCGACTGATGGCAAAGTCAAGGGAAACTTGAGTTAGGGTTAAAAACGGATCAGTTTTATCGACACCGGATATTTTTATGGATTTGCTGAAAGTAGGCGATCGCGTCTTGCAATCAGACGAGCTAGTGCCGTTACTGAGCAAGACCAACCTTCTGTCGCGGGTGATTCAGGAGGTGATTATTGACGATGCGATCGCAGATATGGAGCTGACTTCAGAAGAAATCCAAGCGGCCGAGGCCGACTTTTGTCAGCGCAATAAGATCACCAGTGTAGAAGAAGCAAACGCCTGGGCACAGCAGCAGTATGGCACGCCCGACCTGATCCGGACGACGGCAACCCGGGAGAAAAAACTGGCCAAGTTTAAGGCCCAGACATTTTCGAAGGAACTGGAATCCTACTTTCTTCAGCGCAAGAGTCGCCTTGATCGGGTGCTGTATTCACTGATTCGTACCAGTCAGCTAGGCCTGGCCCAGGAGCTGTATTTCCGCGTTCATGACGATGGTCAATCCTTTGCTGATCTGGCTAAGGAGTATTCCGAAGGGCAGGAGGCAAAAACGGGCGGACTCATCGGTCCGGTAGAGCTCAGCGTTCCCCACCCAGCTTTGGCCGGGCTGCTCTCAGTCAGTAAACCGGGGCAAATTTGGCCCCCCAAGCGGATTGGTGAGTGGTACGTCGTGGTGCGCTTGGAGAAATTTTTCCCCGCTCAGATGGATGAGGCTACTGAGCAGCGCCTCCTGGATGAAATGTTCCAAACCTGGATGCGAGAACAGCTACAGCAATCGCCGGTGAGCGTGCCGGGGGCTGATACGATTACTGTCGCCGCCGAAGAACCCACACCGCCACCCGCTGCGACGATTCCCCTAAATCAGGATGAGGTTGCCCGCTCCACTCAAACCACTACTGCGGCTGTTGAGACCCAGACGCCCCTCGCGGCGCAAACGGCACCCACCATGCAGACGATCACTGAGCAAAAACCAGCGCAGCCAAACTCTGAGGATGATCCTTGGAAATAGGCCCTGTTGGGGAGCTTTATAATCCAGAGGCTGTAGGATCAACTTGGGCAATGTAAAAGGCGTAGCCGTAATAGTTGGAGTAGCGTCGAAATAGGTCAATTTCCTGTCGATGCAATTCGATTACCTGCAGGGCATCGGTATTATCGGCGTACTGGGGCTGTAGCTGGTCGAGACGATGCTCGATGGGCGTGTAATAAGACTCCCACCAAGCCTTAGCCGGCAACAAAAAGTGCGCAATAGGCAAGTATCCTAGCGTTTTGATCAGGGTCAAATTAGCCTCCACACTTTGCATGTTGGGATATTCTTGGGTCCAAAATTCAGTTAAGACCGTTGGGGGATCCGACCGAAGCCAAGAGATTTCTGAAGCAACCAAATATCCTTCAGGGTTCAGCAGCGATCGCCAACCTCTCAGGGCACTACCAAACTCCATAACGTAGGCGGAGCCTTCGGCCCAGATCACGTCAAAGCTATTGGGTGAAAAAGGTAAATCTTGCATATCCCCCTGAAGCAGCGTCACCCGTTCGCGCAGTCCCTCGGCCGTTAAAGATTGTGCCAACTGGTCTAAGTAGGGCTGATGCAAATCTACTGCGGTAATTGGCCCATCCGTGAGCTTGGCGAGCTGCACAGTTTGCATGCCGGGACCACAACCCAGATCGAGAATTCGTGGCTGAGACGGCAATCCGGGCAACAGGGAGAAGGCTTTGGACGTGGAGTCATTATCTCCAGGCCCTTCCCGTGGCAAATTGGAATGCAGCTCAAAAAAGACCTGATGCGCAATACTTTCGTTCATTCACTCCCCCTGGGTATCTGAATTAAAGGTCCCTTTTATGACGGTGACTGTAGCTTGTCTGGCTTAGAGTTGTATCGGTCTTGAGGTCAGGAATTGCGCGGCCATAGCTAAATGCAACCTCTAGCACAGCGCGGTTTATTGGGTCATGAACTCATGGGATTCATAGGCCGCATGAAAGCCGCTTGGCTATGCCGGTTGGGGTGCAGAGAGCAGGGTGCCCTTCATCACAGTTACAGCTCGACCGCTGATCAGGACGCGATCGCCCTGTTGCTGCAATTTCAAGATCCCTTCTCGCTGGGAGACTTGTTTGGCCATGAGGGTGGACTTGCCGAGCTTGGACTGCCAGTAGGGCATCAGCGAGCAGTGGGCCGAGCCTGTCACCGGGTCTTCGTTGATGCCAATGGCGGGGGCAAAGTAGCGAGATACAAAGTCGACATCATCTGCCGCACTCGGTGCCGTCACGATGAGTCCCTGGGTTGGCAGCAGCCGCAGCATCCCAAAATCCGGTTGAAGCGATCGCACGTAGTCCTCTGACGGAAGCTCGACTAAGTAATTGGACTCAGCTGAGCCACCGCATTCCACCGCTATCGGCTGGAGCCCACGCAGGCTTTTGAGCAATTCCGGCGGCGGCGACACGGGCTGAGTAGGCTGGGCCGGAAAATTAAGCGTGATCCATCCGTCCTCGGCTTGGGCAGTCAGCAACCCACTCTGGGTGTGAAACTTGGCGCCTTGGTCAGGGGTTAGGTAACCTTCGCTCCACAGCACATGGGCACTGGCTAGCGTGGCATGGCCGCACAGACTAACCTCAGCCGCTGGTGTAAACCATCGCAGGGCGTAGCCATCCTCTTGGGGATGGAGATAAGCTGTTTCTGACAAATTCATCTCGGCGGCAACGGCCCGCATCCAAGTTTCGCTAACCGGGGCAGGCAGGACACATACCGCCGCCGGGTTGCCGGCGAAGGGCGCATTAGTAAAAGCATCAACCTGCAGAATGGTGACCGTTTCAGGAAAGCTCATAGATGCTCGAATAAACGGGATACTTTTTAATCATGATGGAGAACGGCCCGATTAGCGATCGCAATTTTCCAGTCACTCCCCATCGTGCATTGGGTCAACTGCCTGATGGAACTAGTCGGGACTGCCCAGCCCCTAAGATATGGCGATGTATCGTTTGGCCCAGCACATCACAAACTGAGAATTCTGCCCCGCTGAACCCCTCCCTTAATCATCGGTGCCGAATCAACTTCAAAGCCACCATATCAGCAGTGCAAAGTTGACTCTCTCCCAGGCAACGTAGTCCAGTTCACCCAGGGCCAACGATATTTGTGTGAGTCCAGCTGATCTGCGTAAAGTAAAGGAACCAACTACCTAGGAGCGCAGTTATGGGAATTCGCAGAGTCGGACAAATCATTGGGGCGGGTCTCTGTGTCGGGATGCTGCTGCTGAGCTTGGTGATGAGTCCAGGAGGGGCGATCGCGGTCGAAGACTATACCTATGCCGATCTCAGTCATCGTTCCTTCGTGGGCGAAGATCTAACGGGTTCGTCGCTGGCCGCGGCGGATGCCCGCGAAGCCAATTTCTCCGGGGCCGATCTAAGTCAAACCATTTTGACAAAAGGCTCTTTCTACAAAGCCGATATGTCCGACGTCAATCTGACAGAATCCTTTGCTGATCGCGTGATTTTTGACGGTGCTGATCTTACCAATGCCATCATCGTTGATGCCATCATGACAAGCACTAGTTTCAACGAGGCCACCATCGACGGGGTTGATTTTTCCGGCACGATCTTAGACCGGTATCAAATTTCGCAAATGTGCCAGCGGGCTGCTGGGATCAATCCTGTCACGGGGGTGGCTACCCGTGATAGCCTGGGCTGTCGTTAATGAAAGCACCGTCCCAAGACTGCCCCGCTTAACTATTTTGGCTGATGAGAGTCTAACCCCAACGGCCCCCAGCGATCGCTGGGGGTTTAGTGTTGTGTTGTCCTTTACCGTCAAATAGGAATACTAAGCTCAACCGAACATGAGCACTGCTACTGGGTTAGTTTGCTCGGTGGTTTGCTCAGCATCGCTTTTTCCTCCGTCAACTCGTGATCTATTTGGCCAAGTCTGATGAAACTTATTTACCGTGGCATTTCCTATGAAGCAGCTGCCCCACTTAACCCGGTGTCTGAGCAGCATTCAAAATCTGAGGCCAATCAGTCCATGAAAGCGGTTGGCAAGCTCCGGGCCAACCTACGGCGGCCAATCTCAGGGCTAATATATCGAGGCGTGCGATACACCCGATAGGTTGTCTTAAGAGTCTAGTTTGAGGCAACACCATCACAAATATCAGCCCCTACAAAATCGATCCGGGGGGGCTGGTAGCCATCAGCGCAAAAATAAACACAGAAATGTCGCCAATCTCGTCATAATTTGGCTACACCCAGAAAGCAGCCGCTCAACGCGCTAATGCTTTCTGGAGCAATGCCCTTCAAAGAGGTTGTGACTAGCCGATGATTATTGACCCTCACTATCCCAATATAATTTTGGCTTTTGCTTACCGAGAGTCCAAGATTGAGATTGAAAAAACTCAGTGGGAAGGCGTAACGGCCTATGCGGCTTGGGTCAGCCATGAAACGGGAACCGCTGTAGCCGTGCCTAAAGCCTGGACGAGAATCGAGGCCATTCAACAAGCCAAGCAGTGGGTTGATCGCAAAATTTACGGTGCTGCCCGCCGCTAGGACTCAACGCTGGCCAGACGTCAGCCATAACAGGGATGGATTCCTGCTCGCCACCTGGGTAAAAGCCTCCAGGTAATCTTCTCCTATGGGCTTGCTTGCGATCGTCTTCAATGGCTACATCAGCCCCCCTTGCCCTTCGGGAGCAGCAATGCGCCTCCCGAAGTTACAGGTCTATCGCTGGCAGGATGCGGCTTTCCAAACACCTAAATTTTTATAATCAATGCAGATTCATACAGCTGATCTAAATATCGGCAACTGTATCTTTGGCAGAAGCTTGTTTGCGAATAGTGGCAATTTAAGGATTTATTTATCTTCAAGGTATTCGTGCTTACACATTTAAATTCAAGCCAGTGCTTCATCCATAGAAATAGTCCTTCAGTTGGGAGGGGATCAAGGAATATTCAGTCTTTAAGAATATTTTCTGTTTCTTTATTGCACAGTCAATGTCTTTTGAAATACCATTTCTATATATGAACTCATGTTCGGAAACGTAACGGATTTTTTGATCCCCGCAACATTTGAAGGAAGCTCACCCAAGTTTTCCGGAAATTGACCAGGCATACTGTCGATTTCGCCAGTTCCACATTTTTTAATTAATTTTTCAGACAATGACTTAAGATTCCCAGATCGTCAACTGCACAAACTGTGGTGGGCATGCTGCTCGCCACTTTCTCAGCAATGAGTCGCTAGTACGCACCCAATGCCCCCTCTGCGACTATTTAATGATCACCTGCAGCAACTCCGGCAATGTCGTTGAGGCACATGCTCCCGGCTTGCTATCTAGTGCCTGCTAATCACGTGGGTTAGTGGCTGACGTGTACAGCTATAAAAGACTAGAAAAGGGGAGGTGCCACATGTGGCACCTCCCCTTTCACGATGCAATCGATTTTTGAGCGGCTCAGCCCGAACTGAGTAAATAGAGCGAGCTGCAGTCAAGTGTGGGAATTTTTGATTATCGCCTCGCCTAGAGTGAGATCCTGCCTAGTATTTTGCAATCAGCACCTTTCGTCCTCTGCGATATCTCACTATTGCGGACAGCGTCACCCCCATCAGTAAAACCGCTCACTGGTTTCCACTGCCGCCGCCCGCGCTTGCCGAGGGAAATAGCGGACTCCCTGAGGTGATCCATTATCGATCAAATAGCACTCGAATCAGCCCTAAGAATAGGGCTAACAATGCTAAATAAGCAGACATCGCGACTAAAAGATTGACATCAAAAATATTTTGACTGCCTCCAAAGGTTGGGCTGATAAATAAGGTGGAGAAAGGATCAACGAAAGGCTGCGATAGGTCGTAAATCACCCGAGCAAAGGTATTGTCTGGATTAGCCCCCGTTAACCTCAGCATAAATCGCAGCGTCAGCAAGATTTCCAGCGCAGCCACAAGGTAAATGACAGCACCTACAAACTTATCGAGGGCAGTCGACTTACGAGTTTTAGTTTGGCGAGCAGCCTCTTGGGCTAGGCGTTGACGTTCCTCGGGGGTAGCAGCGGTATATGACTGGTCGGCCGGGGGGGACTGGGAGGGATACTGCTCATATGAGTTGGGACCATGGGGGTTGGGATCGTGAGGCGCAGACATGACTAGGGCTCGGAACGACTTTTCCAGAGGGTAGCAAACGTTTCTGATCTTGTGATTGGCCTATGGATAGGGGGATTTGAATCCCTAACTAGATTTAATGCTGTGCGATTAACGGTGTAGAATCGGCGGGAGTGGGGCCAAACGTTTCCCAATAGCGTACGATCGCATAGGCCAGGGTCATTACACCTTGGGCGATCGCGGTTTCGTTGACCTCAAACCTGGGATGATGCAGGGGATAGTTGGGCTGCTCTAGCAGGCCCACCCCCAGCCGAAACATCGTACCAGGGGCCTGTTCTAAATATACGGAGAAGTCTTCAGCGCCAAGGGAAGGCTCGTGGAGGAGTTGTACGTGGTCATCACCGCAGACACCGCGGGCACAGGATTCCAGCAGCTGCGTCAGAGCCGGGTCGTTTATCACGGCGGGCACACCAGGCCGATAGCTAATGTCGTAGGTCGCGCCAAAGGAATGGCAAATGCCGCCAACGATGCCCTCAATCCAATCAGGGAGCTCTTGACGAGTTTCTGGATGGAGCGATCGCACCGTTCCGGTGAGCCGCACATGGTCGGCAATAACGTTGGGGGCGCGACCTCCCTGAATTTGCCCAATGGTTAACACCACCGGTCGTAGGGGATTATGGGTTCGGCTAATTGCCTGCTGGAGCTGTGTGATTACCTGAGAAGCGATCCAAATGGCATCCACCGCTTCGTGGGGGCGAGCACCATGACCAGATTCCCCAACGATGTGAATTTCTAAGTCATCGGCGGCGGCGGTCAGTGCCCCGTAACGAATGCCGACATGCCCCCCGGGAATGGAGGGGTAAACATGGATACCCAGAATAGCGGCTACACCGGTCATCACCTCATCTGCCAGCATCCAGCGGGCGCCTTGGGCTGTCTCCTCTGCCGGTTGAAAGATAAAGCGTACCGTCCCCGGCAAAACATCGCCAAGCTCGCTCAAAATCATGGCCACCCCCAACCCCACGGTAGTGTGGACGTCATGGCCGCAGGCATGCATGACTCCGGGTTTTTGCGAGACAAACTCGAGGGAGGCCTGTTCCAAAATGGGTAACGCATCCATGTCGGTGCGTAGCGCCAGGATATCTTGCCGTTGACCAGCGCCAGGAATATCTGCAACAACGCCAGTCTTGCCCACCAACTCCTGCGCTTTGACCCCACAAGATGACAGCACACCCGCGATGTAGGCAGCGGTTTGATATTCTTGACCGCTCAGTTCAGGATGAGCGTGGAGATGGCGGCGGATTTCAATAAGACGAGGGGTGAGACGGTCAGCGATCGCACGGATTCGGTCGAGCATGAAAAATTAAAATGTAGAGTGTCTTTATCTTAAGAAGTTTAACGACCTCGCTGTTACGCGTACGGATGGCGGGTACTATCGACGTTCGTAATGCTGGGCCAAGCGGTGCGACTCCAAACGCCAGTAGGGATCTCTTGGCCGCCCAGGGCTTTGACCTGGCACCGAGCCATGCGGTAAACCCAGGCCTGCCCCAGCGGCTGATAAGCGGCCGAAAACACCGCGCACTGCTGCCGCTGGTAAAGGTTTTCAGCGTCAGTACGGGCGGGATGATAATCTTCAAACTGATCCATTCGAGCAATGACTGCTGCGTCGGCAAATGTTGGCAACGTGAGTTCGACGAGCAGAAGTGAGTAAGAAAAAAGCTGAGACTGAATTTGACGAATTCTATGCTCAGCTATGAACACCACTTTATCCGAAGTCTCTCGCCTGGATGTGACGCAGATTTTCTGGGAAGTTGATGACTTCT
>JBHJHA010000019.1:0-126211 GCA_050331235.1 Leptolyngbyaceae cyanobacterium
AGCATTCCAGGCATCGGGCTCCCGTGAACTGCTTTGCTCATATTCTCTGCGGACTCATTGCTTATTGTCACCGACCCAAGAAGCCATCTCTGGATTTGGACAACAATTTGACGCCCAACGCTTAAACCGAGTTGACGTTAAGCTAAGAGGTGACGGTCCTCATCAAGCAAGTTGATGAGGACCAGGTAAGACTAATGACCAGGCACGTCGGCGATCGTTGCCTATTCGCTCTCATCAGCCATTTGATCAATCAGCACTTCACCCTGCAGCATCTTTTGGGCTGCATCGAGCAGGGCCTCTTCCAAATAGGGTTTAGTGAAATAGCCGCTAGCCCCTAAGTCCACAGCCATCTGTCGGTGACGGTCAGCCCCACGTGAGGTCAGCATAGCGATGGGCACCTGCTTGAGCATGCTGTCTTTCTGCATGCGCGAAAGCAACTCGAGACCATCCATCCGCGGCATCTCGATGTCGCAGAAGACGAGATCGCAAGGCAGTCCGGAGCGCATCTTTTCCCAAGCCTCTTGACCATCGCGGGCCTGCTCGACCCGATAGCCCACCTTGTTGAAACTCATTGACAGCAGCTCGCGCACCGTAATGGAATCGTCCACAATCAGCACCGTAGGTTCGGTCTTGACGACTTCTTCCTCTTCCGGTGGCAGCTCGACCTGCGACCAGAGAGAGGAGCCCGCCTCTCGTCGAACCCGTCCTTGAGCAATATCAATGAGCTCAAGCACGTCACCAATGGGCATCACGCGACCATCGCCGAGCACCGTGGCGCCAGCAATGCCCATCGGCTTGGGTACAGGGCCCTCAATCTGCTTAATTACAATTTCCTGCTCGCCTAAAACCCGATCAACTTGAATGCCGATATATGTGTTGGCATTGCGCAGCACAACAATGGAGACCATGTCATCGTCTTGGCTACCGCCATACACGCGGCCTCGGCCCAGAGCCCGATTAAACTGCAGCAGATCAGACAACGGCTGGAAAGACAGTGACATATCGCGCCACTGGATAAAGGTTTGGCCATCATCCTTAGCTTGGATGCGCTCGCGGGGCACATCAAACATGTCTTCCACACCATCCATTGGGAAGGCTATGCGTGCCTGGTTATTCAAACAGCTGAGCGCCTTAGAAATACTCAGGGTGAGCGGTAGGCGAATCGTAAAGCTGGTGCCTTTGCCCATCTCAGAGTCGATGCTGATAGAGCCTCGAATCTCGGATAGGGCCGTACGCACTACGTCCATCCCCACACCGCGCCCAGCAAAGTCGTCAGCCTGATCACGGGTACTAAACCCATGACGGAATAACAGCTCATAGATTTCTAACGTATTCATGCTGTCGGCCTCAGCCTGGGTAATCAATCCCTTCTGAATAGCTTTGCTTTTCACCACGTCTGGATTGATACCTGCTCCATCATCTTCAATGTAAATGACGGTTTGGTTACCTTGGTAAAAGGCACGCACGGTGATTTTGCCTTCCCGAGATTTGCCCACGGCGGCCCGTTCCTCAGGCGACTCAATGCCGTGGGTGATGGCATTGTTGACCAAGTGAGTCATGGGGTCGTATAGGCGCTCCAGCAGCATCTTGTCGATGAGGGTGTCGCGGCCTTCGACCACCAAGCGAGCTTCTTTACCACATTTGATGGAGATATCGCGAACGGCTCGCGGTAGACGATCAGCTGTTTGCGCAAAAGGCACCATGCGAGCCTTATTGAGACCCTCTTGAAGCTGAGTCGTGACCTGGCGAAACTGACGGGCAATTTGGTCGGTTGATTCCACCGTATAGGCGATATCAGACGACGACTCTCGAACGCGGACGATCAGCTCGATCATTTCTTGGGTCAGGGTGTGGAAACCGGTGAATCGGTCCATCTCTAGAGCATCAAAGTCAGCCCCCGTCGCATGGCCATCACCGTTGCCAGCAATTTGGACCACCTGCGTCCCCCCGGCCTGGAAGGACTGACGGCTAGCAAGTAGTGAACTCTCCAGCAGCGATCGCTCATATAAATCGCGCATTCGCTGACCCACATCGTTGAGCTGTTGCACTTGAAACAGCAGATTATCGAGGAACTGCCGGAAACGATCTTGGTCTTGTTCTAAGGAGTTGCGGTTGACGACGAGCTCACCAACCAAGTTGTTGAGGTTGTCTAGGTGCTTGACCGAAACCCGCATCGTCTGATCGACGATGCCCCCGACCCGCCGCGACGAGCGGCCAGCCCCCGGCGACCGGATCGTGGACGCAGAACCGCCCAGGGTTTGGTCGGCCTCTTCTAACAGTTTTTCCAAATCACCGAAGCCATCATCCCCGCCATCAAACGCGTTTGCTGGTTCAGCCTCATCAGTTGCGGGACCATCGTCTAGCAGAGCATCCAGCTCGCCAAAATCCACATTATCGTCAGTAGCTGTGGAGACCTCGGTTGCCTCAGAGGGGGCATCGTTCAACAGGTCATCGAGTTCGTCAAACTCGCCATCCGCAGCACTGACCCCAGTGTCAGATTCCGTTGGCGCGATCGCAGCGGGCTCCTCCAACATGGCATCCAATTCGCCAAAGCCTCCGTCACTACCCAAGTCGAAATCTTGAGTAGCCGCTGCGGGAGCTGAGTCGCCTGACGGCCCGGGGTCGTCAACATCAGCATCAATGCCGAGCGCTTCCAAATCAGTCAACTCGGAGAGGCCAGCATCGGGGGTCGTCAAGATATTATCGCGATCTTCAGAGGCTGCCGCTGATAGATCTAAATCATTCAAAGCATCAAGCTCAAGGTCAGGACTATCACTATCGACCAACAGGTCAGTGGCAGGAAGTTCGTCATCTCCCGTCAGGGACGCATCCAGCTCGGCCACCTCTAAGTCGCCAAAATCACCCTCAGCACTGGACATCTCAGCCAAGGAACCAGCGTCTTGGTCCCCAACCTCAGCGGTGATTTCCTCCGGGGTCGCACCGGCATCGTCAGCGCTCAGCCCGTCGGCCTCAAGCAAGCCACCAGCATCGCCATCTTCGGAGTCTGCCGATGGCGCAGCAAAGAAGGCATCTTCACTTCCAGGATCAACCAAGCTGAGCAAATTATCGGCGTCCGCAGCGGTATCTACTAATGGATTGGCATCGAGCTCATTGGTAAAGAGATCATCATTCGCTGCTGGAGTCGCATCAAGCTCATCAGCGATCGCCTCTGGAAGCAAATCATCAGACACCTCTGAAGTGCCAAAAAAGTCATCAATGTCGCTGGTCGGAGTCTCGAGGTCCAAATCTTCCTCGGTCGACTCCCCACCAAAGAAATCATCTGATGAGTCATCGATGGCGATCGTCTCTGACGGAGCCGCCTCAGCCGTGTCAAACAGTTCATCAGCAGGGGCGGCTAGTTCCTCTGCAGCCGTGTCAAACTCTACCGACGTGGGTTCATCGAACAACGAGCCTAATTCATCATTGGCGGATGCTGTAGGCTCCTCAGTCGCAGCCAAGAAGTCCAACTCTTCGTCGGCACCCAGGGTAAGATCTTCATCACTGCTGTCGGCAAAGGTTAAGCCTAAACCATCATCCAGCTCCGCTCCATCCGCCATGTCTAGTGGCTCGTCAAAGCGAGCATCAGTAGCAGTGGCCTCTGTGTCGAATTCGGCAAATTCATCAGCCTGGACGGTTGGCGCAGCGGAGGGGGCGCTCTCTTCCATCAAGTCTAATAAGTCAGACGTGGCATCATCTACCGAGCTCAGAGCAGTTGCATCGTCCTCGACTGCCTTGATCTCATCATCAAAGAGAACACCCAATCCGTCATCAGCGATCGCGGCAGAACTGTCTTCGACCTCTTCTGTACTCAACAGAGTCCCAGAGTCCTCTGCAGAGGGATTGGCCATTGCCCCTGCTTCATCTTCAGTACCATCAGCCTCAAAAGAATCTGCCGCTCCCGCTGATACCAGCCCGTCGTCAGTCAAAAAGTCATCGTCGACAGGAGCTGAATCAGCTATGGATTCTGTACTGTGATCAGTTTCATCGAGATCGGGAAAGTCGCTGAAATCTAAATCGTTTGACGCCTCAGAGATGCCAGTCGTCGAGGCCGCCGGGTCTTGCTCAGTCCACAAATCATCTAACGCTTCCAGGGCTGACTCATCCGAGACAGCGATCTCGGGCTCATCGCTTGACCAAGGGTCTTTAATCTCGTCGAAGGATTCAGCCGCATCCGTGTCAATCGCTGCACCACTTCCTGCTGCTTCCGGGGAGATCGCGTCAGCATCGACAGCAACCTCGGTTTCATCTGTCAACGTATTCCCTAAAGTCGCCGCTAGTTCATCAGGGCCGGCAGTAGCCACGACTTCATCATCGCCAAATAAATCGCCAAAGTCCTCATCAGCGCCACCAGATAAGTTTTCGAAATCAGCAGCTAAGCCATCAGTAGCTGGTGCATCAGTAACAGCTGCGTCATCACCAAACAAATCACCAAATTCTCCGTCTTCATCTTCCGAGGGAGAATTGGCTAGGGTCGCAGTCAGGTCGTCGGTAGCTAGTGCAGCAGCGCCGGTTGCATCATCTTCGAATAAATTGCCAAAGTCCCCATCGTTGTCTGGGGATGAATTCTCTAATTCAGGAGTTACGTCATCGGTAGCTGGAGCAGCTGCGCCGGCTGCGTCATCGCTAAACAGATCACCGAATCCCTCGTCATCACTTGATAGGTTGTCTGGGAGCGTCTCCGCTGTGAATTCCAGATTATCCGTGACCTCTTCTGATGCATCCGTGAGGTCAAACTCCAAGTCGTCAGAGGCTTCCGCTTCGTTGACTTCATCAGGAGCAGCGGTCAAGTCATCTAGCAATGAGTCGACGCCTGCATCATCGACCCTAAGGCTGTCCTCGGCGGCCCCGCTAGCAGCCTCATCGGTAATCTCCATCAAATCTTCAAAGCCATTCTCTGATGTCGTCTCCGAAGAAGGAACGGCTTTGCTAGGTGCAGACACCTCGGCCAGATCATTGGTATTGCCGAACAAATCGGCCAGATCATCACTGTTATCAGTAGTTTCCTCTTGCAGCGACGCTTCTAGCAAATCGGAGAAATCGCTATCAATATCAAGGTCGGGACTTTGAGTTTCAGCGATCGCCGCTTCCCCTTCGGAGATCTCTTCCCAGGGAGAATCGAGCTCTGATACCTCTCCCTCAAAGAGATCCGCAAGGCTATTCAATTCTGCTGCACCGACCGTCGGTTCGCGTGGCACCTCCGCACCGGGGGTAGCAGTCAAGGCATCAAAGGAGTCAATTAGATCTAACGAATCAGCCGGCTTCTCGGCTGGAGTTTCTGCATTAGTCTCAGCAGCTGTCAACCAATCGATGTCAGTTGCGGCATCCGACACGGGCTGAGTTTCAGACTCAAAGAGCGCATCAAAATCAGGCTCTTCAGCATCAGGAGACGTGAGGGCATCCCCAAGCAGCGCATCAATGTCGTCGATCGCGGCATCGGTCGACTCAGGTGGCGGCATCAATGCTTCTAAATCGGAGGAAATAGCAATTTCACTCGCTTGACCCGATAACACGAGCTCTTGCGATCGCTTGAGCTCCTTGATGACCACAGGCGCAAGTGATCGGTAGGTTTGCTCGGGGTTGCCGATGGCTTGTCTCGCCGCTGCCGCTAAGTCACACCAGTGGCTTAAATCAAACTGTTCGCCCACCCGCTTTAACGCTTCGCAGGTTGACTGCAATGCCGATCGACTGCTCTCGGAGTCCGCCTGTTTAAACAGAGTCAACATCTCCCGGAGATGACCCGGTACGTCGCTACTAAAGACCAGCTTTAGAGCACTATCTTCACTGCTTGTGGTCACCACTCGAGCCGGTCGAGCGCTGCGCGCTGTCACCGCTGGGGCCACGGCTGGTGCTGTCTCCGGCGCCGCCGCCACCAACTCATTGAGATGGGACTCAAGTCGCTCAAAAACAGGCTCAACATCGGCCATAATCTCTTGAGCTTTTTCATCCGTCAGCCCAAATGGTCCCTGCAACTCTTCCAAGAGTGCTTGCAAGCCATCAAAAACTTGCAAAAACATCGATTCTAGATCGCGATCAATCTGGGTAGTTGGCGCTTCTTTAAGGACTTTGAAGTAATCTTCTAAACGATGAGAAGTCTGCTGAATACTGCCCAAACTTAACATTGCCGCACCGCCCTTCACCGAGTGCGCAGCCCGAAAAACTTCGCTCACCATCTCTGGATCTTGAATAGTGGCTTGAAGATTCAGCAGGCCTTGCTCAATGGTATTTAGGTGATCCTTAGCTTCCTCGATAAAGTAACCCAGGATTCTTTGCTGCTGTTCAGGCATCATGGCGGACTATCCCCCTCGTGCTCATATGTGGTGCCCTTCTACTAGTGTGTTTAATGCAATGCGCTTGCTTTCCGGTATTCAGCCAGTTGACCTAGCGTCCCCTTGTTCACACATGTTAATGGGTTTAACGAGGGGGTCGTTACAGCTGTTTACAAAACAACCCTTACGACTTGAGGCCGCTGCATCAGTTTTCTCCCCCGTCTGAATCAACCTTAAATCTTTCAACCGAGGTTAGTAGATCGCGGGCAACGCCTACCAAGTTTTGCAACGAGCCGGAAACTCGTTGTGATTCCTGCGAGGTTTCCTGGGCCGTTAATTCAACGGACTGCATCACCTGAGCCACGGTTCGCGACGTTTCCGTTTGTTCTACCGTGTCAGCAGTAATGGACCGCACTAGCACATCGATCCGATTGGATACTTGGATAATGTCTTCCAGCGATCGCTTGGCTTGCTCAGCCAGCTTCGTCCCTTCAATCACCTGCTGCGTACCTTCTTCCATTGCCGTCATCACACCGCTAGTCTCACTTTGAATCTGTAAGACAATTTGTTCAATTTCCTTAGAGGCCTTAGCGGCTCTATCAGCCAGCTGCCGGACTTCATCTGCCACAATGGCAAACCCTCGCCCAGCTTCTCCGGCCCGAGCCGCCTCGATACTGGCATTAAGAGCCAGCAAGTTTGTCCGCGATGCAATCTGTGAAATCAAAGCTACAATTTTCGAAATTTCTTGGGAAGACTCTGCTAAACGCTTCACTTTTCGAGTGGTTTCCGCCACCGTCTCCCGAATTTCCAAGATACCGGCAACGGTTCGTTCCACTGACTCTCCCCCACGCAGGGCAGTCGCCGATGCAGACCGCGCTACGTCCTCTGCTTCACGGGCGCTTTCTGCCACCCGCTGAATCGAATCCGTCATCACTTGAACTGAATTTAAGGTGACTGCCAGCTCCTCCGCCTGTCGTAAGGCATCAGCTGATAAGCTGCGGGCAAACATTTCATTTTCAGTGGATGCCGCACTCACCTGGCGAGCCGCCGCACTCACCTGCTGCACAATTTCCTGCAGATTTTGAATGGTTAGGTTGAAGGAATCAGCCACGGCCCCTAAAACGTCCGCCGTCACTTCAGCTTTGACCGTGAGATCACCACGGGCTGCGCCTTCCACATCGTCTAGAAGGCGGATCACCTGGCGTTGCAGATCTTCCTTCGCCTGCTCTTGCTCTTGGGCTTTGCGCTGGGCCTCACTGGTCGTCGTCAAAATAACCCGCGCCATTTGATTAAAGCCCGATGACAGTTGCCCCACCTCATCTTCAGCATATACAGTCGCACGCGCATTGAGGTTGCCCTGGGAAACCGCCGAAAATTGGGTTTGCAAATCATTAAGCCCCTGCTTAGAACGGCGATTTGCTAAATGACCGACACCCGCCGCCGCACCAAAACCTGCAATGCCTGCCGCTAATGACATCGCGGTTGCTGGCACCGGTTGGACCTTTTGGTCCGACATCGCATAGGAACTGCCAAAGTACACAACCGCAGCAGTAATAAATGAAGCGAGACCCGCTGCTCCGGCGACAACTAACTGCTTAGTATCAATTGAGGCATTCTCTAGCAGGGCAATAGAACCCTGATCCGTTTGCACTGGCTTAGTATCTTCTTCTTCAACTTGAGCAAATGCCGGCAGCTGATCAGCAACACCCGAAATGCTGAAAATTTCTTCGTTATCAACAGTGGCAGAATCGGTTCCATCGATCGCAAAATCAGACGCGCCAAAACTATCTTCCTGGCTATCTGTAGTATCTTCAGCACCAATACCGGAACTGCCCACGGCCGGGCTGGTAAATCCAGCAGAACTGTCCGTCAGCTCAAAATCAGGAATGCTGCCAAGATCGTCAAACTCATCGAAGTCATCAAGAAAGTCAACATTACTTTGACTGCCGGTACTGTCCTCTACCACGCCTGCACCATTATCGGCGTAGTTGACATCGGCGTAGGTCTCTCCCGTCGATCCTTCATCTGATACATAACCCGAATCTCCATAGGAGCTGAAAACATCCTCAGCATCCCCTACCGGAGGCTCAATCTGGGAAGGCTCAGACATAAACAGCGTTTGCTCATCCGACTCCGGCACCGAATAGTCAGTCGAGGCATCAGCGGCATACTCAGATTCATTCAGCATTTCTTCCATCTGGGTTGGGGCTGATTCAAAATCCGCAACGCCCTCAGCGCCCAAAGGTTCAGGATCGGTTTCGGCCGTTTCTAAATTTTCAAACGCCGAAAATGGATCGTCCCCAGCCAGCTCAGAATCAGGTATATCCATCTCTGAGAGATCGATATCAGCACCAAAAGGGTTGCTCTCGTCAACCGCCGCAAAGTCTGGCTCCGAAACACTCGGAGCAGCAAACGGGTCAGCATTGGATGTCCATGGAGCACCTTCCTCAGCACCCTCCACGGGTCCGCCCTCGCTAAAAGGATTGTCATAGGGAGATTCGGCAGCAGATTGGCTAGGCAGATCAAGATCGACATCCGCCGCATCTAGATTGAATTCTGTCAGATCCTCGTCTTCAAACAGCTCAATCGGTTCATCTGCTTCGGTATCGTCCCCGTCGCGAGCAGGCGATACATCCGCTAATGTGACATTTTCATCCACCACATCCGCAGAGGGAGAGCTGAACGTATCCGCCGCTGCTTGCTCCTCTGCGTAGGTCAAGCCGTTGTGGGCAAAATCGACAAACTCAGGATCATCCGTAACATTGAGTACTGCTTTATATTGTTCCCGAGCTTCGCTATAGCGGTGCAAGCCATAGCAATAAATATGTCCCCGCAGCAAGAGTACGCTGGGATCGGTAGGATAGTCGGCAGCAAGCTGATCGATGATCCCGGCAGCATCCTCATAGCTACCTTGCATGTAGGCTCTCTCAGCTTTCTGATATGCTTGGGTGTAATCAGTGCTCGATGCCATTTCCTAATCTCCTGCTGTTTAAGCAATCTAAATACAGCTGTCAAGCAGCCCAGCGAGCTGATCTCAAAACAGCGATGTGGTCTAGTAATCGAACGATGCGCTTGGAAGAGTCGTCGCCAACAGCCCACTCTCCTTTTAAGAAAGGAGCCATCGTATCGGGAATACTTTGAGCCAGGTTAAGAGACTCAAGATCCATCCAATCAGTCCCAACTATCTGATTAACGGCTAAGCCTAACATAGTTCCTTGTTCTTCAACAGCTATGACGGGAATCTCCGTTCTATCAGTATTGAGCGGGGTGGGATAGCCCAAAAACTGACCGAGGTCAGCCACCCAGATTACTCGTCCTTGTTCATTCAGCGTACCCAGCAACAGGGGAGACACATTCGGCACAGCGGTAATTCGATCCGGGGGATGCTCAATAATCCGTCGGATACCAGTAGCTGGCAGTGCAAACTCATCGCCAGACGCCACAAAGAAACGCAGATATAGTTCACCTTCGGGCGTTTCTAGCGCTTGCAGTTCTGGGCCTTGCTCCTGCCCCTTACCAGCTAAAAAATCGGGATTGCCGACCATGCTTTTCCTCCATCCCTGAACATTAACCTCGCAGCAGTTGTTTTACGGTGCCCAGCAATTCCATCGGTTGAAACGGTTTTGCAATGTATGCATCAGCTCCTTGTTTCATCCCCCAGTAGCGATCAAATTCCTCCCCTTTGGAAGAACATAAAATTACCGGTACGTTTTGCGTCACCGGATCAGCTTTGAGACGACGACAAACTTCATATCCGTTCATTCTAGGCATGACGATGTCCAAGACAACCAAATCAGGATGTTCTCCTGCTTGAATCTGCTCCAGAGCTTCTACGCCATCGGTAACCGCAGCGACCGTCAGACCATTTCCCTTTAACAACTCAGTAATCATTTCTCGCTGGGGAATGCTGTCCTCCACCACCAAAACCATGCTCATAATATTCAATGACTCGCAAATTGGCTTCCCTGATGCAACTTTTCACGGTGTAACGTGCTTTTTGCGGTGTTCAAGACAGCAGCGTGACTACAATTGCCGCCCCGTGCTTTCTAAAGTACCCGCAAACTTGTAAAACCCTTGCTCTTTGGAATAGAGAATTAACTTATGTTGCAGCTCATGGTTGAAAAGACACCTTTGCCCTCAGGCATATGCTAACAGTGCCTAAACCTATTGCTCGGGAATATCCTGGCATAACAATTCTGCAAATCGGTGCAAGCGCAGGAAAAATTCCTTGCCGTCGCTACTTCCTTGGCGGATGAGTTTTGGCCGCACCTGATTGATCTAGCCTCAGTTGGGCATTGAAGAATGGGGCTCCAGCTCTAAATCGTCTTGAATAGCTTGGGCTAGTAACCGATTGGGATTTGGGCGTGAGGGATTGCCTAAACCGACATATTTTTCCACCAAGGTCAAAAGTTCTTGGGCTCCAAACGGCTTGGTGAGGTAGTCGGTGGCACCGGCCATCCGGGCCTTGACACGATCAATAAAGCCATCTTTGCCTGTCAGCATGACAATGGGGGTTTGCCGAAAGCTGGTGGATTGGCGGAGCATCGCGCAAAGCTGATAACCCTCTAACTCGGGCATGGCAATATCACACAAAATCAAGTCGGGGCGGAGCTGAAATAAAAGACTCAGGGCGCGCAGGGGATTGCCAATGGAGGTGGCCTCATATCCATGCTCATCCAGAATTTGTTCGATCGCTCGCCGGATCGCCACGCCGTCGTCCACACAGACAATGCGAGGCACCCGAGTCGCGTGCCACTCTTCGAGAGGCTCAGATTGTAGGAGCGGTATATCGAGGTCGGGCAAATGCACTAGTCCCTGGCGAACGTAGGGATAAACACCTCTGGCAATGGTGACCACGTCTTGGTTGAGGTACCGGGCAATTTGCTGAATTGAGGTATGGCCGTCCATCCAGTTCAGCATTGGCAGAATAGTGGCATCATCAGCCTGAGCGCTGGGCAACGTTGGCAACACTGCTGGAGTCTGGTGAGGCGATTGAATGTGAGGATAAAACTGCTTCCATGCCTGAATCTGAGTAGTGATAACCGCCACAAGCGAACTGATATCAAACATAGTGAGCTGCGGACTCAGCCCCGTTGCCAATTTAAAGACGAAGGACCCTTGGTGCAAACTGAGTAGATCAAACAGAGTCTCGTGCACCATGCCATGGAGAATGGTCCGCCCCTGTTCGGGAGTCAGCGTATGGTTTTCGAGCAAGGCCCAGAGATAGCCATATTCTGGGGAGTTGAAGGTGGCGATCGCTGGCACATCCAGATTTTTCAGCGCATCTTGTAACCCGTACCGATGGAGATAGCTGCGCAAACGATTGAGGCTGCCGTCAGTCGTTCCTGCGTAGACAATCTGACCATTGAAAAAGAACACTAGCCATGAGTGTGGCGACGCCGGGGCCGGAGCAGTAATTTCAGAGCCATTCATCGCAGCATCGTAAGCCTCAACGTACAACTCACCCGTGCGCTGACCGAGCTCAATGAGCTGCAGAATGCTGCGAATATCAATTTCAGCAAGTTGACCCTGCATAGAGCGTGACCGTTCCAAAAATTTATTGAGTTACATCAGAGTGAAGGATAAGGTTTAAGCCGATTGTGAGAACCCCTTGCGTGCCAACCGAGCGCTAACGCTAATGTGTCCTCATGATATTGCTTTCAGGGGGTGAATGTCTTGTCATTTTTCCGGCGTTGCTCTTCAAGCTCAGCCTGCCTAGGCGGTTAGGTTGTGTTGGTTGGCAGCCGCTAGCGCTAGTAAACCAGGAAGGCTGCTGGGAGACTGATTTGAGGCCAGTCTTCACAGACAATGACAATCTCAGGGTGAGGCAGCGCTTTTCAAGCTAGAGTTGCGATTGAGCGCAGGGTAAATGATGGCTGACTGGATGATTTGGCCCAAGGGCTGCTGTTTCTCTCCACACTCTCTTTCTCTAATTCGATCAGGGCTATGAACAAGACTAGCTGGCTGGCGATCGCCACTGCTTTGCCACTCTTAGGGTCGTTGCACACGTTGGCTTGGGCTGACAGCATTGTGCCCGCAGACGGTAGTACCGGCACTCAAGTCATTACCACGGGAACGGAGCATACAATTACCGGCGGTAGCCTCTCCGCTGATCATCAAAATCTATTTCACCAGTTTACGGAGTTCAACCTGCTGACCGGAGAGAGTGTCACCTTTGTTACGCATCCTGACATTGTTAATGTGCTGAGCGGCGTGACCGGCTCCAATCCATCCATCATTGATGGTTTGCTTCAGGTCAGCGGCTCGCGAGCCAACTTGTTTTTGATCAATCCCAATGGCATTCTCTTAGGGCCTGAAACCGCGCTAAATCTCCAAGGCAGTATTACCGCGGTAACAGCGAAACAGATCAACTTTGCCACTAGTAGCTTCGATTTAGGTGACACGAGTGACTTTGCTGCCTTGAGTGGAGAACCGCAGAGTTATGGGTTCAGCTTGGGTGAGCCCGCCAGTCTCGTCAACTCGGGTGACCTCGCAGTTCTCCCTGGCCAAGCGATCGTCCTGCTAGGGGGTCAGGTTTTGCAGACCGGCTCAATCGCGGCACCGGGTGGCGACATTATTATCAGCGCCGTCGAGGGTGGGCAGCTGGTCCGGATCACGCAGTCCGGCTTGCTGTTAAATCTTGAAATTGAGACGCTGCCAGAGTTAGCAGCCGAGCCGCTGCCGTTTTCGCCGCTGGCGTTGCCAGATCTCCTCACCGGCAGCGCGATCGCTCCGGCAACGGAGGTTGTCATCAATCCCGATGGCTCGGTGAGTCTCAGTGGCTCAGCAGCGCCCTTACCCAATACGGTGGGCACCACTATCGTTGGGGGCGCGATCAACAGCAGCAGTCCCCTGATCGGTGGCAACATCACAATTACGGGGACAACCATTGGTTTATTAGAGGCGATGGTCAACGCCTCAGGCAATGGCGGCGGCACGATTCGGATCGGGGGAGATTATCAGGGCAATGGCCCGTTACCCGCGGCTAACGTCACCTTTGATGATGACAGGTCCCAAATCCTGGCCGATGCGATCGCGTCTTGCTATGGCGGCACCATCGTCCTTTTGTCAGAAAGTACGTCCGGTAGCTATGGTCGTCTCAGCGCCCAAGGCGGCCTCACTAGCGGCAACGGTGGTTTGATTGAAACCAGCAGTCGCGGTTATTTAGATACTCGGGGAATCCCCAATGTCAGCGCCCCCGCGGGCCAAGCTGGCACCTGGCTGATCGACCCTATCGATATCGAAATCGTCGATGATTCTGAAACCGACTTTGATGCCTTTCCCACCGGCAATCCTTTCATTGCTCAGGGCGGTAATCCCGCCATTATTAGCTGGTTTGATATTCAGAATGCGCTCGGTCAAGGGTCAGGCGTAACGGTCACGGTGTCTACAGGCACTGGAGGCGGGCAAAATGGTGATATTACCGTAGACGGCTTCGACCTAGGAGCAGTCTCACCCGATGCCACCTTGGAACTCTTGGCCGCCGGTGACATCGATCTGCCTTTTGGCCTGACGAGCAGTGGTGGCGTCAGCTATGAGTTTGTCGCCGACGCAGACAACAACGGCAGCGGTCAAATTGTCGCCGACGGTGTCTTGAGCACCAACGGTGGTGACATCTTGCTCTCAGGTGCTGATGCTGGGAGTGCACCGGCAATTGATTTGCGGAGTGCAGTGATCTCTGACGGGGGCGACATCACGATTCGCAGTCGCAACGGTGATGTCGAATTGCTGTCAGTGGATGCCGGCACACCGCTGCTGGGATTAGGAGGAGCGATCACCATCGATACACCAGACCTCGTCCGGGTTTCCGACCCAATCATCAGCCTCGAAACCTCTGAGGGTGCTCCCATCACCATTCGGCATGGCGGCAACGGCACGATTCCCTTTGTTGTTGGCAACTCAGACCTGAACGGTAGCGCTGGTGAAATTAGCAACGGCCTCTCGACAGCCCCTCCTGCCAGTTACTCAAACACTAGTTTCGTAGGCGCGATCGCGATTGAAACGGGCATGGCACCACCGCCAGTCGATGAAGGGCTCGACTGTGTAGGAAATTGTGAAACCATTCCACCGCCGACCGAAGACTTTGGTGACGAAAACTTTTTTGAGGATTCCCTAAGAGGACCAGGGCTCGAAAATGAATTAGGAGACTTCAACGGCGATGACTTTGGCGAGCCTTTAGGTTTTGGTGACCCAGGAGATTTTGGCGAGCCTGGAGACTTCGACGGTGATTTTGACGGTGGTGATTTTGATGGTCCCGAGGGGCCACCACGGGCCGATGAGGAAGCGTTTGAGGAGGGCGATCGGGCTGACGGGCCAGATGACTTTGATGAGGATCGGGCCGATCGCCCAGATGATCAGAGGGAGAGCAACGGTGACGATGACTCCCGAGCAGCCCGTCGCCGGGAGGGAGAAGAAGATTTTGACGAGGGCGAAGAGGGGCCAAGACGGGAGGGCGATCGCGAATTTGATGACAACGCTGAGGATCTGACCTTAGACGAATGGGCCTTTGAAGACGCTTTTTATGCTGAGGACTTCGTCAGCTATTTTGGCCTATCCCAACTACCAGAGCCAGATTTTGCAACCAGCCAGACCACCCTGAGAACTTTGACCCAGCAGGTCGGCACGGCCTCAGCCTTAGTTTATGCGCGCTTTAGCCCAGCGGGTGTCACCGTTGCTCAGCAGGCTACGCATAAGCAGTTGCAAAATCCCCAACCCACGGATGTTTTGCAGCTAGTGCTGGTCACCCCGGATGGTCAGCCCCAGCAGGTTGAGATCCCGGGAGCGACTCGAGACAAGGTGATTAATGCCGTTCGGCAATTGCAGATCGAGCTCACCGATCGCACGCGCCGCCGCCAAACCACTTACCTCGCACATTCTCAAACACTGTATAAGTGGCTGATCGAGCCCCTCGAAAAAGTCTTGCAGGCGGAGGAGATCGGTCACCTGTCTTTGATTATGGCCCCAGGGTTGCGATCGCTGCCTGTTGCTGCGTTACATGATGGCGAGCAGTTCATCATCGAAAAATATACGGTGGGTTTGATGCCCAGCCTTGCCCTGACCGACACCCGATACACCGATGTGCGGCAGGCACCCGTACTGGCCATGGGCGCCTCGGAATTTACCGATCAGCCGGATCTGCCAGCGGTACCCTTTGAGCTGACCACTATCGTGGAGGAACTGCGCCAAGGTCAGCAGACCCTGAATGAAACCTTTACCCCCCAGAGGCTGGTGGCCCAAAGACAGGCAGCCGAATTTCCAATTTTGCATTTGGCCACCCACGGGGAGTTTCGCGCTGGGGGGCCCAACAACTCCTACATTCAGTTTTGGAATCAGCGGTTGGGCCTCGATCAAATCAGGGAACTGCAGCTCAACAATCCACCCCTAGAGCTTTTGGTCATGAGTGCTTGCAAAACAGCTCTGGGGGATACCTCGGCGGAGCTCGGGTTTGCTGGGCTCGCCGTGCAGGCGGGCGTTAAGTCAGCATTGGCGTCCCTCTGGCAGGTCAGCGATCTAGAAACCGCGGGGCTGATGACGGAGTTTTATGCCCAGCTGAGTCAGCAACCTTACAAGGCAGAAGCCCTACGACAAGCTCAGTTAGCCATGCTGCGGGGCGAGGTCACTGTCACAGATGGTCAACTGGTGTGGAATGGCGGGACGGTCCCTCTACCCGAGAATCTCGCAAATTTGAGGTTTGGCGATACCCGCCATCCCTACTATTGGGCAGCGTTTACGCTGGTCGGCAGTCCTTGGTGATGAAACCTTGCCGACAATCACCGACACCACCCCGAAATTGATCCGTATATTGATACCCAGATGGAGGTGAGCGGGCATGCATGAGGATGTCTCAGTTGCTGCATCCCGTGACCTAACGCTACGAGTAATACCAATTCTCTGATGCCGGCTACAGATAGAGCCCCTAAGATGGATTCTCTGCCGGTAATCGAAGCGATCGTCTCGGTGCTCAAAGCGAGCAACTGCTCTTTGATAAGTTGTCGCAGTTCATCTAAGGTCTTAAGACAGCGCCAGCGCAACCGCTTTTTGAGATACTGCCAGACTTGCTCAATCGGGTTATATTCGGGGGAATGGGCGGGTTGAAACATCAAGATGATATGGTCCGGCACCTGTAACCGTTTCGCTTGATGCCACCCCGCTTGGTCGAGTTGAATGACCACAATACTGTCGGGGTATTGCTGAGCCACCAGTTTGAGAAAGCGTTGGAAACACTCGGTATTGCAATGGGTGAACGCGTAGAAAAAGTGCTCCCCGTCGCGGGTTCCACCATCCCATAGAGATAGGTGGCCTTGAAGGTCCATCGGACTTTGCCCACAGGCTTGACCCCACGGGCGGTAATGCGGCGACCAGTCAGAGTTTTGAGGCCTAAGCGACTTTCATCCTGGCAGAAGAACCGGACGGTACCCGGCCCGGCCAACTCCGTCATGGCGAAGTAGGCCACCATCGCCAAGTTCTCAGCCAGTTTTTTTATATGCCGCTAACGCGGCTTCGTCTTGCTGGTTACTTTTCGGTCGCACCACTTTGGGCGCGGCGCCGAGGCGATAGTAGACCCACTTGTGAACGGTTTTGTACGGCGCCACGATCCCTAGATGGGTCGCCAACCAGTCATGGATGGCCGCATAACTTTCAAAGCCTTCTGACTGCTCTAACCGCTTTCTCAAGGCCGTTTCTGCCCATTCGGGAAGGGTCGATTTGTCACCGGTATGAGGGGCGTGAGCCAGCAGGTGCGAAAGACCGCCATAACGATGGCGCTTGGCCCATTTCTGCGCCGTCACCCGATGGCGGCCGAGCCAAGTCGCCGCTTCCTGCATCGTTTCCACTTGTCCACTTTTCAAGAGATACAACAGGTGAACGCGATCTCTGTCCGTGGCGCTTTTCTGCTCTCTCAAGAGGGCTTTGAGCACTTCTTCACTTTCGGGGATCTCAAGATGATAGACGCCTGACATGGTTCTTACTCAATCCTTCATATCCGTTCTAGCATCTGTAGTCTTAATCCAAAGAATTGGTATAAACTCATTTTCCGCTCCCAGTGATCGACTGTGCGTCGACCCTAGCGGCTGACCTGCTGACCCGCTCGCACACTTACCGGCCAGGTAATCAGAAGGCGATCGCTGGGCCAACTCGCGGCCATCTGCTCGGCCAACGCCATGAGAGGATTGTCGCCGTGGTGCTGCATGTATCGCTGGGTTGCAGACCAGGTAAAAAGATAGCCCATCAGCTCCGCCAAGGTCCAGCTCACTGTCATCATGTAGGTCGGAGCGTCTACCTCAGTAAACGGAAACGGTAGGGTGCGATAGCCGGTTTCGACCAATCGCCGCTCCGGCGTCCAAAAGTCATCCAAGATGTGGTCGTAGTAGTGTTCCAGCTGAGCATTAAGGGATGGCATCGCGACCTGCGGGCAGCCATAACACCAGATGGCAAACAGCCCTTCAGGTTTGAGTACCCGCTGCACGGCGGCATAAAACGGCTCAAGGTCAAACCAGTGCACCGCCTGAGCTACCGTAACCAAATCTACGCTGTGGGCAGCCATATCCGGAGTCTCGGCTAAGGCTACCTGATAGGTCACCCGGGGATGCTGCGGTGCTTGCTCTAGCTGAGCAGCACTGGCATCGGTGGCGATAACTTGCTGAAAGTGGGCAGCCAGGGCGATCGCGGCTTGTCCGTTGCCCGTCGCGCAATCCCAAACGCGGTCGTGCTGGCGACACTGTTGCGCTAGCCAAGTAAACAGCGCCGCTGGATAGTGGGGCCGATAGGTGGCATAGTCCGCTGCGTGCCCCGAAAAATAGTCTTTGAATCGGGCTGTCATGGTTGCTCCTCATCGGCCGTGAGCTGCAAAATTTGCGCAGCGGTCAAGTCAGTCAGCCGAGGCAACACCATCGCGGCCCCCGCCGCCTTGAGGCGATCGCCATACCGCGCGGCGTAATCGGCTCCCGCTGAGACCACGTGGGGTGGCAAAATGCCAACTCCTAACCACACCCGATCCGGTTGCTGCTGAGCCGCCCGCTGTATCGTTTCCATATCCGCCACGGTGTCACCGGCATAGAGCACAGGTCGACGTGCCGCAGCCGGTGCTACAGCCTCGAGGACCTGAAATAATCCCGTCGGGTCCGGCTTCCCAGGCGCATCTTCCATTGCCACTAGTTCGGGCTGATCAAGCTGTAACCGTTGCTCTAGAACAAAACAGGCCGATCCTCGGGTGGCCCCGCTAAAAAAGCCCCAGGCAATCTCAGCCTGAGAGAGTTGCTGAAAGTACTCAGGCGTCACCAACACAGGCTCTTGCGAAATGTAGCCTGTCCACTGTGTCGGGTCGCTCAGCATAGGGCCGCGATAGCGCCGCTGAAAAAAGTCCACCAGGGAGTCATAGTCAAGGGCGATCGCGTCGCGAGGTTTACCCTGGGCCTCAAAATAGCGATAGGTCAACTCCTGGGACCCTTCCCAGTCGTTGTTCCACTGGCCTTCTGCCTTGAGCTGATCAATATCCGTTGGCGTGGGTCGGTAGCCCCCCTGGGTAAAATGCTCCACCGTATCGGCGAGGGCCCGTCGATAGGACCCCCCCACGTCCCGAATTACTCCGTCAATATCAAAAATTGCGATCGCCTTTGCAGACACAGCTCATGCCTCGATATCGTTAAGCTAGTAAAAACAATATCTCTCAAATTAGCAACCTTCTAAACCGCTTACCCCAACTGTTGAACCGCATTACCGCCACTGCCCACCCACACCCTACGGGTGAAGCCCCCTGCAGCAGTGATATCTCCGGCAGGATAGGCGGCAAACCGGGAAGTTACGACCACAGCATTACAGATTAAACGGTTTAAGATATTATGGAGGACTGTAGTTTTGAAAGGGGATTTGCGGTGGAGGCTGCTTTAGAAACTGACGCCAGATTTGTGCTCAAGGTACTTTGGCTAGACAAGGATGTCGCCCTAGCGGTTGACCAAGTAGTGGGCAAAGGAACAAGCCCGCTCACGGCTTATTTTTTCTGGCCGCGCAACGACGCTTGGGAGCAAATGAAAACCGAGCTGGAAGGTAAGAGCTGGATTTCAGAAGAAGAGCGCGTCGAGCTGCTCAACACGGCCACTGAGATCATTAACTATTGGCAAGAAGAGGGCAAAGGCAAACCCATGCGGGTCGCCCAGGAAAAATTCAAAACGGTTCTATTTACCGGTAGTTCGTAAAGTTACACACTCCTGGCGCGCTGCTAGGCCCGTCAACCGCGATCGGTGTATTGTCTATATCATCAAGACCACCAGAAAAAATATCAGATCAAAAAAGGACAGGGGTTAAATGACCTCTGCCCTTTTAATTGATGTTGGCCTTTTGACGAATGCTCACGTGGCGGTAGTCCAGAACTGCCTCAACCGACAGAACCACCAGCCGCTTGCAAACGCGCCCTTGCTCGCTGCAGCTTTTGACGAGCTTGCAATGTAGCACGCCGATCATCCGGAGACGCCGAATTGGCTTCTGCCTGAGCCGCTTCAAATGCTTCACGGGCTGAGGGCTGATCAATGCTGTCACCGCGCTCAGCGCCTCGGACCAGGATAGTCACTTCATCATTTTCGACTTCGGCAAAACCACCCATCAGGGCGATCGCTACCCAGTCTTTATCCGGTCGGACACGCATCACGCCAACATCAATCGCCGTCATCAGCGGCGCGTGACCACCCAAAATACCCAACTGCCCAGTCGTACTGGGCAAGATAACCTCTTCTGCTTCTGCATCCCAGACAGTTTTATCCGGGGAAATAACCCGCACGGTTAGAGACATTGTGAATTAAACCGCTCTCTGGCGTAGACAACTCTTTCAGTTAGAGCTGACCCGATATATCAGGGCCAGCTCTGATCATTCAGTCGATTAAGAATTCGACTTCATTTCTTCTGCCGCTTTGAGCACCATATCCATGTTGCCCTTGAGGTAGAAAGCCTGTTCCGGGATGTCATCCAGTTCACCATCCAAGATCATTTGGAACCCTTTGATGGTTTCCTCTAGGGTGACGTACTGACCCGGCATGCCGGTAAAGATCTCGGCAACAAAGAAGGGCTGAGACAAAAACTTCTCAATTTTGCGCGCCCGATCAACCGTACGGCGATCGTCTTCAGACAGTTCATCCAGACCCAAAATCGCAATGATGTCCTGCAGCTCTTTGTAGCGCTGTAGGGTAGACTGCACGGCCCGCGCAGTGTCGTAGTGCTCCTCGCCAACGATATCGGGCTGGAGCATCGTCGAAGTAGAATCTAGCGGATCAACCGCCGGATAAATACCTTTAGACGCCAAAGCACGCGACAACACCGTCGTTGCATCCAAGTGGGCAAAGGTCGTTGCCGGTGCGGGGTCAGTCAAGTCATCCGCCGGGACATAAACCGCTTGAATGGAGGTAATCGAGCCTTCGAGGGTCGACGTAATGCGCTCTTGCAGGTCACCCATGTCAGTTCCCAAGGTGGGCTGATAACCGACCGCGGACGGCATCCGGCCTAGCAGTGCTGACACCTCAGAACCAGCCTGGACAAAGCGAAAAATGTTGTCAATAAAGAGCAGTACATCCTGCTTGTTGACATCACGGAAGTGCTCCGCCATGGTCAGGGCTGACAGCGCGACACGCATCCGAGCCCCAGGGGGCTCGTTCATCTGCCCGTATACCAACGCTACTTTAGATTGAGACAGATCTTCGCTATTGATCACCCCAGAGTCAATGAATTCGTTGTAGAGGTCATTGCCCTCGCGGGTCCGCTCACCTACACCACCAAATACCGAAACCCCCCCGTGTTCCTTGGCGATGTTGTTGATCAGCTCCTGAATCAAAACGGTCTTACCAACGCCAGCACCGCCAAACAGGCCCGTCTTACCACCTCGACGGTAGGGTGCAAGGAGATCGATCACCTTAATGCCAGTTTCAAAGACCGCAGGCTTCGTTTCTAGCTCGGTCAGGGGAGGAGCTTGCCGGTGAATAGGGGAAGACTCATCGTTGCCCACCGGTCCCTTCTCATCAATGGGCTCACCCAAGACGTTGAAAATCCTGCCTAAGGTCGCGCCCCCGACGGGAACACTAATCGGTGCACCCGTATCAACAGCTTCCATTCCGCGAACCAAACCGTCGGTGCCGCTCATGGCCACCGCACGAACTTTTGAATCACCAAGAAGCTGCTGCACTTCGCAGGTAACAGATACTTCTTGTCCGGCAGGGTTAGTCCCTTTAATTTCTAAGGCGTTAAAGATCTCCGGTAAGCTTCCGCCTTTAAATCCGACATCCACGACCGGTCCGACGACCTGGACAATGAAGCCGACATTGGTTTTCTCTGCAGTTGTGACCATGCTTGCGTCTATCTCTGTGATCTGCTTTCTGGCCGCTTTCTAAAGACAACCTTAGGTTTCGCAGCGCCACTTAACACATTATCACTGAACGAGCGACTTCCAAGCGATCGCAATCGGCAGTTTTGAGCAATTAAAAAATCTGTTAGCAAAATGCCCACTAGCTTACTAATGACTCCTCTTAACCGGGCTTTTGCTGCGCTCCTGAGCCCACACTATCAACCTCTATGCCAGCGGCAGAAACTGGATGAGCCGCAGCTTTGCCTTAACCTAAGGATCACGTTTTGATTTTAGTGTTATAGGGTCGAAGTGGATTGTTACGGAAAAAGCACCATGGCCCAAGCGGTAGATGCCTCCCCGGCAGTTGATCTTGAGGACCCTCATTACTACTTCAATCGCGAATTGAGCTGGCTCGAGTTCAACGATCGCGTGCTCCATGAAGCCTTTGACTCCCGCACACCATTTTTAGAGCGGCTCAAGTTTACCGCGATCTTCAGCTCCAACTTAGATGAGTTCTTTATGGTCCGGGTTTCTGGCCTGATGGACCAAGTCAACGCTGGTATCGGTGCAACCACTTCGGACGGTCTCAGCCCCACTGAGGTGATGAACGCGATTCGCGAGCATCTGCGGCCAAAGCTGAAGCAACAGCACGACTTTTTTCAAACCGAGCTGCGCCCCCAGTTAAAAGAGCATGGCGTCTATTTATTAGATTATGACCAACTCAATAGTGAACAGCAGACGTATCTAAAAGTCTATTTTGAGAGTCAAATCTTTCCGGTGTTGACGCCGCTCAGTGTAGATCCAGCGCATCCCTTTCCGCGGCTTTCTAACCTGAGCTTAAACCTGGCGGTAGCTGTTACCAACCCGGAAACTAAAGTGCAAAAATTTGCACGGATTAAAGTTCCCAACAATCTGCCCCGGTTTATCGGTTTGCCGGCGGAGCTAGTCGATGACGAGAGCATTTGGGTCGGCACTACTTTAGAGGAAATCATTTCGCATAATCTCAACTTCCTGTTTCCAGGGATGGAAGTCTCAGGGCATTACCTATTTAGAATTACCCGCGATGCGGATTTTCCTGTCCGGGAAGATGAGGCGGACGACTTGCTCGTTGCAATGGAGGAGGAGATCAGTAAGCGGCGGCTAGAAGGCTTTGTGTGTCGGCTGGAAATCGAGGAGTCAATGCCAACGGACCTCCGAGAAGGGCTGATGCAAGAACTCAAGGTGGCTGAAGAGGACTTTTACGAGCTGAAAGGCGTCCTCAATTTGGCCGATCTCTTCTTCTTTATGTCCATGCCGCTGCCTGAGCTCAAAGACAAACCCTGGTCATCATTGACACCCCCTCGGCTCAAATCGGTTGAGCGGGTCGAAGAGAGCATTTTTAGTGCTATCCGCAAACAAGATATCTTGCTGCACCATCCCTATGAGTCTTTTGCGGCATCGGTGCAGACTTTTGTTGAGCAGGCTGCAAAAGACGAAAACGTGCTCACCATTAAGATGACCCTGTACCGGACGTCCGGTGATTCGCCAATTGTTCACTCTTTAATTAAAGCGGCTGAAAACGGCAAGCAGGTCGTTGCCTTAGTCGAAATCAAAGCGCGCTTTGATGAGCAAAACAACATTATCTGGGCCCGTAAGTTAGAAGATGCGGGCGTGCATGTGGTCTATGGGGTGGTTGGGCTCAAGACTCACACCAAAACAACGCTGATTGTGCGTCAAGAAGGCGATCGCATTCGTCGGTATGTGCATATCGGTACGGGCAATTACAATCCTAAAACTTCGAAGCTTTACACCGATTTGGGGTTGCTGAGCTGCCGTGATGATCTAGGGCCGGATTTGACGGATCTCTTTAACTTTTTGACTGGCTACTCACGGCAGAGTGACTACCGCCGTCTGCTAGTCGCCCCCCTCACCTTGCGGAAACGGATGGTGGAGCTGATTGAGCGCGAAATTGAACATGCCAAAGCTGGCAAACGCGCTCGCATCATTGCCAAGATGAATGCACTGGTTGATGATGGCATGATCAAGATGCTCTATAAGGCGTCTCAGGCTGGGGTAGACATCGACCTGATCGTGCGCGGTATTTGCTGTCTGCGGCCTGGCGTACCAGAGGTTAGCGATCGCATCCGCGTCGTCAGCATTATCGGTCGCTTTTTAGAACATGCCCGCATCTATTACTTTGCCAATGATGGTGCCGAAGAGATCTACATCGGCAGTGCCGATTGGATGCCCCGCAACCTGGATCGCCGCGTCGAAGCGGTCACGCCAGTGGACGATGCCGATGCTCGCCAAGAGCTCAAAGACATCATGGACATCATGCTGACAGACAATCGTCAAGCCTGGGAACTTGATGCTGAGGGCGTTTATACCCAGCGGACGCCGGGCGAAGATGGCGATATTCGCAGCACCCACGGTTGCCTCATGGAGCGGGCGCTAAAACGCGATCAGGGCGGCACGATCGATAGTATCTCGTAGCCCAGTCAATCTTGCTCCGGGGGAGCCATCACAGCAACGATGCACCCGCCTGCTCACCCACGTTTTCGTCATCTGAGGGTGCCCCCGCCACCCCAACCACTGTGACGAGCCTTAGGCTCTATGTCGGTTGACCCATCGCCAAACAGGCTCGAATCATCGCTGCCGCCTCAGCCAAATCAGCCTCAAGGGTAGCCTGAAAATCTGGATGGTCTTGGGCTCGGTTGACTCGCCACAGGGCAAGCGCCACTTGTTGTGCTGCCAAAAATAGCTTGAGATGGGGCAACTGCGCCGGTGGAAACGGCCGGACCTGTCTATACCCCTGTAGCAAACTCGCTAGACAGTTAGAGTAGTGAGGCTCATCAGCAAAATCGTTGAGCAACCGCGCCAAGTCATAGCCCCAGTAGCCCCAACCACAGTCGGCAAAATCAATGACGCCAATGTCGTCAGCCTGCACCAGCAGATTTCCCAGCCAAAAGTCACCGTGGATTAGGCCAAATTGTTCGGCGTCTTCGCCCAGGGAGTTCATCACTGCTTTTACCTCGGTGCTGACGGTTGTAAACAATTGACGATAGGGTGCTGGCGTCAAAGACCACACGCGATCGCCTTGGTTGCTATAGCCAGCATGGGCACCAAACAGCCCATCCCAATCCCAGCGAGGGCGGTCAAAGCCAGCCGGTGGTTGCCAATGGGCTCCGTGGCGATGCAGCCGGCCGAGGGTGCGACCAACGGCGGTCAGGAGGTGGGGAGATCGTCGCTCTGCTCTGGGCAAATCGAGTAGTGATCGTCCTGCCACCCACCCAGTGAGTGAGCACCCCCGGGGTGCAGCCATCCCTAGTATTTGCCCCGTTGAATCAAAGGCTTGATCGCGTGTTGGCAAGGGTTCTGGCACACGTAGCGGACTGTGATGGAACAGCTCATGCAGCCACTGCAGTTCTGAACGGATCGCCGGCAGCGAGAGGTAGTCAGCCCGATGAATGCGCAAAATGCAGCGATCGCGGTTCACCTCTAGGGTGCGATCGCGGTCCGCGGGCAATAAGCTGCGTTGACCTTGCACAGCAAAGACGGTGTTGTCACCGTGGGCAATGAGCTCTATCGTCGCTTGATGAAACCCATAGGTCGGCAGCACCGTTGCAGCCAGTTGGGTTAATTGTTGAGTTTGCTCAGATGCGGTCAAGTCACAGAAGGCGGTGTCAGCCCACCGCCGCCGCTGCCAATGATGCCGTGCCGGCTGTGATCGCCACTGCTCTTGCTGTCGCACAAACAATCCTTTGAGCGCTGCGGGGACCCGCTCATAGGTCGCCGGAGACATCGTCATCCGCGACTGCTGCTCATAGTTGACCGCCTCTTGAAACCATGACCGATAGTAGGTGATGTACAAAAGCGGTCGCACCCGGTTAGAAACGTTGGGGGTGCCGCCGTGCAACAGTTGATAATCCATCAGGTAACAGGAACCCTTAGCAACATAGGGCACTGCCGAGTCCGGCAGGGGTAGTGCCTGGTCGCCAGCCACCCGATGACTCCCCTTCCACACGCGGGTAGAGCCCGTTTCGGGGGTCAGATCAACCAGTGGCACTGCCAAAGTAATGGCAAAACTCGGCGGCGGCTGGGACAAATCAGGGGTTTCAAAGAGGGGCGGGTGATCGCGATGCACATGTTGGCTTGCTGCCCCCGGCAAGGCTACTACCACCCCAAAGCTACCCAACACAAAATCTGGCCCGAGCAGCCCCCGCATCAAAGCCAGCCCTAGCGGATTGCCATAAATTAGCGGGTGGTCAAACGGCGGCTGCAAATCGACCGTCAGCATGCGCCGTTTATCCCCAACCTTTAGCACGTGGTCGTAGTCTCGATCTTGCAAATAGGGTTGGTATTGAGCTAGTAAGGCAGCCTGCAGGTCGTCAATTAGGACCGGCGGGAGCAAGTTTCTAATGACCAGCACTCCCTGATCTTGAAACAGTTGCTGAGCCGCCGCAATCAACTCACCATTCATCAACTCTGACACCGGTAAATCGGTCGGTAGTTCAACCGCCGGCGGCTGATTGGACTGGGTATTTTTATAAATCCGCACCGAAAACGTTGACATAGCGCCTATGTTTACGACAATCTGCCCTCAGCTGCCTGCACCTGTCCTAACGCTGACTGACCCCATAGGGCGTACCAATGCTGTCAATCTCACCCAGACTAGCCATCGCCTGATGGATTAGGCTACAGGTTTCAGCGCGAGAGATGACGTCGTCAAGGTTTAAGGTATCAACATTGGGATAGTTCACCAGCACCCCCTGTTCCACTAAAGCGGCAACCAAACTGCGGTATTCGACGGGAATCGTCGCGGCGTCAGTAAAGCGGCTGAGCAGGTCATCAATGCTGGCGCCGCTGGTGACCTCGGTATAGCTGAGCCCCTGGGCGATCGCGACCAGCACATCTAGCTTGGTTAGCGATCGCTCAGGGTCAACGCCATTCCCAATGCCGTCGATAAAGCCCATCGCATAGGCCTGCTGCAAATCACCGTAAGCCCAATAATACTGAGACACATTGCGAATGGCGACGACCTCCCGCACCGTCGGGACCTGGAATGCGCGGCTGACGATGGCGGCAAAATGGGCCTCTGTCAGGGCCAAATCGGGAAGAAATTCACCATTCGGAAAGCCTTGAACCACATCGATAGCCACCAGCCGATAAATGTAAGCACTCGCCCAATAGGTTGTGCTGACATCCGTGAAAGTTGTGATGGTTTCACTATCAAAAATTTGCACGAGGGTTTCGCAGTTAGTCTCAGTCAGGTCGCCCCCATTCGCCGTCGTTCCTTGGATCAGCACTTCCCCCTGCTTGCAACGCTTAGATCTCTTGGCTTTTTTGCCAATACGACACTTACCGCCTTTCTTTTGAGACACAACAATGTAGGCTTGGTCGTCATCATCGACCGTACCAGTCACCACCGAGTAAGTGTTAGTCTGGGTAATGGTCTGCTCACGCCGATATTCAAAGGTCAGCGCACTTGCCTGCACGTTGGTCACGATGAGACTGCCCGCCGTGGCTCCGATCGCCGTAGCCTCAGCAGCACCGGTGGCATATTCAATCACCTGTAGGGCGGTCTCACCCGCAACAAACGCCGCTTCATCCTCAAAGATCTGAATCAGGGTTTCAGACCGTGTCTCATTGACAATGGTAAATTCCGTTCCAGATACTGTAGTGCCCTGGAAGTAAACCTCACAGGCTTTGCCCCGTTTGGCTTTTTTCGCTCGTTTCGCCTTTTTGGCTTTCTTGGCTTTTTTGTTTTGCTTGGTTTCGCTATCGGCGATCAGCCCATCACTAACCAGGCTCTCTTCATCGGCGAGGTACTCAAAGGTCAACGCTTGCGGGCTCGAGGGTGGGTTGACCGTTGTCTCTAGTTGGCTTGACTGGTCGCCGGCATCAGCGGGGTCTGCCAAGTCGCTTACCTCTAGGCCAGCAATCTGTGCCATGACGCTGACGGGGCTACTGACGGCAAACCCTGCACAGAGAACAAGGCAGCGCCAAACCTTAAATCGTGAAGACTTATTAGCCATAAACTCTTAAACCGTAAGATGGTGTCCGAAAAACCCTGAACTGAGGCCAGTCGCTTAAGTCATAATCAACACATCGTCAACTGCAATGGCGATCGCGTCGGGTAGTCTAACTTGGCAACAATTTTTACTTTTTTTAACCGCTTCTGTCGCCTCAGACGTTGCGATCGTCCATTAAGTTTCGGCCATCTTCGGCAAAATCCTAGGAAAAACGCCAGTTTACTCTAGGGAATCAATTTCAGCCGGATCACGTCTGCTTAACCCAGGGTAAAGAAATATCTGGAGCTGTAACCGACAGCCGTCATGACAGCTAACGTGGCCAATCGTACTTTTTGATCACAGCGACTACTGATATCAGCCAGGGCAATCATGGGGCAGAGATCGCGTCACCTGAGGCTCGTCTCATTACCATATGGCCGAGGTCAGACGGCTCTGGCAGCATCTGCTCAGGCTGAGGGCTACCACCGCAGCGACAACATGGCTCAATTGCTCACCCATTATTCGGAATCATTCAGACCACGATGCAAACTTGGACCCACGGCTACGTTTCAGATATCAGCTATGACTACAGCTTTTTTCCTGAGCTGTCACCGACCAGCATGGCGTTCAATCTGCTAAATAGCCGCTATGTTCCCCCTTCCCTTGAGCAATTTACCTATTGCGAACTGGGCTGTGGCCAAGGCTTTACCACCAATATTTTGGCGGCTACTCACCCCCAGGGTGAGTTTTGGGGCATCGACTTTAACCCGACCCACACGGCTGAAGCCCAGCGGTTAGCCCAGGCGGCCCAACTTTCTAACATGCAGTTTTTCGATCACAGTTTTGCCGAGTTTCTGGCGGCTGACACTCCCCCCTTTGACTTCATTACACTGCATGGGGTGTATTCGTGGATTGACGATAAAAATCGCCACCATATCGTCAACTTACTCCAGCAAAAGCTCAAGGTAGGGGGAGCCGTTTACATCAGCTACAACGCTTTGCCTGGGTGGGCAGCGCTGATGCCCCTGCAAATGCTGATGCAACAATCTTCTAGTCAAAGCGGCGACTCTAGCCTCCACAAAATAGAAGCGGGCATGGCCTTTGCCCAACAGTTGCAGGGTGTAAAAGCGCGATATTTTTTAGACAATCCCAGCGTCAAGGCGGATCTTGAGGCCATGACCGATGACTCGCGTCACTATTTGGCCCATGAGTATCTCAATCAAAATTGGCAACCGTTTTACCATTCGGAGGTGGTGCAACAGTTGGCTGAGGCAAAGCTCACGTATGCAACATCTGGAGACATCGACGATCAGTTTTACGACTTCAAACTGACTGAGGCGCAGTTGAGTCTGCTAGCAGAGATTCCTGATCTGGTCCGACGCGAAACGATTCGTGATTTTCTGTTTAACACGCGGTTTCGGCGCGATTTGTTTGTCAAGGGTGCCGTGCGGCTAGGGGCTCTGGAGCAGGTCGAGCAGTTGAGTCAGGTTTACTTTGCGCTCATTATCAACCCTGAGGAGATGGCATATGAAGTCGACTTGGTCGGTCGCTCAATCAAGCTTGAGCAAGCCATTTATGAGCCCATCGTGGCAGCCTTTGCCACCCAACCGCGGTCGCTACGCGAGCTGATGCGTCATCCGGACCTCAAGCAGCTAGACTTTGTCACCATTTGCCAAGCTCTCAAGATTTTGATCTCAACTTACCAAGTCACCCCTGCCTTACCGCCCGCCGAGGCGGCCCGTCGCCGCACCGCCACCACGGCACTCAACCAGGCGATCTTAAGGCGATCGCGCTTTGGGGCAGATACACAGGTGTTGGCCTCTCCTGTGACGGCAAGCGGCATTGATGTCTCGCGATCGGAGCAGCTTTTTTTATTGGCCCACCTCAGGCAGGCTGACCCTGTGGCATTTGTCTGGAGCCTTTTGCAAGTCCAAGGCGAAAAGCTCATTAAGGATGGTGAGGTGCTGGCTACCGCCGCCGCTAATCAAGCAGAACTAGCGGCTCAAGCCCAGCAGTTTCAGCAGCAACGCTTACCCCTGTTTCAACAGCTTGGCATTCTGGAGTCGTGAGCCCAGCCCGGCATTGCGATCGCTGGCAGATTAGCTGGCGGGTAGGGCTCACCTAGCTCTAGAGTTCTGCTGTGCACAGCTGGGCTGCCGCTACCGCGATCCTGGCTGACCAGTCAGGGGGCGCAGTCAATCTAACGATGACCTGCATCACTATTACAATCGTGTAAAAATAGGGATCAGCGTTATTTTTGCTGATATCCAAATTTACGGTTGACTCACGCAGCTATGACCCACGCCTTTTTAAAACACCTGCACCGCCCCGACCGCCCCGTAGTTGTGTTTGATGGCGCTATGGGCACCAATCTGCAAGTGCAAAACTTAACCGCTGACGACTTTGGCGGCCCTGAGTATGAAGGCTGTAATGAATATCTAGTCATCACCAAGCCGGAAGCGGTCGCTAAAGTACATCGCAGCTTTCTGGCGGCGGGGGCCGACGTCATCGAGACCGATACCTTTGGGGGGACCTCCATCGTCCTGGCGGAATATGACTTAGGCGATCGCGCTTACGAACTCAACAAGACTGCGGCAGAGCTCGCCAAACAAGCCGCCCTCGAATTTTCCACCCCTGACAAACCCCGATTTGTTGCCGGTTCGATGGGGCCAGGCACCAAGCTGCCCACCCTGGGTCACATTGATTTCGACACGCTCAAGGCGGCCTATGTAGAGCAGGCACAGGGACTCATCGATGGGGGCGTTGATCTACTGCTAGTAGAAACCTGCCAAGATGTCCTGCAGATCAAAGCTGCCCTCAACGGCATTCTCGAGGTCTTTGACGAGCGGCAAATCCATTTACCGCTCATGGTTTCGGTCACGATGGAGCAACAGGGCACCATGCTGGTGGGCACAGAAATGGCCGCCGCCCTCGCCATTTTGGAACCCTACCCGATCGATATTTTGGGGCTGAACTGCGCCACAGGTCCCGACCTGATGAAAGATCACGTTAAGCATCTGGCCGAGCAGTCTCCCTTTGCCATTTCCTGCATCCCTAACGCCGGTCTACCGGAGAATGTTGGCGGGCACGCGGTATATCATCTCTCTCCGATGGAACTCCGCATGGCGTTGATGCATTTTGTCGAGGATCTTGGCGTACAGGTCATTGGCGGCTGCTGCGGTACCCGACCGGAGCATATTGCCCAACTGGCAGAACTCTCTCAAGATCTGCATCCCAAGATGCGGTCCGTGCGGGGAGCACAGACCGCCCAGGGGGGAGCCGTGTCAGCGCCACCGCCCGACTCCGATCCGCGTCCGGCCCTCAACTATGTGCCCGCGTCGGCCTCTATCTACAGCCCGCAACCCTACGACCAAGACAACTCCTTCTTGATTGTGGGTGAGCGCCTCAATGCCAGCGGTTCTAAAAAATGCCGCACTATGCTCAACGACGAAGACTGGGATGGCCTTGTGGCGCTAGCGCGATCGCAGGTTAAAGAGGGGGCCCACGTGCTCGACGTGAACGTAGACTATGTGGGCCGCGATGGCGAGCGGGATATGCACGAACTGGTGTCGCGCCTAGTGACCAACGTCACCCTGCCACTGATGCTCGACTCTACCGAGTGGCAAAAAATGGAAGCGGGCCTCAAGGTCGCGGGCGGTAAATGCATTCTTAATTCGACCAACTACGAAGACGGCGACGAGCGTTTCTTTAAGGTACTGGAGCTAGCGAAAAAATACGGCGCGGGCATTGTGGTTGGCACCATTGATGAAGAGGGCATGGCGCGGACCGCCGACAAGAAGTTTCAGATTGCCCAGCGGGCTTACCGCGATGCTCTGGAATTCGGCATTCCCGCCCGGGAGCTGTTCTTTGATACCCTGGCGCTGCCCATCTCCACTGGTATTGAGGAAGATCGCGTCAATGGCAAAGAAACCATTGACGCGATCCGACTAATTCGAGAAAACCTGCCCGGGGCTCACATCATGCTCGGCGTCTCGAACGTCTCCTTTGGTCTGAATCCAGCCGCGCGGGTGACGCTCAACTCCGTATTCCTACACGAATCGATGCAGGCCGGTTTGGATGGGGCGATCGTCAGTGCGGCCAAGATCTTACCGCTGGCCAAGATTAATCCCGATCATCAAAAAGTCTGTCGCGATCTCATTTACGATCGCCGCGAGTATGACGCGGACGGCATCGTTACTTACGATCCCTTGACACAGCTGACAACGCTGTTTGAGGGCAAGAGCCTGAAAAAGAAGGAAGCGATCGCCAAAGACCTGCCCATCGAAGAACGACTGCAGCAGCACATCATTGATGGAGAACGAATTGGCCTAGAAGACGCCTTGGCCGACGCCCTCAACCGCTATCCACCCCTGGAAGTCATCAATACCTTTTTGCTGGACGGCATGAAGGTCGTCGGTGAACTGTTTGGCTCCGGACAAATGCAGTTGCCCTTCGTTCTGCAATCTGCCCAAACGATGAAAGCCGCCGTCGCCTACCTCGAGCCCTACATGGAAAAGTCTGACAGCGACGGCTCAGGCAAAGGCACGTTTATCATCGCCACCGTCAAAGGAGACGTTCACGATATCGGCAAAAACCTGGTGGACATCATTTTGTCCAACAACGGCTATAAAGTTGTCAATTTGGGCATCAAACAGCCAGTGGAAAATATCATCCAAGCCTATCGCGAGCACAATGCCGACTGCATCGCCATGAGCGGGCTGCTGGTCAAATCCACTGCCTTCATGAAGGACAATTTAGAAACTTTTAACACTGAAGGCATCACCGTGCCCGTGATTCTCGGCGGCGCGGCGCTGACGCCTAAGTTTGTCAACGACGACTGCCAAAAAACCTATAAGGGTCGCGTCGTGTATGGCAAAGATGCCTTTGCTGATCTGCACTTTATGGATAAGCTCATGCCGGCCAAGGCGGGCGACAACTGGGACGATTTCCAAGGCTTTTTGAACGAAGTGGACGAGGCTGAGTTCACCCCACCGGAGGAGGAAACCAGCCCGACAGCCGCGGTGGGCCCTGAGACTTCAGAGACTGCTGCGATCGCTCCCACCATTGTTGATACCGAGCGATCGCAGGCCGTTGCGATCGCAATTGCTCGACCAACACCGCCGTTCTGGGGCACCCGCATCCTCAATCCTGAGGACATTCCGCTAGAGGCAGTATTTAGCTATCTAGATTTGCAGGCCCTCTTTGTCGGCCAGTGGCAGTTTCGCAAAGCCAAGGACCAGTCGCGGGCAGCATACGATGCCTTTCTCCAAGAAACGGTGCACCCCATTCTCGATCATTGGCAAGCGCGCATTCAAGCCGAAAACCTGCTGCAGCCACAAATCATTTACGGCTATTTTCCTTGCTTAGCTGAGGGCAATTCTCTACACATTTACGACCCCGAGTTGGCCACCCATCCCACCGTTGCCCAAACGGTCGATGCCCTGCCTGACCCCATTGCCACCTTTACCTTCCCGCGACAAAAATCGCTGCGCCGCCTGTGCATTGCAGACTTCTTTTTGCCTAAGGAGCAGGCTCAGCCGGGGCAGTTTGATGTTTTCCCCATGCAGGCAGTGACCGTCGGCGAAATCGCCACCGAATTTGCCCAAAAGCTCTTCCAAGCCGATCAGTACACTGACTACCTCTACTACTACGGCTTGTCTGTGCAAACGGCGGAAGCCATGGCGGAATGGTGCCATGCCCGCATTCGGCGTGAGTTGGGCTACGGCGATCAGGAACCAGCCACCCTGCGTGAGATTTTGCAGCAGCGCTACCAAGGCTCCCGATACAGCTTTGGTTACCCGGCTTGTCCCCATATCCCTGATCAGTTTGTGCAGCTTGATCTGCTACAGACCGATCGCATTGGTATGCACATGGACGAGAGCGAGCAACTCTACCCAGAGCAGTCCACCACAGCCATCGTGGCCTATCATCCCGCGGCGAAATATTTCAGCGCTTAGTGCTCGGCCGCCAGTCTTCTCATTTCCACTGCAGCTAGTTAGCTTAGAATCCAAACAAGCTTAGCGAGGGAAGGTGAGGTGAAACTCTCGGACTGGATTAGCCTGATCTGTTTTGTGATTGCGCTGGTAATTCTCTGGCAGTTTCGGGGTGTGTTGCTGCTGGTATTTGCTGCCGTCGTGCTGGCGATCGCCATGAATAGCTTAGTGCGACGCTTGGTGCGGCGGTTTGACCTATCTCGCGGGAGGGCTGTCCTTCTGGCGTTGACCTTGGTATTACTCGCAACTGGGCTCTTCGCGGTTTTGATTTTGCCCCTCTTTGTCAATCAGTTTGAGCAACTGCTGGAGCTGGTGCCCCAGGGGTTTAATCGCCTGGATGTCTGGGTGACCGGTCTGTTGGCTAGTCCTCCCAGTTGGCTGCCCGAAGCGATCGCCGAGTTTGAGCTGCCTCAGCTCTCAAATCTGATTGAACAATTCGTCAGCTTTAGCGGTCAGTTTTTTGGCAACTTTGTCAGCTTCTTTTCCGGCTCGGTGGTGACACTACTTCAGCTCCTGCTGTTGTTTGTCCTCGCCGTCATGTTTCTCAGTGATCCGGACGCCTACCGCAATCTCCTGCTCCGACTGTTTCCCGCTAGCTACCGACGACGGGCCAACGACATTCTCGACAAGTGCGAATGGTCCCTCCTGTGCTGGCTGGGGGGCGTTTCTATCAACTCCGCCTTTGTCGCCACCCTCAGCTTTGCTGGACTACTCGTTCTACAAGTGCCCTACCCGTTTGCCAATTCCATGTTGGCTGGGTTGTTCAACTTCATCCCGAATATCGGGCCGGTGCTGAGCGCTATCTTTCCGATCATTGTGGCCCTATCGCAATCCTTTGGTAGCGCGATCGCCGTTTTGATTCTCTACATCGTGATTCAAAACCTGGAGAGCTACTGGTTTAGCCCCATGATGATGCAAAAGCGAGTTGCTCTGCTGCCCGCTGCAACGCTGATTGTGCAACTCTTTTTTGCCAACTTTTTAGGACCGGTGGGGTTGATCTTGGCCCTACCACTAGCCGTAGTTTGCAAAATCTGGATTGAGGAAGCCTGGATTGTTGACATTTTAGAACGGCATCAGCAACCCCACGATCTGCCAATTGCCGCCGTTGACCCACCCTCTGAACTAGAGGCCGCTGCCGTATCCGACCCCCCTAGTCAAGCGCACTGATGTATGGCGATGAGGGACACAGCTTGGGGCCTTGGGTCTGTAGACGCGGCTAAAGGCGATCGCTAGGATAGAGGGTGGTTCTTTCACTACTTACTAGCCATGAGCCTCAAAGATCGCATCTCTGAAGACATCAAATCCGCCATGAAAGCGAAGGATAAAGTTCGCTTAGAGACCGTTCGCAGCATCAAAAAAGTCATCCTTGAGGAAGAAAGCACCGCCCGCGGCAAAGGCCAAGATGCCCTGACCGCCGAGCAAGAGCTGGAAGTGCTCACCCGATTGGCGAAACAGCGGAAGGACGCCATTACCCAATACAACGACGCCAACCGGGCCGATCTGGCTGACCAAGAAGCCGCAGAACTCGCCATCATCGAAGAGTATCTACCGGCACAAATGTCCGACGAAGAGATCGAAGCCGTCATCGACGGTCTGATTGCACAGACGGGGGCAGCCTCCGCTAAGGACATGGGTAAAGTCATGGGCCCCGCCATGAAAGAGCTCAAAGGCCGGGCCGATGGTGCCAAAGTGCAGGCATTGGTAAAAAGCAAACTCGCTAGCTAAGTACGCACGACCGGAGACCGCAGTTTTACCGTCTCCGATCAAGCCGATTAGCCATTGGGATTGCTTAAAGCGGTGCATAACCAAAGGTCACATCAAATTCGCGGCACCAGATCGCCACCGCTTGATAGTCATCGAGATCGATATCAGAGCCGATGAGGTAGCGCTGTCCACCCTCAAAGCTTTGTAGATCGCCCACGACGACGTAGTCAGAGCCCTCGATATTGACCGGCACACTGGCGTCATCGCCATAGAGCACAACTTGCACATCAGGCCCCATGGCGGTGCTAAATTCGCCACTAAAGACGATATAGGTCTGACCATTTTCGGTCACGACGCTGGCATTACCCGTGGTGGCTTTTTCTTGCTGGACGGTGACAAATTGCCCGGTAGCCGAGGCGATCGTCACCGCCTCTGTAGTCACGCTGCTTTGTGCTAGCGCAGCAAACTCAACGGGCCTAAAGGCATTGGCCCCACTAGCGATGGTGAGACCCAGAGTGGTTGCAGATAGTGCGGCAATCAGTAAACGACGCATGGAATTAATCTCCTAGGGTGAACTGGACTGTTTCCTTAGTTGTTATCTTCAGTCTTGAGTTTGAAAAGCCTTTGACATCCCGGTGAGAACTTCCTGAGCACAGGCCGCTTGGCATAAGAAGGACCTGAGACGCGATCGCATTATTACCAGCAACACTACTGAAGATCACCCTGGCGACGGGATAGAACCGCTGGCCTGATTCGCCGTTCTGCCCTTAGAGCAGTCATGGTTTGGGTGCGATCACCCTACAAGCCCTAAAATCAAAGGCGTATGGCTTAGCGGCGACGACCATGAGCATTTCCCACGCTTCCCTACGTCCAACAACGGCTGAGGATCTTGAGTTTGTCCTCCAGGCCGAATCAGCGGCCCACGCGGCTGGATTTGTTCGGTTGTGGACGCGCGATCGCCACCAGCAGGCTTTTCACGAGCCCGACGAGCGTCACTGGATCGCCGTCGATGACCATCATCAAATTCGGGTCGGTTACTTGATCTTGATGGGGGTCGAAGATCCAGACCGCTCCTTACTGATTAAGCGCATCGTGGTTACCCAAACCGGGCGGGGCTATGGTCGCTGCGTCTTAGAGGCCGCCCTCAAAATCGCCTTTCTGGAATTGGGGGCCCACCGAGTTTGGCTCGATGTGATGGAAGATAACGAACGAGCGCGATCGCTCTATCGCCAGCTTGGCTTTGTTGAAGAGGGCTGTTTGCGCGAGAGTGTCAAGCGGGGCGATCAGTTCATTTCTATGTGGCTGATGTCCATGCTCAGAGCAGAGTTCGATGTCCGCTTTGCCCCAGCCTGACCATTGCCACCCACCTGACAAGCTAGGAGGCGCGTCGCCGACTTTGCGAAACGGCCATTTCTTGAGAAAGTGATAAATGCATTTCATTGAGTTTGGTAGGCAAGCAGTCGGTCATGGTAAAAACAGCCTGGGTATTTCCCGGACAGGGGTCACAGTCAATTGGCATGGGCGCAGACCTGATGGAGCACCCTGTGGGACAAGCGCGTTTAGCGATCGCTGACGATATTTTAGGCTGGTCTGTGAAAGGTGTTTGCCAAAGCGAAGCCGACAAAGTCTCCAACACGCAATACACGCAACCGTGCCTTTATGTTTTAGAGAGCATTTTGGTTGATTTACTTCGGGAGCAGGGACACCAACCCGATTTAGTCGCGGGGCATAGCCTCGGCGAGTACGGTGCGCTCTATGCCGCAGAGGTTTTTAGCTTTGGGTCCGGTTTACGGCTGGTCAAGCGACGAGGTGAACTGATGTCTCAAACCTCTGAAGGCATCATGGCTGCGCTGATGGGCTTTGATCGCGGGGAGCTAGAGACCACCATTGCCGAGCATGACGGCGTCGTCTTGGCCAACGACAACAATCCCGGTCAGGTGGTGATTTCGGGCACTCCAGAGGCAGTCGATGCCGTATTGTCAACGGTCAAAAGCAAACGCGCAGTGAAACTCAACGTGAGCGGCGCTTTTCACTCGCCTTTGATGGCTCCAGCGGCCCGCGAATTTCAAGAGGTCTTAGAGGCAATTGAATTTCAGTCTGCCCAGGTGCCGGTGTTGTCCAATGTATCGCCTACACCCACTACAGATGCCGCTACCCTTAAACAGCAGCTCGCCCAGCAAATGACCAGTTCCGTGCGCTGGCGCGAAATCTCCCTCTCCTTACCAGAGCACAGCGTTGAGCAGGTTTGGGAAGTGGGTCCTGGCAATGTGTTGACGGGGCTCATTAAGCGCACCGTTAAGACGCTCACCCTCAAAAATGTGGGCACTGTTGACCAGTTGAATAGTCTATAGCCAGAGGCTTTGGATATGGATGCCCGCGATCGCGAACCAACGGCCAGTTTGTTGCTGTACTACTTGTTTAAGTGGTCAGTGGTCAATCCCACCTTTCGACTTTACTTTCGCGGGCAAGTGCACAACAGCAAGCAGGTGCCCAAAACCGGTCCCCTCATTGTCGTGGCCAACCATGCCAGTGACTTTGACCCGCCCATCCTATCCAGCTGCGTTCGCCGCCCAGTCTCCTTCATGGCCAAGGAAGAGCTCTTTGAGGTGCCGGTCTTAGCGCCGGCCATCCGTTTGTATGGGGCCTATCCGGTCAAGCGCGGTAGCGCTGATCGCAGTGCCATTCGCGAGGCACTCAAGCAGCTAGAGCAGGGGTGGGCCGTAGGCATTTTTCTCCAGGGCACCCGCACCGCTGACGGCAGTATTCCCGCACCCAAGTTGGGGGCAGCGCTAATTGCGGCCAAAGCCCAAGTCCCCTTACTACCAGTGAGTTTGTGGGGCACCCACCGCATTTTGCCGAAAGAGGCCAAACTACCGCGTCCCACGCCGTTGACGGTGCGCATCGGCGAGCCCATTGATCCTCCAGCAAAAACCGATAAGGCACTGCTCCAGCAAACCACTGAGGAGTGTGCCGCCGCCATCCATCAACTCCACGACCTTGGACGCTGACCCCGCGATCGCGGGGTCGCCGTTGCCTGGCAGCCTGTCCATCGTCCCAAAAATCAAATGCCACGCGGTACAATGGCTTCCTAGTCACTGATGAGTCGATGACGCAACAACTCAAGCAAGAACTAGAAGCCATGATTGGGCCAGCAAGCTGGTACAACCTTTTGCCCCATGCCGCCCGTGACAGCATTGTCATTGTCGATCCGGGTCTGGAATTAGCCGACGTTGGGGTCGCGGTGGCGACCGATAACGTGAGCTACGTACAGCGCTGGATCAGCGAAGCCTTAATTACGAAGCCTACGGTTGAGCAGATGGTAACTTGGGATCGCGATCGCAGTCGGCAATTTCAAACACTGATCGTGCAGCCCTACGTCCTTATCCAGAGCACCGACGACAACTAGCCTTCTGTAAATGCTCTTGAAGCTCACCATGCTGGCCGTGGCAATCAGGTCACCAGCCGATATTGTAAATATGACATTGTTATGAGCGCACCATACTCATGGGTCGAAGCGTTTCTCCCAACCCACCGCCGGTCAAGCAGCTCAGCCTGTTTCGCACGCCATTGCCCTGGCTCAATGCCTTTTGGAAATTTTCTCGACCGCATACGGTCATTGGTACTAGCCTCAGTGTAATTGGCGTTTTTGTTGTGAGCTGGACTGTCATTCAAGATAGCAGTGTAGCCCCAGTTCTCAATCCATTCTCCCTATTTTTGCCGCTGATGGCGTGTCTCGCCGGCAATATTTATATCGTCGGGCTCAATCAAATCGAAGACGTTGAGATTGATCGCATCAACAAGCCTCACCTGCCGATTGCCTCCGGGGAATTTTCCCGCGCCGATGGTTGGAGCATTGTGGTTTTTGCCGGCAGCCTCAGCATCTTGTTGGCGGCATTTGGCGACTGGTATCTGTTAGCCACCATTTTGAGTAGCTTGTTCATTGGTACTGCTTACTCAGTTCCCCCCATCCGCCTCAAACGCTTTCCGTTTTGGGCGTCGGCCTGCATCTTGACCGTCCGCGGAGCCGTCGTCAATTTGGGCCTCTTTCTGCACTACATCTATCAGTTTGGCCTGGCACCTCAAATTCCCAACCGCATGTGGGCGCTGACGCTCTTTGTGATCGTTTTCAGCATTGTGATCGCCATTTTTAAGGATATTCCTGACATTGAGGGCGATCGCCGGTTCGATATCACGACCTTTACCGTTCGCGTCGGTCAGGCACGAGTTTACCAAGTTGCCCGCCTTATCCTCAGTGTTTGTTATCTGGGTATGATGGCTGCCACGCCCTGGCTCGGGGGCGTCAACTGGATCTTCATTTTGTTAACCCATACCGGGCTCTTGGGCCTCTTTTGGTGGCGCAGCTACCGTGTGGCTATGCCCGAACAAGTCACAGCCGATTTGCCCCTCACATTTGCTGATTTTTACCAGTTTATTTGGCAGCTCTTTTTTCTAGAATATTTGCTCTATCCCATCGCCTGCTTACTGGGCTGAGTCGTTGAGCCGTAGTAGAGAGCTGGCAATTACCATCACCAGGCCAAGCTGACCATGCCACCCTCTTCCACAAAACAGCTCGGTGACGACGGCGAAGGATTAGTCGCTCAGTGGCTACAGCAGCAAGGGTGGCAGATTTTAGCTCAACAATGGCACTGCCGATGGGGTGAGTTAGACCTGATCGCTCGTCATCCTGACCCAGCAGTGGGGGTCGCCTTTGTCGAGGTCAAGACTCGCCATCGTAGCGGCATCGATCAAGGGGGGCGATTAGCCATCACCCTCCAAAAGCAGCAAAAGCTCTGGCACAGTGCTCAGTTGTTTTTGGCTGAGCATCCAGAATATTGTGACCTGCCCTGTCGGTTTGATGTCGCGTTAGTGCAGAAAAGCCGTCCTCGTCATCCGACTGATTCCCCCCACCTCAAACTCGATGCCTACATTGAGAACGCCTTTCAGGGAGTCGGCTAGCCTAAATATCAGTGGGGGCGATCGCAACCGCCCCCCAGAAAAATAGGCCATTCATTCGTCAAACGACTGGCTAAGGGTAAGAGGAAGCCAAACCTCTAGGACTTTAACCCTTCGCCCCTCATCGGTGAGTGAGTCCCCTTAGGGAATCCACCACGGCTGGTCGGCCAGTGCCTCTAGCCCTACAGATGAAAGTAGCTCAGTCCACTCGTCTTGTAGCGTTTCGGTATCGGGGTCAGTCATGCGGACAGCCGCCAGGGCATCAACGGCATCGAACCAATATCCGTTGCGGGCGTACAGGGCAGCGGCTTCTAAATCTGAAGCTGAGGCCAGTTCATCTGTCAATCCAGATTCTGGCAAACGACGCTCAATCCAGCCAGCAATTTGCAGATCCCCGTTTTCGCTCTGGGGGTTGCAAAAGGCCGATACTTGCCAGCGATAGCGCTCACCGGCGACCAAAGGCAGCAAGGATACCGTCTCCGGCAATTGCAGACTGACAATACCGGCTTCGCCCGTGACCGTAACTTTTGCCTCGTACAGCGTAGCGATCGCCGCGTCCGTGTCGTCAACTTGCGTCAAAGTAAAGCGGACAAACTGCGCCTGGCTCAGCGGCATATACCAATAGAACCGAGGATACGCCGCCGTCGTTAGCCCAACGTTGCTCTCGGGCATCAGGGCGATGAGGTTAGCCGGATTTCCAAACCCGCAGCCTCGCGTACCGGCGCTTTCACGACGTCCAGGGGCCCCAAGTCCCGCTGGCGGCACGTAGGGAGCAGCCAGCGCCATAGCTCCGTGTCCGATGATCGTGAGCCCCAACAGCATGGGCAAAATCTGCGTAAAGGGCGATCGACCAGTTTTCATAGCAGTCTCCATAGACTTCAGCGATGAGATAGATACCGACTTGCGTCCACCTTCCCCTCTCCATGACTCTACCCTAAACGGCAAAGTGCCCTAAACGCCAAACGAATGTTGCCGAGCAGACCCTTAGCAGGCCCAACCTTTTCCCCGGTGATAGCACCAGAGGACTAATCGCGCCTTGGTGCTGGTGTAGGCGGCTAGCCACTCAGCAAGCGTCAACTGACCAAAATGGACAGAATTCATCCCCTCCCCGAGGAAACTCATGGTGATCCGCGTAAAACTCAGACTCTCCAAATGCGTATATGTACTGAGCAACTCAGCCCCCATCTCCGCAATATCTCGCTAGAAGGTATTCCTTAAGAAGCCCGTAATACCTCCGTGGCAAGAAGATAACCGACATTTCTAGAATGTTAGTGTAGTTAAATTCACTACGACGACGGCATGTATATCACTTGATTAGGGGTCAAAGACATCGGTTCAAGTTGAGTGCGAGCCTGTGGACACTCTGCATTCACAAATCGCTTTGAGCCCATCAAAGGTAACCGTTGAGTTTGTACCAGAGTTGAGCCTATCGGCTTAGTTCGGGTATCGACTGAGCACTCTCGGTTTGTGCAGACACTTGGCCAGCCAATGGGAACAGAAGACCCACCATCTACATTGATTTTGCGGCAGTTTCTCTGTTGATAGCAGCAGTTTAGCCAAGCTACCTGTGAGACTGCGTCATCGCTGCCTCTGTCCCCATACCTGGACCTGTCCAACAAGCGCCCTTTATTAAAAGCGCCGGATTAATCCTATGACTCTAGCCAATCATCAGCTATTCACCCCCCAAACTAGCGACATCCTAGTCGTTGACGATCTTGAGCACAACGTCAGATTCCTGAAGCAGCTACTGGAATTCAAAGACTACCGGGTTCGTCAAGCGTTGAGTGGTGAGATGGCCCTACAGGCAGTCAGTGCTTCCCCTCCGGATCTAATTTTGTTAGACATTTGTATGCCCGATATGAATGGCTACGAAGTCTGTCAAAAGCTCAAGGCCAATCCTGCTACCGCCGACATTCCCGTAATTTTTTTGAGTGCCTTGACCCAGTCAGCGGATAAAGTCAAAGCCTTTGAGGTAGGTGGGGCTGATTATGTCGCTAAGCCCTTTCAAGTGGATGAAGTTCTAGCACGCATCCAAAATCAACTCTTGACGAAATCAGCTTTACTGACCCTCAAGAACTGGAACATGCAGCTTGAGGCAAAAGTCCGGGAGCGCACACAACAGTTGGAAAAGGCCAACCAAGAACTCTTGGCTATTGCTTATCACGACAGTCTGACGAGGCTCCCTAACCGCGCCCTCCTGATGGAATGTTTGACGAGTTCGATCGTGTCTCTGCGCTTCAACTCCAATTATCAGTTCGCACTGATGTTTTTGGATTGCGATCGCTTCAAGCTAATCAATGATTCTTTTGGTCACACCGCCGGCGATCAGCTACTGGTAGAAATTGCTCAGCGGTTGCAAAGTTGCGTCCGCACGGGAGATACCCTGGCGCGATTTGGCGGCGATGAATTTGTTGTCTTGATCAATCATGTCGAAAGTCAGCCACATGCTGAAGCGATCGCCCAAAATTTCCTAGAGGCGCTGAAACCTGGCTTCCTAATCAACGGCAAAGAAGTCTACATTGACGCCAGTATTGGTGTGGTCTTAAGCAATGTCGCTACGTACGATCACCCAGAGGCCATGCTACGGGATGCGGATATTGCGATGTACACGGCCAAAAACCACCATCGGTCGCGCGTCAGCTTTTTTGTGCCTCAGATGCACCAGGCCCGAGCGCAGATCCTGCAGGTCGAAACTGAGCTGAGACAGGCCATCACCCGCCACGAGCTGATGCCTTACTACCAGCCTATTGTGAACCTCAATCAGCAGAACGTCATCGGAGTCGAGGTATTGTGTCGCTGGGCTCATCCCGAAAAAGGACTTCTCACGCCCAATGTATTTATTCCGGTAGCGGAAGAAACTTATCTCATTGTGGAACTGAGCAACTGGCTGTTAGAGGAAACCTGTGCCCAGCTTCATCAGTGGCAGGTACAGCGGCTAGTTGACGATGACTTTTACATCAGTTTTAATCTCTCAGCTCGTCATCTTTCCCAAGTCAGCTTGCCACAGCAAATTGCCGCATGCTTAGCAAAATATGATTTGAAACCGTATCACCTACATTTGGAAATTACTGAAAGCGATGTCCTCGATAATGCGATCGCCCTTGATGTGATGAGAACACTTCAAGCGAACGGCATTCATCTCAGCGTCGATGATTTTGGGACTGGCTACTCGTCTTTGAGTTATCTATACGAGCTTCCTGTCAGCACCGTCAAAATTGACCGCGTGTTTATTACCGACATCACCCAAAATGCTAAAAATGCCAGCATTGTGTCGGCCATCATCAACATCGCCAAATCGCTAAATCTCAAAGTCATCGCAGAGGGCATCGAAGACGTACATCACATTGACCATCTGCGAAAAATTGACTGTCAGCTGGGTCAAGGCTATCTCTTTTCACAACCGTTACCCGCGATTGATATCCAGTCATTGCTAGCCGAAAATTATGCTAGCCCCAGCCTTGCATCCAGTACAGCAACGCCTAATCATTTCAGTTCTTGCGTCGTCGGCAATATCCCCTGATGCCCACTGACTTGAGCGATATCACACACATGCCCTCAATGGGACATTTTAAGAAGGCGACTTGGCAGGACCAAGCCGGGCTAAAACGGCCCGACGGCCGCCTGCTGAGTGTGCATTCAGCATGTGCATCGCCGGAAAATTCGCTCTGCTGATGCCCCATAAGGTCTGCAATCCCCCTCCCTGGGAAATAGCTGTACAGGGCCCTTTCCCACGGAAACTGGCTGGCAAGAGTTGGCAGGTAACGAAGGGCAGCTTCCCTCTATCAAACCGATCTCAGTCTTCCGCTGCCAAGTTGAGTCTGGGTCAGCGAGTAGAAAGCGCTGCCATGCATTACTCCAGATGCTCAGGCTCGCGACTGATGACCGGACCAGAGGCTTTGCACGTAAAAGAACTCGCACACCAACAAGTTGTACATAAATCAAACATCAAGAAAAACAACCGCTCAATACAGTTTATATATGGGCTTTTAGGCAACTCAGCGATCGCCGACGATAGCTTGGTTAACGCTACCGCTCTCGCTCAGTTCAAGGACTTGGCATTGCGTGAGTAGTCAACACAGACTTAGTGCCTCGACTGCCCTCGGCGACTACTGGAGATCACACATGGCTGTTCCACACATTTTGGCTGAATCACAAGTCAAGGCTTTCAAGTTCTACGAGCAAGGCTCGATTCAAGAAGCGATTTTAGTCAATAACCAGATTATGCGACTAGCAGGCAACTTTGCCCTTGAGCAAAAGCAAGCGGCCTTTGATCTGGCTTACGACCTTTGTCAGCAGTATTCAACTATGATCACCCCTGGCGCTAAGGCTTATCGAGTCTGGGTCGACGTTCGGTGTACTCGTCCCTTTTCAGTTGGGACGCGGCTTGCTCAGACGACTGACGAGCCTTGTCTAGCCGCTTAGCTGAATGACACGATCGCTAAAACTCGTCACAATACGGAAGATAGCGACGAGGCAGCACCATGACGACCGGGGTTTGGGTATTAGGCGATCAGCTATGGACCGGCCAGGCAGCGCTAGCCCGTTGTCAGGACCAACGTCACGAGACCCCCGTATTGATGGTTGAGTCCCTCGACCATGTCCAGCAGCGACGCTATCATCAGCAAAAACTCGTTCTAATCTGGTCAGCCATGCGGCACTTTGCCGCCAACCTCGAAGCCTCGGGCTGGTCAGTAACCTACGTTAAGGCCCAAGATTTCACCACTCCGCTGCAGCAGTGGGTTCGCGATCGCAACATTGACACCTTACAGATGATGGAGCCCAATGATCGGCCCTTCCTCACCTATCTGCAAGATCTCGATCTGCCCTGTCAGCTACAGCTGCTGCCCAACAACCACTTTTTATGGAGCCGTGACGATTTTCAAGGATGGGCTCGCGATCGTAAGAGCTTACTGATGGAGAGCTTTTATCGAGCCGGTCGCCAACAACTAGACGTCTTGATGACAGGGGAAGATCCCCTCGGTGGTCAGTGGAACTTTGACAAGCAAAACCGTAAACCCCCTAAAACAGGGTTTGAAACGCCTGAGGTGCTGGACTTCGCCCCGGATGATATTACGCAAACGGTGATTACCGAGGTCCAGGCAGTTGATTTTTCCACCTTTGGCGACAGCCAACCCTTTCGCTGGGCCGTGACTCGAGAGCAAGCGCTACAGGTTTTGGACCATTTCATCTCTACTCGCTTAGCTACCTTTGGCCCCTACCAAGACGCCATGGTCACGGGGGAAGATTTTATGTGGCACGCGCTGTTGTCGCCTTACTTAAACTTGGGCCTATTGCAGCCCCTAGAAGTCATTGAAGCCGCAGAAACCGCCTTCCATGAACATGAACTGCCCCTCAACAGCGTTGAGGGATTTATCCGTCAGGTGATGGGCTGGCGCGAATACATGCGGGGCCTATATTGGTATGTTGGCGATGACTATTTCGATCGCAATTGGTTTGACCACGATCGGCCCCTGCCGGACTTTTTTTGGACTGGTGAAACTGATATGAACTGTCTGCACCAGGTAGTCAATCAGGTACAGCGAACGGGGTATGGCCATCACATCCAGCGATTGATGATTTTGGCCAACTTCTCATTGATTGCTGGCCTACAGCCCCAAGCGGTGGAAGATTGGTTCCACGCTGCTTTTATCGATGCCTACGACTGGGTCATGCAGACCAACGTGCTGGGCATGGGGGTTTTTGCTGACGGGGGCGTGCTGGCTTCTAAGCCCTACGCGGCATCGGCTAACTATGTCAATCGCATGAGTGACTACTGTAAGGGCTGTTCCTACAAACACACAAAGCGCACTGGCGAAGGGGCCTGTCCCTTCAACTTTCTCTATTGGAACTTCTTAGACCGGCACCGAAAAAAGCTCAAGACCCAGGGGCGGATGGGGTTGATTTTGGCCAATCTCGACAAGATGGCAGCGGCCGAACTCGCAGACATCCGCGATCGCGCAGCGCAGTTTTTGGCTTCACCATCAATGTCATCAACGGCTGATTAACCCTAGGCTCAAGCCATCGTCATTGAAGCTATCCGCACAGAGCTTTTAACCTTTACGCAACTCGTCCACCGAGCGCAGTCAGTCAGTCTCGACTATTTGCAAATCAACCTCTTCGAGCATCCACACTCGCAATTTCATTGATATAAGAAAACTCGTTTTGCCGCCCGTGTTAAAGCTACATAGCAAAGCTGATTGCGCTCAATAATGTTGCGATTTGCTTGCATCGACGGTAAATCAATAAAAACATCTTGAAATGTCGATCCTTGACTTTTATGGATCGTCAGACTGTAGGCATAGTCAACTTCATGGAAAAACTGCTTAAGATCCCAAAAAGCCATCCAGTTTTTACTACGGGCCAGGTCATCCAGCTTCAGCTGCAGTTCACTTTCACCGGATTCATGGAGCACCCGAAGCGTTCGAAACGTTCCTTCTTCTGTCTCAACTGATAATAGCCAAATCGGCCATTCACCTTCACGGCTACGACGCGCTTCAATCACTTCACACTCCGCCGACGTGGAAAGAATGATATTTTCCTCTTCTAAACAGGGGTTCAAAGCAATGAGTCGCTCACCGGGAACAAAGCGCAGCGCCGTGGGACCATAAATCGCCCGACGAATCTTACGGTTGAGCTGGGCCACGCGGCGGTTGGTATAGGCCAGCGCCCGCACCTGGTCTGGGTTGAACCGATAACTATCGCTCGTAAAAGCTCGGAGCATCAACGTTTCCCAAGCCACCCGCGACACCACAAAACAACCTTCGGTCCGATCGCCGTTAACATCTGTGACGAACTGGGGAAAGCGATCGCGCTCCAGATTACGGCGAATATCCTCCGCGATCACACCAATCGCTCCGCCGTAGCGCACTACCTCTGTCAGCTCAGATTTGTTCAGGATTTCGCGAAAGCAAGCAGATTCTGACTCGTTCACCGGCGGCAGCTGGGCCGCATCCCCGACAAACAAAATTTGGGTCTGGCCATAGAGATTGGTGACAGCATTCACCAATAATCGCCAAAGTTCCTCGTTGACCATCGAGCATTCGTCAACAATGATCAGATCAAACCGATCGACCTGGCTGTCTTGCTTGCGATCGAGCTGAAATTCCTGGTTGCCGGTATCTTCGTTGATCACCGGGCGTAGTCCGAGTAAGGTGCAGCAGGTCATCGCATCAATGTTGAGCTGCCACTGCTCGGCCATCATGGCTAAGACTTTGGTCGCTTTGTTGCTAAAAGCCGACAGCACGATCTTGCGGTTGTCGCCTTGCTCCCGTAAGCCGCCGATAAAAATTTGGAGTAGGGTAGTTTTACCAGTTCCTGCATAGCCAGTGAGCAGGTAGAGCTTTTCAGGACTATCGACAAAGGTTTGTAAGGCGTCAAGGGCAGCTAGTTGCTCCGCCGTCAGGGCGATCGCATCATCACCAGAGTCTGTAGGGCTGGTCTGTAGTCGCACCATGTATTACCGAAATTGAGATACCCAAGGTGTTAGCTGGCCAAAAATCGCTGTACCCAAACGCATTAGCGATGTCCCAAGGCTAGCAATTTTAGCGTCTGCGCCCGGTCTTGATGCAGTTCCCAAATGTGTAGTCGCTCACCTAGCGACACCTTGCTCAGGCAGAGTCAGTGCAGAACCAACGGAGACCAGGGAAAGCACACGAGCGCGACCACAGTTCCGCCGAATTAGTCTACTGCTGCTAGCAAACCATGGGGAAACTCGGGCAGATCGGCCCCTCCCATTGCATTGTGTAACGTAGCGGCGGCTCGCCAACCTGCCTCTAGGGCTGAGTCGAGATGGGCCTTGCCACACCAGTCTCCGCAGGTGATGAGCGGCAAAGGGGTCGTCGCCATGGGCATGGGCTGCTCACAGGGTCGTTCCACAAACGCGTAACGCCAGCGATGGACCTGCCAATGGTGAGGGCGGGCTAGCCAGTCGGCAACGCGCTGACTGGCATGGGCCAACAGCGCTTCCCCAGCCGGTTGTAGGTCGGTCGCCTCGAGCCAGTCACGGGCAAAGGCGGCACTACTGTGAATCACCACATTAATCCGGTCGAGCGATCGCTTGCTGCTATCCAGCCCCACCCAAAACAGGGCCGTATCAGCCTGTCCCTCCACCATCCAGGGAGCGGCGGCGGCACAGGGCAACGGATCCGCCGGTTGAGTGAGGGCATTAGCATACTGGGCCATGACCGTAATCATCGGCGCATAGCTTACCGTTTCCAATGCTTTCGTGACCGTCTTGATGGGGGCCCAGGTGCCCAGCGAGGAGAGCATTGGCACAATCTGCGGTGCCGGCAACGCCATAACGATAGCCTTTGCTCGAAACTGACCAGTCGTCTGGTCAGCCGCCCGCTGGGTCGTGATGGTCCACCGCGGGTCTGACGAGGTAGAGAGGTTAATCACACGCTGGTGATGATGAATCATCAGCCCCTCCGCCAGCTCCTTTCCCACGGCATTCATCCCGGCTGGAGCCGCATACAGCATTGCCGTTAGGGGGCGATCGCGGAGGGTCCGCCCAGCGCCTAAGCCATAGCTTTGTGGCCGCCAAGGCACAATCAGTTGTTCTGCCAGCCAGCGATCAATTAGCCACTGCCACCGGGGAGAGGCCACAGTTAAGTAGCGCGCTCCGTGGTCTAGGGGCATGCCGTCTAGGCGACGAGTCGCCAAGCGCCCACCGACCCCACGGGACTTTTCCAATAGGCTGACTTGATAGCCGGCGTGGTGTAAACGGCGCGCACAGGTAAGGCCCGCCAAGCCCGCCCCCACGACAATCACATCTTGATCGGTCATTTCTCGGCCACTCAGGTAAGGCGTGTCCCTTGCAAAGCCCGGTGACACCGCTAACATCCGCCACTGTAAATGCTTTTGCGTGGGTACTTTCAAATGCTTAAAATAGGATAATCAATTGGCCCGAGATGAGTATCTGATGGTGGATGAACTGCGTTCGGCCCTGGAACTTGCCACTGAAGACGAGCTACAAGCACTGACGGAACTGTTGTTTCGTCCCAAGCTAAATCCTTTTGACTATCTATGCGGGCAGCATCCTCTTGAGGTGCAGCAGAGCGATCGCCATACCTTGCTAGACCAGCTCGAGGCACGATTTCGCTACCTCGCCGCCGATGGCATGACGGTCATTCGCGGCGGCTGCGATCGCGTTTCTTACCGGCAGGCAGTGCTGCAAGCTTGCCGCCACTTAAACATCACCTACTCAGCCACTTGGGCCACCACTGATTTAGAAGCCGAAGTCTTTTTAAATGTCTTGGAAAAAGCCTGGCAACAACTGCCCCAGCAGCAGCGGCGATCCCTTCAACGGCAGGTGCAGCAATCTATCGTGCAGTGCGATGAGTTTGCTGCCTTACCTTTACCGCTGCAGCGCAATCCGTTAGGGCTTTTGATGAAAGGCGGCAGCGCCATTGCGGTCAGTGCCGTCATTCGCCCATGGCTGCTCCAGCAGATTGCTCGCCAGTTTGCCCTGCAGCTGGCTCGCCAGCAGGTAGCGAAAGGGGCGCTAGCGCGGGGAGGTCTCAGCCTAGCGGGACAGATCCACTCGCGGGCAGCGATGGCCATGGCGTCTCGGGGCATGGCTCTCAACGCCGCTCGCTACACCGCCACTCGAAGTTTTTTTGCAGTGCTTGGTCCCGCCATGTGGACATGGTTTTTGGCTGATTTGGGCTGGCGGGCGATCGCGACTAACCATGGTCGGGTTATTCCCGTCGTTTTCACCTTGGCTCAGATTCGCCTGACTCGGGGCGAGTCCTACGAGCTGGCACAGTGTTGAGTGAGCCATTGGGATGACAGATCACCGCACAACGCCCACCCATTACCAACTGCTGAAAATCAAGCCGACGGCCTCCCTGCAGGAGATCCGTCGGGCCTATCGTGATTTGAGTAAGCTGTATCACCCCGATACCACCACCTTGCCCCCCGCGATCGCGATCGAAAAGTTCAAACACCTCAACAATGCCTATGCGACGCTCAGCAATCCCGACAGTCGCACCGCTTATGACTACAGCATTGGCATCTCCCGGGTGGCTGTGATCCAAGCGCCGGCCTATCTCAATCGTCCCGCCACGGAGCGGGGCCACACGGGACGCGATAGTGCTTACCTCGACCCCACTGATCGCCCCCTTTCCGCCGGTGAAATGTTTGCCTTGTTTATTTTGGGCATCACCTTTGTCGGCTGCCTCATTTTGGTTTTCACCATTAGCTGGACCAAAGGCGAACTGGTGCTGTATTCCGAGCCCACGGCCCCACCGTCAGCATCACAGTCGCAGCCTACGACCAGCCAGCCAGCCCCGGCTTCCCGGTCTCCAGGACTGCCTATCCCACCACCCTAAAACCTTGGATTCACCAGCCATATCCGCCCCACGGGACGCATTATCTTCAAAAGTAATTTGATCATCAGAGATAATTAGTGTGATCATCCCCTCAAAGACCTCTCATTGACCCCATGGTTATGCCCACTGCTGACACTCCGCTGTACAACCATCCCCTGCCTGACATTGAGCGCTGGCTTAAGGAGCAGGGTTGCCGACAAAATTCTGAAGCGCTGCATAAGTGGCACATTGAGAAAACGGACTGGACGGCAGACATCGCTTTAGACGTTGACTCCATCGTTGTGCGGTATCTCAAAACGCCGCCCAGCAACGAAGACGTGCAGCGCATCTTCAAATATTCTCTTAGTCGCCAAGATTTACAGGAAGCGATTTTCTCCGGTCCGTAATACGCCCGCTACTCACCTGATCAACTGTCACTCTGGGATGAATGCAATGACTGCACTGTTTCAAGGAGCCACCCAGGCGATCGCCCTGGTCCCTGGCGGACCCACAATTCCGGCCTTGGGCGTCGGTACCTGGGCTTGGGGCGATTCCCTGTTTTGGAGCTATGGCAAAGACTATACCGAAACTGATTTACATGCTGCCTTCAAAGCTGCAGTCGCCGCTGGGGCGAACTTTTTTGATACGGCTGAGGTGTACGGTCTGGGGGAGTCAGAGCGATTGTTGGGTCGCTTTCTCCAGTCTTTAGATCAGCGGATTTTCATTGCCACCAAGTACTTTCCCCTGCCCTGGCGATGGTCAGCCCAGGCCGTTTCGGCAACTCTGACGGCCAGCCTCGAGAGACTACAGCTCGATTGTCTGGATCTCTACCAAGTACATTGGCCCCTCGACTTTTTGATGGGTCAAAAAGAACTCATGAATGCCCTCGCTAATGAGGTCAAGCAAGGGCGGATTCGAGCGGTGGGCGTTAGCAATTACTCGGCTCAGCAAATGCAGACGGCCTACGATTACTTAGCACAGCGGGGCGTTCCCTTAGCCGTTAACCAGGTGCAATACTCGCTACTGCACCGCAATATTGAATCCAACGGAGTACTCGACAAAGCCCGCGAGCTCAACGTCAACATTCTCGCTTACAGTCCCCTAGCCCAAGGGCTCCTCACGGGGAAATACTCAGCGAACGATTACACCAAGCCCGCTGGCGCGCGACAGCTCAATCCCCGCTTTAGCAAGTCAGGGCTCGACAAAATCGAGCTTGTGCTCCAGACGCTGCGGGAAATTGCCAATACCCATGACAAAACTCCAGCCCAGGTGGCGCTCAATTGGCTGATCTGCATCGGCAATGTGGTGCCGATTCCAGGGGCCAAAAACGCTCATCAGGCGAGTCAGAATGCGGGGGCGCTTAATTGGTCGATGACGGCCCAAGAGCACGAGCGGTTGAGTCGGGCCACCCAAGCCTGGCGTTAGCAAAGCTTAGCAATACGAGTGGATCATGAAACAACTTAGAACCTGGGGTTTTACCGAAGACAGTTGGAAAGGCCAGCGGGGAGAGTACTGGGTGCTGGCCCAGGGACTGATCTTGCTGGTATTTGTGCTGCTGCCCCAGTGGCAACCAGCAGCCTGGCAGTCGTGGCCAACGGCTGTGGTGTATATGCTGGATGGTGTCGCGATCGCCTTTGCCGGTTTGGCGACGGTTTTACTCGGGAAAGGACTCCTTGACCTCGGCGCAAATCTTACACCGCTGCCCTATCCCCGTGCAGATGCGCAACTGGTGCAAACGGGCATTTACGGGTGGGTGCGGCATAGCCTCTATAGCGGTCTCATTTTTGGCACAGCGGCGTTCAGCCTGTGGACGCGCAGCCTGCCTCACCTCCTCATGGCAGTGATTTTGTTTATCGTGCTCGATATCAAGGCCCGTAAAGAAGAAGCCTGGTTGCTAGAGCGCTTTCCCGCCTATGCCGATTATCGACAGCGGGTGAGCAAGTTTATTCCTGGACTGTATTGAATTCAGAATTCAATTCCTGGAGTGCCAAATTCTCGGACGCCACGTGGGAGAATATGAAGCCCTGACGCTATCATCGAGCCTATGAATACTGATTTTCGTCCGCCGGATCACCAGATTGCTCAGGCTTTGGATCCCAGCACTGACCTCTCGTTTGAACTCCCCAATCCGGAAGACGAAGATTTATCAGAGTACGAGTTTCAGCGGCAAATTGATTGGGCTTGGCAGGTTTGCGATCGCTTTGACCTGCAAACTGATATTTGGCGAGGCCGCATTATGCGCACGGTGCGCGATCGCGAAAAGCGCGGGGGCGATGGACGCGGCAGTGGATTTCTGAACTGGCTCCGCGATCGTGAGATCACGAAAAGTCAGGCCTATTCCCTGATTGAACTGGCGGACAGCGCTGATACGCTCCTGCAAGAAGGGATGCTAGAACCCGAATCCGTCAATAATTTCAGCAAGCGGGCCTTTGTTGAAACTGCCCAAGCGGCCCCTGAGGTGCAGCAGCTTGTGAGTGATGCCGCCCAGCGGGGCGAGCAGATAACCCGTCGTGAAGTACGGCAAATTTCCGATGAGTGGACTGCCATGACCTCCGATTTATTGCCCACAGAGCTCAAGGAAAAAGCTGCGAACAACACCATTCCCACCCGTTACCTAGCACCCCTCGTCAAAGAAATGGAGAAGCTGCCACCCCCCCACCAGGAGACCCTGAGGACCGAGGTCATGCTCAATCCAGATATTGACACCCTGAAACAGGTCACGGCCGAAGCCCGCTACTTGGCCAAGTACCTCGAAGCGGCCATCCAGGTGCAGGCACTCAACAGCGACAACCTTGATTTGGAACAGGCTCTGGAGGAAGCGCTGCGCATCGGCTGTCTTAACGCCACTGCTGATCTGGTCAAGCAGGCGGCCCAGCTAGAGCAGGCCACCGCCAAACTGTATAGCGCTTGGTCCCAGATGAACAAGCTATCGGAGCGGGTGTTTGTCGATAGCGGTTCGAGTACGCCACACTTGCGGAACCTGCTCAGCCACTTAGAACCCTTAACGAGTCAAACCCTAGAAGTGCAGCTAGGCGACCCTGAAAGCCCCCTCTCGCATATGGTGAGGCTACAACTGCTAGGCGCCGAGGGCAGTGAGGCATGAGCCAAACCTGGCCTATATGCAAGCTTCGCCGAAAATTTGTGACTATTGCTCAGGATTGATCGCTGCATACAGCGATGAATAGTCCTGGTCAGCCAAGCCCTGGGCGATCGCCTGGGCCACCACCTCTGCTACCGTATCGGCTAGGGCTGGTGTCAGCCCCGCTGAGACGGCAGCTTCAGAAAACAGCTTCATATCCTTAAGCAGGTGCTTCGTGGGAAAGTTCGGATTCGCAAAGTTGCGATCGCCCATGCGACTCAGCTTTTTATCAAATGTAGGGGCATACAACGCACTGCCCCGGACAATACCCATAAACGCTTCAACATTAATGCCTTCCCGCTGTACCAGCGCCAGGCTCAAGGCAAACGCAGTTGTCAAAGACCCAATGAGCTGATTCATCGCGAGCTTGACGGCGGCCCCTGCGCCAACGGGTCCCAGATATTCCACTTGAGTACCCAAATGCTGTAGCAGCGGCTGCCACTGCTCATATTGCTCCGGCGTACTGCCCACCATCACAATCAAGCTGCCGTCCCTAGCCTGGGGAATGCTGCCTAGCACCGGAGCCTCGAGATAGTCGCCTTGGGCGGCCTGCACCCGAGCCATCAGCAAGCGGCTGTGTTCCGGTGCGATGGTCCCCATTTGAATAACGGTACGATTCGCCAGGGCAGCGGCGGCCTCTGGGGTGAATAGCGTATCCGCGATCGCCGCCGCGTCCGCCAACATCAAAATCGTGACTGCGCAGCCCTCAAGGACCGCAGCCGGCACCTGACCGATTTGGATGCCCTGCTCAGCTAAGGAAGCCAGTTTTTCAGCTGAGCGATTGTAGGCCATTACCCTATGCCCAGCGCGCTGTAGCGTCAGCGCCATTGGTGCTCCCATTAATCCTGTGCCCAAAACCCCGACTTTCATGACTTTTCCCCAGTTCACCCCAGTTTTCCACAGAATTCCGGTGCTTTTTCCACATGCTGACCAGCTTCAGTCAACGGCTGACCCGTCACAACCTCTCCGCTGCCAGCCCGTCACGCCGGACGGGGCTTCTAGCTCACATATGAGAGAGCCAAAAACAACCGCGATCGCTATAAACGGCATTCATAGGCTGAAAACTCACCTCCACCCCCGGGCCACGCTTAATCAAGATCAGTCGGTTCATCCAGATGCTCCGAGGCCTCCTGATACAAATTGAGGATGTGGTGATCTTTCAAGCAGTAGTACACCGCCCTTCCCCGTTTGCGGTAGCTGACTAATCGCATATTGCGCAATACCCGCAACTGATGAGACACCGCCGACTCAGTCATCTCAACGGCTTGGGCAATCTCGCCTACCCGCCGCTCTTCGGCCGCCAATACTGACAAAATTCGCCAGCGATTGGGATCTCCCAGCACCCCAAAAAACTCGGCCATGCGCTGGGCTTTTTCAATGCTGAGAATCTCGCTGGTTGGACCTGACTCAGCCACACGTTACACTCCGAGCTTCCACAATCATAGTTGGAGACCTCCTTTTGATCACATTCAAATGTATGAACAAGCATTCAGGTGTGATAGTAAAACCTGAACATTTGTTCACATTTTACTATCATCCTAATTATTTATCGCTTGAAAGGAGCTCACCATGGTTGCAACTCAAACCCAATGTGCCTGCAGCAGCTGCCAGTGCACCGTAGACACCACCACCGCGATTGAGAAAGACAGTCAATATTATTGCTGCAAGGCTTGCGCTAACGGCCATGAAAATGGCTCTAACTGTGGCAATGCCGACTGCAACTGCCCTCACTAGCCGGTGTCGCCTCATCATTTTCACGCCTCCCGGAGGGCAAGGGCTATGACTGTCTGTCCTGCGGGGACTGAGCCACCGCCACTTGATCGATAGCGAGCCAAGTATCCAAAAAGGCATCGAGCCATCGGTCCACTCGCTGGCCATGCCGTTCGTGGCGGTGAAACTGCTGCATGCAAGGCTGTGCCCCGGGCAAATCAAGTTGATCGGCTCCCCGAGAGGTCCATTCATCAATGAGCATCGTCGTAATTTCAGGATGAAACTGTAATCCGATCGCTGTCTCACCATAGCGAAAGGCCTGATGCGGAAACACCTCTCCCCTAGCCAGGAGCGTCGCCCCGTTAGGCAGGGTAAACCCTTCGCTGTGCCAGTGGTAAACCTGCATCGGAGCCGGAAAGTATGGCTCTCCCTGAGCGGTTGGATAAAGTGGATAGTAGCCAATTTCACGCTGTCCCTGGCGATGTCGTGCAACTTCAGCCCCCAGCACCCGTGCTAGGAGTTGTGCGCCGAGACAAATGCCCAAGTAGGGGCGCCCCGACGCCAGCGCGATCGCCAACCAATCGAGCTCAGCTTTGATGAACGGCAGCGTGACATCATCGTTAGCGCTCATGGGCCCCCAAATACAATCGTCCCCTCATGTTCGGCTAGGGTCGAGGGCAGCACATCGCCCAATGCAGGGCACCGAACATCGAGCTGATAGCCCCGCGATCGCAGCTTTTCGCCCACTAATCCTGGACTAGAGGTTGCTTGATGCACAATCATCAGCAATTGATGCGCTTGGGTCATGCTCTCTTGGGGGAAATCGCCATGCCCTTCACTCTAGCCTGTTCCCCCGACCATCAGTCTGGGCGGATGAGGTCTGGGCGATGACGAGCGGGGCCGATAGGATAGCGCCGGGCCTACCGACACAGGCGCTAGTTGAGCCCAGGGACCATAATCACACCAAACTATCGACCCCCACCCAAGGCAATTGGGCCAGATCTTCAAATGTCGTTTGCCGTTCTTTCTCCAGCTCTGCAATCCGACGTTTTTCCGCATAGATTTGATTTTGGAAGTAGGCCAGCTGGTCTGCCGGCTGGGTCTGATTACTCTCTGTCCAGAGCTGTAAAAAATGGCGATAGCGCTTTTCACAGAGGGTTTGCTCAATGCAGGCAGCGGCCGCCCGAATCACGAGGGGCGCTCGCAACACGTCTCGCCGTGTTTTTTCATCTAGATAATAGAGATGCTGGGTTTGGCTCAACGCCGCTGATTGGGCCGCCGCATTCCGCAACCAGCCGGCCAAGTCATCCAACTCAGAGACATCTTGGGCCCGCACTGTCTGCCATAGAGCACGATGGTGGGAAAAACTAAACTGCAAGTCACGTTTTTCCAGCATTTCCAATACCTCTGGCCGATGCTCAGCGCTGTGAATGAACACCCGCAGCAGCGCGGCCTCAGCCGCCTCGAGGGTACTGGTTTGGGTAAAGGCAAGCTTTGGCCGAGCGGTCTCTCCACCCGGCGATCGCCGCTGCCGCCGCACCTGCACCATGAGATTTTCCGCGAGCAGGGGCACCAACCGGCCATCCCCTCGGCTGAATAGCTCCGCACACTGGCGCACGTAGTGAGTCCGCGTGTCCGCATTGGCGATTTCACTCAGGAGCGCCACAATCTGTTGGGAGGTTTGCTGAAACTGATCAGCCTGGGCAAGGTCGCGGCCAGCAATCAGCTGCTGAATTTGCCAGTCAATCCACAAGGGAGCCTGCTCGAGCAGGGTCTTATAGGCTTCGATGGGATGATGCTGCAAAAACTCATCAGGGTCTTTGCCCTGAGGGATATTGAGGATCCGGAGCTGTACTTCCCCGCGATAGGCCATGGCCTCCACTTCATGGATTGCCCGCTGGGCGGCTTTGACCCCAGCCGCATCCGCATCAAAGTTGAGAATGATTTGCTTAGACTCGGTGTAGCGCAGGAGCTGTCGGACTTGATTGGCATTGCAGGCCGTTCCCAGGGCTGCCACCGCAGTGGGGCTACCCGCTGCATGCAGGGCAATTACGTCGAAATAGCCTTCAACGATGACGGCCCGATCTTGCTGGGCGATCGCGCTGCGAGCCTTATCCAAGCCATATAGCGTTTGGCCCTTATCAAACAGCTCTGTATCCGGAGAGTTGAGATATTTAGGCTGGTCTTCCTCGGAGAGGGCCCGACCCCCAAAACCAATTACGCGCCCTCGAGTGTCGTGAATCGGAATCATCAGGCGATCGCGAAATCGGTCATAGTAGCCACTGCCTGACGACCGGGGAACGATCAATCCGGCTTGCTCCACCAGCGTCACGGGAAACTTTTTTTGGTCAACCAAGTAGCCAGACAGGGTTTGCCAGCCGCCGGGCGCATAGCCCAGTTGAAACTGCTGGATCGTCTCCTCAGTCAGTCCCCGCTGGGTAGTGAGATAGACCCAGGCTGCCGACCCATCTTCCTGCCGCAGCGCATGCTCATAAAAGCTCGTCGTAATCGCCAAAATCTCATAAAGCTGCTCCCGTAGGGTAAGCTGTCGCTGCAGCGCTTGGCGCTTTTCAGGCTCTAGGGTCTTAACTGGGACCTGATAACGCTTGGCCAACTCCAACACCACATCGGTAAATGAGCGCTGGCCAAGCTCCATCAAAAACTTGTAAGTGTTGCCCCCTGCCCCACAGGAAAAACAGTAGTAAAACTGCTTCGCAGGACTGACGCTAAAACTGGGTGACTTGTCGTCGTGAAAGGGGCACAAACCGACATAGTCTTTCCCCTGCTTTTTGAGGACGACATGCTCCGAGACGATATCGACAATATCAGCGCGATCGCGAACGGCGGAGATCGTATCAGGGTGAAGACGGGGCGTAGGCATGGTGATAGGACGAAGCCACCAGGGATAGTGTCTTATATAATATCTAAACCCTAGCCTTAGAGCATTCCTGGGAACAGTTACGATTTGTCAGGAACAAGCAGTTCATTTGAATTATAGACATTATCCAGGACGTGGCAACCTCGACTGGCCTGGTCAAAAGCGCTGTGGATCGAAGAGGTTGGTCATACCAATTCTCTGTAATAGCGCTATAGATTTGAAGATCCCCCGCTGTCGCTGTCCCCTTGAAAAAGGGACTTTGAAGAATCTATATATTCGTGATTCGCAGAAATAGTAGCAGAAATAGTATTAGACATCGGCACCGACAGCTCACAAGTTTCTTGCTACCGATAGAGTCATCTCACTGTGAATCCATCGATGAAGGGAGCAGCTTAGTCACTCTCTGGCGAATTTATCAAACGTTCGATGGTGTTACGGTGACCCACTCATTCGTTAAGTTGTGTAACAAGTATAGATTGCAGCGGATATCTTGCCTGCGATCGCATCTGAAGACATTGAAGGATTATATGACTTACCTAACCTTAGACGCTGTTAAAGAGTCCCTCAAACAATTTGAAAAGTTTGATACGGATACTCAGCTCGCCATTCTTTGGTTTGGTTATCTAGACATTAGAGACAACCTGACGCCGGCACCCGGGCACAAAGTTGAAGGGCTAGCCCAGGCCGTTTATGACCAAGTTGCTCCACTCAGTCAAGACGAGCAACTACAAGTACAGCGGGATATCGCCAGCCGCGCCGACACGGACATCAGCCGCGCTTACGGAGCCCTGAGCCCTAGCGCTAAGCTAGATGTGTGGCTAATGCTGGCCCAGGGGATGGAAGCTGGCAAAATCGTCAACGTCCCCGATGATTGTCAGCTACCCGAGCATACGCAGTCATTCGTTGACAATATCAAAGCCCTTGACTTTGAAGAGCGGATCAATTTCACTCGCAATGCAGTGACCAAGATGGGTCTAAACCCTTCCATTGCCTAACCACTCAGCGATAGTCACTGCACCATGAATTGAATGCAGTCTTGCCGATGCGAGGCTGCATTTTGTTGTTCCAGAACTCCGCCGGTCAGCCATGGTGGAGTATGAGCAAGGGTTGGGACGCGATCGCCGCTCGTATCACGTCCAGAGTCGGGTCTGTCAGGTCTGTTTTCTCAGTGACTAAAACTCTTATGACCACGCTAGCCCTAGCTGCTGCACAATGGAGACAAGCTGCTACGGATTCACGGACCGCAGCGTCGCCGAGGGAGCCCCTATGCAATTGCCTGAAGATCCGGAACTCTCCCCTCAGATCAACATCGTGCCGATGGTTGACGTGATCTTTGTAGTGTTGGCCTTTTTTATCCTCTCCAGCCTGTTTTTGACTCGGTCAGAGGGACTACCAGTCACCTTACCCAGTGCTGCCACCAGTGAAAGTCAGATACAAGAGCATTCACTCACGCTAAGCCTCACCAGTTCCGGCGATTTACAACTCGGCAGCGAGCCAGCAACGTTAGCGTCTTTGCCCGACCAGATCCAAGCCCGACGGATTGGCAATCGCCCGATGTTGATTATCTTGCGGGCCGATGCCGATATTCCCCATCGTCAAGTCGTTGCGGTGATGGATCGCTTGCGCACAATTGACAATTTAGCCCTCGCGATCGCCACCCAGGGAGCAGATCCTGCATCTAACTAACGGCCGTTGTTTTTACTGCAGCGATCAGCGATCGCCCGTGGTCAGAGCGTTGCAACATTTAGCCCAGTGGTCGCTGTAGTTGCAACGCTCCAGAATCTTCAAAGGTAGCCCTTAGTTGTGTCCCACAAATCACATCATTGCGTCGATACATCATAATCATTCTCAATAAGCTAATCTTCTTGCAAATTTCTGGGATCACTCGCTATGATTGTCAATAAGGCTTCATTGTTGAGAGGACTCACCCGTGGCATACACTGCTTCTGCACTCAAGGCTGAGCTAAATGAACGCGGGTGGCGTATGACCCCTCAGCGCGAAATTATCCTGGAAACATTTCAAAATTTGCCCAAGGGCGAACATCTAAGCGCTGAAGATTTGCGCGACGTACTCAAAGGGGAAGGAGAGCAGGTTAGCTTATCGACTATCTACCGTAACCTCAAGCTACTGGCACGGATGGGCATTTTGCGCGAGCTCGAGTTGGCAGAAGGACAAAAACGGTACGAAATCAATCAGCCTTCGCCCCATCATCACCACCACTTAATCTGTGTACGCTGCAATAAGACCATCGAGTTTAAAAACGACTCGGTCTTAAAGGCGGGTGCTCGCACCGCTAAAAAGTCGGGATACCATCTACTAGATTGTCAGCTCACCATCCATGCGGTGTGCCCCACCTGTCAGCGATCACTGCTACCCGTTTAAGCGCCCCCAGTCATCACGGTAGCCAAGTCGGTTGTGTCCCCTCCAGTGACAGCACTTGGGGGGCGGCGGCGGCTGGAGTTCCCGATAGGCGTTGTTCAGTGGTGGCAAATAAGGGTAAGAGCACTGTCTGGGTCTGCTCGGCATTGCTCGCATCCGAGTTGGCAGACGTCACTCCGATGAGGGCTGCCAGCCCATCGGGGGCAATATCCATAGCGACTCGTGCCTGGGCTGGTAAGTCGAGGAGCTTGATCGGCGTCGGATCCTCGGTCAGCGGTACGGCAGCGACGTAGGGCTGTTCTTGATAATCGTCACCGGGCAACAGTTCACTCGCCAAGACATAGAGAATACGGCCAGTCGGGTCAAATTCAGCACTCATGATGGAGCCCGTGGCATCCAACAGAGGCGTCTCTTCCCCTTGGTTAGTGACCAACACTAGCGTTTCTAAGAAGCGCCGCTCAGGGTCGTTTTGATTAAAATCCACCATGGCCGCCGCTGTGCCATCGCGACTCACATCAAACACTCGGCCAAACTCAGGCAAAAAGTCCAGGGGCGCTGCCGTCACCGGCTCATCTCCCCCGGCTTCGAGAGGGATAATCGCCGTTCCCTGCCCTTGTAACAACAGTAAGGTTTGACTATCCGGCGCAATGAGGAATTCTCCCCCTGGTTCCGTGTCGAGGCGGCGCGGCTCCACGTCATTCTCAATGATCCAGGGGCCAAAGTCAGACGGATCCGACTGATTGACGCGCTGCACAACGATTTTTTGACCATCCGGAGCCAAATCAAACGCGAGATTTTGATACACTCGGCTGTCCAGCACGGGGGTAATCGTACCGGCGTCTGCGGGTTCAGTAGCCAGCTCGGGGGTCTGCATGGTCGGTTCGGCGGGGGGTAAGGGAGCTAATCCGGTAGCGGCGGTATAGAGCGCCGGATTGCGAATCCCTTGATTGCGATCGCGAGCTAGCACCGCTGAAAAGAGGAGGCGATCGCCCAATGGATAAGGCTCAAAGCTCAGCACTTGCCAATCGGTCGGCGTTAATGCAGTAGGATCGCTTCCCTGGGAAAAATTGATCAGCATGAGGCGGCCCGCTTCATCTCCCTGACTGCCAATGTAGGCAATGGCGCGATCACGACTTTGAAATGTCCCAGTAAAGGGCTGAAACTGCGTTGTCTGCTCTCCATCGGCAAAGCGATCGCGGGCCGCAGGCAGGGAGACCTCATAGGCCTCACCATAGGGCACCGGAATGTCTAGGGTATAGGCCATGCGTCGGCCCGCCCAGCTCATCCGCCCTGGCAAATCCGGGGTGATAGTCAGATTATCGGCCACACTGTCTGGCTCCATCGGGCGGGTAAACGTGAGGGTAAACGCCACATTTTCCGCCCCCACGGTGCGCGATTCCCAGGAAAAGGTTTGCACCCGCGCTACGGCATGGTCCCCCAGCAGCACCAAAAATCCCGAGAGGGCTAATAACAACCCCATCAGGCCCACAGCCAATTTATCTAAGGGCAAGCGGCCACGGCGGTAGGCTCGGCGAGTTACACGATCAAAACTCATAGGGATTTTTAGGTTCTGGCACTATTAAGACTTCATCGGGCTGAATCACCAGGCGACGCTGACCCTCTAAGGTTTCAGTTAGCATGTTGCCCTGCACCGAAATCCAGCTATCCGGCTCAAACTCCGTGCGATCACCCGCTAGCTTGACCGGGAGCCCCACAGGATAAGCATCGGCCGCACAGCAGGTCAACACAAACCGAGCCACCATTAAGTACTCCTCTGACCACTCCGGCGGGTGAATTACAAACCCAGTGACCGCAACTGGATCATCCGTGTAGGCATCCGGCTCAGGATATACGTTGAGCGTACGGATCCATTCAACCAGGGTTCGCTCAACCGGCGGCGTGTTGCGTACAAATCGCTGGGGCTGGGCCCGAGTCACCCCCACCGGATCAGCAATGCCCCGCGCCAAAGCCGCTTCACTCGAAAACGGTCGGGGGACATAGATCAACCCAAAAACGGCGATCGCCAACAATATCAGCAAGCTCCATTGACGGGGCACCAGAGTAATGTGAGGCGTCGAGACCGTTGGTTGCGATCGCCACAGCGCGGTAACGCGCCACAGAGCCATCGCCACGAGACACCAGCCCGCGCCAATGGCTAACCAGTGATAGTCAGGATGCAGGAGCACAGCCAACCGCCCCGTCCACCAGTAACGCAACAGCATCAGGCCCCATAGCAACATGGCCAGCGCGTCCCCAAAGATGGGCCAAGAGAAGATCCGGTTCGTCACAGGTTTCAACTCACCAACTCGTGTAGAGATTGACAACCAAGGTAAATACAAACGTGAGCTGAGCAGCCAAGACAAACAGATATACCACGGCTCGACTCTTGAACGTCGTCAGCAACAGGGAAATATTTTTGAGATCAATCATGGGACCAAACACCAAGAAGGCCAAGATCGAGCCACTGGTAAACGTGGAAGAAAATGACAGAGCAAAAAAGGAGTCAACCGTCGAACAAATGGAAACTATCCACGCCAGCAACATCATCGCCAGGATAGAGGTGATGGGACCTTGCCCCAAAGCCAGAATCCAATCTCGGGGGATGGCCACCTGCACCGTCGCCGCGATCGCGCTGCCCACAACGAGCACCGCACCCAACTCCCGAAATTCCTGCAGCATCATTTCTAAGATGGCCTGGACTTTAATTGGCCAAGCCCCTTTAGCAAGCGCCGCCGCTTCGGCAACCACTGGCGGCTGATCCAGCTTCATCGCACCAGTTGAACTGAGCAGATAGGTACCGCGACTCAACAAAGTCGCCTCAGAACCGATTAACATCGGTTGCGGTGCCGGTGCCACCAAATACCGGGCAACCGCCGGTTTGAGAAACGGCCGCAAATCTTTTTGCACGCTAAAGACACAGGCAATGATGACGGATATCAAGATGGTCAGACCCACCCGCCAAAACACCATGGCTGGCTGGTCACGAAAAGCAACCCACGTTGCCCAAAACACGATGGGATTGACCGTCGGTGCAGCCAGTAAAAAACCAATGGCCAAGGCCGACGGCGCACCTTGCATCAGCAACCGCCGCGCCACGGGCACATTGCCGCATTCACAGACTGGAAACAAACAACCAAACAAACTGCCTGAAATGGCGGCCAGTACCGGCTGCTTGGGTGTCAAGGCAATCAATTTACGCTCGTCGACCAAAACCGCCAACAGACTAGAAAAAGCTACCCCCAACAGCAAAAAGGGCGTCGCCTCGACTAGCAAACTGAGGAAGAGTGTTAGACCTTGGTTTAGTTGAGACATCCCTGCCTACCCACTGTCGGATGCGGTCATCGCCTACTCGCCCATCCCGAGAGCATGAGCTTGAGACGCAATCCCACCATCATAATGCGTCATGATCCCCATCGTGGGTGGCTCAACTCACCACAGTCTAATTTTGGTTACGCTGATGTTGCCCGACAGGCAGATATCCACATCAGCGCCCGCATCACGGCGGCGATCACGATATTTGCCGGTATAGTGAAAGCGATCGCCGTCAATTTCAAATTCGGTCGGCAGCGGCTGTGTACAGGTGGGACAAAACACGATCGCCGGAGGCGGATCAGCCGCCTGTAGATGAGGCAAGTTGACATTCCAAAACTGTCCCGACTCCAGCGGTTGTTCCATGAGTTGTAACAATACGCCCCGAGCGAGTCGGGTAGCCATCTCCCAATCAATCGGCTGACGATTCGCAATGTAATGGGAAATGGCAATGCCCGGAATGCGTAACAGCGTGGCTTCTCGCACCGCTGCCACCGTCCCCGAAACATAGATGTCAGAACCGAGATTGCCACCAGCGTTGATTCCCGACAGCACCCATCGTGTCTCTGGATGCAAATAGCTCACAGCCACACGGGTGCAGTCCGCCGGAGTACCGCTAATGGCGTGTTCCCGCTCAGCCCGCTGGGCAATGGCGATCGCCCCACCACGATTAAGCTGATGGCTACAGCCTGACAGCGGCTGATCTGGCGCCACAATAGCCGTCACAACCTCGGGGAAAGCCGCCTGCAAGGCACGAATACCTGGGGCATCAATGCCATCATCATTTGTCAACACTATGGTCATGGAAGGAGGTACCCTGAAATGCACAGTAACCGTCAGCCCTGCAAATGCTGAAGACCTTGAGGCTGTGGGGTCAATGGGGGTATTAGCTCTTAACTCAATGCAGCACCTAGGACGGGTCGTGAGCGCTAGAGCCAAGTGCCGGTAAATACTTTTTCGGCTGGTCCCGTCATGTAAACACGATTGTCGACAGCGGACCATTCAATGTGCAGCGGCCCCCCGGGCAATTCGACCGTGGCCGCACGATCACAATGGTCGGTGAGTACCCCAGCCACGAGCGACGCACAGGCCCCGGTGCCGCAGGCCAGCGTCGCCCCGGCTCCCCTTTCCCAAACCCGCATCTGGAGATAGTCGCGACTTACCACCTCGATAAATTCCGTATTGATGCGCTGGGGAAACACACTGTGATGCTCGAATTGCGGACCTAACTCAGCCAAGGCGATCGCGGCGGCATCATCCACAAAGGTGATGCAGTGGGGATTGCCCATACTGACACAGGTGATCGACCACTCCTGACCAGCAACCGTCAAAGGTTGACCAATCACCGACTCATTGGCAGCCACTACCGTCGTAGGAATTTTTCCCGCTGCCAAAATCGGCTCGCCCATGTCAACTGTGACTTGACCGTCGGGCTGCAGCGTGGGCGTCATCGTTCCCGCCAGCGTATGAATGGTGTAAGCCTTGGGGGGAGCTGCTGGTTGACCATCGGCCGTCTCCAGATCTGCAATGAACTTCGCCAAGCAGCGAATGCCGTTGCCGCACATTTCGGGCTCTGACCCGTCAGAGTTAAAGATTCGCATGGTGTAGTCGGTGCCCTGCTGTCCTGGCAGGACAAAAATCACCCCGTCGCCTCCAATGCCAAAATGGCGATCGCACCACTTACTCGCCTGTTCGGGCGTCAGCATCATGTCCGATTGGTGTCGGTTGTCAACCAGGACAAAATCATTACCCAGTCCGTGATACTTACTAAATGCGATCGCCATGCTGCTTATTCAACCCTATGCCGATTACCTGCTCATTTGCCAGCAGCCCGGTGAGGCGCTCAATATCCTCAATCAGGTCCTTTGCCGACTTTCTTATCGTAAATCTTTGTCGGAGGAAGCGCGATCAAAATGGCTAAAGGTGGGTACCCTGGAATCCAGTATGTTTGTTTGTTCACCGTTACACCGGGTGTCCTCCGATGAGTTCAGAACTAGAAGCTGGGCTACCCAGCACGCGATTGCTGCAAACCTATCTGCGTGATAAGCGGAAAGTTGCCGTGAAACTCGTCACGGGAGATACGGTGACGGGTGCCATCACCTGGCAAGATCCTAATTGTCTTTGCATTGATGTCGAGGGCGAACCGGTGATGATTTGGCGTTCTGGCTTAGTTTCTCTCCAAGGCGCTTAAGATTGAGGTCAAGCAGTGTTGTTGCACGGCAGGACCGCACTGGTGGTCACGCTGTTGCCAAAATGCAGTTGTCAAAATGCAACCTAGTCGCCCGATAGTTTCGCCAAGCGACGTTCTAAACGCTTCGTTTATGACCGCTCAATTGTCCCCTTCTCAGCCTCGAATTCCATGAAGCAAACTTTTTCCTTTTATGGATTGCCAGGCCTTAATGCGGCGCTTAAGAAACATCAGGTCTCTTGGCGATCAGTCATCTTTATGACCCTAGCTGGAGCCATTACGCTATTCGTTACCCTCGCCCATCCGCCTGCCTATGCCGCCTATGATGTGGCTATTCAACCTGGGGCTCCCCGCCAGGGAGACACTGTTTCCATCATCAGTACAGAACAAGCGCGCAGTGCCCAAGTGCCCACGGTGAGTGTCAACGAGGTGGTCTATCCCACCTTCTCAATTGGCCAGGGTCGGCATCGCACTTTCTTACCCACGAGCCCGCTTCATGCCTCGGGGGAATATATTATTCGCGTTGAGGGACCCGAGGGGCCGCGAAATCCGATGGTGTGGCTGAGCGATCGCAGCTTTCGGACGCAATACATCACGCTCTCCCCTAGCCAGAGCAACCTGGGCACCGACTACGAATTTGATCGCGTCGATGCCTTTAAACAACTTGTCAGCCCTGACAAGTTTTGGGCGGGTCCTTTTTTGCGTCCTAGCCAAGGGCGCGTAAGCTCCGAATATGGAGTGAGACGCTATTACAACGGCGTGTTTGCCGACAACTACTACCATCGGGGCATCGACTATGCCGCGCCTACGGGCTCACCAGTCATCGCTCCTGCGGCTGGCAAGATTGCCCTGGTTGGCCGGGTTGCCGATGGCTTTGAGCTCCATGGCAACACTATCGGCCTTGACCATGGTCAAGGAGTCGAGAGCATTTTCATTCACCTCAACAGTATCAACGTTCGCGAGGGTGATTTTGTGCAAGCGGGACAAGTCATTGGCACAATTGGCAACACCGGCGCGTCCACCGGTCCCCATCTGCATTGGGGGCTCTATGTCAATGGCGTAGCCGTTGATCCGGCTCCTTGGCGAAGCCAAACGATCGAATAGCCCTTGTCACTGACCGATCCGACAATTCATCAAAGCTTCATCTGCTAGCGCCCGCTTGATGGGAATGCTATCGAACAACCGAGCAGCTTGAGAATGCTGTCAAAGCCTGCCTAAAAAGTAAATATACCTGTGGAGTTTTCGACCTAAGGGGGGCACAATAGGCCCAGAAACAGAAAGCTTATAAAAACCTGGCCTGTTCTGGTTTCATCTGTTCACCAGGCGACATCAATAACGCATACGTAGCGTTAGAATCTATGAGCATTGAAAAATTTGTTGAACAAGCCATTCTAGACGGCTATTTAACGCCCGCAATGGAAGCCGAGGTTGGACGTATCTGTGATACTGCCTCAGAGCTATCTATTGAAGAATATATGGCGCTAGACCGGCTAATGGGTGCTCTTTTAACGGGTGAAGTAGTTGCGGTACCGCGCAAGCAATTCATCAACGTGATGGAAGAGTTAGTCCTTACAGAAGCCATCTCTCGGGTAGCGGAGATTGAGTCGAGCTCTGACACAACTCTCGACTTGGGCGACATCGCGGCCTATGCCCTCAATCGACTGCCACCGCTTTATGCGACTACTGAGGAGGGGGCGGCCTTTCAGCGCAATAACGCCAAGGCTGAACTCTCGGTTCTGATTTCTGACCAGGTTAAAGAAGCGATCGCCCGCAGCCTTAATCAGCCTGACTTTTACCCTGAGCGGCACTCTATTCGTAAACCTACTGGTGGTGAAAATGTTTTGGGTCAGGTGAGCGACTTGCTACAAGACTATGCCCACAAGTTCACCCCTGAAGCTCAAGGCGCTCGCCAGTAGCGATAAGTCCCACTGTCTGTCGAATATTAGGCGTTGTAGCTTCTACTTATCGCCTCACCTCTCTCAAGGCATGTCTCCGCTGCTAGGGAACCTTGAGAGAGGTGTCGGCTGGACTAACCAGCTATGTCTCCTGACAAAACGACTTGTTGCTCAAACTGCTGGTGCTCATTCAGCCGCCAACTCCGGAGCTCAGTGACCAGTTCAGCGGTGACCCTCATGATGGGGTAGCAGTAGCCCGACCAAGCCAGTTGGCGATCGCGTTCAGACGGGACCGGTGGATGGTCCGGATGGGAATGATAAACGCCGAGGATAATCCAGTCGCGATCACGACACTCACGCTGGACCTTACATAGGATTTCGGGAGCAATCCAAAAGCGATTTTGCTTACCCGCTGACAGAGGAGCCTTTTCAGTAAATGGGTTTACAGCTACTGACCAATCGTTTGCTACTGGTCGCACTTCATATACATAATCACGATCAACGGCTAGATCTCGCTGGCCGAGTAGTAGACCACAGCACTCTTCTGGATAGGCCTGTTGAGCATAGGTTTGCATCGCAGCAAGTTGATCAGCCTGTAATACGAGCGTCATAAGCAATGGGCAGTGTTGACCTCTCCAGTCTGCCGCAATGGAGGGCTAGCATGTCGCTATCGGTTAGCGACATTGTGAGCACTGTATATCGTCAGTTTCTACCGTTACTCGGCGACCGTTACTCAGCAACGGCGAGGCGCTGCTGCAATGCATCAACGACTTGATCCAAGGCAACGGCTCTAGACGCCTTAAACAAAACGCGATCACCCGATTGTAGTAGAGCACTCAGGTAGCGAATTAAAGAATCTGGGTCAGTGAAGGATATCGTCGGCACTGGAGCCGCGCCATTGACAAGGGCTTCTGTCTCGGCAGGCGAGGCCAGCGTCAACAGAGCATCTAACCCTAGCTCGCTCACGCATTGACCCACCTGGCTATGCAAACGTAGAGAATATGGGCCGAGTTCTTTCATTGTGCCCAATACGGCGATGTGCCGTCGGCCTGGGATTCCTTTCAGCAGTCGCAGGGCAGCCTGCATCGATTCAGCCCCCGCATTATAGGTTTCGTCCAGCAAGACAATATCGTTGGCCAGGGTCAGACGCTTGGCTCGGCCACTGGGCAACGTCACAGCCAGTCCCGTTTGCAGCGATCGCCAATCGAGCTGGAGGGCAGACATCACCGCGATGGCAGCCAAAAAATTACTGGCATTATGCGCTCCGGGCAGGGGCAGGGGCAGGCTGATCCCCTCAACGACCAGCTGATCATTGCTGACCAGCTGCCCGTGAATATCTCCGCCAGTCAAACCGTAGGTGATGCAGCGGCCTGACCACACGCGGGCGGCGGTATCCATCAATCGAGCATTGTCAAAATTGAGCACTGCGATGCCATTGAGGCTGAGCCCACCCAATAGCTCACATTTGGCTTCAGCGATCGCCTGCTCACTCCCCAACAGCTCAATGTGGGCCGTACCGACATTCGTGATAACGGCTATGTTGGGCTGGGTCATTTGCGCCAGAGCTGCAATTTGCCCCCGCCCTCGCATGCCCATCTCGATGACTCCGTAACGATGCTCCCGGGTGAGTCCTAGCAGCGTCTGGGGCACGCCAATTTCATTGTTGTAATTGGCTGTGGTTTTCCAAACTGGGCCCTGCGTTTGTAGGGCAGCAGCGATTAGCTCTTTAGTTGTGGTCTTGCCCACGGATCCGGTCACCGCTACCAAAGGCGTTTGTAGTTGCTGCCGCCACCAGCGAGCGATCGCCTGGTAGGCAGCCAGCGTATCCGGCACCTGTAATTGAGGTTCTACGCTAACCGGATGCTGCACAATGACACCAGCCGCCCCTTGAGCGATCGCGGTATCGACAAACGCGTGACCGTCAAATCGCTCCCCCACTAAGGCCAAAAACCAATCGTTGGGCCGCAGGCTACGAGTGTCAGTGGACACACCATAGCCCAAGGTAGAACTCACTGACGATGGCTCACCCATCAACCTAGCGCCCGTGACTTGCACCAGGTCAGTCAACGCGATCTGAAAAGCCAATGCCCCTACTCCACAATTTCGCTGTATGGAGCCAGGGACTGTCACCCATCAAGTTGACATCACCCCTGACTGTATGTGTGATTTTCCCATAAGTGCTGTCAGTATGCGGTGGTCATGATTGGGGAGGCCGTCGCACTGCGCCAGCGCTCCCAATATCGGTAACTCGCTAGAATCTTGGCAATGTAAACGGTGAGGCAACCACCAGTGACCAAAACACTCGGCTTAGCTTTAGGAACTGGAGGGGCGAGAGGATGGGCCCACGTCGGGGTCATTAGAGCATTCGAAGAAGCTGGCATCAAAGTTGACTACCTAGCCGGTACCAGCATTGGCGCTTTAGTCGGTGCCATTTACATGGTTGGCAAATTAGACCAGCTAGAAACCTTTGCCCAAGAGGCCAGCTTTTCGGAACTAGTTCCGCTAATGGATATTTCTTTTCCCGGCGTTGGCCTGCTTCAGGGCGATCGCGTTTATCGCTTTATCGCTGACTATGTGGCTGATCACTGGCTTGAAGATGCCCCAATTCCTTTCCACTGTGTGGCTACCAACTTTTTACAAAAGCAAGAGGTTATTATTGACGGCGGGCCAATGGTGCAAGCAGTCCGGGCCAGCATTTCCATTCCCGGCATTTTCGCACCGTTCAAGCATCAAGAAAACGTTTATCTCGTTGACGGGGGCATCATCAATCCTTTACCCATCAGCGTGGTGCGAGCCATGGGGGCCGATGTGGTAGTGGCAGTCAATTTAAACAGCGACACGACCATTGACCATGAAGACATCATTACTCAGTCCCCTGCAGCCCACTCTGCCGAAAATCACCAATCCGAGCCTAAGCCAGTTAATGACGCTCAGTCAGCAGTCGATTCGAAATCGACCGAGGCCGCAGACAGTGCTGCGCTCGCCACTTTAGCCAACCGCTACGAAGCCTTAAAAGGGGTCCTAAATGATCAACTCGACAACTGGATTCCAGACGCTGAGACTGGTATCAACATTTTTGATGTCTTGGGTAATTCCATCAACGTGATGGAAAAGCGCGTCACAGAAATCAATCTGCTTGTGGATAAACCCGACGTCCTGATTGATCCTCCCCTATCCGAATTTGGCACCTTTGACTTTCACCAAGCCCAAACCATCATGCCTCGCGGATATGAGGCGGCCAAGGCGATGATTCCCAGCATCCAAGCCTTACTCCAAGATTGAGCAGCACCGCGTCAAGACTGGGGCTGCGTTGACGGCATGACTTTGATTAGAGCCGTGTAAATTAGCAGGGCAGACACAATGCCGTTGACGGGAACGATGCCCCAGCCAGCCTGGTTAGTGAAGTAGGCGATCGCCGATGCCACCACATAGGCGATGACGCCAGCCCCGTTAAAGGCCGGCTGAGCCTCCGTCACCGGCGGAAACTCACCCCCTCGGTGGAACCAATAGTCGGCCATAATAATGCCGCCAATGGGAGGAATAAACGTTCCCAGCAAGATCAAATACTGCACTAGCATGGCGTAGATGCCCCCCCAAGCCAGCACGAGGGCAAAGGTCGCACCGCCGAGCACTAACAAGGTGCGCTTTTGAGTGCGAAACATGTTGGAGCCTGCAATAGAAAAGGCATAAATCGTGTTGTCTTGAGTGGTCCACATGTTGAGGAAAAACAGCACCAACCCCCACAACAAGAGCCCCTGGGTGGCCATGACTTGAACGATATCAGGCTCACCGTAGACCTTGGCACAAAACGCTCCACTAAAAATCAAAAAGCCGTTGCCTAAGAAAAACGCGATCAACGTGGCGACAAATCCAGCTTTGCCAGATTGAGCAAACCGGCTCCAGTTGGTCGCTTGGGTCCCCCCTGACACAAACGTCCCAACGATGATAGTAATGGCAGCGCCTAATGGTAAGGGATCGCTAATGGACAGCGCTTGCAACCCGGCTAAACCACCGACATCACTGCCGGCGATCGCCAAACTCCAAACCATCAAAATAATCATGGCAGGCACCGCAATCCGACTCAACCAATCCATGGCCTTGTAGCCAAAATAAGCCGTTGAGCAAAAAGCATAGGTAAAGAAGAGGATGATGAGCCAGTTCCAAGACTCTGGGACACCGGCAAGACTGTTAAGCAACTGCGCCATCAACGCGGAACCCCAGGCATACCAACCAATTTGTGTGAAGCCCAGGATAAAATCGACCCAACGCGATCCCACTCGTCCAAAGCTAAAGCGAGCCATTAAGAGTCGTGAGGCCGGTTTCGCCAGCGATGTAGCCGAGAAACGCCGCATACAGCCCCAAAATCAGATTACCCAGCAAAATCACGCCGACCAAATCCGGCCAAAACTGAAAAGAAGGTCCCACCAAGCCACCGGCAAACAACGTTCCAGAATAGAGGGTAAACCCAGCGAGGATTGGGGCCAGCGAAAGCATCGATTTACGGGCAGACACTGGGACAGGACTCAATGGATAATCCTCAGCTTGTTTGCCAGCAGGCAAGGACTGAGAATCGCTTGTATTTGTCATAGGGCCTTAAAACAATTTGGTGGATGGAGCTAATGTAATTACGCTGGCGCTGAGAGCGTAGCTAGCTTTTTATCAAACTTGGCCAAGCTGTACAGTCGCATCAGTGCATCAGACGTTGGGCAATTTTGCCCGCCATTGTAGGTGTAACTCACAACCAGGAAGTGTATCTTTAATGACGCTTGCTTGCCAGCTACTAGCAAATTCACCCGCCTGAGTCCGCCATAGTAGCCCCCATAGCCGAGGCACTATCGGCTGCGGCTAATCTTGGGCAGAATGCGAAATCGCCCTGTATTGTGAGAGAGTTAGGCGATCGCGATAGCATGGCATCTTCAGAACTATCCTGTGGGCAATCTGCCCTTTTATCATCAGACCTCTTGGCCTTTTACCGCCGGGTCAGTCAGTCTTTGTTGACGGTGATTGATGTTGAGACCACAGGCTCCTTGCCCTATCGCGGAGCGCGAGTGATCGAAGTTTCCGTTTTACAAGCAAGTCTTGAGGACGGCATTTTGCACCAGGAAACCCACCTCATCAATCCTGAAGTCCGGGTGCCCGCTATGATTACTCGTGTCACTGGCATCACCCAGCAGATGGTTTCCCAAGGGCTCTTTCCTGAAGAAGTCTGGCCAGACTGCCTGGATCGGTTGGAAACTGGCGTCTTGACCGCTCATAACCTAGAGTTTGACTATCGGTTTGTGCAGTCAGAGTATCGTCAGCTGGATTACACCTTTAGTCGTCCTCCCGCTGAGCAACTGTGTACCGTGCTGCTTTCTCGGTTGCTGCTGGCAGATTTGCCCTCTCGGAGCCTACCTAACCTAGTCCAGCATTTTCAATTTGACGTGGGACCGTCTCACCGGGCAGGGGCCGACACGCGGGCCTGTTGGCTACTGGCCGAGCGCCTTCTCAGGCAAATCCAAACGGAGGACGAAGCCAAGCTCATCCAACGATTTGGGCAGCAGTGGATTCGATTGAAAGATGCGGCGACGATGCTGGCACTTCCAGCCAAACAAACTCAACACATCCTGACAGAAGCAGGTATTGAAAGTCGGTTTTCCAAACGAAAAAACCGGCCTCTCTATCGCCGGGGAGATGTGGAACGAATTTGGCGCGATCGCTCCGGTGAACAGCTATCGATGCTCTAAACATCGCAATGCAAGCCAACGATCTCACCATTGGCGGAGCCATGCCGCAATCATGCTGATAACCAAGCAGGAATCTGGGCAGCGGCTGATTGCGATCACCAATTCGGGCCAATGCTCTTGTTGACTCTGATGACCCCTACCCACCCCCGGCAAAGAGGCCCTCTAGCTTTTTGCGCATCCAGTCGACGGGATTCTTTTCGTACTCATTGTTGATGAGCCCCAACTCTCGCAGTCGCCGCTGCTGCGTTGATAGTTCTGCTTTGTGCTGAGCCATTTTGTCCACGATTAAGTTGTAGAGTCGCGGCTGGCTCTGCAAGATTTCTTTGAATCCCTGGGGACTAATCGCAAATACTGTCGTGTCGGCAATCGCTTTTACCGTCACCGTACGGGGCACTCCGAGCATTAGCGAAAATTCACCGATGAAATCTTCTGGTCCTAATGTCGTCGCCTGATCGAAACCTTGGAGCGAGTAGCTCACAGCCCCCGACAAAATGATGTAGAAGGCGTCTGCAATATCATCGACCCGATAGAGGATTTCGCCCGCTTCGAGACGACGGCGGTGGCCAACTTCGACTAGCTTGCGCAGTTCTACGGTGCTGCAATTTGCAAAATACGAGATATTTCTTAGCAGGTCCCGTACGGCAATGGGCTGAGCATAGTTATCGACCTGAGGGGTGGGATCTTGATTGAGGTAATCTTGCTTGAGATAGTCCTCATAGGTCGAGGTGACAACCACATTGGGATTGCGATGCCAAACGTCATAGCGGGGAGCTGCTAAGCGGGTCTGATGCTGGCGCAGGTTAGATTCGATGATAAATCGCAGTGAACTTTCCGTTTTGTGTTTAAGATCAATGCGATCGACCCAGACCCACAGCACAAAGTCTAATGAATTTGGACTAAATCCAGTGAAATAAACTTCTGGGGGAAATTCGTAGGAAACCGTTGTTTCAAGATAGGCAGAGTCAAGTAGCGCCTCAATCACAATTACAGGGTCACTACCGTGGGCGACACAAACGGAAATGGAGACCCAGCCTTTGGTATTACTGTAGGTCCAGTTGATCACCTGATGGCCAACCAAACTACTGTTGGGGATAATAATATGCCGCTTAGTGATCGTACTAATCACCGTTGAGCGCAAGGAAATTTCTACAATGTAGCCGGTTAGCCCTTCCCATTCAATAAAGTCGCCTACTTTTAACTTTTGCTCAATGAGAATCGCTAAGCCGCTGGTAAAGTTACGGATTAAATCTTGAAAGCCAAATCCAATCCCAATGCCGAGACTCCCTACAAGTACGGCAATAGAGGCTAGATTGATGCCCAGGGACTGCAATAAAAACAAGCTGAGAATTGCCCCTATGCAGTAGCTCGCAACCGTAGAAATCGATTCGCGCGGGCCGGGCTTAAGACCCAGGCGCTTTAAAACTTGATTAGACAACAGCCGCCTAAAGCCCCAGGCAAAGAGCAATGCGATCAGCACAGCCATGGAAAATTGGGCGATCGCGCTCAAGGTCACAGAAGTATTACCCACCTGGAGAAAGGGTGTTTCAACAACTCGCTGAATAGCGTCGAATATCCTTTGCAGCGAACCTAGAATAATTGCCATTGATGTAGCATCACCTACCCTTAATCATTGGTAAAAAGCGGATACGGCGCTCGGTCTCGTGGTCGCTAGAGCGGCCTTCTAACGTAGCATTCTAAAGCGATCGATAAGGATTGATACTGATATTTGCCCCAGCGAAGATTCAGGCTTAGGTTGATGCAGCGATCGCCTCTAAAGCCGCTGACATAGTCTGTGGCGCATATCCCAAAGCGAAGGCGCGATCGCTGTTGAGCGAAACGTCCTGCGGTCGTGGCGTTGACAGCTTGACAGAAGACTGTAAACCCGGTCGGAGCATCGCCGTCGAGACGCCAAAACTCTGAGCCACTAGCAACCCTAACTCATAGCGATTGAGACGTTCGCGTCCTCCCAAGTGGATAATGCCGGTCACGCCTTTGGTTAACGCGAGGGCTAATCCCTGGGTGACGTCGGCAACGACAGCCGGCGTTCGCCACTCATCGGTAAATAATGTCTGAGATTGCCCTGCCGCGATTGCTGCCAGCAAGGGCTGCACAAAACTCTGAGCCGTTGCAGTGGCCGCCCCAACCATCAGCGGCAGTCGGCAGATTGTTGCAGCTGGATACAGATTCAAGAGTTCAGTTTCGGCGATCGCCTTATGCTTGCCGTAAACATTGATCGGGTTGGAGCGATCGCTTTCGCCGTATCGCGGACTCGTCCCATCAAAGACAAGGTCTGTCGAAGTAAACATAAACGGAACTTGGGCGGCCGCACATCTTCTCGCAAGGGCTAAGGTACCAGCAACGTTAACTTGATAGCTGTGCTCAGGAAATCGTTGGCACTGCCCGACCTGGGACAAAGCAACAGTATGGATCACAGCATCGGGCTGGACTTGTTCCCAAACTGTTTGAATAGACTGCTCAGAAGTGATATCCATCGGTTGGGTCGTCACGCTAGGATACGCAACCGTTTGACGATGATAAGTCCCCCAAAGCTGCCACTGAGCCGATAAGTCTTGGCAGATCTGCCCGCCTAACAGACCACTGGCTCCAGTTACCAATAGCGATCGCATCTAGCCCCTTCATCCGATTCCCTACTTCGCCATGCTGCCACAGCTTTTAGACAGTGTTCAATCTTGCCAGATCGAGCTACATTGAGCCATGAGCCTGGCCTCAGCAAAGGATTTTGCCCTATGAATTCTGGTTCTCAGTCTGACCGCGACAACGGCACCTCGAGCGCTGAATCATCCACCAACACCGAATCCAAGAGTTCAGGACAGCGTCTTGCAGCTAACGGCAAAGATGGCGAAACGGCGGCCTCCCTCATTGTGACCAACGAAGGCGTCGAGGCCACGCCCGATCTGTCCCCATCTGACCATCCCGGCCAGACCGCCCCGTTTGAGGAGTCTAGTTCCATTGAGAATGGGCGCACCCCCCCGCCATTATCTCCCCGTCCTCAACAAAGCCCACCAGCCGCATTAGTCCTTCTGACGGGGGTCTTGGTCACCATTCTGGGTTTAGGTTTCAATCTTAGCTGGCTCACCCTAATCGGGTCGGTGCTGACGGTCGTCATTGCTTGGGGGCTAGTCTGGCCTTCATTGTCCTACTTCATTGCAGAGCTGTCACCGCAGCAGCGATCGCTCATTATTGCGATTCCGGCTTTTCTCATTGGTCTTTATGGCCTCAGCGAAGCCGTTGGCATCAATGAGGCGATTCGCACCTGGGGACTCACCTTACGTTGGGATATCCTTAGCGCGTTTGGCGATTTTACCGGGGCTATTGGTCAGATTTTCGTGGCGTTGTTGGCATTATTCGTCGCTTGGCGACAGTACATCATTTCCCGCGATCTGACCGTTCAACAAAATCGTATTACCCAGCAGCAAACCATTGACGCTTACTTTCAAGGAATTTCTGAGCTTGTCTTAGATGAAGAGGGTCTGCTGGAAGACTGGCCCCAAGAAAGGATTATTGCCGAAGCCCGCACCGCAGCAATTCTCACCAGTATTGACGCCCCCGGCAAGGCTAAGGTTATTCGATTTTTGTCGCGATCGCGCTTACTGACCCCTCTAAGGCGCGATGAGCATTTGGGTCGACCCATCTTAGACGGTCGTGGAGGCTATGCCGAAGATCGGGCCAAGGGAGTCCGGGTTATCAATCTGGGCGCAATTTTAGCCAACGCTGATTTATCGCATACCGACTTGCGATGGACTGACCTCAGCGATGTCAATTTGATTCGGGCAGACCTCAGTCGCTGTGATCTTGTGCGGAGTAACTTCTCAAGAACCATTCTGTATCAGGCCAACCTCGCCGAAGCAGACTTGATGGGCGTCAAGCTTTTTTGCGGTCCGCTGACGACTGCCTCTCCCCGTAGCCGTATCTCGCCTCCCAATTTTGAGACGGGTGAGCACACCGGCGCAGTCATCGAAGATGCTGACTTTTCTGGGGTTAAGCGCCTCTCTGAAGAACAGCGGGAATACTGTTGTCGTTGGGGGGGGGATAAGGCTCGTGCCACGATACCCGGTGGCTGCGACGGCATTCCCAACTGTCTAGACCAGTAAAAAGCTTGCGGGTAGAATGCAATTTCTCTGTAAAGAATAGAGATCGCTGGCATCCCCCGCAGGGGTTCTCGCTAGGCTGGGACCAAATTCATTGATCGCTAATTCTTTGTGCGTAAATGCGGCACGTTCGGAATCCGTGCCTTGAGGAACCGATGCCCAAAACTAAAGCCAAAAAGAAAAAACCGGAAGCAGCTAAATCTACAAGTAAGGCACAGCCCCAACTATCTAGCAAAGAGCAGCGCAAACTAGAGAGAAAACAGGCTAAAGAGCGGCAGAAAATCATTCAGTTTGCTTCTCAGATTGCTGGCATCAGCCTTGTTTTAGCGATTATCGGCAGTGCGATCGTCGGTCCCAAATTGGGTATTGTCGGAGGGGCTGGGGTTGCCTGCTTAGCCCTTTGTTATCGATTCCCCCGATATGCCATTTATGGATTCATCTTCTACTTACCCATCAGCGGCACCGTGACCTATGCATTAGGCGGCAGCGCTGTGTTGCAGCTCGCTAAAGATGCCTTCTTTTTTCCAGCTTTGATTCGGGTTGTGCAGTTTTGTCAGAAATACAAACAGCCCTTGATCATTCCGCCCTTGATGAAAGTGCCACTGATTATTTATGTCACCCTCTTAGGTGCTGTCATGCTGTTTGTCAACGGCTCGCAGCAGCTCGCAGCCGATGGTGAGATCCCCATTTTACTAGGGGTTCTGGGGCTCAAGGCCCAGATAGGTTACCTACTGCTAATGACCTGTATTTATTATCTGATCCGCACTAAGAAGGATCTGTATTTCATCCTCAGAGCGCAGGTCGTCATGATTATCATCTGTTGTGGGCTGGCCTTTTGTCAGTACTTGATGCTGCTAACAGGGATCTGTCAAGGCACAGTAGGAGAAGGAGTAGAACTCTTTAAAGCTTCTTTAGATGCACGATGCTTGGTGGGTGGTGCACTCCTGTATGCTCCCTCCCAGGGTCAGATTCGGCTACCAGGAACCTTTGTTGCTCCTTGGCAATGGGGCTGGTTTCTGATTTCTAGCGCCTTTTTTACCTTTGGCACCGCTTTTAACGATCGCTCCCTCATCTGGAAGCTGATTGGCCTAGTTGCAATGGCGATGGTATTCGTTATGGCCTTAGTTTCTGGTCAGCGGATTGCCCTGGCGCTGGTGCCCTTCACCATTGTTTTGCTCCTGGTTATGACTGGGCAAATCGCCAACCTCAAGCGATTTTTACCCATCGGGATTGGCCTTGTGCTCGTGCTTGGCATCGCTGCCACTCAGTATCCTGACGTAGTCGCCGAACGCCTTGAGAGCTTTCAGAGCCGCTGGAGTGCTGCACCACCCCATGAATTCATCACCCATCAACTGGAATGGGCCATGGGGGAACAACAGGGCATCCTAGGCCGAGGAGTCGGTCGCGCTACCAATGCGGCCCGTATCTTTGGCTCGACTGCCCTAGTCGAAACTTATCATTCCAAAGTGCTCTACGAAACCGGAGTGATGGGCCTAATATTCATGTTGGTAGTGTATACAGCCATTCTCATTGCCACGTTCTTGGCCTACCGGTCAATCAAAGATCCTAATCTTCGAGGTTATGGGGCCTCAATGTTTACCTTCGTTCTGTTTATCAGCTATTTCCCCTATTACTATCCCCTTGATGTTGATCCAGTGAATGTTTATTACTGGCTCGCAGCCGGGATCTGTCTCAAGCTGCCTGATATTGATCGTCAAGAGCGTTTGCAGCAGAGCGAGACTGGAGAGTCTACCCCGCGAAAGCTAACTAAAAAAGAGTTAAAAGCATTGAAAAAGTCCCAATCGACAGTGGAGTTTAGATAGCGGCTATAACGAGGATCAGCGAATCAATATCGCCACTTTTCCTGACTGCCAACAGCAGTCACCCGCTAGACTATGAGAAGAAGTAACAGAATGTAAACATTGTGACTGGGCAATCCACTGAACAGCGAGTTGTGGTGATTGGTGCTGGCATTGGCGGATTGACAGCCGCGGCTTTATTGGCACACCGGGGGTATGACGTAGTGGCTTTTGACCAAGCCTATGTTCCCGGCGGCTGTGCTTCCACCTTTAAGCGTCGCGGTTTTACCTTTGACGTTGGAGCTACTCAAGTGGCCGGATTAGAAGCTGGCGGTATCCACCACACGATCTTCAATGAGCTGGACATACCCCTTCCAGAGGCGGTTCCTTGCGATCCCGCCTGCGCGGTATATTTGCCCTACGAATCCAAGCCTATTTCGATCTGGCGCGATCCCCAAGCTTGGCAGACTGAACGGCAGCAGCAGTTTCCGAGGAGTGAGCCGTTTTGGCAGTTATTGAGCACCTTGTTCCGAGCTAGCTGGCGATTTCAAAGTCGGGAGCCGGTCTTACCACCGCGCAGTCTATGGGATCTTTGGCAACTGAGTGCAGCCGTCCGACCTGACACATTGATTACAGTGCCCTTTACGTTTTCAACCGTGGGCCAGTTGCTTAAGGCAATGGGATTGTACGGCGATCGCCGCCTCAAAACATTTTTAGATCTGCAGCTCAAGCTGTACTCCCAGGTTGGCGCAGACGAAACCGCCCTTCTCTACGCCGCAACCGCGTTAGGCGTTTCTCAAGCTCCCCAGGGTCTTTACCACCTAAAGGGCAGCATGCAAGTCTTGAGCGATCGCCTCGTGGCCAGCCTTCGACGAGATGGCGGCAAGCTTCTTATGCGACACACCGTCAAGCAGATTGAGTCCAACGCTGGAAAAGTAACTGGCGTCACCGTGCGGAATCACAAAGATGACACCACTTGGACTGAGCCAGCGGATATTGTGGTTAGCAATGTCACCGTGCAAAATCTCGTCAAGCTGCTGGGAGAGACCGCTCCCCAAGGCTATCAGCAACGGGTAGAGCAGCTACCGGCTGCTTCTGGTGCGTTCGTTGTGTACTTGGGGGTTGATCAGGCGGCGGTTCCCCACGGTTGTCCGCCTCACCTGCAATTCTTATACGACTATGATGGCCCGATTGGCGAAAATAATTCGCTGTTTGTTTCTGTCAGTCGCCCCGGCGATGGTCGCGCGCCCCAGGGCAAAGCAACCATCATTGCGTCTTCATTTACTGATTTACAGCCGTGGCAGAAGGCCGAAGATTACGATGCTTTGAAGCAGGAGTACACCCATACCGCGATCGCCCGATTGGGAGAGTTTTTCGACCTCAGGCCCGAACATTTGATTCACGTTGAAGCTGGTACCCCCCAGACTTTTGAACGTTTTACCGGGCGCGATCGCGGCGCGGTCGGCGGCTTAGGAATGCGCGTGAGCACCTTTGGCCCATTCGGGTTTGCCAACCGCACTCCCCTACCAAATCTCTGGCTCGTGGGCGACTGTACCCATCCAGGAGAAGGTACCGCCGGCGTTAGCTACTCAGCCCAAACCGTAGTCCGGCAAATTGCGGCCCAGTTCGAGTAATAATTGCGAAACATCATCGAAGCAGTAACCGTTGTAGTAGCAACAGGCTCAACACCAGCCGGGCAAGCTTTGCCTTGATCGACGCGGCGCTTAAAGGAGCTAATACCAATTCTCTAAGACTGGACTGTAGATGCATTTCTTGGAGCAATCCCCTCAACTCCCCTTGCACAAAAGGGGGCAGCAAGGGAGCCTCGACCCATAACGCTTTCATGCAGAATCGGCACAATACCAGGCATAGCTGGTTGGCTATTTGCCTGAGAAGCAAGGATACTTAGAGGACCGATTCTTGCTCCACAAGGATGCGACTCAAATCCAGATTGGGATTCGGCTCACCATTGACCGTCAGATACTCTAAGTCAATGAGAAAGGCTTCCAGCGCCGTTGGATAGTCGGGAAAACGACCGACTTCTTCTCCCGAGGTGTTGTACTCCACTAACCCCCACGTATCTGTCGGATCATAATGGGCCAGCATGTATTCCCAACCGGCATCATATTCATCCAGCAAAATCTTTTGTGCTACGTAACCAGCCAAAACACTATTTGCCCCTGGGAGGGGATCGGCTAGCGTTGAATCTTTGGTTTGGGTATACATGCTAAACGCACTAGATCGCATTTCTTCAGGGAACTGCCGCGTCACATCGACGAGGGACCCGCCTTGAAATGACAGAAAGACAATCGGAGGCCTGGAACTAGCGTAGCTGCCAAAGGCATAGAGAAATCGCTGATCCGCGCTGAAGAATTCACGGTAACCGTCCCCATCTAAGTCTTCAAAAGATCCTGCTGCCGCCGCATCGAGCGGATACGTAATAGTGCGATGTAAGCGATCGCCCTGTAGAGAATAAATCGTGTAAATACTGCAGCAGTGCGCTCCCCCGGTGTAACGATGAAAAATCACCTCAGGTACGTCATCGGGGTCTAAATGTTCGATCGCTAAATTACCAAATAGAAAATCAACCTCTTGTCGCACGGCCGTCTGAAATTCGCCATTAATGTAGAGTTCATAGGCCAAGTAAGCGGTTTCATCCGTACGATAATCACGTGCCTGAAACTCAGTGATCAGTATGCGTACAGGGCCTGCCACTAGTTCTTGATTAGTGAGGTCATTGCCCCCGAGGTTGATTTCTGCCAGCGGTGCTGCCCACCCAGTCGAGCCATGGCCCAGCACCATTGCCCCGACTAAAAGCATTCCCTGCAGCCAACTGTTGCCAAATCTGATCGGCCAAGCATTATCGATTTTGCCAAACATTCCATTGACTCCCTTTAGTTATTGCCGCAAATATTGACCATCAAATTTATCCTTCAGTCTGGCTTCCTCGTATACCCATTCAGTTTCACTGATAAGTCATTCTCGCCGCGATGATTCATTCCGGGCATCACAGATTAACGAACTGTTGCGTTTCGACCTAATCGTTTGTGGGACTGATCCCCCGCAGAGCCCTCGGGATCAGCTCAGGTATGCTTATGTCAGTCCGTTCTCGCTTCAGTGCTGTTGATCTTGCTATCGTGTCTCGGATAAAAAAGCGAGCTCTCTGAGCTATCAGAAACGGTAGCGTAATTCTGCGGCCTGCTTTATTTCTTTTGGTAGAGAAGTTTTGACCAACAATTTGAAAAATAATGGTTGCAAATCCATCATTTTGTTGCATCCTTTTAGAAGAGATGTTTACCATTAGATCACTGTCTTAGTCTGCGCCCACAGCCTAAAGAATGAATGTCACTGATCTCCGACTGAGTTTATGTCACTCAAGGATGTTTGATTAGCTGATCAGCAGTTCATAAAGCTGCCCACAAGGCACTCACTTGCAATTGTCTCTGGTGAAACCGAGGTAAATCAGACTAGATTTAGGACGTTGGAAATGGCTAAAAAGACTCCCTCCCTCGATTTACCATCCTTTATTGCCTCCGCGACGGAGACAGCACGAGATGATGACGGCATGGCCCTACCTTCCACTTCAGTGTCGTATTCGGTAGATCGCACCTCAGGGACTGATCGCGCCGCTTTGCCCCTACTGCCCCGGGCAAACCGACCGACCTTTAGTAGTCATCGTAACGACGCGAATGCAGCCCTAGCGCTGGATTTGCTGGCAGATGTCCAAACTGCCATCGTCAGTTGGCACCAGGCTCTAAGAGAGACTTTGTTAGAAATTCAGAAACTCTATATGTCTGGGCCCATTATTGAGGGCTGGCTAGAAGCCATCCATTCGCACCCAGATGAGATTGGGCTCGACCGGCAGGCCGCCCTACTGCGGCATGGTGATGCTGACCAAATTGCCGCATATGTTGACAAACTATCTCAACAGCCGGCTGCCGATACCGACCGGCCCAGTAGCCAGTATCGCCTATGCCGTTTAGATGCGGAAGGCCAAATGCAGTGCGAGCTTTGTCCTCCCGAGCAGTTAGGGGTAATCGGTCAGGCGATCGCCCGCAATCAGCAACTCCGTCAACTCGTCAGTCAAAAACAATATTTAGAAGTCAAGCTTAAGCGCGCCTCAGAAGCCTTAGAGGTGACTCGTCAAGCTCTGGATTTGAAGCGCGAACTCACCGACTCAACTCAAGCCTAAACCGAACGAATTGCCTCTTGTTGCTAGTTATTCAACGGCGGTCGCAGCGAAAGATAGGCCGTTAGCCCCAATAGTGGCACCACACTAAATAATGTAAACAGTTGCGAATTTTTGAGCCCCCGACGAGCCATATCGTCACCTAAAAGACTGGGCACCAACAGCCACAAAAGACAAAAGTCGAGACTCATCACGTGAATAAAGCGGCTAGTTTGCCACTGACGGACAAAGTCGGACCAGTCGCCCGCATAGGCACCATAGCCCATAAGAACCGTAGCTCCGATGAAGAGACTCGCCCCTAACCAACGAGCGTCAACCAAGGCGAGTACTTTAGATTTTGATCCTTCGAAGATGGGATGAGGATAGCGCAAGATTAGATAGGGCAATAGCAAGAAAGCTCCTAAGCCAAACGAGCCAATCACGAAGGGCCAAGCGGATATTCGTTGTCCATGGCCATCAATTAAGGCTAGGCAAGCGTAGGCCATCGGCCAAATGCCCATCAGATTAAACAACGCCACAACCACAGGATTGATGCCAGCCCATTGCCCAGTCGCCAGATGTCGAATCAGCTGAGTCGTGTCAGGCTGATCGGGAGGAGCGAATTTGAACGCATAGACAATGAATCCAAGCCACAACGCTAATAAAATGATCCGGCGGGCCATGAAATTGCTCGACTACTAAGTTTTTCTCTGAATTATCAATCAACTTAACAAAATCTTCTAATTCTCTCCAAGGCCCCGTACCGTATGAAGTGAAAGCAGTACGACTTATCTTCTTTGTTCAGCGATCGCGGCTGCTTCTGAGTCATCAGACTCTCAATTTACCCCGGTGTCTATTGCTCACGACCTTTTTACCAAGTTCTTTTACCAAGCTCCAATGGTATGACGGCCCTTTAGTTAGGGTAACGTTGCGCTTAACGCCCGTTGATAATTGCATTGCTGCTCTGGTAACTATCGCCAAAATTTATCGTTCTCTTCTCACGCTGCTCACTCTTTTAAGAAAGCAGATACCTCCCTTGACAGTGTTTTGCGCAACGACCGATTTGCGGCAGAGAGGCCCTCTACGATGAATGCCAATTACTTATTTGAACTCTATGAATCCGGTTATCGAGACTTCGCCGGTATTCATCTTCACAATGTCGACCTGAAGCAGCGAATTTTGGTCGATGTCAATCTCCAGCAAGCGAGCTTGGCTAATGCCGACATCAGCCGGGCCTTTTTGACCAAGGCCAACCTCACGCATGCCAACCTCTATCGCGCTAACGCTAGCTTTGCCAAACTCAGCGAGGCAAACTTGTGCCATGCCCACCTCAACAAGGCCAACCTGCGCGGCACCTTCATGGTGAAATCCGATTTATCTGGAGCGCAACTCAGCGGGGCTAATCTCAGCGGGGCCAATCTACGGGGAGCGTCTTTGCGGGGGGCCAATCTCTGCGGCTGCAATTTGCGGGGGGCTAATTTGCGGGGCGCTGACCTTCGTCATGCCAATTTATCCTGGGCCAACCTGAGCGGTGCCCGGCTCAGTGGAGCGGCTCTAGGACGGACGTTTTTAGATGATGTCAATTTAGAAGGAGCTTATCTCAATGGCTTGAATCTTAGGGGCATGAACCTCAGCGGGACTAACTTGCAAGAGGCTAAACTCAACGGTGCACAGCTAGACTACGCCGATTTGACCGCTAGTAATTTAAGTTTTGCGACCCTGAGAGAAGCTAGTTTACAAGAAACCAACATGACTGGGGCCAATATCACAGGAGCAATTCTCTGGCGCGCTACGCTACGCGGTGCAAGGCTTGACCGAGCAGATGTATCTTTAGCTAATTTGGCCGGGGCAACCCTTGAGGCCTGCTCAATCGAAGGGGCCGAGTTTACCGATGCGATCCTACCTAAACGCGCCGAATCAGCCTTATATGCTAAAGCCAAAGGCAACAGCCGCTGGGGTCCTCAATCAACCCTAGAGACGTTACAGACTTCTCGGTTTGTTGAGCATCATTCATAACTTAGATTTCAAACTTTTAGAGCTCAGCAATGAGTTGTTTTTAGTTCACGGTTTATGCATTCACCTAGCCCCGGTGAAATTGCTGTACCCGATTAGTTTGTAGACGATCGCCAGAGGACAGCCCCCTTGACAGACTATTGCATCATCTTAGTCACGGTTGACCAACAAAATATGGCTGAAGAAATTGCGCAGGCACTCATCAGTCATCGTTTGGCCGCCTGCGTCAACTTATTTCCCGTCCACTCTGTTTACACATGGGAAGGCCAGGTCGAGCAGGCCCCAGAATGGCAGTTGACCATCAAGACTGATGCTTCACTGTTTGAGGCTATTGAGCAAATGCTAGCGACTCTACACCCTTATGATGTGCCGGAAATCATTGCCTTGCCTATACTTAAGGGCAATGCAGCCTATTTAGCTTGGCTGACCGACGTTACACATTCCTAAGCTGAATTCCGTCCCTGGTAGCAGCGGTTAAAACTACCCAGCCCTAAAATTCCGAACCTGTCCCGCTGCTGTTAGTGTCTGAGGTCTCAGATCGCTGCAAACTTTCGGCTTTTTGCAAGGCCTGATCGCTATTTTGCTGATAAGTAGCAACCCGATCCTGAGCGATCGCGTAGTTTTCACTATCGGGGGGCACCTCTGACATGAGATCTGCTGCCCGCTGCCAGCGCGCGGCTAAATCCAACCATTCGGCGGAGGTCTCTGCCGCTTGACCATCAGCCACGGCTTGCTGCGCTAACCGTACGGCCTGGCTAAACGCCGCTTGTGCGGAGGTCGCCGCAGTCGAATTAACATTGTCATTTCCCCCCGCCACGGTTGTGGGGGTGCCGTTATCTGCCGTAGCCCAAGTAATGCCCAAACGGTGTTTGAGCACCCAACCCAGCAGCAATAGCAGTAGGCAAAGGCTCGCGCCGCCTACTAATCCCCGCACAAAGTACTTTTGGCTCAGTTGGTTTTTCTTAGCGTCCGGAACTACAATCTCACTCCGCGACTTTGGCTGTTGCCAATCGCGCCACACTCGCACAAACGGGTTAGGCTGCTTGAGCTTGATGAGCTCTGACCAAAGCAACTGGTTTTCGGGATCGCGGGTAATTTCTTCAAACCACAGGAGCTGCTGTTCGCGAACGATGCGGCTATTGATATTGACCTTACGAATGCCTCGCGGAGAGAGGTCTTCAAGGATGGTACGCACCCGATCAACCACAGTGTCCTGCTGGAGTTGTTCAGCGGTAGGAGCCTCACACAGCAATTGGAGGATGCCATCTGCCAAAATGGCCCGGGTTCTGATTTGTGCATCCCCAAGGCGCTCATTCAAAATTTGAATAATTGCCGCTACGCTACCCTGGCGCGCTTGACCCAGGATGTCATTGACCGAAGAATTCGTTTGAGCCGTTTGCATAGCTGGCAGGCACACTCAACAAAGTAAAGATCAGTTTAGCTCTTATCTTGAAATTCTCAATCTCCTCTACGAAAAAATATTTACTAAAAGGGATTCACTATCTAAAAAAGTTAGTTAATCACGCTCAGCTCAATTCCTGTACAAGCATCAATAGTTTACCAATAGCTTAGGAGAACAACGGATCCCTAGCATTTTTATCTAAAGCGGCGTTGGTGAAAACCCATTTTGGCATCTTTGGGTGACCGCCTAAATTGTCACCCTAATCTTTCGTATATCTTCCTTCAGCCTAAGAACGACCCCCGAGCAGTCGCTCATGAGTCAACCAGCAAAGGGCAGCCGCAATCCGGGTTTCAGGGAGGAAAATCTTGCGTAATTAATGTTAGTTCTTAGGGTATTCAATGATGTCCTTCGAAGCGATAGATCGAGCTATGGCGACAATTTCGCAATGCCTCATCAGTTTCAGTTTGTACGCTGAATATCGCTCCTCACGTCTTGTGAGTACTGGCGGTATTCCACACCGCCGAGCGGCTAGCACGGTCGAAGTTTTCACAGGAGCCGATGCAGTTGACGATGACCGTGGGCATCTGATGCTCCCGGGCAATCTAACCCATCCGTTGGCTGATTGCTGCATGCCTGCGGCACTTTACCGGGGTGAGCCATGAGCACTGTCCTGTTGTCTCCGCTAACACCAAAAGGGCCGTTCATCAGCGTGCAAGTATTGCTTGAGGTAGACCTGCGGGGTCTGTGGGGATGACAAAGGACTAGACCGACGACCAACCCCGTGACCTTGCACCACGGGTAAACCAACACCAATGATGAGCTCATGGCGATCAGCCCATTACTGCAGCGATCGCAGTTGGGCATCAGCGGGCGTCATTGCCAATGCTGCCGCCCACGAGGGCTGATATCCAGGAATCGACAATTCGGGAACAATCACCGCATCCGCTTGAAATTCTGCCGCCGGGTCAATCTATTGATGGTGAAAAATTACGTTGGTCGCAATGTCACCGTTGCTTGATCGGATTCGGGCAACCCCTAGTCTCATCAGCTTCTAGGTCATCTTGGCCGCTAATTTACCTGTCGTTTCTACTCGACAGAGATAGGTAATCAGTGCGGCCAAACTGCAGCATCCCGCTAACGCGAGCAATAGCGCAGCCGTGCCCCAGGATGACTCTAAGATCGGAAGCACAAAGGTGCCGATTACGGCACCCGCTTTGGCGATCGCCGCTGCCAATCCAGCTCCACTCGCCCGAATTGCCGTGGGAAAAACCTCCCCAGACAGCAAAAAGGTAGTGGAATTGGGACCGGCATTCATCAATAAATTGAAAATCAAAAAGCCCGCAAATACCAGCACTAAACTATGGGATGTTGAAGCTGGCAAGCGACTGGCATAGGCCAAAACGCCCAACCCTAGAGCCATTCCCAGGAAGCCAATAATCTGCAACCGAATCCGCCCAAGCTTTTCTACGAGCCAGATAGCCAGCAAAAAGCCCGCAATCAAAAATAGATCGACAAAGGCTGATCCCTTTGCCGAAGCCATTTCACGCATCATAAAATGGTCTGTGCCGCTAAAGGCGATCGCCCCGATGATCGTCGGGGTGAAAATACCAATACCGTAGGTTGCAATGTCCTGCAAAAACCAGGGCACCGACGCTAGCAAAGTTCGGCGACGGTATGGCGCTTGGAACAGCGCAGCGTAGGTTACAGACGGCTCGGCATTAGCAGGATCATGGTCAGCCGTCAGCGTGATCGGCTTGCCCAACAGCTGGGTCGCCGCCTCAGAGGCTTGGGCATAACCACCTCGGCTGAGGTAATAGCGAGGACTTTCTAAACTGAAACGCAGCCGCACCAGCGCTACAGCGATCGCTAACAGCACTCCTATACCTAACATCCAGCGCCAGGCATACTGAATCGCCATTTGATCCATATCTGGATAGAACACCTGAAAGGCTCGAATCACCACCAATCCTGTCACGGCTCCTAACAAGGCCCCCACAGCTTGAAATGTGAAGGCCCCAATCACCATGCGGCCCCGGTGGCGCGCGGGGATATTTTCCGTAATGTAGGAAACGCTGATGGGATAGTCAGCCCCAATGCCCACCCCCACCAAAAACCGAAAGCAAATCAATGAAGTCGCATCCCAGGCCAGGGCAGTTCCCGCTGTCGCGAAGACAAAAATGGCCACATCCACAATCAGCATGAGCTGTCGCCCTACCCGATCGGTAATCGGCCCCAGCAGCAACGAGCCCACCAAAGCCCCAGCGACCGCTGCCGTTGCGATCGCCCCGATCTCCGTAGGGCCTAAGCCAAAGTCTCGTTCTAGAAAGGGAATCGCCACACCAATGATAAAAAAGTCGAAACCATCGAGGGCAATCAATCCTGCCGACAATAACCAGAGCAGCCACATGGTGCCTGTGAGCGGAGAGGCCTCTAACTCTTCTTCAAAGCTCGCAGGAGCCGGCGTGATCGTCATGGCTTTCTTCCTTTCCCATTTAAGCGGGCTTGATATATGCGATCGCCGTGCTGCCCAGATTAACAACTCGGTTTAAGACGTCATAACCCGGTCAACAACCGCTGTGCAAAGTTGCCCGCGACCCATTGTTGACAGTAGCCTATCGCCTGTTGCCCAGGCTAAATGTAGCCTCTAACTACATCTGCAGTTGCCCATCGAGATGATATTCGGTCATGGAGTTATTGACAGCCACACAGCAGTCTCGGCAGTGCCTAGGAGACATCGCCCCCAGCCGCTTGCTCTTCAGCTTCAATTTTCTCCCGGGTTTCTCCCCAGTAGGCACTGACGGTGATGACTTCTTGATCGCCTTCAATTTCGGATCTCCAACGATAAATGGTGTTTTTAGGATTCACACCTACTTCGATGAGTTTGGCCCCCATGTAGTAAGTCATCGAGTCCCGAGTGCGCTGCTTAAAAAACTCTGACTGATTTTTGGGCACCGTGCGCGATAGGTGTGCCTGCGTATGTTTGGCCATGGGTGTCGATCTATAAGAATTAATCATTCATCTTAAACAGATCTGCTACGAGCCCTCAATTGGCTGTTGTCGATGAGCCGATTTCAGATGAATATTTCTCACGGTACAGTCCTTAACCGGCTTCCCTGGTCAAATTGCGATCAAACGAATCAATTGGTTTAGTCTAAGACTGCGTTTGAATCGTCCTTGAGAACCGCTGTGCAACTTTCCCATTTCCGCCCCCTATTATCTGTCGTCGATCAAATTCGCCGCTATGGGCGGCGTGGCCTCATCTTTCTCTGCGTTGGTGTGGTGTGTTTACTCATGCAGTCCTGGTCAGTTACTGTCCTAGCCCAGACCGCTTCTCCAGAGACAGACACCACTCCTTCTGCTGGTCAAGTCAGGCTGGATAATGAACTGTTATTTACCCTTGATGACCGCTCATTGGCAGATTCGGTAGAGGTTCGCGCAGAGCGCATTTCTCAGCGGATTCATGCCGTCGCAAATAATCCAGCCATTGCCGTCGACGACATTGACACGACTCAAACCGAATTTGGTGAGGCAATTTTTGTTGAAGACACCATTTTGTTCGTGATTAGCGATGTTGACGCGATGGGCACAGACTCCACCCCAGAAGCCCTCGCTGAGCAATATGCCGATGTTCTCCGCACTGAAATCACCGACTACCGGGCCGAGCGCAGTGCCGAGTACTTGACACGGGCCACTATTATTGCGGTCGTTTGCACCCTAGGCTTGATGTTGGCGATTGCCATTCTCGCTAATGCCATGCCCCAGTTTTATCGCTGGCTTGACCGGCAACAAGACCGATGGATTCCTAACGTTCGTGTACAAAATTTTGAGCTCCTCACCGCCTATCAGCTCACTGGCATTGTGCAGTTTTTCACTCAGATACTGCACTTTTTCCTCGTACTGGGGCTGATTTTGTTTTACCTGTCCTATGTGCTGAGCCTGTTTCCACAAACCCGCAACCTAGGACAGGGGGTGTTTGGCTATTTTTGGCGCGCCGTTCAAATCATCTGGGACGGCTTTATCAACTTTTTGCCCAACCTGTTGACCATTATCATCATCGTTTTTGCGGCTTCAGTAGTGTTGCGCTTCGTACGGTGGATCTTTGCCAACATCCGTCGGGGTCGATTGAGGATCCAAGGCTTTTACCCAGAATGGGCGATGCCGACCTTTCGGCTGACCCAGTTTTTGATTATTGCCTTTGCCCTGGCCGTCATTTTTCCATATCTTCCGGGGGCCAATTCACCAGCCTTTCAGGGCGTCTCAATTTTTGTGGGGCTACTGGTGTCACTAGGGGCCGGGGGCGCTATTTTTAGCATCGTGGCGGGCTTCATTTTGGTTTACACCCGCGCTTTTATGGAAGGCGATCGCATTCGCTTTGACGATATCGAGGGCTTTGTGACGGAAAAATCACTGTTTGTCACTCGCCTCCGCACCGTCGAAAACAGCTTGATCAGCGTGCCAAACACTTCACTATTGGCCGGCAAAATCATCAACTACACAGCACTCATTCGAGAACAGCAAACCCCCTTAATCCTCAAAACGACCATTACGCTTGGCTACGACGTACCTTGGCAATTGGTGCACCAAACGTTGATCGAGGCGGCGATCGCCACCTCCTACGTGCTCCAAGAGCCGGCTCCCAACGTTTGGCAAACCTCGTTAGACGACTTTTATGTCAGCTATCAGCTACGCGCAGCGACCCTCCATCCAGACCAGCTCGACGCGATCTATTCCGAACTGCACCAAAATCTTCAGGACTCTTGCAATCAAGCTGGTATCGAAATCCTGTCGCCCCATTATGGCGCGATGCGAGATGGCAGCCAAACAACGATTCCAGCTAACTACTTACCCAACGATTACGCGCCGCCCCCATGGCAAATTACCGCACAGTGGCAGCCCCCTAAGTCAGAAAACCAGTCCGGAAAATAGTAGCCTGCTAGCACAAGCGTCGGGCAGTTGTCTCCGACCCTTGAGTTGCCGCCCGCAAACTCAAACAGATGCTGCCGTTTCAAACTTGAGCTTAGACCGTTTGTAAGGATCAGGAATATCCATGGGGTAGTTGCCCGTAAAGCAGGCCGAACAAAAACTGTTGGGATCCTGATTAGTCGCCTTGAGCATTCCTTCCCAACTGAGATAGGCCAGCGAATCGACGCCAATCTTGTCAGAAATATCAGCGATCGACAGATTGGCCGCAATCAGCTGATCTTGATCGTCGGTGTCAATACCAAAAAAGCAAGGATGCGTCACTGGCGGCGATGAAATTCGCATATGGACTTCGACGGCGCCCGCCTCCCGCAGGGCCTTGACAATTTTATAGCTGGTAGTTCCCCGTACGATAGAGTCATCCACAATTAGGATGCGCTTACCGTTCAAAACATCTTTGAGCGGATTGAGCTTCATGCGAATGCCGACTTCACGCATTGACTGGGTAGGCTGTATAAAGGTACGACCCACGTATCGATTTTTAATTAAGCCCTCGGCGTAGGGAATACGAGACTGCTGAGAAAACCCGATCGCAGCCGGCACCCCCGAGTCTGGTACCGCCATGATGAGATCAACCTTTGCCGGGGCCTCACGGGCCAGTTCTTGCCCTAGCCGCATGCGATAGGTGTAAAGCGTTTCTTCGTTGACCACGCTATCAGGGCGTGAAAAATAAATCATTTCAAATACACAGAGCTTACGATTAGCTTCTGTATGCCACTGCACGGAACTGATCCCAGACTCCGTAATCCACACCAACTCACCAGGCGCAATATCGCGCACATAGTCGGCTCCGATGATGTCTAAACCGCAGGTTTCAGAAGACAACACATAATTGGCAGGTCCATCTGGTTGGTCTGGTCGATCGCCCAAAACCCCCAACACTAAAGGACGAATCCCTAATGGATCGCGCGCGCCGATAATCCCCGCTGGGGTGCCAATGACTAAGCTAAAAGCCCCCTGGCACCGCTTAAATGCAGAGATCGCTCCGCTGATCCATCCTTGGCCCGCCTCGACTGCCTCCGCCATGGCATAGGCGATCAACTCGGTGTCGGCAGTGCCCACAAAGTCATGACCGTTATTGTGGAGCTCGACTTTCAGCTCTGCCGCGTTCACCACGTTGCCGTTGTGGGCCAGGGCGATATCGCCAAAGCGCGTCGGCGCGATCGCGGGCTGAGCATTGGCCAGATGGCTTGAACCGGTAGTGGAGTAGCGCGTATGGCCGATCGCATACTGGCCCGGTAACTCCTGGAGCTTGCTGTCGTCAAATACCTGCGAGACCAAGCCCATGTGCTTATAAACATGCAGCTCGCCTCGGTCAAAGGTAGCAATGCCCGCAGATTCTTGGCCCCGATGCTGCAGGGCAAAGAGCCCAAAGTATGACAGCGTCGCCACCGCCTCATCGGGGGCGTAAATACCAAACACACCGCAAGCTTCTTCAGGCTTGTCAGGGCGAGAGTCCTCAACGGCGAGCAGCGGATGGTTGTCCGCAGGGGAGGGCGATCGCAAATTCATGATCGAATGGCGGCTCCGATTGAGATTGAGTAGATTGGTGAAAACCTGAAAACGAGGGCAGCCTGAGGACATGGCTCAAAGACACCCCTATATTTTCATGATAAAGCGTTAAACTCAGAAACCACCGAGGAAAATTCCCGAAACTTTCCCGAAACTTAACGCCTTCTTAATCCGACTAAATCTTATCATTCCCTGATACATTCGGGGGATCGTCCAACTGGACAAAGATGCTCGCTCTTGACCGTGACTTCTCAGGGGCTCTGAGCATCATACATTCAGTAGTTGGCGGCGGACCACACCTTGAAAGAGCTTTAAGCCATCGGTGCTGCCTAGCAACGCATCCGAAGCTCGCTCAGGGTGGGGCATCAATCCCAAGACATTGCCCTCACGGTTGCAAATACCGGCAATGTTGTGCAAAGAGCCATTGGGATTATCAGCTGCGTGGGCAGTGCCCGCTAGACCACTGTAGCGAAACACCACTTGTCGATTGGCTTCTAACGCCGCCAAGGTAGCCGAATCGGCATAATAGCAGCCTTCTCCATGGGCGATGGGCAGCGTAATCACCTCGTTAGGCGTATACTCACTGGTCCACACCAGGTCAGTACGTTCTACCCGCAGGGGCACGCGATCGCACACAAAATGCAAGTCACGATTGCGGACTAAGGCTCCCGGCAAGAGTCCCGCCTCAGTTAAGATCTGAAACCCGTTACAGATGCCGATGACCCAGCCGCCGCGTTGGGCATGCTCAATGGTGGCTTGGAGTGCGGGTGAAAAGCGCGCGATCGCTCCGCAGCGCAGATAATCGCCATAGCTAAAGCCCCCGGGCACGATGACCAAATCAGCATTTTGCAGATCACTCTCCTCATGCCAGATCATCTGGGTTGGCTGGTCGAGTAGGTCGCGGGTGACATAGGCAGCATCGCGATCGCAGTTAGCGCCAGGAAAAACAATGATGCTGACATTCATATCGCAGGGCCTCCAACGGATGACGTAATAATTTCAGGCAGGACTACCAGCAGGAGCTTTTACTTCGAGATCAAAGCGATAATTTTCAATCACGGGATTGGTCAGCAGCTGATCACACATTTGATCGAGCTGTTGGCGAGCGCTGGCCTTGTCTGGTGCCGACAGCGTCACTTGGATGTACTTACCAATTCTGACCTGCTCAACGGTTGCAAAGCCCATGTGATGCAGCCCAGACTGCACCGCCGTCCCTGCTGGATCCAACACTGAAGGTCGCAGAGTGACGTATATTTGAGCTTGGTAGGTCGTCATAGCGATCGCGTCTATCAAAAAAACCGCTCCCATCCTACCGTATCCCGCTCTGCAATAAGCTAGTAAAGCAGCGGTTGCTCAGATTTATGAACGGACCTAAAACTCGCAGTCAAGAACGTATCCTCAAGGTTATGAAGGGACTAACCAAACCCACATCAGCCCAGGATCTATACGTCGAGCTGCGCAACCACGAATACACCATTGGTTTAGCCACGGTCTATCGCTCTTTAGACGCCCTGAAGCTTGATGGACTGGTGCAGGTACGGACGCTGCCCAGTGGCGAGTCCCTCTACAGCCTTCCCCAAGAAGATCGACACCACCTCACCTGTCTCCGCTGTAGCAACACGATTTCCATTGAGGAATGCCCGGTGCACGACTTAGAAGATCAGCTCCAGCAGCATCACAAGTTCCGCATCTTCTATCACACCCTTGAGTTTTTTGGTCTGTGCCCTGGCTGTCAAGCTCAAGAAAACTCGACCAGTGGCTAGTCAAAGGGGGCAACTGAATCGTTCAAGTACACCTATCGCGACTCAGCCGCGATGGGCGTCGAAAGATCCAATAGCAAGCCATTGGGATCGCGGACTAAGAGTCGGCGTTGCCCATACGCTTCATTTTTAGGCGGCTGCACAATCGCGATCGCCATCGCTCGTGCCCGCTCATACAGAGCATCGACATCATCCACCACGAAGGTCAGCAGCAGCCCCTGAGGAGCCGCCTGAAACTCAGGAGGAATCAGCCCATGGTCTTGCTGAATCACGCCGAGCTCTAACTGAGGATGCTCGTCAGAGACTAATTGCACGTACCAATCGCTGTCATAGGCAACGGTCAACCCCAAAAACTGGGTATAAAACCCACGACTCGCTGCCAAATCTTGGGAGCAAATATTAATTAACCACCGAGCAATCACCATAGGATTCCAGCGCTACACGACAGCAATACACTCAATTTCAACCCGCACATCCTTAGGCAAGCGAGCTACTTCAACACAGGCTCGCGCGGGGGCGTTTTCTTCACCAAAATGCTTGGCATAGGCTGCATTTACCGTTGCGAAGTCATTTATATCCTTGAGAAAAATCGATGTTTTGACGACGTTATCTAACGTGGCTCCGCCAGCCATGAGAATCGCCTTGAGATTGGCGATCGCTTGCTCAGTTTGGGCAGTCACATCATCACCGCCGACGAGCTTTCCTGTTTGCGGGTCTAGAGGAATCTGGCCCGCAACAAACAGCATTGATCCGGTCGCCATCACAGCTTGGTTATAGGGACCGACGGGCGCGGGTGCTTGATCAGTTTGAATAATTCTGCGATCCATGGAGGTATTTGCATAGCGGACGACCACCATTATGACAGGGAAGCCTTGTTAAATCGCTACGCCCCGTAACCATCGCGGAGATGCCGTTAACCCCATCCATCAGCAGTAAGTCCCACCCCGCTGTCGCTCTAGCTCTCAGCAGATGCTACACCCTCGGACGCTGTCCGTAATATCGATATTGCCAGTAGTCTTGCAGGATGTGGTCGTGATCAAAGCACAATTTTTTCGGCGCTTCCCAGGGGGCAAACATCGCAATATCTTTGGCATCATCGGCGGCCACTGGTGTGCCCGTTGCATAGGCGAGAAATACAATGCTCAGGGTATGTTTTCGCGGGTCGCGACACGGATCGGAGTAGACGTGAAACTGCTCAATCAGCGTCACCGCTAGCTGAGTTTCTTCTCGGGCTTCGCGGACAGCCGTGGTTTCCACGGTTTCACCATAATCCATAAACCCCCCGGGAATCGCCCAACCAAAAGGTTCGTTGCGGCGCTCAATCAACACAATTGGACGATGCGGGCGATCGCGCAGCTCAATAATGATGTCAACAGTCGGAGCAGGATTACGGTATGCCACAGCAGGATGAGAGATTAAGTGAATCCAGAGAGCCAATGGTGATCGGTTGCGGTTCAGCGAGATAGCGACGCAGGAGCAGCCTCACTGTAAATGGAAAAGCGACAACAAATGAAAAAGCGACAACCTAAAAGTTACTGGGTTTTGTCACAAGTTTATGAATTCCTCAAAAAACGCGGCAAAACTCTATCTAGATAGCAGTTTATTCCCGAGAATAGCCGTGCTAGAGTCTACTGGACGCTACGGCAGAAATGATGCCTTTTCAAAGAGCAAGCGGCATTCTCCTCCATCCCACCTCCTTTCCCAGCCCATTTGGTATGGGCAGCTTGGGTTCGGCTGCCTTTGAATTCATTGACTTTCTGACCGATACCGGACAGCAGCTTTGGCAAGTATTGCCCCTAGGGCCCACGGGCCACGGTAACTCGCCCTACATGTCTTACTCTTCCATGGCGGGCAACCATTTACTCATCAGCATTGAACGGTTACGCGATGAGGGTTTACTTGACCAATCAGCCTTAGACTCGTACCCCCACTTAGCTGAAGACGAAGTTGATTTCAGCCGAGCCATTCCAGCTAAGCTAGCGCTTTTAGAAGCCGCTGCAGAAACCTTTTTAACCTCAGCCGATGGCGATGCTCGAGCCGCCTACGATGCGTTTTGCCAAGAGCATGCCTTTTGGTTAGATGATTATGCCTTTTTCATGGCGCTAAAAAGAGCCCACAACGGTGCTAGCTGGCACCAATGGGATAGTAGTCTCGCTCGTCGGCAACCTGAGGCAATGGCCACTTGGCGAGACAAGCTAGCGACTGTTATTGAGTATCACAAATATTTTCAGTTTGAGTTTGCCCGCCAGTGGACGGCGCTTAAGCACTACGCCAATGAGCGCCACATTCAAATTGTGGGGGATATGCCGATCTATGTCGCCCATGACAGCGTCGATGTGTGGGCCTTTCCCGATAACTTCATGATCGATCCAGATACGCTAGAGCCCTCAGAGATGGCTGGGGTGCCCCCCGACTATTTCAGTGAAACGGGGCAGCTCTGGGGTAACCCTACCTATAACTGGCGCGTGATTCAAGAGCAGGGATTCAAGTGGTGGTTGCAGCGGGTCAAAGCGTTACTGGAATATGTTGACCTGACCCGGATTGACCATTTCCGCGGATTTGAAGCTTACTGGGCTATCCCCCAAGGCGAAACGACTGCAATGAATGGGGAATGGATTGAAGCTCCAGGGGAAGCTTTCTTCAATACCATCAAAGAAACGTTTGGCACTCTGCCAATTTTGGCTGAGGATTTGGGCGTGATTACCCCCGAGGTAGAAGCTTTACGCGATCAGTTTGGCTTTCCAGGGATGAAAATCCTGCAGTTTGCTTTCGGGGGGGATCACACCAATCCTTACTTACCGTTCAATTTTGTTGAAAACTGCCTGGTCTACACGGGCACCCATGATAATGACACCACCGTAGGCTGGTTTGACAAAGCATCAGAATACGAACGCGATCGCGTTCTGCGTTACTTAGGCGGTTTATCCGCTGATGGCATTCACTGGAGCTTGATTCGTGTAGCGTTGAGTTCGGTGGCCAATCAAGCCATCGTGCCACTCCAAGATTTACTGGGGCTGGGCAGCTTTGCCCGCATGAACTCTCCGGGTAAAGCTGAGGGTAACTGGGCCTGGCGTTATCGCTCCGATATGCTGACCGGAGAGTTGCGCGATCGCCTGCGCGAACTCACTCGTCTCTATGGACGAGCGCCTGCCCATTGGCGCTAAACCCGGTTGGCCACAGCTGGCACCCCTTACCCTGATTGTGACGTATCTGCCACCAACGTCTGCGGCTCGGCCCCTACTGGTTCTAAATAAGCACCATCCACTAGGAACGAGCCCTGTTCAAACTTGACCACCCAGTAGTTGCTAGGCTTCTGAGCCACCACGGTTCCCACGGTCTTGACTGGCACTAAATCGCCAGGGCGGAGCATGGGCATAGTGTCAGCCGTTTTGAGATAGGGCGGGGCGGTGGCTAAACGGACGCGATCGCCCACGAGAAATGTGATGCTCATAGCAGTAACCATTGAGGGATAGGGCAGCGTTACTACCCTATCCCACCGGGTCTGAGTTAAGGAACCTGCCAAATGCGATCGTGATATCGCGAGGGATCAGCGTAGGGGTCCGGCATGTCCTGACCGTGAGCGTGATTGTGGGCATGGCTATGACCGTGCTCGAGCCCATGATCATGATGATGTCCATGGGTGCTATCCCCCTTGGCAGCAAGACGAAACTTGCACGTTTCACAATTCATGGCGACCGTGCCCTGCTGGGTCTCAATTTCTCGACGGCGCATCACTGCCATCAGCTGCGGATGCAGCCCCATCTCCGGCAAGCAGCCCACCTCCATCTCGGGATGGAGTGCCTGCTGCTGGACGGCGATCTGTTGAATTTTTTTCATCAGCACGCCGGTAAACAGGAAGTAAGGCAGCACAATAATGCGCTCAGGCTGATATAGTCGGGCTCGATGAAAGCCTTCCTCCAGACGGGGGTGAGTGATACCAATGAAGCAGGTTTCGACTGTGTGGTAGTCACTGCCCTCCCAAACCATGCGCGCTAACTTGTAAACATCGCCATTGGCATCGGGGTCGCTCGCCCCCCGTCCCACGAACAGCAGCACCGTTTGCTGACGCTTAATGTCGTGAGGGTTATGTACAGGCTGATCGAGACGGTTCAGGCGATCGCGCCACAGGTCCAAAATCTCCGGAGCAATGCCAAAGTGACGCCCGTAGTGAAAGCGCACATTGGGGTGACGTTCTCGGGCGCGATCGAGCTCATTGGTCACGTCAAATTTATTGTGACGGGCGGCAAAGAGCAGAACAGGAAGCACCGAAATATCGGTATAGCCCTGAGCCACACAGCGATCGACGCCATCTTGAATAGTGGGCGTGGTCAGCTCCAAAAAACAGGGTATAACAGGGCGAGAGGTATCCAGTGCTTGGTACGCCATGGCCAAGTCCAAAACATTTTGGCGACCTTGGGCGTCGCGACTGCCGTGGCCAATCAGCAACAGAGGTCGAGCCTGGGGCAGGGTATCCAAGGCTGGCGGAGCGGCCTCATCAAACAGGCTGGGTTGATTCAAAATTTGGGCAATTGTCATGAATTCAGCTATCTCCAAGCCCGTGCTTCGCGGGCTGTCAAGACACAAAGCGACTGGTGGGCATTCTGACTGAGAGGATGCTCTCGCATCCTCATCACAGTTGCGGCACAGCGCTGGATTGGTAGAGAACTCTACGCACCAGACTTTCCCCATCGATCGCGGTATCAAATTTGCTTTGCCATCATATCTCACCCCTTTGACAGACGGCTTTGAGCACTTCCAAATTATCCCCGTATCCACGGGACAACACCTCTCGTCTGAGGGGCCTGTTGTAGGATAAGACTCTGTTGCCGAGCCTATGCTTTGAGCGCTTCTAAACTCTCTCCATCGTCTGTGCAGGCTGGCAGTGTGTACGCGCTGTTAGCCTACGGTGCCTGGGGCCTCTTGCCCATTTATTGGAAATTTTTTCAGCGCAGCTCACCCATTGAAGTGTTGAGCCACCGCATGATTTGGTCACTGGTCTTCTTAACGGCGATCTTGCTGATTCAGCAGCGACAGGCAGAGCTCCGAGAATTACTCAAATCTCCCCATAGCCTACGGTTGTTGCTGGCCTCTGCAGCACTGCTCACCTGCAATTGGGGTCTTTACATCTACGGTGTAAATAGCGATCGCGTGGTGGAAACCAGTCTAGGATATTTCATCAATCCGCTGGTGACAGTCCTTCTCGGATTTCTCTTTTTGCAGGAGCGGTTAATTTTCGGACAGCAGATTGCCGTCGCCCTCGCCGCGATCGGGGTGGGTTACTTTGTTCGGCAATTTGGCACCGTCCCATGGATTGCGCTAGGGCTAGCATTTACCTTTGCCTTCTATGGGCTCCTGCGTAAGGTTGTTGCCGTGGCCCCCTTAGTTGGCTTAGCAGTCGAAACGCTGATGATCACCCCCGCTGCCCTCGCCTTTGTGATCTACTGGCAGGGGATTGGAAACGGACAGTTTGGGCAGGCACTCCCGTTCACTCTCTTGTTTATCGGGGCTGGAGTCATGACTTCTATGCCGCTGCTCTGGTTTAACAATGCAGCCAAGCGACTACGCCTCTCTACCCTGGGCTTCTTTCAATATGTTGCCCCTTCTCTACAGCTTATGCTGGGAGTGTTTCTCTATCGCGAGCCCTTCACCGCAACCCACACCGTCACCTTTGCCTGCATCTGGACGGCGCTGCTGCTGTACTCAACGTCATCGCTTTGGCAGCAACGCCTTAAATCATGAGCGCTAGTGCAGTCTGTCGGTTCAGCTCTGGCATGCCTCTATCCTTTATAGATCCAAGGTCTCCTCAACCACTTGGGGAGCTTTGGTCGGTGTTTCGTCCGTAGGACCAAAGCCCAGCTCGCCGCTGGAGTAGGTCGTGCCAAAGTTAGCCGCTAAGGTCGACACTTGGCTGAGGGCCGAACGCAGGTCAGCCGCTTGCAGCGATCGCAGCGGATGCACATAAACCGCAACCACCCGGCCATTAGTCACGGCATAACGAGCATCTAACGCCAAATGATAATTAGCCACGAGCATTGCCTCTACCTGCTCCACCGAGAGGCTGTCCGCCGCCGTAATCGGCACCACAATCCGCATGCGATCATTCTCGGTATCTGCGATCGCGATCGCCGGTTGCCCTGCCAGGGTCAACTGCCACTGTCCAGCTTTACCCTGCACGTTTTCACCCACATCCAACAAAATGGCGGCCATATGCTCAATGGTCATTTCGTCTGCGGCTTGGGCCACCGCCGCTGATGGCGTCAGTTTCCACGGAGCGGTCGCATCGACGTTGGATAAACCCACCAAAGCACTGATTGCAATCACACTGGGAAGTGCGTAGACAAGTTTGTGGTTCATAAACCCTACCGGCTAACGAAGACCCTTAAAATTTACGAGGGTTCTCTGAGAGCTAAATGAGGACTCGATACGCTTTTGCTGAAGGAACACTGACGCTAACTCAGTCCTACCAGTCAAGTTGCTGGCCCTGTTCACCCCGCTTCCGAAAATCCGTGTGATGACGCTCAAAGCAACAATCGCGGCTTACCTAGACGACACCAATCCAGCTGTAGGGGGTTGGGGGGTTGGGGCGATCGCCAGTTTGATCGTGGCGTCCTCAGTCATTTTTGTGTTGAGCACTTACGAGCTGCCGCCGGGTCAAGCGCAACTACTGCATTGGCTAGACTGGGCCATTCTGGCTGGTTTCACAGTTGAATATGTGCTCCGCGTCTGGACAGCCGAGCACTGGTGGCGCTATGTCTTCAGCATTTATGGACTGATCGATCTAGTCGCCATTTGTCCGCTGCTCCTAGGCTTTTTAGACCTGCGCTCGATTCGGCTGTTGCGGTGGCTACGAATTTTGCGGTTTGCCCGACTGCTCAGCGATCGCGCCATTCTAGGCAAGCTGATCACGCCCGACACCCTGGCCGTCATTCGCATCGTTTTCACCATCTTCTCGATTATTTTTATCTACGCGGGCCTGATCTTTCAGGTCGAGCAGCGATTTCACCCCACGACCTTCAACTCTTTTTTAGATGCGGCTTACTTTGCCGTGGTCACGATTACCACCGTTGGCTATGGAGACATCACCCCCGTCTCCGACGCTGGTCGGCTGTGCACCATGCTGATGATTTTGACGGGAATTGCCCTCATTCCTACTCAGCTTGGGGATTTAATCAAGCGCATCCTCAAAGTTTCGCAGTCCCAGCCCATTGCCTGCAGTACCTGCAATTGGTCAGTGCACGACCCAGATGCGCAATTTTGTAAACGCTGCGGGACATCACTATTGCTACCGCCCATTGCCCAGTTGATTGCTGAGAGCGATCGCGATGCCATTGCCTGGAATTCTCCCGCTTCAGCCGCCCCCGTCATCGAAGAAACCCAGGAATCCTCGTAACTTAACCGGGCCAGCCGGTGTGAAGCCAGGTTTTGAGAACCAGAGCCAAGGAAAATCGCTAAATTTCTTCGGGGTCGGGTTTTGAGCGATACAATATGCCTCTTGCAGCGTGCATATGGATATACGGCATTGTCACCGCTCGATCTACTTTGGGCCCTCACGGGGTTAGTGCTGACCATCGCAGCGACTTGGTCAGAGGCATTTATCACCAATGCCCCTTGGAATTGGAGTAACACCGGCATCCAGGTTTATTCCCTTGGCATCAGCTTTCAAGTGGGAGCCGTCTTGCTCACGGCCTGCGTTGGCGGTAAAAATGCCGCGGCCTTATCACAAATTGCCTATGTGGCGCTGGGGCTGCTGCTGTTTCAGTTTTTTGGCCTACCTATTTTCACCCAGGGGGGCGGACTCGGCTATGTGCGTGAGCCAAGCTTTGGCTACTTGATCGGCTTTATTCCGGCAGCGTGGACCTGTGGCTATCTGGCCTTTCGCGATCGCCTTACACTAGAAACACTCGCCTTGAGTAGTCTCTGCGGTTTGGGCATCATTCATGGCTGTGGGTTGCTCTATCTGGCGACGGCCTCCCTCGGGGGGTGGCTACAGCAGGTCAACTTTCCTGCTTGGGAGGCAATTTTGGCCTATTCCTTGGCACCGCTGCCAGGACAGCTCATTATGGTATGTGCCGTCTCTGTGTTGGCGTATCTCTTACGCCAACTCTTGTTTTACTAAGGCTTATGAGGCTTAAAAACCGACTTTTTTGGATCGCAGCCGGCATTGGACTCGTTTTAGATCAGCTCACCAAGCTGTGGGTCGTTAACCAATTTGAGCTCACCATTCCCCCAGACACCATTGCCCTCTGGCCGGGTGTGTTTCACTTTACCTACGTCACTAACTCCGGGGCGGCCTTTAGCCTATTTAGCAACAACGGCGAATGGTTACGCTGGCTTTCACTTATTGTGAGTGCGGCCCTCGCGTTATTGGGCCTGCTGACCCCCTTGGCCAACCGCTGGGAGCAGATCGGCTATGGTCTCATCCTCAGCGGAGCCTTAGGCAACGGCATTGACCGATTTTTCAATGGCGAGGTGGTCGACTTTCTCGATTTTCGGCTAATCCGCTTTCCCATTTTTAACATCGCCGACGTTTGCATCAATATTGGCATTGTCTGCCTGATCATCGCGGCGTTCCGCAGCTCTGCCAACGATTCACACAATGGCGATCAGCCGCCTAAAAATGGTCGCGGCAAAAAGCTGAATTCGTAGGACAATTTTGCGATCGCCCGTCTGCCACTGAAGCGCTCTGAAAATGGTTAGTAAAATAGAGCCAGTGTCTACAGTCGTCGAGCCCGCTTTAGTTTCCTCGTTACGTCGCACCACCTGTCTATTCGCTGCGGCTTGCCTGATGCACTGCTTTCGCTCTTTGAGTCCATCGATGCACGTATGAGTTCTTCTCCACCACCACCGCCTCGCACCCTCTTGGGCAATGTGACTCAGGCCTTCAAGGCCGTGCAGCAGCGGATTGACTTTTCACAAGTTGCGCTGAAATCTGGGGCTCGTCCGGCCCAGCTCGAGGTGGTTTATCGGGATCAGGTGGAGACCTTTCCTTTGCTGGGCGATCGCTACATCTTGGGACGCAGCTCACAAAGCAGCGATATCGTCGTTGGGAGCCCCATCGTTAGCCAAATTCATGCGTCAATCACCCGTGACCCCAACCGCCCAGGTCGCCCCTTTATCATCAAAGACAAAAAATCGACCAACGGTCTCTATCGCGGCAAAAAGCGGCTTAACTACTGGGTGTTGCAACACGGCGATACCTTGACCCTCGGACCAGCAGACCTAGCCGACGGCGTCACGCTACGCTTTACTGAGCCACCCCCTTGGTATTTTCAGGGGTTAAAGTATGGCCTGTATGGCTTTACCGGCTTGACCGCCGTGGTGGGCGCTTGGATCATCGGATTAGAATGGCCCAAGGTACCCATGCGTCCCATTCCTGAGTCAGTTCAGGGTCCAGTGGTGATTTACGCTGAAGAAGGGGACGAAATCATTCCCCTGCGGCCCGAACCCACCCAAGCCCACCAAGAAAACAAGCGCATTGCCGACTACGCGCCCTACCTGCCCAAGGCGGTGGTGGCCTCGGAAGACAGCCGCTACTACTGGCACTTAGGGGTTGATCCATTGGGCATTACCCGCGCCCTCGTCACCAATATTCGCGGCGGTGAAATTCGCGAAGGGGGCAGCACCATTACTCAACAGCTGGCCCGTAGCGTTTACCGCGAATATGTCGGCACAGAAGACTCCGCTGGCCGCAAAATCCGGGAGGCGATCGTTGCGCTCAAACTCGAAACTTTTTACAGCAAAGATGACCTGCTGCTGCTCTACCTCAACCGGGTTTACCTTGGAGGCAATCTGTACGGCTTTGAAGATGCGGCGCAGTTTTACTTTGGCAAAACTGCAAGTGAGCTCTCTCTGTCGGAAGCCGCTACCCTGGTCGGTATTTTACCTGCCCCCAATGCCTTCAATCCGGTACAAAACTATGAAGCGGCAGTGGCTTACCGCGATCGCGTCCTCGATCGCATGACGGCTCTGGGCATGGTCAATGCCGAAGAGGCTCGCCGCGCCCGGCGATCGCGCATTGAGATTAGCCCCAAAGCCCGCGAAGAACTCCAGAGCATCCGTGCTCCCTATTTCTACAGCTATATCTTTCGGGAATTGGAGGCCGTACTGGGTTCCGGTCTGGCTCGGGAAGGTAATTTCATCGTTGAGGCCACGCTTGATTTGGACATGCAGGCCGATGCTGATGCCGCCCTACAAAGCCATGTCAGCACCGTAGGCGCTGATTTGAACTATAGCCAAGGGGCGATCGTCACCCTCGACAGTGCCCACGCAGAAATCCGTGCCTATGTAGGCGGCGTTGACTATCAGTCCAGTCAATTTGATCGAGTCACTCAGGCCGTGCGGCAACCCGGATCGACATTCAAAGTGTTTGCCTATGCCGCCGCTCTGGAGGAAGACATCTCACCTGGCCAAGCCTTTGGCTGTAGCGGGCTCAACTGGAATGGGCAATTTTTCGAGGGTTGTCGCTCCGGCGGCGCTCCCCTGGATATGTATGGCGGCCTAGCTCTCTCTGAAAACGTCGTTGCCCTCCGCATTGCCCAAGAGGTCGGGCTGAACTCAGTCATTCAAACCGCCCAGCGACTCGGCATTGAAAGCGAGCTCAATCCAGCTCCAGGGCTGATCTTGGGTGAAAGCGAAGTGACGCCGCTGGAGCTCACGGGAGCCTTTGGAGCGATCGCGAACGACGGCGTTTGGAATCCCCCCCATGGCATTCGGCGGGTCTTGGATAGTAGTGACTGCACTGATCCAAATGATGCCAATAGCTGCCGCGTCGTCTATGAATTTGGTCAAACTGGCAATACCCAGCAGCAGGCCATTGCCCCGCAAATTGCCCAAACCCTCACCGGCTTGATGCAAGGCGTTATTCAGAGTGGCACCGGTCGCAACGCCTATCTCGGCCTGGGCGAAGCAGGTAAAACAGGCACCACAAATGATAATCGTGACCTCTGGTTCGTCGGCTTTGTTCCTAGTCAAGACTTGGTCACCGGGATCTGGTTAGGCAACGATGACAATACGCCTACCGATGGCAGCAGTAGTCAGGCCGCCAAAATTTGGGGCACGTACATGAGCGACGTCACTCAATAAACGATGCCGTGCAGTCTTTAGCGATCAGCAGTTAAGTATTGATTGAGCTGTTGCGCCAATGGCTGCTCTTGCCATTGTTTCGCTCGATAGTAGACATATCCTGGATACCGAGGGGCCCGTCTTAAGATGCCGGCCTCTAACCAAGTCTGCAAAAAGCTAGCAGCCATATCATGGGAAATTTCCGCTGCCTGCATTACCTGCTCAGGCGTGATAAATTCACTGTTTTCCAGTACGAACCGCCAAGCCCTTAACATCTGTGCAGTGGGCCTTTGAGTCGCAGTCATAATTCCAACCAAATTATTTCAATCCATTAAAGCTGGTAATCAAATGCTGCACTGATGGACTATTAACAAAGTCTAACATTAATATTCCATCGATAGAGATCAGCCTTTAGAAGCATGACAAGTCGTCTTTCTTGATCTCATAATTAGGCCCACGTAAAACATGTTGGGCAACTCTGCTTTACACCTATTTTCTCATATAGGAAAACGAGAGATACACCCCTGGAAAGGGGCAATGAACTCGCGGAAGAATCAATTTTTCTGTATCTATCGCGTTTAGCGACGGTTTGGTGGCAAGGAACAGTCGCGTTGCATCTACGATCGAGTAGCGCCGCTGAAGAACCATGAGATACTTCCAAAAATCTGATTTGTTTCCTTTTGAGCAGATTTTCTGACCAAAGTTACCTTAAGATTCCTTCTCCAACATTTTTTCAGCTCATTCTGCCTGCATTATTGCAACTCTTATGAACTCTAAAGACTACTGCCCGCGAGAGTTTTACGATGAATATTTTGTCGATCAGACAACTCTTAGAACAGAGTCAGCAGCAGTTTTGCAGTGGTTTGAGCAGCGATCGCTAGCTGACATTGCTCAGCTGAGCCAGTCAGCCCAAGCAAAACTGAAGGATCTGGGTGCTACCTTTCGTGTCAATGGCGAAGAGCGGGCTTTGCCCTTCGATCCCATTCCCCGCATCATTCCCCGCCATGAGTGGCAGCAGATTGAGGCCGGACTTAAGCAGCGTGTCCAGGCCATCAATTTATTTTGCGCCGATGTTTATGGCTCCCAGACCATTGTCCAGGCCGAGATCATCCCTAAAACCGTGATCGAGTCAGCCTATCGCTACTTTCCAGCCTGCCAGGGGCTGCGTCCTCCCCAAGACATTTGGTGTCATATTAGCGGGATTGATTTGGTGCGAGATCGCCAAGGCCAATGGCGCGTTCTCGAAGACAACGTGCGCGAGCCCTCAGGGATTGCCTACGTCATCAAAAACCGAGAAGTCATGCAGGCGGTAATGCCAGAGCTGCTAGAAACCGTAAAGCCACTGCCCACCGATGACTATGCTCACCAGCTCAAAACTGTCTTAAGTTCCCTGCAACGGTCCCCAGATGGGGTGGTCGGCATCCTAACCAAAGGTCCAAGCAGTTCTTCCTATTTTGAGCATGTCTACCTTTCAGAGCAAATGGGAATGCCCCTAGTGCGACCTGAAGATCTGGCGATTCGCGAGGGGTTTCTGTATTCGCGCACCGATCGCAGTTGGCAGCGCATCGAGGGGCTATATCGCCGGGGCAATACCGAAATGTTTGCGGGCCTGAATCTCGGCGACGGAATTACCGATAGCCGGGCTGCCATTATTGATCTATGCCGCCAGGGTAAACTGGCGATCGCCAATACCCTTGGCGCTGGCATCGCTGACGACAAAGTCATTTATGCCTATGTGCCAGAGATGATTCGCTTTTACCTAGAGGCCGAGCCGATCTTGCCCAATGTACCGACCTATCTCTGCTGGCGCGACCGCGATCGCGAATATGTCCTTGATCATCTCGATGAGCTAGTCGTCAAAGCTGCTAGTGAAGAGGGTGGCGAAGGGATGCTGATGGGCACTCAGTCCACCCCTGCGGAGCGGGAGGACTTTGCCGCTCGCATTCGTAATCGTCCTCGAGCTTACATGGCCCAGCCCACAATTTATTTATCGCAGATTCCCACGGTGATCGACGGACAGATCGTGCCACGTCATACCGACTTGCGTCCGTTTGTACTGCACCAAGGCGATGACCTGTACGTTTATCCAGGTGGACTCACCCGCGTGGCCTTGAAAGATGGTCAGCTCGTGGTCAATTCTTCCCAGGGGGGCGGCTCCAAAGATACCTGGATTGTGCCTTAGACCTTACCCACGAGCTGACCGCTCTCCATTAATCCGCATCCTTTTGAATCGGTTTGTCACGGTTTTCCGCCCATTCCTCTGCCTTGGCCGTCGCGATCGCAATTGCGCGCCCCTTATCACTCCCCTCATCTAGCAGCGCATTGGCGATATCAATCGCTTTTTGGCGTACTTCGGGGGTGAAATTTTTCAGCGAGTCGGAATAGTCATCATAGGTCCAGGGCATTAGGTCACCTCTCCAGCAATGGTCTTTATTTTCTCCGGTAGTCAGCCGCGCCAAAATCTTCCCAAAGCGTGAGTTTTAGCTGGATCGCGTATCCTACAAACGAAGACTTTCATTCGGCGGTGCTCGTATGGTGACTCATCCCCCAGCTCAGGCAAACTCACCAGTGTCGCTCCCAAAAATAGGATGCGGCACTTGGGCTTGGGGCAATCGCTTGCTGTGGGGCTACACCCCTGACATGGATACACAACTGCAGGCAGTGTTTGACCACTGTATCAGCCAAGGGGTGACCCTATTTGATACCGGTGACTCCTATGGCACGGGCCGCCTAAATGGTCGAAGCGAATCTTTATTAGGCCAGTTTGCGGAGGCCTACCAGGGTCAACATCAGAACCAGATTTGCCTAGCGACCAAACTTGCCGCCTATCCCTGGCGGCTCACCCGGGGCGCTATGGTCAAAGCCTGTGCCGCCTCAGCTCAGCGGCTCGGCCGTCCAGTTGATTTGGCTCAGTTGCACTGGTCAACGGCGAACTATGCACCTTGGCAGGAAGGCGCTTTATTAGACGGTTTAGCCGATTTAGTGGAGCAGCAGCGGGTCAAAGGCATCGGCCTCTCTAACTTTGGTCCTAAACGCCTGCGCCAAATCTATCCCCGCTTTCGCGATCGCGGCATTCCTATCACCACATTGCAGGTGCAATATTCACTCCTATCGACTTATCCGGTCAGCGAGTTGGGCATTCAAGACATCTGTGGTGAGTTGGGCATTCGGCTGATTGCCTACAGTCCTTTAGCACTAGGCATTCTCACCGGCAAATATCAAGTTGGTGGGCAGCTCCCCGGCGGTCTCCGCGGCTTTCTCTTTCGGCAGTTGCTCCCCGGTGTCCAACCTATTTTGGCTACCCTGGAAGCGATCGCCCTCCTACGCGACAAAACCATGGCGCAAGTCGCACTGAACTGGTGCATCGCCAAAGGCTTCATTCCCATTCCCGGTGCTAAAACGCTGGCGCAGGCCCAACAAAACACCAGCACTCTGGGCTGGCAGCTTGACGCAGGGGAAGTGCTCGAGCTCGACAACGCCGTTAATCGCAGCGATAAGCAGATGGTGCAAAACATTTTTCAAACCCGCTAACGCAATCGGCTAGCTCTCCATCAAGGTCTCTAGCAAGGACAATTGTTGCGGTAGGCAAACTCGGGCCAAATCATAGTTTTGCACAATGGTGGCGCGGGCCTGTTCCCGTAGATCCTGCATCTGAGTAGGATGATCCAGCACATTGTTAATCTGCTGTACTAACTCATCGGCCTTGAAAAAATCGACAAGCAGGCCATTAACGCCCGACTGAATAATCTCCTCCACCGGAGCAGTTCGTGAACCAATTACCAGACAGCCACAACTCATGGCCTCAAGCATCGACCATGACAATACAAATGGATAGGTCAAATAGACATGCACCCGAGAAATCTGAAACAGCGCGATCAATTGACGATAGGGAATGCGACCCACAAAGTGCACCCGTGAACCATCAACCTCGGTTTCTACTTCTTGCCAAAAGATCTCCTTCCAGGTTTTACAGTCAGGGGCCGCCGCCCCATAACTGACCCCATCGCCACCGACAATGACCACCTGGGCCAGCGGCCGTTGTTGTAACAGCTTTGGCAAGCATCGCATAAACCTATGGTAGCCACGATAGGGTTCCAAATTGCGATTCACGAAGGTGATCACCTCTACCGCACGATCCAGTTTGAGCTCACCCTGCCCCCCAGAGATTGTCAGAGTTGCCGCTGGATTAGGCCGTGCCACTGCAGTATTGATGCCGTCATGAACGCCCCTCAGCTTGGGCTGCAACGCCGCTGGCATCACTGACTTTTGATATTCAGTTGGGCAAACCCCGATATCGATCGCCTCTAGCGCCAGCAGATTAGTTGTGTTTTTCGTTCTGATGCGGCACACCGTATCAAGCGATCGCTCCGGCCCCTGATCAAACTCTGGGTCAAATCCCACATCTTGCCCGCGACCGTGATAGTAAAACTCAAACAGTCCGACCAGAGGGACCCCCGGGAACACATCTTTGATGTACAGCGCCTCGCCCCATCCTGGATGCGCGCAGATCAGATCGGGCACAAAGCCCCGCTCTTGCAGTGCCAGTAGCGATCGCGCTACCTGCTGTCCACGTCGCACCTGCCCCTCAAAGTTACGAATATAGGGATGGGTCTGAGGGCTGCCCGCCTGAGGGGCTTGATAGCCTACTCGCTGCACACCAGGCAGATCGGCCCGCCCTTGCAAATTACTGTTTTCCCCCAGCCCTACAACGGTATGCCCTTTTTCGGCCAGGGCCGGTGCTAAATGAACATACTGTCCTGGAAAATTTTGATGTACGAACAACACATTCATGGAGCACTACAGTCAAATTAGCGGTTAGGCTCTATCCGGTTCCATGCCGCCAAGTCAGCAGCAGCTCGGCCAACTTTAGCGACAATCGCCAGCGCATCAAAGGCTCAACAGGAATCTTGAACCATCGCGTATCAGTAATTTTGCTTAGCTCAAACGCCTGTCAAGATCCAACTGTTTACTAGACTTCTTTATAAAACCATCAAAAAATACTGCTTTTTCATAAAGATTTTAAAAAGTTTTGTGCGCGGCGATCGCAAACTTCAATCCTGATTCCCATACTAAACTTAGCGATGTTAAACGCCCCTTAATTAGCGTCGTGGTTGTTTCCATCTCGGTTCGACAATCCCGTCGTCTACCCGGTAGTGCTTTGGCCTACCCGTGTCGTCCGGTTACGAACTGAACTCTTTGAAATCCATTGCATTCGTGTTTATGGAGGGACTTTGCAATGCGCGTTTATACAAACTCTACGATTCGTAGTCTGGTTAGCTACAGCAAGTTGTTGATTGGAGTAGCCATCCTGTTTGTTGCCCTAAACCAAGCCATGAAAATTTGGGGCGATGATCCGGCTATTCAAGAAATCAAAAACCTGCTTCAGCCTCAGTCAGAACAAGCTCGATAACGATGTTTATCCTAGCTGACTTGGCTGGAGACGTCACTCTACTCATCCGCTTGGGTCCGCGTGTCTGCAGTCATGACGCACCGCCGAGCCCTAGGGCGATTGCATCCATCACTCGGGCCACCGGTGCCACTTCCATTGGCGTCTCGACCCCACCTTGACCTTTGGGGACGATCGCCCGTTTAAAGCCGAGTTTGGTGGCTTCTTTCAGGCGGAGCTCAAGCTGAGACACCGGTCGGACTTGGCCGCCGAGTCCGACCTCGCCCAAAATAACAGTGTACGGGTCAATGACGCGATCGCGAAAGCTCGCGGCAACGGCCAAAGCAATCCCGAGATCCGCTGCTGGTTCGCCGACGTTGAGCCCTCCGGATGACGCGACATACGCATCCAGTTTGGAGAGGGGAATACCCACCCGCTTTTCCAGTACGGCCAAGATTTGGAGCAGCCGGTTGAACTCAATGCCGGTTGTCGAGCGGCGGGGGGAACTGTAGCTAGTAGGGCTAACCAAAGCTTGAAGCTCCACCACAAGGGGGCGGGTTCCTTCGCAGGCGACAATAGTGGCAATGCCGGGCACCGCTTCATCGCGATTGCCCAAAAACAGTTCGGAAGGATTGCGCACCTCTTGTAAGCCGCGGTCCACCATCTCGAAAATACCGAGCTCGTGGGTCGCACCAAAGCGGTTTTTCACCGATCGCAGCAGGCGATGACTGGCAAAGCGATCGCCTTCAAAATACAGTACCGTGTCCACCAAATGCTCCAGCACCTTTGGCCCCGCAATCGCCCCCTCTTTGGTCACGTGACCCACAATAAAGAGAGCAATATCATCGCGCTTAGCTACCTGCATCAATCCCGACGTGCATTCTCGCACTTGGGAAACCGACCCCGGAGCCGAGGTCAGCGCAGCATAGTATAGCGCTTGAATACTATCTACCACTGCCACCGTTGGCTTCAGTGATTCGAGCTCCATCAAAATGGTCTCAAGATCAACCTCAGGTAACAAATACAGTCCTTGATTAGCGGCGGCCACTGCCGTTCCTGCCTCAGCTTTGGGGTCGGCAGCTCGCTGACTTTCACCAATGCCCAGTCGCTGCGATCGCAATTTGACCTGCTGCCCCGACTCTTCTGCGCAAACATAAAGGACTCCCATTTTTTGGGCCAAATAGTTCGCGACTTGCAGTAAGAGGGTGGACTTACCAATACCGGGGTCGCCGCCTACTAAGACTAGCGATCCGGGAACGATACCTCCGCCCAAGACTCGATCTAGCTCACTGTAACCAGAGGGCTGGCGCGGTTGGGGCCGATCCTCAATTTGGTTAAGGGTGAGCGCTAGGCGTGGCTCTGGTTGGCGAGTCGCTTTAGTCGCTACTGGGGACCGCGATCGCCCCCTCAGTGCACCTACTTTGGCGGGTTCCGACGGTTGCGTCACCTGCTCAACCATGGTGTTCCAGTTGCCACAAACCGAGCATTTGCCAAAATACTGCGACGACTCTGCCCCACAGCTATTGCACACGTAGATTGAGCGCGATTTCGCCATGCTTCCCTTTCAGCACAAAATACATTTGTATTGTATTACGCTGCACTATCTGCCTGCGTCTTGGGCAACTCTGTAACTGCTAGTTTGTTGCTCTTTGCCTCCATCATCCGCCAATGTGAGGGATGATTGGCCCAGCATCTCAGGGTACAGTAAATATATTCTGTAAAAGACTGTAACGCCGCTTTATGGACGCCGAAGCTCTTCTTAAAATTCGCCCTTCATCGCCGAGCCATTTTCTCAAGGCTCTCTTTACCGACAGTCTGACGGTTTTTTGGGGCGACTGGTTAGATTTGCGGGTACGCATTCCTCAGGTAGCAGCGTCCGGCTTGGTTTCCCCACTAATTTATATCTTGGCCTTTGGTCTGGGGCTCGGAAGCTCCCTTGACCGTGTGAGTGAGCCTACCGTCGGCGAAACCTATTTAGAGTTCATCTTGCCTGGCATGGTGGCTCTGTCTTCCATGGTCATCAGCTTTGGCGGCACCACATTTTCCATCTGTGGCGATCGCCTCTTTACTAAGACGTTTGAGGAAATGCTACTTTACCCAGTCCATCCCCTCGCACTTTACCTCGGTAAGATGATGGCGGGAATTGTCCGAGGTATGCTCACAGCGGCCTCCGTTATTTTGGTGGCGGTGCTTTTCACCGGCAATCTTTGGGGCTTCCTTAATCCGCTTTTTTTGGGCCTACTAATCCTCAACTGTGCGGTATTTGCGGGATTAGGCGTTATTGTCGGGCTCAATGTTAGATCCTTAGAAAGTGTTGGCCTGTTCAACAACTTTTTGATTGTGCCCATGTCGTTTTTAGGCGGCACGTTTTTTGACCCAGCAACCCTCCCCACCTTACTCAAGGGCATTGTCTATTTGTTGCCGCTGACGTACACCACGATTGGTCTAAGAGCCTCAGCCTACAAACCCCTCAGCGATTTCCCTTGGTACAGCTTTCCAATTTTGCTTGTTGTAGCGATCGCGATCGCTTACTTCGGAGCTTACCAATTCTCCCATCAGCAGGATTAACCTCAGCCGCAAACCGCCTGAGTTCTAACCTCAGCCGTCGATGTCGATAACGTATTAGCTTCGAATTTGCACCGGCATGACTAGGTAGGTCATCTGCAATTCTCCCAAAGGAACCATCACTGAGGGACTCGTTGCCGTATTGCACTGAAGCTGCACTTCATTAGTCCCGAGCGCTTTCAAGCCGTCGAGGAGATAACGCACGTTGAAGGCAATGTCGAGGGCTTCACCGGTGATCTGTGCCGCAACCACTTCACGACCACTGCCAACTTCTTGAGCTTCGACCGATACTGCCACAGCCTTCTCCTCCGGATCCAGAGAGAGCTTCACAATGTTGTTTTTTTGGTCTGCAAGCACAGCAATGCGTTCTAACGCGTCGGTCAACAGTTTGCGATCAACCGTGACTTGCCGCTCAAACTGTTTAGGAATCAACTGCCGATAATTGGGATACTGTCCTTCTAAGAGGCGGGCGGTGAGACGTTGATCACCCAATTCAAAAACCACTTGCGTACGGTCAAATTTCAGGGCGATCGGTTCAGAAGAGTTATAGGTTTGGAGCATACGCTCTAAATCTCTTAGCGCCTTGGCTGGTACCGTCACATCCATCTGGTCACCGCTATCAGCGTTACCTTGACCTGATTCATCGCTGGTCTTAACCACCGCCAATCGGTGGCCATCGGTCGCAGCAAACTCTAACGTTTCTGGCTCAGCCAACAGGTGCACTCCCGTCAGCACCTGTTTGGTTTCATCGGCACTCGTAGCAAACAAGGCACCTTTCAAGCCCTCTAGCAGAGCATCAACCGACAGTTCAGCAGCTTGTCCTTCTTCGATCACTGGCAAACTGGGGTAGTTCTCAGCACTCAATCCCCGCACCTGGTACTCTCCAGAAGAGCTAGTAATAGTGACCGCTGCATCTTCTTGGGTTTCTTGCACCGCAATGTCTTCGGCTGGTAGGCGGGCAATGATACTTTCTAGTAGCTTGGCAGGTAGAGTCAGCTCTCCTGACTCGTCAACTGTCGCCTTGAATGATGTTTGAATTCCGATATTTTCGTCAAAGCCAATTAGCGTCACCTTTTGATCTTCGTCATTGACTTTGACCAGCACGTTGCTGAGGACGGGGAGGTTCGGTCGGCTGGGTACCACGCGGCTCACCAAAGATAGGTGAGTATTCAGTTCACTCTGGGAACAAACGAATTTCATAAGGTAGCTCAGGGAAAACTCAAATAGGGATTGTTGAGGGCCGGGGTTGAACCGAACAGCTCGGTCTTTTACTAGATGGATGCTTATCGTATCACTCTGACTTTTCCACTGGGTGGGCAAGTAGATCTTAGGTCTTATAAATAAAATTTTCTTGTAGTCGTATTAGTAGAGCGTGTAGAAATTGTGGAAAGTTTGGGGATCGCTCAGCTAATCAGGCTTTTCGCTTCCCCAGGCTTGTGGAAAACCAACCTAAAAAAGAATACCTTTTCCCCATCCCTTTACAGGGCAAGATTTTTTCCACATATTGGAAAAAATCTCATGGGTAAAAGAGCCTGTTTTCCACATGGAAACGCTGCTTTTCCACAGATTCTTGGACAAGATTTTTATAAAAGTTTACTTCTGGGTCGGACCGTTGAGGTGCTTGGCAACTGCTTGATATCAGCTCAAAACTCAATTTGATTTGAATGCATGAAAAAACTCCTGGCAGCGTTCTTGTGCTGCCAGGAGTCAATAGACGTCTGATTAAGGCCATCAGCTGAAAACAGTTGATAACAAGATTGATTATTCTGCGGTGTTGATGCGATCGCCTACATCTCTCACTAGTTGGTTGAGGCTGGCATCGGTCTTAATTTGTTTGGCGATTTTGTCGCAACTGTAAATTACCGTTGTGTGGTCCTTGCCGCCAAAGACCTCGCCAATTTTTGGCAGACTGAGATTAGTGTGGTGGCGCATGAGGTACATGCCAATTTGCCGCGCTAGACTAATTTCCCGCTTGCGGGAGCTGCTTTTAAGATCTTCTTGAGAGACGTTGAAGGCGTCTGAGACGACCTGCATAACTGTCTGGGGGGAAACCTCAACTTTTTCGCTGGCGGTGGTGCTGAGCACAGGCATGAGATTTTCCACTGTCATGGGCAAGCCCGAGATGGATGTGTAGGCGATCGCGCGAATTAACGCCCCCTCGAGCTCACGAATGTTCGATGTGTAGGTCGAGGCAATGTACTCAATGACCGACCGGGGCAAGCGCACATTTTCGTATTCTGCCTTTTTTTGCAAAATCGCCATGCGCGTCTCATAGTCGGGGGGCTGAATATCGGCGATTAACCCCATCGAAAAGCGTGATACCAGGCGATCTTGTAGCCGCGGCATTTGATTGGGCGGGCGATCAGAGGCCAACACAATTTGTTTGCCTGATTCGTGCAGCGTATTGAATGTATGGAAAAACTCTTCTTGGGTGTACTCCTTGCCCTCAATAAACTGAATGTCGTCCACCAGTAGCACGTCGGCTTGGCGATAGCGATCGCGAAAGCTTTGCATACTGTCTTTGCGAATTGCTGTAATCAGGTCATTCGTAAACTGCTCGGTGGAAACGTAGGAAATCCGTGCGCTCTTGGTAATGTCTAAGCGGTAATGCCCAATCGACTGCATCAAATGGGTTTTACCTAAGCCAACCCCACCGCACAAAAAGAGAGGATTAAACTCTCGACCGGGGGCCTCAGCCACGGCTAAGGCGGCAGCATGGGCCATACGATTGTTAGACCCCACAACAAACCGCGAAAAGATCGCCTTCGGGTTGAGGCTTTTTTCTTGATTCGGGGACTGGGGCACCGCTTCGGGGGCATCGACAGGCAGTGAAGCAGGGGCGGGCCAGGTCATTTCTGCTATGGGCGTGCCCTCAATGGGCAACACGTTGTCAGCTTGGGCTTCCACCACAAACTTAACTTCAACTGTCCGCCCGAGGATGTCGCGGACAACGGTGCCAATTGTGCCTAGGTAATGTTTTTGGAGCCAATTACGGGCAAACGGATTGGGCGTGCAGATGACTAAGGTTTCCTCAGAAAGAGCTTGAGGTTTAGCCGGTTTGATCCAGGTTTCAAAAGTAGGACGGCTCAGCTGATTTTGCAGTTCTAATAAGACTTTTTGCCATATGCCCTCTAGCGCTTGCTCCACGCGATACCTCCAAAATTCTCCACAAACCGAACCGTTCTAATGCTTGCCTCAGGCTGATCTGTCCAACCAACCGGTCCTGCTGTCCTGCGATCGCGTTTAATGTCGTTTATCCAAGATGATTTTTCACGGATAATGGCCACGCTGAGCATGTGCGGCTGATCATAGACACTAAAAAAACTGCCCTGTCAGTTCCCTGCTTAGAGAACCGTCATCAGAAGCACTGTGCATGGATTTACTAGAGTACCCGATCTTTCAGCGCTAGTCAGGCGGTTGAGAGAGAATCTAACATTTTGCCTAATCCGTGGCAGCATCCTTACGGGTAGCGGTTTGGCAGTTCTAAAACGCTAAATATGGGTGATCGATTAGAAAATTAAAAGTGTCCCTGTTTTTCCAAAAGCAGTCATGTCCATGGGCGGTAATCCGTAATTTTAAATACTCTCCATGTCCAGTAAATATACGTAGGATTAAGGCGGAGGCTCGCTGCTCAAGAGCGGGATTGCCTAGTCGAGGGGATGAAACTTGACTTTGAGGTTATCGCGGGGATGGGGGGTCGGTACCGTAGCTAGGGTTAAATCCTGTTCTGGGTCTAGGCTCCACGTGTAGTGCCGCAGCAGATGTACCGCGAATAGTTTCATTTCCAAACGAGCAAATTCTTTGCCTAAGCATTCTCGAATGCCGCCGCCAAAGGGCACATAGCTATATTTGGGTAACTGGCGATGGGGGTCCCCAAAGCGCTCTGGTTGAAAGGTTTGGGAATTAGGATAGATGGCCTCGTTCAAATGGGTTTGGTTGATCTCATATAACACTGTCCAACCGGCAGGCACTTGATATCCAGCCAGTTCGCAGGTTTGTCGCACAGTGCGAAAGCCGCCGCCTACTGGCGGAATCAAGCGCAGCACCTCTTGGAGTACCTGATCTAGATAGGTCATCTGCTTAATGGTCTCTAAGGTGAGTGGAGCTTGGGCAAAGGCTGCTTGCTCAGCCCGGAGCTGGGCCCACACCGTAGGATGCTGCGCAACCAGCAGACAGTACGAGGCGATCGCTGATGTGAGCGTTTCATGTCCAGCAAAGAGCAGGAGCAAAATCTGGTCCTTGAGCTCTGCCAAGCTGAGTCCCTGACCCTCGTCATCCCGCACCTCGATCAGTAAGCTGAGGGCATCGGTGCCGCTGGTGGCTGATTGCTGCCGAGCGACAATAGTATTTTGAATCTCGTCGAGCAGCAGTTTGCGACATCGCTGTGCCTTGCCAAATCGGGTCCAGGGCAGCGGCAACGGAATCGAAAACAGACCCCCACACCAAGTCTCAAATAGATGGCCGAGCTTGGTTTGAGAGCCTTGGTCAAGGCCAACCAACAGCTTACAGGCAACGTCTAAGGTGTAGTTGCGCAGCTCTGGATACCAGGTGAGGTCGCCTTGGTGAGCCCATTGGTTCGCATAGCGCTGGGTGATGGCTTGCACGGTCTCGATATAGCTTGACAAGGCCCGGGGCATAAACGCCTGGGCAACAGCTTGCGACGGTGTTGGTGTTCGCTGCCGGTTTGCAGCGCTAAGGATAAATTACCTAGCAGGGCTTTGGTGCTCGGTGGCCAGTTCACCTCAAAGTAAGTATTTTCATTGCTGAGGACAAACTGATTGGCAGTACTGTCTTTAACAAAAATGGTGGGATTACCTAGGAGGCGGGTTTTGAAGACGGAGCCGTATATTTCGTGTTTTTTCGCGGCGTAATCGCGATCACGAAAGAAGCTCAATGTTTCGCCAATGATGGGCAAGCCAAATTCGCCTGGGGGCACTGGCAAATTCGAAGGGGGTGAGGTCATAGGGTCTTTGCGGTAGTCCACTCTGAGTATGCTGCCATAGCCCTGGGCAGAGGGAGCTCAGTGACTTTTACGCAACTTTAATCATCGGCTTGGATGATTTCGGAGCCATCGAGCATTTTATGATCAATTCATCAGCTCAATGGTCGTGACGACTTGACCGTGGTCAGATTTCCAGCGCTCGATCTGGTCTGCCAGTAGAGTCTGATCAAACAGGTGGTCATTGTAGACCGAGACGTAGACGACCTGAGCAATGCGATCGCGATTGCGAGGCGAAAATTCTTCACTCACCATAATGTGGTCGAGACTATCGTAATGACCATTGTGGATATGGGTGTAGTAGTGGTCACCATAGCCTAGTCGAGCTTGAATGTCTTTCACCTGATAGAGCAGTATGTCCCATACGGGGGCTTTCTTACGGTAAGGCCAGCATTCCCACGGCGGTTGACCCGAGACAAGTTGGGTCGTTACAGAGGTGTGATTGTCGTTAACATCGCCTATAACAATTACCGGATAGCGGCGATCTCGCAGCTTTTCCATCAGGATAAACCGCAGGGCTGTGGCTTCTGCCGCCCGACGAATCAGCGATCGCGCTTGGCCCTTAGCCAACTCAACCGGGTCAGAGCGATCAACATTGCGATCCATCATAGGCCGCTTGGACTTGAGATGTACTACGAAAATTGTGCAGTTCAGACCATTCGGCAGTTCTACATCGACTGCTAATACCGGGTGAGAAAACGACGTCAGAGGGATATGCGCTTTTTCTGCATCGACACTGAGCCAGCTTTCTTTCGGAAAGTCAATGTAGATCCGATGCTTCAAGATGGGCAATCGCGTTGCTAAGCCGAGTCCTGGTCCTCCTCTAACACCTTTCGCCATGACCAGTTTCAAATCTCGGGCGCTGTGGCTCTGGGTTAAAACAGTTTTGAGAGCCTGCTCGTGAAACACTTCTTGAAAGCCCACCAAATCTACTGCCATGCGATCTAGCTGCTGGGCGGTCCAATCAAGCTTTTGTTCATATTCTGTCCGGGAGTAAGACTCGCCTCGGTAATACTCTACGCCCGGCAAAGCCAAGTTATTGAGATTGAAGGTGCCAACCCGAATTTGTTGATTCTTCACGATACTTTTTAGAAAGCTATATAACTTTGCGACTTTGGCTAGTTGCTATTGAGCTTAGATGATGACTTTAACTCTATCCTAAGAGTGATCTTTTCAAGACTGTATGCAAATCATCAATTTATAGTTGTCTGTCGCCTTAATCTGCGCTTAATGCATCCAAAACCATCTCAAAATGCCTGCTTTATTTGCTGGCTCTGAAAATAATTAGTGTAGAAGAACGGAGATTTCTTGTATCTAAAGCCCTAAAAAAAGTGGCAGCTGACTCTTTTGTATTGATGAATTTTTGGATGTTGAGTAGCTCGCTGTGGGAAGAGATTTTTATTTAAAGACGTTTTTCGCCTGATTGAGTACACCCTTGTAGCTGATTTTATCGATCGTTATGTTTACGCTCAAAGATGTCTTCTTTGCTTTTGTTGTCATTGCGATGCTGATTTTGGCGGGTCGCTTTGTAAAACAGAGGTTGTGCTGGATACAAACGCTGTCCCGAGAAGCCGCTCCGGTGCCTTTGAGAGTATTGCCTATAAGCAGCTATTTTTTGAACCTATTGTGGGGGGTGGTTTGTTTACAGCGGCGGCCCCAGCCCTGATTGCCCGGTTTGGCCTGGGGACTATGCTGCTGATTACAGGTGGGCTACTACTCTTTTGGCTGGCTATGGGGTTTGTCATGATGCGGCAGCGGCGACGACTTCAAACGTCACAGAGTCAGGCCACATCCTAAAGCTGGATAGCCTGTGAAAGGCTGTACTAAACCACCTTTCGCAGCCAGATCGGGTCAACTTTGAACTGAAACTGTTTTTGCGAAGGCATTGTTTGACGAAAGGATTGGTAATAGTCCTTACAGGCTTCAGTGTGTAAAATCCGGAGCTCCTTAATCGGTTCGCGATGGTTGTCGACGCGCAGGTCTAAATGGGGGTAAAAGTCATCTTTGACGACATAGAGTGCGGCAGACTGTTTACCGCGCTTGTCGCCGCCGGCTCGATCGCCCGCTTCGAGAGCGCAGAGCAAGCGCTCCGAAAAATTGAGGGAAGCATGGCTATGAAAGGTGTCTGCCATGGCCCGTAGAACTTGCTCTCCGACCAGCATGTTGCCTGCTACGGAAAAATTAGGGAACGTTAAATGTCCAGCCCAATCAATGCAGTGCGCGCCAGTCCAGCCAACGGTGTGGCCCTGGTGGTCGACTAGATGCAGTTGACGATGATCGCGTTCTTCATCATTTTGAAGCAATACATCCAATACAGCTTCTAAGGGGATGGGGAAGTCATCAGTCTGGGCGGTTCGGCGACTCTCTAAAAGCCGCAGTCCCCAGATGCCTAAAAGCGGATTGGTTGCTGCTTGGGTGGCGATCGCCCCGATGTTAGCCTTGGCATGGGGAACCAGCGCCCCAACGGCCAAATGCTTGGTTGCTACGGCAATCCCCGTCATGCCCGTGGCTGGGTCCCAGGCCACGATAGAGAATGTCATAGGGTATTCCTATTTCAAAAAGACATCAATCATTAGCAAAATCTTCCGGCGTTGGTCCGAAAAAAACTGTTACCAATCTTACGATTTCTTCTTGGCTGCTTGAGCCGTCCTACACTCCGATCTTCCCTTGCGCTGCCTCCATGAAGGGTCATTCTAATAGCCGGGTGTCAGTCAGTTGCTGAACCCTAATGTCAAGACTTCATGATAATAAGCTTGATTGCTTCAGATTTGGTAAAGATGTGCCATTTCTGGAAAGCTTCACATATTAGGATGCACCCCTAAGACATCAAATCATCTGAGGCAAAGACCTATGTGCGGCATTGGCGGTGTTTTATATGCCGATCCTAATCGACCAGTTGACCCCAATGTTTTAGTCGGAATGGCTGCCATTCAACATCATCGTGGTCCAGATGGTTTTGGCTATCAGGTGATTCGTGATCGCGGTGTGGGGTTTGCCCATGCCCGTTTGTCGATCATTGACCTTGATCCAGAGCGGGGGCAGCAACCCTTCATATCTCCTGATGGGCAGTACCTTATTGCTCACAATGGTGAGTTTTACGACTACAAACGCCTGCGGGCGGACTTGACTTCACGCGGGTATCAATTTCGCACCAAGAGCGACACTGAGTTGGTCATGCATCTAACGGAGCGCTTCGGACTCGATCAGGCGTTGCCTTGCTTACGGGGAGAGTTTGCTTTTGCTCTGTATGAACGACATCAGGACCGCTTGACTCTAGTCCGCGATCGCTTTGGGGTCAAGCCGCTATATTACACACTCACTGCCAATGGCTGCGTGTTCGGTTCGGAAATTAAGGTGCTACTGGCTCATCCGGATGTGCAGGCGCAGTTTGCGGCAGAGGGCTTATACCATCAGCTGATGCAGACTATGGTGCCAGGGACGACCTGCTTTCGAGGAATCTATGCAGTCGAACCAGGACAAAAACTCGTCGTTCATCGTCGTGATGGAGAACTTATTCTCCACAAGGAGCAATATTGGGATCTTGATTTTCCCCTCCAGGGCGATCGCGATGTCCATCGCAGCGAAACCGACTACATCGAAGAGTTTCGCGCTCATTTTGTCGAGGCCATTCAGCTCCGGCTAGAAGCAGATGTGCCCGTGGCTTGTTACCTGTCCGGGGGGATTGATTCTTGCTCGATTATGGGGGTGGCCGCTGCTTGTCAACAGTCACCGATCAAGGCATTCACAATTGGCTTTGACGACGCCGATTATGATGAAACGGCGATCGCCCGAGAAATGGCCGCCGCTGTACAGGCCGATCAAGACGTTCTTTTAGTCGAAGGGGCGCAGCTCTACGACCAGTTCGTGCGAACCATTTGGCACACTGAACGCAGCATTTACAACACATTTACTGTGGCTAAGCTGTTGATGAGTGAGCACGTCCGCAATGCTGGCTACAAGGTCGTAGTCACTGGAGAAGGCTCTGACGAATTATTTGCTGGATATCCACAGCTGCGCCTAGACATGATTTTGCACGGTATGGATGATACTCCACCGGCAGAACGGGCCGATTTGGAGGCCTGGCTAGCAGAGAGTAATCGCTTGTTCAAAGGCAATCTCCTGGCTGATAAGCGACTCGATGATCCGGCTCTGACCGAATTAATCGGTTTTACACCCAGTGCTTTGCAGTCTTGGCTGGCTTCAGCGCACCATGTGCCCCAACTGCTGCATGCCCATTACCGACATCGGCTTGATGGTTATCTTCCAGGCAGTGCAATTGCTGATGCTTTGCATGCAGACCAGCTGCGCGATCGCCATCCCCTTGACCGAGCACAGTATGTTTGGATCAAAACCCAGTTTGAGTCGCAAGTATTGGGCTGGGCCGGCGATCGCGTTGATATGGCTAATTCCTTAGAGGCCCGTCCAGCGTTTCTCGATCATCCCTTAGTAGAATTTGCGGTTAACTTACCGCCGTCTATGCGCCTACGCAATCGTCAAGATAAGTACATTTTGCGAGAGACGATGAAGCCGCTGTTGCCCAAAAGCTTATACGAACGGCAAAAATTTGCGTTTATGGCGCCGCCTTCTCACACGGATGTGGTTAAAGAGGCCGCGATGCGATCGCTGGCCAGCAGCTATTTATCCAAAAATCGGATTCAAACAGCGGGTCTTTTAGATGTTGAGGCTGCACGAGCGGTTTTGGATAAGCACAGCAATCCGGCGACTCCGGTGGCTGAGCGGGTACAGCTTGACGCCATCATCAACCACATGTTGAGTGTGCAAATTTTGCATAGCCACTTTGTGGCCAATGATATCACTCGCCAAGCCCAGGCTGATGCCAAGCGGTATGGCTGGTCTGCTCAAGATGTTTCAGTAGCCTGCTGATAGCGATTCCCGAAAGTTGATCACCGACCCCAAGAGTGCAAACCGACCCCCCTTAGACTGGTGTGTCAACAGCATTTAGAGTCAATTGATAGCGATAAATTGCGACTGGTTGATTACGAGCTTGAAAATAATCGGGATCTTGAGCAGAAAGATAAACGGCGGTTATCTGATCAGCCGCGATGTGATCTGGATCGAGCCGATGGTAGGCCGTTGTTGTCTCGACTTGGTTGACGTAAGGTTGAGCCGTACCGCGAAAAATCTGTTGGAACAACTCTGTAGTGAGGAAGTCTGCTCGAGTCGGCGACTCAACGGCTCGGCCAATAACTGTTGATTCGAGTTGGCGATCGCCGCGCAAGATAGTCAACTGCCGATTCGGATTCTCAGGATCGACTTTTACCGCTTTGACAGTTTCTTCTCCAAGATATGCCCGCGCCAGGCTGAGTCCGTTGAAGGCTCGATCTGCGACCACCTCTTCTTGCGCCAGTCGAGGCTGGAGCAAAAAACTTTTGGTGTAAGAGGTCAGCTTCGGCTCAAAGCGTACTCTGCAAACAATAGGCTGATTGAGCAGGCTTTGGTTGCCGTCAAACCCGGGAGTTGTAATTTGGGGGGCTAACGGGGCTGATACATCAGTCAAAGTACTAGTCATTTCCCAGGTACCAGCCATCCAGTCTGGATAAATCAAGTCACCGTTAGCTGAAGAGGTTGGCGGTTTATCTTCCCAGTCAGGAAATTGATTTAGGCGATCGCGAATGGGCCCCGCTTCAGCGTTACCACTGCACAGTAGCCAGACCAGAGCTAATATGGCTAGCCAGATCAGGTTGCGACGTACACGGTGAGCAGTCGGACGAGTCATAGGCCGGATCATTAAATCGCATCTCGATTTAGAGTAGCGGATTGGAGCGAGTTCTACTGCTATTCATGAATCACATCCAGATAGATGCAATTAGACTTTCCGTTCCAACACATCCGTTAGGCGCGTCAAGGTGTCATTGAGCTTTTCTTCCATCGTCGGTTCTGGAGCTGTCTCTTCTTCCAACTCTTTCCGTCGCTTAGCACGCTCTAATTATCCGAATCAGGATGAATAGAACGAAGGCAATCACTACAAAGTTGATAATTGCAGAAAGAAAGAGGCCGTATTTGATACCGTTGATCGACAACGTTGCAATATCGTCGGCGCCAGCGGCTTGTAAAGCTGGATTTAAGATGGCAGGAGTGATAACGTCATTGACCAGTGAAGTGACAATTGCCTGAAAGGCTCCTCCAATCACTACCGCGATGGCGAGGTCAATGACGTTGCCCCGCATCAAAAAATCCTTGAAGTCTTGCAAAAAGCCGCCTGCGGAGTTGACTGCTCGGTTACGCGCCCGACGGTTGACCATGGTGATATTTCCTGATGAGAGCTGATCCAGGCAGATAATACCTGATCGCTTCTACAACCTTGCCATGGCTGCACAACACCATGAGCCGTATGAGGGGCAGTCAGTAACTTTTTCCATCTAATATTATTTCTGCGAATCGCGACTACACATAGATTCTTCAAAGCCCCTGTTTCAAGGGGGCAGCGGCAGCGGGGGATCTTCAAATCTGTAGGGCTATTACAGAGAATTAGCATAAGTTGGTCCTAGGTACTCGCCTTGCTCGGTGAGCTAGAATATCAGCCAAATTTGAGTGACGATATCCCCTTCAAACGTAAAAAGCGCCCCCTCCGCGATGGAGAGAGCGCTTTTGCTTAGGCAAACTCAGCGTAGCTGAACTATCGAGGACTAGCCGATGATTTCGGGTGCCTCAGCAGCCGCTAGGTCGAGAGGGAAGT